>JAWOKS010000020.1:0-60994 GCA_033854115.1 Thermoplasmata archaeon
AGAGCACACTGAGGGGATCGCTGCCGCTAAGGCAGAGGAAGGAGAGGTCTACGGTAGGTCCGTATGCCCCGAATCTCCCGGGCAACACGCGCGCTACAAAGGTGGGGACAATGGGATCCGACCCCGAAAGGGGAAGGCAATCCTGAAACCCCATCGTAGTCTGGATTGAGGGCTGTAACTCGCCCTCATGAAAATGGATTCCGTAGTAATCGCGGGTCAACATCCCGCGGTGAATGTGCCCCTGCTCTTTGCACACACCGCCCGTCAAGTCATCCGAGTTGGGTCGGAGTGAGGGTGGCTCATCCGGGTCGCTCGAACTTCGGTTCAGCAAGGGGGACTAAGTCGTAACAAGGTATCTGTAGGGGAACCTGCAGATGGATCACCTCCTAGGGGCGCCCGCTCTGCGGGCCGGCCCCGGGTCGAAGGTCCGACCGATCGGCGGCGTGCGCGCGCTCGTCTCTCCTCGTCCTCCTGGGTCATCAACCCATTTTTGAGTAGCTACACTTTCCTTATCTCCTCGCGGTCGCTCGTCCCGTCGTGCTCGGCAAGGAGGTCCCCCGCGGGGTCCCGCCCGCGCTCGCCCCGGCCGCCTCCGCGCTCGCCGCGGGCGAGCCGATCCTCCTCTTCGACGCGGTCGAGCGCGAGGCGGAGACCGATCTCGTCTTCCTCTCGGAGCTTGCGACCCCCGAGCTCGTGCGCCTCGCGCGGCGCGAGGCGGGCGGGCTCATCTGCACCGCGATCCCGGACGAGCTCCGCCGCCGGCTCGACCTCCCGTTCTACGCGGAGCTCCTCGCGCTCGCGAGCCGCACCTATCCGAACGTCGCCGGGCTGGCCGAGGCGCCGCGCTACGACCACCGCAGCTCGTTCGGCCTCACCGTGAACCACCGCTCGAACTTCACCGGCGTGCCCGACAACGACCGGGCGACGACGATCCGCGCGCTCGGCGAGCTGGCGGCCGCCGCCCCCCGGCTCTCCGACGAGGAGCTCGGCGCACGGTTTCGCGCGTCGTTCGTCTCGCCGGGCCACGTGCCGCTCCTCTACGCCGCTCGCGGTCTCCTCGGCGAGCGAAAGGGCCATACGGAGCTCGCCGTCTCGCTTGCCCGGATGGCGGGCCTCTCGGAGTCGGCGACCGTCTGCGAGATGCTCGGCGACTCCGGAGGGGCGCGGGCGCCCGAGGCGGCCCGCGCGTTCGCGGAGGCGCACGGCTGGCCGTTCCTCGAGGGGCGCGCGATCGTCCAGGCGTGGAAGGCATGGTCGTCCGCGTGATGGCGACGGGGGTCTTCGACCTCCTCCACCCCGGCCACCTCTACTTCCTCACCGAGGCGAAGCGCCTCGGCGACGAGCTGGTCGTCGTGGTCGCGCGCGACCAGACGGCGCGGCGCCTGAAGCACGAGCCGTACGTGCCCGAGCACGTCCGGCGCGAGATGGTCGAGGCGCTGAAGCCGGTCGATCGGGCGATCCTCGGCTCGACGACCGACATCTACGAGACCGTGGTGCGCGAGCGTCCCCAGGTGATCGCGCTCGGCTACGACCAGCTCTGGAACGAGAAGGAGGTCGAGGCGGAGTGCGCGCGACGCGGCGTCCCCGTGAAGGTCGTCCGGATCGGCTCGCTCCCCCACAACGAGCTCGCGACGCGACGCATCGTCGACAAGATCCTCGCGCGCGGGCCGCCGGGCGCGGAGGCGCGGCCGTGAAGCGGATCGGTCTCGCCGACACCACGTTCGCGCGCGTGGACCTCGGCCGCTATGCCGCGCGCGCCCTCGCGGGCGCCGGCACCGGCTTCCGCCTCGTGCGGCGGACGGTCCCCGGGATCAAGGACCTCCCCGTCGCCTGCCGCCAGCTGTTCGGCCAGGACGGGGTCGACCTCTGCCTCGCCCTCGGGATGCCCGGGCGCGCGGAGTACGACAAGACCTGCGCGCACGAGGCGTCGCTCGGGCTCCTGTTCACGGCCGTGCTCGAGGCGAAGCCGGTCGTCGAATGCTTCGTCTTCGAGTCCGAGGCGCGGGACGACCGCGAGCTCGAGGAGCTCGGGCGTCGCCGCGCCGAGGAGCACGCGCTCAACGCCTACGCCCTCCTCTTCCGCCCCGAGGACCTCGCCCGGCGCGCCGGCGAGGGCCTCCGCCAGGGGTTCCCCGACGCGGGCCCGGCCCGCCGGACGCGCTGACGAGCCAGAGGTTCACGAGGTACCATCGATGCCGCCACGGACGGAAAGGACGGGAGCGCAGGGACGGACGCGGATCGCGATCGCGGTGAGCGAGTTCAACTTCGACGTGACGCTCCTCATGCTGGAGCGCGCGAAGGAGGAGATCGCGTTCCTCGGGGCGGGCCTCGGGCCGGTCGTGAAGACCCCGGGGGTCTTCGACCTCCCGCTCGCGACGAAGGCGCTCCTCGGCCGGAGCGACGTCGATGCGGTCGTCGCGCTCGGGGCGGTCATCGAGGGCGAGACGCAGCACGACGAGGTCGTGATGCAGCAGGCCACGCGGAAGCTCGAGGACCTCGCCGTCGACACGGGAAAGCCCGTCGGCCTCGGCATCTCGGGGCCGGGCGAGACGCGGCTCCAGGCCCAGGACCGGATCGAGAACGCGGCGAACGCGGTGCGCGCGGCCGTGAAGATGGTCCAGCGGCTCCGCGAGATCGGCCGGAACGGGCCCCCCTGAGCCTCTCCGTCGTGGACGACGGGCCGACCGTTCCCTCGCCCGCGCACGTCGCCCGGGCGGCCGCCGCGGCTTAAAGGCCGAGCCGAGGTCGCACGTAGTCGAACGCGACCTTGCCCTTCGAGGTGTGGGGGGTCACGGTCACGGAGCCCGGGGGCGGGGGATCCGCGCGGGATCGTGCCCGAAGGGCGGACTCGAGCCGGTCGCGGCCGACCTCGACCGTCACGTCGGGCGACGGCGCCGCTCCCGGCACGACGCTCGCGCGCCCGTCCCGGTCGACGACGAGGCTCGCGACGTCCTGGTCCGTCCGGAAGACCCAGGTCTGGGGAAGGTAGGCCCGCAGGATCCCGCCGAGGAACCCTTCGAGCCGCCGGCGGACCTCCGATTCGATGTCGTGCGCGACCGAGGAGAGCAGTTCGGCGGTGGTGGCCATCGTTGCCTCCCACGGCCCGGGGGAGATGAGGGCTTCGCGCGGGGGTCTGCGGCTCCGCCTCACGGTCTCCCCAACCGTTAAGGGTCTCCCTCCCTCGTGACGTTGGTGCTGCCCGCGATGGTCCGGCGCGAGCTCTACGAGGAGCTCCCCTCGACCCAGGACCGGGCGCTCGCGCTCGCCCGGGCCGGGGCGGAGGAAGGGACGCGGGTCGTGGCGCGTTCTCAGAGCCGGGGCCGCGGCCGCTCCGATCACCGCTGGAGCTCGCCCCGCGGCGGGCTCTACCTTTCGGTCGTCCTACGGCCCGCGGGGCCGCCGCTCCCCCTCTTCCCGCTCGCGTTCGGCGCGGAGGTGGCGGTCGAGCTCGCCCGGACGTATGGTGCGTCGGTCCGCCTGAAGTGGCCGAACGATCTCGTGGCGTTCGGTCCGGACCAGCGGGCGCGCAAGCTCGCCGGGATCCTGGTCGACGCCGTCGCCGGCCCGTCGGGCGCGCGCGCGGTCGTCGCCGGGATCGGGGTGAACGTTCGCCTCGCCGAAGGGGAGCTTGCGGACGAGGTGCGCGCTTCCGCCGTCTCCCTCGAGGAGCTCGTGGGCCGGCCCGTCCCGCTCGACGGGCTCGAGACGAGGATGGTCGACGCCGCGGTCCGCGCCCGGCGGGCGCTCGCCGAACCGCGCGCGGGCTCTACGGTCGTCGAGCGGTGCCGCCGTCTCCTCTTCGGGGTCGGCGAGCCGGTCCTCGTGGACGGCCGCTCGGCCGGTCGCATCGTCGGGCTGGCCGATGACGGCGCGCTCCTCGTTGGGACGAACGGCCTCGTCCACGCGGTCGTCGCGGGGGACGTGCGCGTCGGGAGCTTCGGATGAGCGAGCGGTTCGACCGCTGGAACGTGCTGCGCCGCCAGTCGCGGGAGGGTGGCGGCGCGGACCGCCAGAAGCGGCAGCAGGCGGCGGGGAAGCTCCTCGCGCGCGAACGCCTGGAGGCGTTCTTCGACCCCGGGACGTTCACCGAGATCGATCCGTTCGTCGTGCACCGCGTCGAGAAGTTCGGCCTCGCCGAGCGGCGGATCCCGGGCGACGGGGTCGTCACCGGCTGGGGCGAGGTCGACGGCCGGCCGGCGTGCGCGTTCGCGCAGGACGCGACGGTCTTCGGCGGCGCGCTCGGGGAGGCGCACGCCGAGAAGATCGTGAAGATCATGGACACGGCCCGCCGCGCCGGCGTCCCGATCGTCGGGCTCGACGACTCGGGCGGGGCGCGGATCCAGGAGGGGGTGATGAGCCTCGCCGGCTACGGTGACGTGTTCTACCGCAACGTTCTCCTCTCGGGCGTCGTCCCCCAGATCTCGCTCATCCTCGGGCCGTGCGCGGGCGGGGCGGTGTACTCTCCGGCGATCACCGATCTCGTTGTGATGGCGAAGCCGGCCGCCCAGATGTTCATCACCGGTCCGGACGTGGTCCGTGCGGTGACGGGCGAGGACGTCACGATGGAGGCGCTCGGAGGCGCGGACGCGCACGCCGAGCGCTCCGGGGTCTCCCACTTCACGGTCGGGAGCGACCGGGCGGCGATCGACCTCGCCCGGCGCCTGCTCGGCTACCTTCCCCTCAACAACCTCGAGGAGCCTCCGCTCGCCGAGCCGCTCGACCCGCCGGACGGCGCGGCCGCCGAGCTCGTCCGGATCGTGCCGGACTCGTCCGAGGTGCCGTACGACGTCCTCGGGGTCATCGAGCGCCTGGTCGACCGGGGCTCGTTCCTCGAGGTGCACGCGGCGTGGGCGACGAACCTCCGGGTCGGGTTCGCGCGCCTCGAGGGCCGGCCGGTCGGGGTCGTCGCGAACAATCCGGCGGTCGCCGCCGGGACGCTCGACATCAACGCCTCCGTAAAGGGCGCCCGCTTCGTCCGCCTCTGCGACGCGTTCAACCTGCCGCTCGTCACGCTCGTCGACGTTCCCGGCTTCCTCCCCGGGACGGCGCAGGAGCACGGCGGGATCATCCGCCACGGGGCGAAGCTCCTCTACGCCTACGCGGAGGCGACGGTGCCGCTGCTCACGGTGATCCTCCGCAAGGCCTACGGGGGGGCCTACGACGTCATGTGCTCGAAGCACCTCGGCGGCGACCTGAACCTCGCCTGGCCCACCGCCGAGATCGCGGTCATGGGCTCGGAGGGGGCGGTCCGGATCCTCTACCGCCGCGAGCTCGAGGCCGCGCCGGCCGAGGGTCGGGAGGCGCTCCGCACCCGCCTCGCCTCGGAGTACGCGCGCGAGTTCCTGAACCCGTACCTCGCGGCCGAGCGCGGCTACATCGACGACGTGATCGATCCCGCGGAGACGCGGACGCGGCTCGTCGCCGGGCTCCGTCTGTTCACGGGCAAGCGCGACGACCGCCCCGCCCGGAAGCACGGGAACCTCCCGCTGTAGGGGCGCACGAGGGGCTCCGATGGTCGGGCTCACCGAGACGGTCCTGCGCGACGGCCACCAGTCGCTCATCGCGACCCGGATGCGCACGCGCGACATGCTGCCGGCCGCCGAGCGCCTCGACGCGGTCGGCTACCGCTCGCTCGAGGTCTGGGGGGGAGCCACGTTCGACGTCTGCCTGCGCTTCCTCCGCGAGGACCCCTGGGAACGGCTCCGCGCGCTGAAGCGCGCGATGCCGAACACCCCGCTCCAGATGCTCCTGCGCGGGCAGAACCTGGTCGGCTACCGTCACTACCCGGACGACGTCGTCCGGGCGTTCGTCGCCGAGGCGGCCCGCCAGGGGATCACGATCTTCCGCGTCTTCGACGCGCTCAACGACCCGCGCAACATGGAGGTCGCGCTCGCCGCGGTGAAGAAGGCCGGGGCGCGGGCTCAGGGGACGATCTGCTACACGAGCTCGCCCGTCCACACGCTCGAAGCGTTCGTCGGCCTCGGCCGCCGCCTCGCCGAGCTCGGCGCGGACGAGCTCTGCGTGAAGGACATGGGCGGGTTCCTGCCTCCCAAGGAGGCGGCGGCGCTCGTCGGCGCGTTGCGCCGCGAGGTCGGCCTTCCCGTCGTCGTGCACACGCATTCGGCGAGCGGGCTCTCGACGCTCACGTGCCTCGCTGCGGTCGACGCCGGTGCGGAGGCGGTCGACGGGGCGCTGAGCCCCTTCGCAGGCGGGGCGAGCCAGCCGCCGACCGAGACGCTCGTCGCGGCCCTTCGCGGGGGCCCCGCCGACCCCCGGCTCGATCTCGGCGCCCTCGCCGAGCTCTCCGCCTACTTCCGGACCGTGCTCGAGCACTACCGGCCGCTCCTCGACATCCGCTCGCTGCAGACCGACCCGGGGATCCTCACGCACCAGATCCCGGGCGGGATGCTCTCGAACCTCCTCTCCCAGTTGCGCGAACAGGAGGCGCTCGGTCGCCTCGCCGAGGTCCTCGCCGAGGTCCCCCGCGTGCGGGCGGACCTCGGCTACCCGCCGCTCGTGACCCCGACGAGCCAGATCGTGGGGATCCAAGCGGTGATCAACGTGCTCTCGGGCCGGCGCTACGGCACGATCACCCAGGAGGTCCGCGAGTACGTCCGCGGGCTCTACGGCGCGCCTCCCGGCGGGCTCGAGCCCGAGCTCGTCGCGCGGGTGACGCGCGAGGCCCCGGCGATCACGGGACGGCCGGCCGACCTCCTCGCCCCCGAGCTCGAGGCGAAGCTCGCCGAGGTCCGGGCGCTCGTGCCGGCGGCCGACACCGCGGAAGCGCTCTCCTACGCGCTCTTCCCGGCCGTCTACCGGGCCTTCCGCGCGAGCGTTGACCAGGGTCTGACCCCCGACGTCCTCACCTCCGCCGCGCTCGGCGTCCTCGGCGCCTTGCGGGCCGAACGCCCCCCGCCCCCGGCCCGGCCGGCGGAGCACGTGCGGAGCGCGCCGAGCCTCTGGGCCCACGAGGGCCGGGTCCGCCTGCAAACCCAGGGGGGTGGGGTCCGTGCGGCTCACGGTCGAGCTCGACGGTAGGCCGGCCGAGGTCGAGGTCGCGGGCGACCTCGCGAGCGTACGCCTCGGTGGCCGTTCCTACCCGGTCCGCGTCGTCGAGCGCCGCCCGACGCGGCTCGTCCTCGAGATCGCGGGCGAGACCGTCACGGTCGACGGCTGGCCCGAGGGGCTCACGGCCCCGCCCGGCCCGCTCGACGTGAACGGCGAGCGGCACCGGGTCGTCGTGACCGTCGTCGAGCCCGGGGTCCTCCACCCCGCCTCGCCCTCCATCGCCGGCGGCCCCGCGCCGGCCGAGGCCGCGGCCCCTCCGGTCCCGGCCGCGCCGGTGCGGCCCGGGGCCGTTGCCATCCTCCCGCCGATGCCCGGTCGCGTGGTCGCGGTCAAGGTCCGGGAGGGGGACCGGGTGCACCAGGGCGACCTCCTGGTCGTCCTCGAGGCGATGAAGATGCGGAACGAGGTGACGGCGCCGATCGACGGGGTCGTCCACGACGTGCGCGTGCGCGAGGGATCGAACGTCCGGGCCCGCGAGGCGATGCTCACCGTCGCGCCCGCGTAGGCGCCCTCCCTAGGCAAGGCGCACGGCCGGGTGGCCGCACGCCGAGCAGCGGACCGCGTCCGGCGGGAGGTCGGCGGCGCAGTAGATGCAGAAACCGATCGCGGGCTCGCCCGACCCCGGCTTTGCCGCCGGGCCCGCCGGGGCTCCGGGAGCGAGCGGGGTCGCGGACCCGCTCGCGGGGGTCGGCACCCCCACCGGCGGGGAGCCCGCGGCGAGCCAGGCGAGCGACGTGCCGACGACGATCCATCCGAGGAAGCCGTAGAGCGCGTAGGTCGAGTACTGGGGGAGCTCGAACCAGACGAACAGCGCCGCCGCGGCGACCGCGACGTTGACGAGCGAGAGCGCGAGGCGGCGTTGCATGCCCCCCTCCCACCCGTACGAGGGGCCGAACCCTACTTCTCGGTTGTTCCCGGCCGTGCCGGACGCTGGCCCCGGCGCCCGTTGCCTTTTTAGTCCGGAACGCTCGCGACCGCCCGTGACGCGGATCCCGGCGCTCGTCGCGCTCGACGAGTTCACCTACGAGATCCCTCGGGACGAGGTGCCGGGAATGCATGTTCCCGGCCGCCTGTTCTCGAACCGGGCGCTGCTCGAGGGGGTCCAGGGGGACCCGTCGCTCGTCCAGCTCGCGAACGTGGCGACGCTCCCCGGGATCGAGCGCCACGCGCTCGCGATGCCGGACATCCACTTCGGCTACGGCTTCCCGGTCGGAGGGGTCGCGGCGTTCGACCTCCGGGAGGGGGTCGTCTCGCCCGGGGGGATCGGCTACGACATCAACTGCGGGGTCCGCCTGCTCCGCACCCGGCTCACGGTCGAGGAGGTCCGGCCCCGTCTCGCGGAGCTGACCGAGCGGCTCTACCGCGAGGTCCCGAGCGGGGTCGGCTCCCGGGGCGGCCGGGCCCTCTCCGCCTCCGAGGTCGACGAGGTGCTCGCCGGGGGGGCCGCGTGGGCGGTGAAGGAGGGTCACGGCCGCCCCGAGGACCTCGGGTTCCAGGAGGAGGGGGGACGGCTCGCGGGGGCCGCGCCGTCGGAGGTCTCCGACATGGCCCGGAAGCGCGGGCTGCGCCAGCTCGGCACCCTCGGCTCGGGGAACCACTTCCTCGAGATCCAGGCGGTCGACGAGCTCTTCTATCCCGAGTTCGCGCGCGTGCTCGGCCTCGCGCGCGACGGGGTCGTCGTCATGCTCCACACCGGCTCGCGCGGGCTCGGCCACCAGGTCGCGACCGACTTCATCCGCCGGATGGACGAGCGCCTCCTCGCGGAAGGAACGACGCTCGTCGACCGCCAGCTCTCGTGCGCGCCCGTCGCCTCCGACGACGGCCAGCGGTACCTCGGCGCGATGGCGGCGGCCGCGAACTTCGCCTGGGCGAACCGCCAGCTGATCACGGAGGGGGTGCGGCGGGGGTTCGCGGGCGTCTTCGGGCGCCCGGCGGAGGAGCTCGGGATCGAGGTCGTCTACGACATCGCGCACAACATCGCGAAGGTCGAGACCCACCGGACCGATGGCGCCGCGAAGCCGGTGCTCGTCCACCGCAAGGGCGCGACGCGCGCGTTCCCCGAGGGCCGGGAGGAGGTGCCCGCCCCCTACCGCTCGTTCGGCCAGCCGGTCCTCATCCCCGGGGACATGGGGACCGCGAGCTACGTCCTCGCCGGCCTTCCCGGGGCGATGGACCGCTCGTTCGGCTCGTCCTGCCACGGGGCGGGCCGCCGCCTCAGCCGGCACGCGGCCGTCCGCGCGTTCCGGTTCGACGAGGTCACGCGCCGCCTCGCCGAGAAGGGGATCGTCGTCCGGTCGGCCTCCCGCGAGGGGGTCACCGAGGAGGCGCCGGGCGCCTACAAGGACGTGGAAGAGGTCGTGCGGGTCGCGGAGGGGGCCGGCCTCACGCGGCGGGTCGCCCGCCTCGTCCCGCTCGGCGTCGTGAAGGGCTAGCCCGCGCGGGGTCCCCCGGTCCCGGGCGTCCCCCCGGCTAGGGCCGCCGCGGGCGCGTCACCCACACGAAGAACACCGCGAGGCCGACGCCGGCGGCGACGCCCACCACCACGACGTCCAGGAACGTGATCGCCGGCTCCTGGTAGACCTCGATCGACCAGGAGCAGCCGATCGACGCGTTCGCCGAGTCCCGGACCGCGAGGAAGATGTCGTAGGTGCCGGCCGAAGGGAACGAGAGCGTGACGTTCGTCCTTGTCGACGTGTTCCCGTTCGGAAGCGCCCACCGATAGGTGTAGGGGGGCCCGGCCCCGCCGCTCGGGTCGGCGGTGAGCGTGAGCGAGTACGGTGCCGCGCCCGTCCGCGTGCTCGGGCCGCAGCCGAGGAGCGCGAGCGCGGCGTTGGCGGCGACCTCGTCGGCCCGGACGGCCCGGTCGTCGTACCCGTCGTAGGCGTGCGCCTCGACCGTGAAGTCGCCCGCGCCGTAGTAGATGTGGCTCACGTTCGTCCCCGAGCCGCTCGTGCCGTCGCCGAACAGCCAGAACACGGCGGTCCCGCCCGGGCCTTGCGCGCTGGCGAGCCCCGTGATCGAGAGCGGGGTGACCCCGGTCGCGGGATAGACGGTCTCCGAGAGGGTCAACGCATAGACGGCCGGGAAGAACCCCCAGGCCTCGGCGGCGAAGAAGCCGGGGAGCGTGATCGGGACGCGCAGGAGCGGGTGAAGGGCGGCGTCCTCGACCGTGAGGGAGGCGTCAAGCGTGTTCGCCGGCAGGAGATCGATCCCGTGGAAGTACGACTCGTTGACGAACCCCCCGAACGCGGTCCCCCCGTTCCCGAGGTCCCAGTCGAGCACGGTGCCCGCGACCGCGGACGGCGGGCCGACGACCGTCGCGGTCCAGGCGACCGTCGAGCCGCTCGGGACGTGGACGGCCGGCGTGACGGTCCCAGTCGCTCCGACGGCCGTCGAGCCGCTCGCGCGGGCGTCGATCACGAACGCCTCGCTCGCGTTGCCGTAGCCGAGGTCCGAGAGCGCGGCGACGGCGACGTACTCGCCCGGCGTCGTGTAGGTCGCCTGGACCGCGGATCCCGTCGAGCTCTGGCCGTTCCCGAACGTCCAGACCGTGGCGCCGGCGCTCGCGCCGTAGCCGCCGGACACGCTCGCCGTGAAGTGGACGGTGAGCGGCACGGTGCCGAAGAGCGGGGAGGCCGTGAAGGTGCCGACGAGGGGAGGCGCGACCGTCACGTTCGTCTCGGCGAACGCCTCGCCGTTCACCGTATCGTTCGCCCACTCCCGGACCGGGTAGGTGCCCACGCTCCGGAAGATGAGGCAGCCGCACGCGGCCGGGTAGGGGTCGCCGGTCGCCTCGAGGTCGATCTGCGGCTCGAGGCCCCCCGGGGCGGTCGAGCCCCCAGTGAGGTTGAACAGCGACGGGAAGTCGGCCGGAGCGTCGCGGACCGTCGCGCTCGCGTTGGGCGAGAGCGTGATCGGCGACGCGGGATCCCCGCACGACGGGGCCGCGGCGCCCCCGGCCGCGACCGCGACGCGTAGGCTCGCCGCCCCGTCGATCGGCGACGCCGCATCGCGCGCGATCGCTTCCGCGCAGTAGCCCCCGGCCGCGACGTAGGCATGGGTCGCGGTTCCGCTCGAGAGGTTGACCGCGAACGAGCCATCGCCGAACGTGAGATTGTAGAGGTACGGCCCGGTCCCGCCGCTCGCCGAGGCCGTGAACGTCACGGGCGAGCCCACCGCGGGGCTCGTGGTCGAGACCGAGAGCGTGACGTCGAGCCCGTGGCCTCCTCCGACGACCACGACGACCGGCGGGGAGGTGGTGGAGTTGTCGGTCGCACTGACCGCATACGATTGGACCGAGTACACCCCGGGCTGCGCGTACGTGTGCTCGGTCGATCCGCTCGGGGCCGCGGAGGAGTTCCCGTCGCCGTAGGCGATCCCCTGGACCGGGTACGAGCCGCTCGCTCCCCGCGTCGCGACGGTGAACTTCACCGTGAGCGGCGCCGGCCCGAAGCGGGGCGAGGCGTAGACGAACGTGGAGAGGTGGGACGGGCCGATCGCCCCCCGGGTGAGGTCGGCGACGAGATGGGCGACGTCCGGGGTCCCGACGCCGGTCACGGGGTCCCAGCCGGGTCCGGCCGGGTAGCCGTTCGAGCCGCTCGTGATGTCGTGGAAGTCCGTCGCGTAGCGCGGGCTCACGAGGAGGTGGTAGAGGCTCGGGTTGAGGAGCCCGAGGTCCGTGCCGGCGACCTGGTCGGCGATCGCCGCGAGCCCGGCCCAGATCGGCGTGCCGACGCTCGTTCCCAGGACCCCGGCCGCGCCGCCGTGGTAGACGATCGAGACCGCCGTGCCTCCGACCATCGCGACGTCCGGGACGCCCCGGTCGGGCGTTGTGTACGAGCCGTTCCCGGTCTGCCAGCCGGGCCGCGGGAAGATCGAGAACCCCCCGCCGGACCCGCCCTGGTTCTGGCAGCCGGGGGCGTGGGCCCCCGACGTGTTGCCGCTCCAGGCGGTCTCCGAGCCGTACGACCCGTTCGCGGCGAGCGCGAGGTTCGTCCCCCCGACGCCCGTCACGTACGGATACGACGCCGGGAAGTTCACCGTCGCCCCCGAGGTTCCGTCGGCCGCCCCGCAGTCCCCGCTCGCGGCGAAAGCCGAGATCCCCTCGACCGCCGCGAGCTGGAGGACCGGCCCGAGGATCGCGAACGAACCGTCGGTCGAGGCGTTGCAGACGTAGTCGCAGGGACCCGCTTCGGCGTTGTAGATCCCGATCTCGGGTTCCCCCCAGCTCATCGAGAGGACATCGGTGAGGCCGTCCGCGACCAGGCGGTCGATCGCGAAGTAGAGGCCGGCCCCGGGGTCGGGGGAGAAGACCATCTGGATCTCGGCCCCGGGGGCGGTCGCGAACGCCCATTCGAGGTCGAGCGCGTCCTCGTACGACCAGGCCGTGTTGACCCCGCTCGCGTTGAGGTCCTTCGAGGTCGGCACCGGGTAGAGGAACGTCACGTTCGGGGCGGGGAGGGCCGCGGCGCTCGCGAACAGGAGGAGGTCCGTCGAGAGCCGGCTCTGGTTCTCCGCGGAAGCGTAGGCATCGATGACGGCGACCCGCTTTCCCCGGCCGTCCTGGCCGCTCCCGAGGAGGCCCGCGAAGTCGTACGCCGCCGCCACCTGGCACGGCGCGAGGCCCGCGGGCATCGACGCGCAGCCGGCCGCCGCGTGCGCCGCGGCGGGGTTGGGCGCGGGACGGAGCTCGGGCCGGACCGGGGTCGAGCTGCCAAGGCCGTAGGCGCCCGACCAGGGTGCGACCGCCGGAAGGTGGGCCGGGGTGGGGTGGTCGACGAACGTCCGACCGGAAGGGTCCTGGTAGCGCTCGAACGAGGTGCCGAACGCTCGGGCGATCGCCCCGCTCGGTCCCGAGACGGCGAGGAGGAGCCCGTCCGGGTGGCTCCGGACCTCGAGGCCGAACGCCGCGAAGTAGCTCGTCGCCGCGCGGACCGCGCTCGGCGCGGCCCCGAACCGGGACGCGGCGGCCCCCGGGGCGAGCGCCCCCGGCCCCGCCGTCGGCCCGGACGAGGCGTTCGCGAGCGCCGCGAGCCCGCGAGGGTCCCGCGAGGCGAGCGCGACGTCGACGGTCATCGGAACGCTCCCCGGGAGCGGACCGAGGTCGCGGACCCCGGACGGCGCGGCGTACGCCGGGGCGATGGCGACCTGGACGTCCGGGGAGACGACGGGGGTGCCCCCGCTCGAAAGTGCCGCCCCGGTCCCGACAACGTGACCGGCGTGACCGGAGAGGAGGGATCCCGTGGGAAGCAGGAGGAGCGCGACGCCGGTGAGCGCGACGAAGGCCGTTCCGAACGAGGTGGACCGCATCGGGTCGCCTCTCTCGACCCTCGTCGGGGGATATCCTCTTTACCGCCGTTCCGCGAGCGGGCGCAAGAGCTCATAACCCGCCACCGGAGTCGTGCGCGGGGGAAGCGTGGACCCGTACCTCGGCTACGAGATCGCGCTCGCGGCGGTCGTGGCCTACGGGGCGGTGGTCTACGTCCTCTGGCGGACCGGCCGGATCGGCCCGGACCGGAGCCTGACGCTCTTCGGCCCCGCGCTGATGCTCAAGACGACGCGGGGCCGCTCCGCGCTCGACCGCTGGGGCCGGTTCACCCGGTTCTGGACCTGGACCAGCGACCTCGGGATCGCGCTGGCGGCGATCGCGATGGCGACGATCCTCGGCGTCCTGGTCCTCGGCGCGGTCGCCTCCACACGCCTGAGCGCCTCCCAGGCCCCGAGCGTTCAGGAAGCGATCGGCCTTCCCGGGATCAACCCGATCATCCCGCTCGGCTACGGCCTCGTCGCGATCGTCGTCGGGATCGTCCTCCACGAGCTCGCCCACGGCGTGGTCGCGCGCTCGCAGAAGATCGGGGTGAAGAGCCTCGGCGTGCTCTGGTTCGTCGTCCCGGTGGGGGCGTTCGTCGAACAGGACGACACCGAGATGGGCGGGGCTCCGCGCCGCGTCCGGGACCGCGTCGCCGCCGCCGGGGTCCTCGCGAACTTCCTGCTGGCCGTGGTGTTCTTCGTCGCGCTTTCCGCCGTGGTCGCGTCGAGCGTGCAGCCGAACGCCTCGGGCGTCGGGATCGCCATCGTGGAGGTGAACAGCCCGGCGGCGAACGCGTCGATCGCACCCGGGGACATCATCACGGCCGTCAACGGCACGGCGACCTCGACCGTTCCCCTGTTCCAGGACGCGCTCGCGAGGACCCACCCGAACTCGAGCTATCCGGTCACGTACTACGCCGCGTCGGCCGGCCACCTCGTGACCACGAGCATCACGCTCGGGGTCAACCCCTCCAACGCGTCGCGCGGCTTCCTCGGCGTCGCGGTCTACGGGCTCACGCCGGCCGAGCTCAAGCAGACGCTCGTCTGGCCGCTCGGGAGCGCGTCGGGACCTGCCGCGGGCGCCGTCAACTGGCTCGTCCTGCCGATCGCCACCCTCGAGCCGATCTCGGGCCCGACCGCCGGGTTCTTCCACCTCACCGGTCCGTTCGCCCACGCCGACCCGGGCACCTTCTGGATCGGAGCGAACCTTCTCTACTGGCTTGCCTGGATGAACCTCCTCCTCGGGCTGTCCAACGCGCTCCCGCTCGTCCCGCTCGACGGCGGCCTCCTCTTCCGCGACTTCGCGGCCTCGATCGCCGCCCGCTTCCGGGCCGGCTGGACCGCCGCCCACCTCGACGCGTTCGCCTCGAAGGCGGCGGCCGCCTCGTCGGCCCTCGTCCTCGTCCTGCTCGTATGGCAATTCGTGGTCCCGCGGCTCGCCTAGACGAGCGGTCGCTCTTCGCCGAGTATCCGTTCCTGCCCGGGGCGGAGGGGCTCTTCGCCGACGAGCGGGTCTCGGTCCGCGCCCTCCTCGAGGAGCCGGCGTACGACCGCGTCCGGTCGATCGGTCGCGCGCGCGTGCTCGCGGCTCAGGACGACCCGCGCGGTCAGGCGACCGTCGAGGAGCTCGCCCACGCGAGGACGGACGAGCGCTACCTCTCGTTCCTGTTCGCCCGCCTCGTCCTGTCGGCGGCGCCGACCGCGGGCGCGCTCCGCCGGTGGGCGGTCGCCGAGGCGAAGCGCGGGCACGAGCGCCTCAAGGGGGTGGGGGCGGAGGAGCTCGAGGAGGTCGCGCGGCGCCTCGGCTTTCCCGTCGCGGCCGGGCCGGGGGGCGTCACGCTCTCCGTGGCCGACTACGTGCGCCTCGCCTCCCCCATCCGCGAGGCCGAGTTCCGTCTCGCGACCCAGGACGTCCAGGCCGGCCGCGTGGCGGTCGGACCCGCCCGGGCCTCCCGGCTGCTCCAGGAGGCCGTCCGGCGCGCCCTCGCGGTGCCGCTCGCCCTCCATCCGGAAGTGGTGCGGGTCGTCCGCGAGCGCGAGGCGGAGCTGCTCGCAGAGGTCGCGCGCCGCCTCCCGTCCGCCACGGCACGTCCGGGCGGCCCCGTCGGCCCGCTCGAGCGGACCAAGTTCCCCCCGTGTATCCGCAAGATGCAGCGGACGCTCGAGAAGGGCGAGAACCTCTCCCATGCGGGCCGGTTCGCGCTCGCCGCGTTCCTCCACCGGGCGGGGGCGTCGTTCGACACGATCGTCGACGCCTACCGCGGCGCTCCCGACTTCGACGAGTCGGTGACGCGCTACCAGGTCGAGCACATCACCTCCCGCGACGGAGGCCGGGGCTACGAGCCCCCGGAGTGCACGACCCTCCGCAGCCACGGCCTCTGCGCGCGCGACGGCGACCCGGACGCGCCGGATCCGGCGGGCCGGGCCCGGGACCCGATGTGCTTCGACGAGCGGCTCCGCCACCCCCTCCAGTACTACCGCTGGAAGGGCGGGGCCGTCGCGGGCGGCGACGCGGAGGCTACGTCCGCTCCAGCGAGCGGTACGTCCGCCGGGCCCGCGCGAAAGCGGTCCACTGACCGGCGATGACGAAGTAGACGAACGCGACGTCGATCACGGTGAAGGTGAGCCCGGCCGCGTGGAAGCGGGCCCACGGCGCGGTCGGGGCCCACGGCCATGGCAGCGACCAGTCGAACTCGAGGAACGCCGCGGCGGCGAGCACGACCAGGCGGTCCGCCCGCGCGAGGAGGCCGGCGTAGAGGCGGCCCGCCCCGACCGCTTGCGCCTGGGTGCCCATGTAGCTCGTCAGGAGGAGGCTCACGAGCGCGAGGAGCGCGAGCCGCGGGTCGGCGTAGCCCGAGACGGCGAAGCCGAGCACGAGGACGACGTCCGAGTAGCGGTCGAGGACGTGGTCGAGGAAGTCCCCGCGGCGGTCCGCACGCGCGGTCGCGCGGGCGACGCGTCCGTCCAGGACGTCGAACATCCCCGAGAGCACGATGAGGGCGCTCACCGCGAGGAAGAGGAGCGGGGTCGTGAACCGCACGAGGGCCGACACGGACGCCGCGGCGACCGCGAGGCCGATCGCGGTGCCGCTCAGTTGACCGGGGCTCCACCCGAGGAACGGGCGTGCGAGGCGGTCGAGCCAGGGCCCGAAACGGTCCCGGTAGCCCTCGAGCACCATCCTGGCACGCCTACCCGGGCCCGTCCAAAAGGTGCACGGTCGCGTGCCGGCGGCCCCGCTCTCGGGAACTCGGGCGCGGGGCTCGCTTCAGTCGGGACGGAAGGCGGGCCGATGGTCGAGGGGCGTCGAGGTGCGGGAGGTCGCCTCCCCGGCACCCCAGCCTACCGGGGCGCCCTCGGAAGCTCGCGGGCCACGGAACGGTCGGCGAGCCAGTCGACGATCCCTGCGCGGGGCCGCCCGGCCGACCGGAGTCGGCGCTCGACCTCGGCGGCCACGGAGCGGGGACTCCGGCCGGTCGTGTCGATCTCGTAGACGGGGACGCCCGATTCGAGGGCCTCGACCAGAAGGAGGTCGACGGTCTCGCTCACGACGTTCGCCTCACGCTCCGCGCGGGTCCCGCGGCGCGCACGCTCGAGCCGCCGTGCGAGGACCCGGGGGTGGCACCTCAGGACGATCGCTCCTCGGAGCCCGAGGAGGTGGGCGAGATGGCCGACGACCAGGTCGATCCCTACAAGGGCGGTCCGCGCGCGCAGGGCGCGCCGGAGCCGGGCGAGATCGACCTCGAGGGCGCGGCCGCGCCCGACCGCGGCGTGGTGGCGGCGCGCGAGCTCAGCCACCTCGACCGTGCGCCAGCGCGGAGCGAGGAGGCGGGCCACCGTCGATTTCCCCACGCCGGGCGTCCCGGTCAGCGCGACCGGGCCCGTCGGCCGGGCCCGGGTCCTCGGGCGGGGAGCGCTCATCGACCTCGGAGGTGCGCTCGCCCCGCACCTACGCGAACCGAAGCCCGCGGAAGGTGCGCCGCCAGGCCCGGACCTCTCGTCCGACCCGGCGCGACCTCAGCCCTCCGTCGACGAGGAGGGCCGCGAGGCGCGGCATGTCGTCCGGCGTGAGGCCGAGACGCGTGACCTCCGCCGTGCCGATGCGGCCGACGAGGTCGATGAGCAGTCCCTGCCGCTCGAGACGGCGGGCGAGCTCGCCCGCGCCGAGGCCATGCTGGGCGCGCAGGCGTGTCGGGTCGAGGTGGATCTGGTGGGACCGCGTGAACCCCTGCTCGGCCGCCACGAGCGGAACTCCGGCCGGGGCGAGCGCGGACGCGAGGGCCCGAGCGTTCGCGACCACGGTGCGGGCGTACTCGGCCCCGGTGCGTTCGAGCTCGAGAAGGGTCTGGGCGAGGGCGGCGATCCGGTTCCAGTGCGCGTTGTCGAAGACGCGCCAGACGAGCGCGGGGTCGATCTTCCGGAAGAGGTCCTCGCGGTCGGTGTAGAGGAGGCCCCCCTGCGGGCCCGGGAACGACTTGTGGGTGCTCCCGTAGACGACGTCCGCGCCCTCGCGGATCGGGTCCTGGAACTCGCCGCCCGCGATCAGGCCGAGCACGTGCGACGCGTCGTACAGCACGAGCGCCCCGACCTCGTGCGCCGCCTCCGCGATCTCGCGCAGGGGGTATGGGAAGAGGAAGAAGCTCTGGCCGAGGACTACCGCGCCCGGGCGGACCTCGCGGAGGAGCCGCGTCGCGGCGCCGGCGTCGACCGAGTGGCCGACGCCGTCGGCCGGGAGCGCGCGCACGGAGAGGCCGAGCAGGTCCGGGACGAAGCCAGGGGCGTAGCCGTCGTACCCCCCGTCCTCAGGGCGGATCGCAAGGAGCGTCGAGCCGCGGGGGAGGAGGGGGGCGAGGGCCGAGAGCGCCGCGATGTGCCCGGAGAGCGGCCGGGTCGTGGCGAACCGGGCGTGGAAGACGCGCGCGGCCGCCGCGTTCGCGAGCTGCTCGATCTGGTCGGTGTAGCGGGTGCCGGTGTAGCTGTTGTCGATCCGCTCCCCGTGGAACTCGACCGTGAGCGGGAGCGTGTAGCGCCCTGCGAGATCGCTCCCGAGGTAGCGACGGGCGGTCGCCGACACCGCGTTCTCGCTCGCGAGGAGGTTGAAGACCTCCCGACCGCGCCAGCGGTCGTGGGCGCGAACGAGGCGGGCGAGCCGGGCTTCCTCCTCAGCCTTCGGGAGTTCCATGACCGACCGGGCTCGCGGCGTGGGCTCCTTGGGCGACCTTGCGCCGCTCCTGGTGGCCACAGCGGGGGCAGACGGGCTGCCGGTGGGCGAGGTTCAGGAGCGCGTGGCAGACCTGGCAGCGCGCCGACACGACCCCGAGGGTCGCCGCGGCCGTGGTGAGCTTGATCGACGGGTGGCTCTGGAGGACCTTCGCGAGGACGATGTCGCCGATCGCGAACTCCCCGCTCAGCGATTCGGTGTACCCCTCCTTCGCCTTCGAGATGTGGACGATCGCCTCGGGCTTTCCCGGGACCCCGCGCCGGCTCGCCGTCGTGGTGAGGACCGTCAAGATCGCCATCGCGGTCTTGAGCTCCTCGACGCGGGCGTACACGAGGTCCCCGTCGGCGATCTCGGGGACCGAGTTCCGCGCCTGGACGCGGATCGTGCGGTCGCGCGCATCGACCGACGGTTTCCCGAGGAGCGCGGCGTAGATCCGGCCCCCGTACTCGTAGGTGCCGCGGCCCGGGAGGAACTCCTCGGCGGCGCCGAGGTAGTCACCCGGGAGGACGAGGTCCGGTAGTTCGTGCTCGGCCATCGACGGGTTCCGTCCTCAGGGCCCAGAGGTCCACGTCGAGCGCGACCCGGCGCCGGGTGTGGTGCGGAAAGATCCGCCCCAGCTCCCAGGGGACCGGAACTACCTCGAGGACGTGAGCGTGCCGCGCGACGGCCCGTCGCGCTATAAAGCTTCGGGAGTCGGCGAGCGCGAACGCGTAGACCCCGCGACGCGCGGAGGCGAAGGCGGCGTCCCAGAACGGGCGGTCGGCGTGCCGCTTCTGGGCCCCGAACGGCGGGTTCATGAGCACGAGGTCCGCCTCGCGCTCGACCGCCCCGAGGTCCCGCACCTCGAACTCGACCTCCACCTCGGCGTCCCGGGCGGCGGCCCGGGCCACGTCCACCGCCCCGGGATCGACCTCCACGCCGACGACCGGGCCGGCCCCGAGCAGCGCCGCGCCGATCGCCAGGCGGCCCGTACCGCACCCGAGGTCGAGGACCGAGCGGCCGGCAAGACCGTCCCAGCGGTCGGCCGAGGCGAGGAGCGTCGCGGCCGCCTCCGCGGACGTCGCCACCTGCTCGAGGTCGGCCCGGGGCCGCGGGAACGGCGGGACCTTCGCGAGGCGGCGGACGAGCTCGGATCGGCGCACGCGAGAGCGCTAGCGGGACCGCCCGATGACGTACGCGGCGCGCCGGGTCCGGGAAAGTGCGGGGAGCCGGATTTGAACCGGCGAACGCCTGAGCGGCAGGATCTCTTCGGCGGGAAGCCGCCGTTTAAGTCCTGCGCCGTTACCGGGCTTGGCTATCCCCGCGGGATCAGCGCGCGGGGACGACGGGCTCTTCCTCGCCTCCCGTGCGGGCGGTCGGGACCTTCTTCAGCGAGACCCGCTTCGGGAAGTACTTGAGGAGCACGACGTCGTTCACCGCCGACACCCAGCGGTAGGGAACGCTGGCCGGGCGGGAATCGTCGACTAACATCGGGCTGGTCTCGCCGACGAAGAGCCCGTCGATCTTCGAGCCCTCGACGTCCACGACGACATTGTCGACCTCGCCGAGCAGGCGCCCGTCAGGGGTGTAGATCTGGCGTCCCAGGAGTTCGGTCATCTCGACCAGCATGGCCCGTTCCCAAGGCGCGCGAGCCTTCTCGGGCTTCTTATGCCTTTGGGCGGAGCGGAACGGCGGGAAGGGGCCTTTGGGGGTCGGCCGGCCGTCGCCGCGGCTAGACGGACTCCCCCTCGGAAGGAGGGTCGGGCGACGCCTGGCGCACCTGCTTGCGGTACATCTCGAGCAGCTCCTTCGCGGTCGTCGCCTCGCTCGGGCCCTTGTCGTCGCGGTAGCGGCCGGTGAAGCGGGGGAACCTGAGCGCAAGTCCCGCACCGGCCCGGACGGCCCCGAGCGCGGCGTGGTGGACCGGGCTCAACGTGAGCTCCGCTCCCCGGACCTCGAGGACGAGCCCGGGGCGGAACCAGCGGTCCGGCTCGACGTCCGTGTCGACCTCCTTCGGGCGCTCGTCGGTCGCCCAGCGCTCGAGCCGCTTCGGCATCTCGGCCAGCTGCGCGTCATCGAAGCCGCTCCCGACCTTCGTGAACGTCGGGAACCGGTCGCCCTTCGGCTCGTAGACGGCGAGCAGGAACGCGCCGAACCGCCCGCCACGGCGCCCGCGGCCGTGGAACGCGCCGACCACGACCCCGTCGATCGAGTCGCTCAGGCCGACCGTGTAGTCGCGCTTGTACTTGATCCACCAGTAGCCCCGCGCCCCGGCCCGGTAGGCGCTCCCCGGGCGGAGCGACTTCGCGACGACCCCCTCCCCCCCGCCCGCGATCGCCTCGTCGAGGTACGCGGTCGCGTCCTCGACGTTCGTGACGATCCGCTGCTGGGCGAGGCGGATCCGCTCGGTCGGCCGGAGGAGCTTCTCGAGCCGTTCGCGGCGCTCGGGGAAGTCGCGGTCGTAGACCGGCGTCCCGCCCGCGAGGAGGACGTCGAACAGGAACAGGCAGACCGGGACCTCGGCGGTCAGGCGCTCGAGGTCGTGCTTGCGACCCCTCCGCCGCGCGACGTCCTGGAACGGCTGGATCTCGTCGGTGTCGAGGTCGACCGGCACGCACTCGCCCTCGACGATCGACGGCGCCGCGCGGATCGCCTTCGGAAGCTCGGCGACGAGCTCGGGGAACTGGGCGTCGATCCGCTCGAGCCGGCGGGAGAAGAGCCGGACGGCCCCGTCCTTCGCAAGATGGGCCTGGACCCGGAGCCCGTCGTACTTGTACTCGAGGGCGGCCCGGCCCTCCATCCGCTCGAGGAGCGAGGCGAGGGTCGGCTCGCGCTCCGCGAGCATCGGGCGGACCGGACGGCCGACCTCGAGCCCGATCGCGTCGAGCGCGGCGACGCCCCCCTCAGCGAGCGTCCGCGCGACGAGCCCGAGGTCGCTCGAGAGGTTGAACGCCGCCTCGATCCGTGCGCGCGCCTCTTTCGAGCCGTCGGCGAACGCCTCGCCCAGCGCGTCGAGGATCGTCATCTCCCGGACCCCGACGCGCAGGGTCCCGAGGACGAACCGGACCAGGAACTTCGCCTCGAGGGGGCTCGCCCGGGCAAGGAGCCCGACCAGCGCCCGGACCTTCGCCTCCTGCGAGCCCTCGCCCTGGGCGGCCGCGATCGCGCGGAGCCCGTCGTAGACCTCGCGGACCGTGAGCGGCTCGCCCTCGGTGAGCCGGCGGGTCGCGCCGAGCAGCTCCTGGACGGTCGAGCCGAGGTCCCCCGCGGCCTTCGCCTTGCGGGTGACGGCCGCCTCGTCCACGCCGGTCGCGAGCGCGACCGCGCGCCGGGCGAGCGAGTCGGCGACCCCGAGCTCGACCCCCTCGTACTCCGGGCGCAGGAGGCCCTGCGAGAGGTAGAGGACCTTCTCGAGGTCGCCGGGCCGGAGCGGCCGGACGAGCTCGGCGAGCCGGTGCCGCATCTCGAGACGGCTCGAGGTCGCCTCGAGCTGGTCGTACGCCGAGGCGAGGTCAGCGAACCGCACCGCGTCCCCCGTCCTCGACGGCGACGCGGAGCCGGCGGAGGTTCTCCGCGACCGTTCCGCCTCCGAAGACCGAGTTGCCGCAGACGAAGAACGTCGCGCCGGCCCGCGCGGCCGGTCCGGCCGTCGCCTCCGTGATCCCCCCGTCGATCGAGACGTCGGCGTCCCGGCCGAGCTCGTCGAGGCACGCGCGCGCCGCCTCGAGCTTCGGAAGGGCCTCGGGCAGGAACTTCTGGCCGGAGAAGCCGGGATGGACGCTCATCACGAGGAGCTGGTCGAGCCGGTCGGCGAGGGGACGGAGGCGCGAGAACGGCGTGTCGGGGCGGATCGCGGCTCCCACGTCGACGCCGAGGCGGCGCGCCTCGCGGACGACCTCGGTTGCGTCCGAGCGGGCCTCGAGGTGGAAGACGAGGGTGTCGGCCCCCGCCCGGTGGAACGCGTCGAGGTAGCGGAGCGGCTCGTCGATCATGAGGTGGAGGTCGAGCGGGAGCTTCGTGCGCGCGCGCACCGCGCGAACGAGGGCGGGCCCGAAGGAGATGTTCGGGACGAAGTGCCCGTCCATCACGTCGAGGTGGAAGGCGTCCGCGCCCCCCGCCTCCGCCTCCCGGATCGCGCCGGCGAGGTCCGAAAAATCCGCGCTCAGGAGCGAGGGGGCGAGCCTCGCGCGCCGGCTTCGGGGCACGGCGGGCCCCAGCCTCGCCGGCCTATTAGAGGGCGGTCCGGGGAACGGCCTAGAGGAAGTCGGACGGCGATGGGCTGCCGTCGTCGGCGCCGGGGGCGAGCCCGCGCTTCCGCCGCTCGAACTCCTCCGGGGTCCAGCGCCCGATCTCCCGGAGGCCCTTCCAGCTCGGCCGGAACCGGCCGATCCGTCGCGGGGCGTCGGGCGAGGGTCGCTTCCAGAAGTAGAGGTAGACGAGGGCCTCGAGGTAGAGCGCGGGCGCGAGGGTCAGCACCATCCCGGCGGCGCCGAGCGGGCTCAGCTGCGCGTCGGCGGTCCAGAGCAGCGCGAGCCAGACGTCGACGATGAGGAAGACGAGGCCGAGGTACCACTTCGCCCCCTGCACGAGGAACCACTCGCGCCAGGTCGCCCCCGGTTCCGCGAGCGCCCGCCGCTTCTCCTCCTGAAGACGGCGGAGCCCTTCCTCGAGCGCCGCCTCCTCGTCCTCGGTGAGCTTGTCGTCCGGCGCCTCGTCCTTCGGCCGAGCGGGGGGCACGGACACCTCGCTACGCCGCCGAGGCCGGGGGCGTGACCGGAGGGGGAGGGGGCAGGGGCGGGAGCTCCGCCAGCGGCGGCGTCGCCTCCGCGTTCCACGCGGTCGGATAGAGGTGGCAGGCGACCAGGTGGTTCGGCCGGGCCTCGAGGAGCGGCGGCTCGACCTTCGAGCAGATCGGCATCACGGCGGGGCAGCGCGTGTGGAACCGGCAGCCGGGCGGCGGCGCGGCAGGGCTCGGCACGTCCCCCTGCAGGACGATCCGCTCGCGCTTCAGCTCCGGGTCCGGGATCGGGATCGCGGAGAGCAGGGCCTGGGTGTACGGATGCAGCGGCCGCTGGAAGAGGTCCTCGGTCGGGGCCCGCTCGACGACCTTGCCGAGGTACATGACGACGACCCGCTGGCTCATCGCCCGGACGACGGAGAGGTGGTGCGAGATGAACAGGTAGGCGAGGCGCTGCTCGGCCTGCAGGCGCCTCAGGATGTTCAGGATCTGCGCCTGGACCGAGACGTCGAGCGCGCTCGTCGGCTCGTCGAGGACGATGAACTCCGGGCGGAGGGCGAGGGCGCGCGCGATCCCGATCCGCTGGCGCTGCCCTCCCGAGAACTCGTGGGGGAACCGCCACTCATGCTCCGGGTTGAGCCCGACGTCCTGGAGGAGCTCGCTCACCCGGCGGCGCCGTTCGGCCCGGGTGCCGACCCCGTGGATCTCGAGCGGCTCGGCGATGATGTCGCGCACGAGCATGCGGGGGCTGAGGGAGCTGAACGGGTCCTGGAAGACGATCTGGAGCTTCCCCCGGAGCTCGCGCATCTGGCGCGGGGTGCGCCGGAAGAGCGAGTACTTCTGCGCGTAGTGGTGGAGCTCGAGGAGCGCCCGCTGCGCGTTCGGCGGAAGGGCCTTTCCGTTCTCCTCGGGTCCGCGCGAGAACGCCTCGAGGTACCCGTAGATCTGGACGAGCCGTTGGTAGATCTCGGGCGGGGGCCGGTAGTAGGCCTGGCCGGACGACGGCTCGATCAGGCGGAGGAGCAGCCGCCCCGCGGTCGTCTTGCCGCAGCCGGACTCCCCCACGAGCCCGATCGTCTCGCCCTCGCGGACGTCGAACGACACTCCGTCGACCGCCCGGACGTCGCCGAGGTGGCTCGAGAACAGCCCGCCGCGGATGGGAAAGTACTTCCGCACGTTCCAGGCGGCGAGCACGACGGGGGCTTCGGGGGTCGCCATGGTTCCGGACGTTGTGAGGGACCTCGGTCCCGTCCAGCTAGGTCGGCCTCACTAAATAGGCACCCCCCTCGCGCCCCGCGGGAAACCTCCCGGAAGGCGGGGTCCGCGGGGCGGAGCCGAGACGGGTGCTGGGCTGGTTCCGCCTGCCGGGCCAAGGGGGCCGGGAAAGGGGGGCTCGACGCCCCGGGGGCTATAGGAGGGGGAGCTTCCCGGTGACCGGGTCGAGCTCCCGGGCCCGGGCCGGCCCGACCCCGAGGCACGTGCGGGTGCCGGGCGGGACCTCGGTGAGCCCCGCGTCCTCGACCCAGACGGTGGGGAGGCGGTTCGCGCGAGCCGCGCGGTCGACCGCCTCGAGGTCGGCGAGCGTGGGCACGACGACGGCGATCTTCTTCTGACCCTCTCCGAGCCAGGCCTCGAGCGCCTCCGGGGAGCTCCGCTCGGCGCGGCGGACCAGCATCACGGCGGCGTGCGCGACCTGCACGGCCGCCTTGCCCGGGGTCAGGCGGAGCTCCCCGCGGACCACGAGCACCATCTTGTAGCCCCCGTCGCCCGCGGGGGCGGACCTAGGCGTCGTAGGCCGCCTCCCGGAAGCGCTGGCGGTCCCCGATCGCGCGCCGGAGCTCCTCCAGGCGGAGCTCGAGCGCCGGCCGCTCCTCGGGGGGCACTCCGCGGCGCAGCGCGCGGAGGAGCCGTCGCTCCTCGGCGTGGAGCTTCTCGAGCTCGACCGTGATCTCCCACGCTCCCCGCTCCCCCGCCTCGACCTCGGGTCGCCGGGAAGGGGGAGGGGTCCGGGAGAACGCCCCTTCGAGCGCCGCCACCGCCGCGGCGACGAGCGCGACCGCGGCGAGCCCCGCCTCGAGCAGGGGGTCGCTCCACGTCGCGCGGAAGCCTCCGGGGGCGACCGAAAGGAGGACGTAGCCGACGAGCATGGTCAGGACCACGCTCAGGACGAACGCGAGCACGACCGTCTCGACCGTCCGCCGGAGCGCGAGCGGTCCCGAGAGGCGCCACTCCGGGAACACCGCCCGGGTGACCGCGTAGCCGGGAACGAAGAAGAGCAGGGCCCCGCCCGCGAGGACCTCGAAGAGGTCGACGACCGTCATCGAGGGGGTCGTCTCACTCCGGGGCGGGGATCGCCGAGCCGCCGAGCTGCTTTTCGAGCTGGCG
Organism: Thermoplasmata archaeon; assembly: GCA_033854115.1. GTDB lineage: Archaea > Thermoplasmatota > Thermoplasmata > Lutacidiplasmatales > UBA184 > Lutacidiplasma. Next base: position 25,698 of record JAWOKS010000020.1, read on the forward strand.
GCGGAGCCTTCGGTTCGAGACGAGGCCGTGCGCCGCCTTGCGGGTCATCTCGTACTGCCGGAGGAGGCTCCGGACCTCCTGCGGGCGCTGGCCGCTCCCGCGCGCGATCCGGTGGACGCGCTCGGCCTTGATGAGGGCCGCGTCGTCGAGCTCCTCGGCGGTCATGGAGTCGAGGATCGAGCGGAAGCGCGCGAGGCGCTTCTGGGACTCGTCGAGCTGGCGGTCGTCGAGCTTGGCGGCCCCGAACGTGGGGAACATCGACATCAGCTTCGAGAACGGCCCCATCTGCCCGAGCGACTCGAGCTGGGTGCGCATGTCGCGGAGGGTGAAGCGGCCGCTCATCAGCTTCTTCGCGGCCTCCTCCGCGGCCTGCTTGTTCGACAGCTCCTCGAACCGCTCGAGCAGCGTCTGGATGTCCCCCATGCCGAGCAGGCGCGAGACGAACCGGGTCGGCTCGAACCGCTCGAGCTCCTCGAGGTGCTCCCCCGTGCCGAGGAAGACGATCGGCGCGCCGCTCGCCGCGACCGCGGAGAGGGCGCCACCGCCCTTCGCCGAGCCGTCCATCTTCGTCAGGATGACCCCGGTGAGGCCGACCGCCTGGTGGAACGCTTCCGCGCTCCGGCCGGCGCTCTGGCCCATCGTCGCGTCGAGCACGAGGAAGACCTCGTCCGGAACGACGATCTCCTTCACGCGCTTCAGCTCGGCGATCAGCTCGGGGTCGAGCCCGCTGCGCCCGGCCGTGTCCACGATCGTCGCGACGTGGGCGGGGATCCCTGCGAGCGCCTTCTGGACGACGCGCTCCGCCTTCGGCTCGCTCCGGTCGGCGTAGAAGTCGGCGCCGATCTTCTTCGCGAGCTGCTCGAGCTGGTCGATCGCGGCGGGCCGGTGGACGTCGGCGCCGACGAGCGCGACCCGGACCCCCTTCTTCTGGAGGTAGCGCGCGAGCTTCGCCGCGGTGGTCGTCTTCCCCTGGCCGAAGAGGCCCGCGAGGAGGATCCGCTTCGGCTTCACCTCGAACGGCCGGTCGTGGCCGAGGATCCCCCGGATCTCCTCGTAGATGATCCGGACGAGGAAGTCGCGCAGGCTCGCGCCGGCGGGAGGCTTCTCCTCCACCGCCCGCTTCCGCACGCGCTTCGTGAGGTCGAGCGCGAGCTGGACGTTCACGTCCGCCTGGAGGAGCGCCCGCTGGATGTCGCGGACGACCTCGGCGAGGAGGGCCTCGTCGACGACCGAGCCCCGGGCGATCCGCTGGAGCACCCCGCGGAGGGACTTCCCGAGCGCATCGAGAACCATCGAAGACCTCCGCCCGTCCGGCGGCCGCTCCGCGGACCGCGCCGCTCCTATAAGTGGGGTTCGAGGCCCGCGGGCGGGACGCGTGCCCCGGTCGGCTCAGGTCGGTCGCACGAAATGTGATAAACTGGCGCGGGGCATCGAATCGGCACGATGACGGCGGAGGCGGCGCCCGCCGCTCGTCCTACGCCCCCCAAGCTGAACCCGGTCCGGGTCCCGATCGCGGAGGAGGACCCCGGGGCGCGCACGCAGGACTTCCGCCGGGTGCTGCACGCCTACTCGCGGGAGGAGGCGGTCCTCGAGGCCCAGCGGTGCATCCAGTGCCGGAGGCCGTGGTGCGTGGAGGCCTGCCCGATCACCCAGGACTGCCGCGAGTACATCCGGCTCATCGCGGAGGACGACTTCGACGGCGCGGCGCGCGTGACGCTGCGCGACGACCCGCTCGCGAGCTGCCTCTGCAAGGTCTGCTACCACTATTGCGAGGACGCCTGCGTGATCTCGAAGAAGGGGGTCCCGATCGCGATCCGCCACCTCAAGCAGGCGGCCCTCGACTACGGCCGCAGCGATCTCACCTACGTCCCGTCGAAGCCCACGGGGCAGCGGGTCGCGGTCGTCGGGGCGGGTCCGGCGGGCCTCATGGCCGCCTGGGAGCTCGGGATCCGGGGCTACGCGGTGACCGTCTTCGAGCAGGAACGTCGGCCGGGCGGCCTCATGCAGACCATCCCCGCCTACCGGATGACGGACGAGGACGTCCGGAAGGACCTCGCACGCTTCCGGGACCTCGATGTCACGATCACCGACGGCACCAAGGTCGGCACGGAGGTGCCGGTCGAGCGTCTGCTCGAGGAGGGGTACCAGGCGGTCGTCGTCGCGATCGGCACCCCGCTCCACCGTTCGCTCGGGGTGCCGGGGGAGGACCTCCCGGGGGTCGTCCCGGCCCTCGATCTCCTCAAGGCCGTGAACGCCGGACTGCCGGTGACGCTCGGCCGGGCGATCGTCGTGGTCGGGGGAGGGGACGTCGCGATGGACGCGGTCCGCACCGCCCTGCGGACGTCGCCCGGGGCGGTCGTCACCCTCGTCTACCGCCGGGAGCGTCCGGAGATGCCCGCGGACCCCGAGGAGATCCACGGGGCGGAACGCGAGGGGATCCGCTTCCTCTTCCGCAAGGCGCCCGTCGCGATCGTGGGCCCCGGTCGCGTCGAGGGGCTCGTCGTTCGATCGGTCGAGCTCGGTCCCCCGGACGCGGGAGGTCGCCGCACGCCGCAGCCGGTCCCGGGCTCGGAGGAGACAATCCCGTGCGACACCGTCGTGGTCGCGGTGGGCCAGAAAGCGGACCTCACCGGGTTCCCGAGCGGCTTCGACCTCCGGGTCACGTCCCAGGGGTGGCCCGAGGGCCAGGGGCCGGAGCACGCGACCGCCGTCTCCGGCGTCTACGCGGTCGGGGGCCGTTCGGTCGTCTACGCGATGGGCGCGGCGATGGAGGCGGTCGCCGAGGTCGACCGCTACCTCGCGGCGAAGCGCGGGGCCACCGCGGGACCGCGGCCCGACCCGTTCGGCGGCCCGGAGCCGTTCCACCTGCCCGCCGGCTACACGAAACCGATCCGTTCGTAGGCGGGGAAGGCGGGAGCGATCCGGGTGAACGCACGGCGTCGCGGGTTCGGGGCGCCTCAGCGGGCGCGGCGCGCACGGGCACGATGGGGGGCGATCCTCGCGGTGGGGCTCGCGATCCTGGTCGCCCTCCCGCTCCTTCCCGCCCGAGCGTGGGCCGGACCCGCGGCCACGGTGGCCGCTGCGCCGGCGACCTATGGGACCGGCGGCGACCTCCCCGGGTTCGCGAGCCGCGCCGGCTACTCGAGCACGTACGGTGCGATCGCCCGTGACGTGCATCCCGCGGTCGCGGAACGGACCGTGGAGCTCGTCTTCACCCGGCCGCTCGGCGCCCCCGAGCTCACCTCCGCCGAGAGCTATTTCCGGGCCGCGGGGCTCACGGCCGCGCCGTCCGCCCCGGGCCGGCTCGGCCTCACGCTCCACGGCGACACCCCCCACCTGGGCCGCGCGTTCGGTACGGTCCTGCTCTCCGGGACGCACGCCGGTCGACCGGTCGTCTTCCCCGGCGAACCCCCCTCGCTGCCCCCCTGGCTCGAGCCCGAGGTCGCGGGGGTCGTCGGGCTCAGCTCGGGGTTCACGTCGTTCTCGATCCAGCTGCACCCTGCCGCGCCCGGACCGGGAGGGTCGACCTCGCCGGCCGCCTCGGACGTCGTCACCCCGGCGCTCGCCCGGGAGTTCTACGGCTTCTCCCAGCTCTACAACCTCTCGGGCGGGGCCACCTATCCGACGAACCGCTCGATCGCAGTCGTCCTCTGGGGGGCGGGCTACGCCCCGAGCGACCTCGCGACCTTCTTCGCGCAGGACTACCCCTCGTCGTTCCCGGCCCCCAACATCGTGCCCTACCCGGTCGCGGGCGCCCCCCTGCCCGGCCCGGGCGCGCTCTCGTCGCCGGACCAGCTCGCGGTCGAGGAGCTGACGCTCGACATCGAGTGGGCGGCCTCGATGGCGCCGGGCGCCACCATCGAGGCGGTCTACGCCCCGGACGGACCCGGTCCCACCTACAGCCCCTCGGACGCCGACCTCACCCTCGCGCTCGAGAAGGCGATCTCGCTCCACCCCTCGGCGATCTCGATGTCGTTCGGCACCATCGAAAGCTCCGACAGCGGGCTCGTCTCCTCCTGGACGGCGCTGCTCCAGGAGGCGCAGAGCGAGAAGATCACGGTCCTCGCGGCGACCGGCGACACCGGCGGGGATGTGAACGCGACCTGCACGGGCGGCCCGGCGCCCCAGTATCCCGCCTCGTCGCCCCTCGTGATCGCGGTCGGGGGCACGAGCGTCACGATCAACCGCAACCCGATCACCGGGGCGGTGACGGGCTTCAGCGAGGACGCGTGGTCGGGGAGCGGCGGGGGGTTCTCGACCCAGTTCTCCGCCCCCGCCTGGCAGAAGGTCGGGAACGGCACGGAAGTGATCGCGGCGAACGGGCACCGGGGGATGCCGGACGTGAGCGCTTCCGCGGCGCTCGACTACCTCTACTACGACGGCGGCGCGACCCAGGCCCGGGGCACGAGCTTCGCGACCCCGCTCTGGGCCGGGCTCACGGCCGACCTCGATGCGAAGTGGAACCACTCGCTCGGGTTCTACACCGACCACCTCTACCACGTTGGGGCGAGCGAGCAGAGCGGGACGATCGGCCTCGGGCTCGCCGACATCACGAGCGGGAGCAACTGCGTCGCGGACGCGGGGGTGGGCTGGGACGCGGTCACCGGCTGGGGCTCCCCCCGGGCCGCGATCCTCTACAACGACCTTCTCGGCTCGTTCGTCAACCTCACGCTCCAGGTCGACCGCTCGACCGTGATGCCCGGGGGGTCGGTGACGGTCTCCGTCGTCCTCGTGAACCGGACGAGCGGCGCCCCGATCCCGGACGTCGCGGTCGACCTCTCCCTCGCCGCCGACACGGGCCTCGGCCCGTGCACGGGGGTCTTCTCGTCCGCCTCGCCCCTCACGGACGCGGCGGGCGCGGCCAGCGCGCGCCTCGCGGTGCCGATCTGCTACCTCGGCTCGCACGCCTGGGTCAACGCCTCGGTCTTCACCACGAAGCTCTACGGGACGAACTCGACCAAGATCGCGGTCAACCTCTTCGGGTTCGCGAAGGAGCTCGAGGTCCTGACCCGGCCTCCCTGGTCGTACGTCGGGTTCACGGCGATCGTCGGGCCGGCGATCGCTCTCGGCCTATGGCTCGGGCGCCGGAAGGGCCCGGCCGTGCTGGTGCCCCCGCCGCCTCCCGCTCCCGGGGTAGTCGTCCCCCCGGCCCCCGTGAGCTCGCCCCCTCCGACCTCCCCGTCCCCGCCCGCCGAGCCGTCCTCGCCGGGCGAGGCACCGGTGGGAGCGCCGGAGAATCCCTCGCCGGCGACCGTACCCCCGTCCTCACCTCCGACCGGCCCGGGCGACTGAGCCCGAGCTCGGGACCTCGCGAGCCGCCTCCCCAAGGCGGCCGCCCGAGGACGCGGGGGATCGGGGGCGGACCGGCCGACCAAGTCTCTTAATCTTGCGCTTCCCTCGCGGCAATGTGCCCGGCGCATCGTCCGAGGAGCCGGACGGTGCGGCTCCGCTCACCCTGTCGGGGCCGGAACGTTCGGTGCTCGAGCTCCTCCGCACCGCACGCGACGCGCCGCTCGACGAGTCGGAGGTCGCGCGACGCACCGGCCTCCCGGACGATCAGGCGCGGGGGACCCTCCAGCGTCTGCGCTCAAAGCGGCTCGCCGTGGTGGAGGAGCGCCAGGAGGCCGTGCGCCACCTCACGCCGCGGGGCAAGCTCGCCCTCGAGCGCGGGCTCCCCGAGCGCCGGCTCGCGGACGCGATCGCGCGCGCGGGGTCGCTGAACCCCCAGGCCGTCGCCTCCACAGGGCTCGAGCCGGACGAGAGCTCGGCGGCGATCGGCATCCTGCGGCGGCGGGGCCTCCTCGAGGAAGGGGTCCCGCTCCGCCTCCGGCCGGGGGTCGCCCCGGGCGAGGTGGCGGCGGCCGACGAGCAGGTGCTCCGCGGGATCGCCGAGGGCGCCGCGCCCCTAGAGGGTCGGGCCGCCGAGATGCTCGAGCGGCGCGGGCTCGTCCGGGTCGATCGGGCCAGCCACAAGCGTTGGGCGCCTTCGGACGAGGGCGCTCGCCTCGTCCTCACGGCGGGGGCCGGTGATGCGATCGGGGCCCTCACCCCGAGCGTGCTCGCGAGCGGGAGCTGGAAGGCCCGCACGTTCCGCCCGTACGACGTCCGGGCGAGCGTGCCGTTCGTCACGGGGGTCCGGCGGAACCCGTACGTCGCCTGGCTCGAGGAGTTCGAGGAGATCCTCGTCGGGCTCGGCTTCGAGGAGGCGGAGGGTCCGCTGCTCGAGACCGAGTTCTGGAACAACGACGTCCTGTTCATGCCGCAGGACCACCCGGCCCGCTCGATCCACGACGCGCTCGCGGTCGAAGGGGTCGAGGGCCACCTTCCGTCGCCGGAGCTCCTCGCCCGGGTCGCCGCGGCGCACGAGGGCCGGGCCCTTCCCGGGGAGACGGAGCCGATCGGTCCCGGCTGGGGCGGGACCTACGACACGGGCATCGCGCGTCGACCCGTCCTCCGCTCGCAGACGACCGCGGTCAGCGCCCGCTACCTCGCCCGCCGGCCCCGCCCGCCGTTCCGGGTCTACTCGGTCGACCGGAACTTCCGACGCGAGAGCGTCGACGCGAAGCACCACCTCGAATTCCACCAGTCCGAGGGGATCGTCGGGGCCGAGGGGATGAACGTCCGCCACCTCATCGGTCTGTTCCGCGAGCTCGCCGAGTCGATCGGGATCCGCGAGCTCAAGATCCGCCCGAGCTACTTCCCCTTCACCGAGCCGTCGGTCGAGGGGTACGTCCGGCACCCGCGCCTCGGCTGGATGGAGGTCTTCCCGGGGGGCCTCTTCCGTCCCGAGGTCCTCCGACCGCTCGGCATCGACGTGCCGGTCCTGGCCTGGGGGGTGGGGATCACGCGGCTCGCAATGGTCGCGCTCGGCTGCAACGACATCCGCGAGCTGTTCGGGGACGACCTCGGGGAGCTGCGGGGGGCGGGTCCCTAGCCGTGCCGCGCTCCAACCTTTCCGCGGGCCGCGTGCTCGAGCTCCTCGGGCGCCCGGTGAGCCCGGAGGAGCTCGAGGCGCTCCTCTTCTCGTCGAAGGCCGAGCTCGAGGGCCGGACCGACGAGGCGCTCGACCTCTCGGTGACGCCGGACCGTCTCGACCTCCTCGACGAGGGCGGCCTCGCGCTCGACCTCGCCGGCGCGCTCGGCGCGGCGCGTGGTGGCGCGCGTCTCCGGCGCGGCCGCCCGTCGGCCCGGGGGCTGAGCTTCCTGGTCGATGCCTCGGTGGAGCCGCTCCGGCCGTCGATCGCCGGGGTCGTGGTCCGCGCTCCGGCGGGCCGCCCGCTCGACGAGGGCCTGCTCACCGAGGTCGTCCGGTTCCAGGAGGTCCTCCACGCGAGCGTGGGCCGCGACCGGCGGGCGATGAGTCTCGGGATCTATCCCGCCGCCCGCCTGCGGGGTCCGATCCGGTACGCGCTCGAGCCGCTCGACTCGGTGAGCTTCGTCCCCCTCGAGGGGGACGCCGAGGTCCCGGCGGCCCGGTTCTTCACCGAGCACCCGCTCGCGGCCCGCTACGGCGCCCTCGGCCGCACCGGGGACCGCTGCCTCACGCTGCGCGACGCGAGGGGCGAGATCCTCAGCCTCCCGCCGGTCCTCAACAGCCGGACATCCGGCCAGGCGACGCCGGGGAACCGGGTCCTGCTCCTCGAGTCGACCGGGACGAGGCCCCGAGCCGTCCGGGAAGGTCTCGGGCTCTTGCTCGTCGCCTTCGCCGCCCGAGGTTGGTCGGTCCGACCCGTCCCGCGCGTGGGTCCCGGCGACCGGGCCGATGACGGGACGTCGGTCCTCGCGGACCGACCGGTCGACCTCTCCGCCTCGACGCTGCGGGGGATCACCGGCGAGGACCTCCGGTCCGCGGAGGTGGTCGACCGCCTGGCCCGTGCGCGCCTCTCGGCCCGTCGCGTGCGGGGAGGGTGGCGGGTCGGGGCCCCTCCCTGGCGGCCGGACCTCCTCGCGGCCGTGGACGTCGCGGAGGAGGTGGTGCTGCACGGGGGCCTTCGCGTCGACGCCGGGGTGGTGCCAGCGAGCCCGACCCATGGACGTCGAAGGGCCGAGGCGATCTTCCGGCGGCGCGTGAGCGAGCTCCTCCTCGGGCTCGGGTTCGCCGAGCCGCACACGCCGTTCCTCGTGAGCGAGGCGACCGTCGAACGCCTGGGCGGGCCACCCCCGATCAAGCTCGCGAACCCGGTCTCCCGTGAGTTCGCCTTCCTGCGCGACCGGCTGCTCCCGTCGCATCTCGACGTGCTCGCGAAGAACACGCGGCACGGCTACCCCCAGCGGTTCGCCGAGGTCGCTCCTGTGGTCGTCCGCGCCCCGATCGCGGAGGCCGGGGGCGAGACGCGGTACCGGGCCGGCGGCCTCATCGCGGGCGAGGGGGCGGGGTTCGCCGACGCGGCGGCGACGGTCGACTACCTCTTGCGGACCCTCGACGTCGGCTCCGTCCGCGAGCCGGCGGAACTTCCCGGCACGATCCCGGGCCGCGCGGCGCGCTACCGGGTCGCCGGCGAGACGGTGGCGGAGGTCGGCGAGCTCCACCCGCGTCTCCTCGCGGAGCTCGGCGTGCCGGTGCCGGCAGCCTGGGCCGAGGTCGACCTCACGGCCCTCTGGCCCCTCGCCGCCCGCCGCGACACGCGTTAATATCGCCCCCCGGTAGACGGCCGATGGTCCGGTCCCGACGTCACGTGTCGCCCGACGCCGCCCGTCGTGCGTGGGAGGAGGGGGCGCACCGCGCGATCGGCGAGAAGGCCCACGGGGGCCGCATCCCGCTCCTCGTGGGTCCGCCGGACGACCCGACGGCGACGTACCTCGAGGGGCTCGGGTTTCCGGGCGAGGCGCCGTTCACCCGGGGGATCCACCCGACGATGTACCGCGGGCGCCTCTGGACGCTCCGCCAGTACTCCGGCTTCGGCAGCGCGGAAGCGACGAACCGGCGCTTCCACTTCCTCCTGAAGGGAGGGCAGACGGGCCTCTCGGTCGCCTTCGACCTCCCGACGCAGAACGGCTACGACCCGGACCACCCGAAGGCGCACGGCGAGGTCGGACGGTGCGGGGTCCCGATCTCGTCGCTCGGGGACCTGCGGACCCTCGTCCGGGGCCTCCCGCTCGGCGACGTGACGGTCTCGATGACGATCAACGCGACGGCGCCGATCCTCGTCCCGCTCCTCGTCGCGGCCGCGGAGGAGCAGGGCGTCCCTCGCGCCCGGCTCGCCGGGACGGTCCAGAACGACATCCTGAAGGAGTACGTCGCCCGCGGGACGTACATCTACCCGCCCGCCGCGTCGATGCGGCTCGCGGTCGACCTCATCGAGTTCGCGACGCGCGAGATGCCCCAGTGGAACACGATCTCCGTTTCGGGCTACCACCTCCGGGAGGCCGGGGCGACCGCCGCGCAGGAGGTCGCCTTCACGATCGCGAACGCCATCGCCTACGTCCGCGCGGTCCAGGCCCGGGGCCTCGACGTCGACGAGTTCCTGCCCCGGATCTCGTTCTTCTTCTCGGCCGACATCCGCCTCCTCGAGGAGATCGCGAAGTACCGCGCCGCCCGGCGCCTCTGGGCGCGTGTCGTCCGCACGACGTTCGGGAGCCGCCGCGCGCGCTCGCAGCAGCTGCGCTTCCACGTCCAGACCGCCGGCTCGAGCCTCACCGCCCAGCAGCCCGAGCTCAACGTCGTCCGGACGACCCTCGAGGCGCTCGCCGCCGTCCTCGGCGGGGGCCAGTCGCTCCACACGAACGCGCTCGACGAGGCGATCGGCCTCCCGACGGAGGCGTCCGCCCGGCTCGCGCTCCGGACCCAGCAGATCCTCGCCGAGGAGTCGGGCGTGCCGAACACGGTCGACCCGCTCGGCGGCGCCTACGCGATCGAGCACCTCACCGACCAGCTCGAGCGCGAGGCCGACGAGTACCTCGCGCGCATCGAGGAGATGGGCGGGGCGCTCGCGGCGGTCGACCGCGGGTTCTTCGCCTCCGAGATCGCCCGGGAGGCCTACCGCGTCGCCCGGGCCCGGGACGCCGGCGCCGAGATCGTCGTCGGGGTCAACGCCTTCGGCGAGGGGAACCCCGATTTCGCGCTGTTCGGGCCGCACGGGCGCGGGGTCCGCGCCGAGCGGATCCCGAAGGGCGAGGAGGGCCGCCAGATCGCGCGCGTCCGCCGCTGGCGCCGCGCGCGGGACGCCTCCCAGGTCCGCGACGCGCTCGAGCGGCTCCGTGCGGCGAGCCGGGGCACGGAGAACGTCGTGCCGTCGGTCCTGGCGGCCGTGAAGGCCGGCGCGACCCTCGGGGAGGTCGCCGACGTCTGGCGCGAGCTCTTCGGCGAGCAACCGCCTTCGCGGGCGTTCTAGGAGGGACGGCGACGGAGCTCGATCACCTCGGTCTCGCGGTCGCCGACCTCCGCGGGGCGCTCGAGCGCTGGCGCCCGCTCGTCGGGGAGCCGGACGGCCCCCCCGAGGAGGTCCCGGGCCAGGGCGTCCGCGTTGCGTTCCTGAGCGCGGGTGGTGTGCACCTCGAGCTCCTCGAGCCGACGTCGCCCGAGTCGGCGGTCGGCCGGTTCCTCGAGCGGCGGGGCGAGGGGCTCCACCATCTCGCGTTCCGCGTCCCGAGCGTCGACCGGGCCCTCGCGGAACTCCTGGCGCGCGGCGAGCGGGTCGTCGACCGCGCGGCCCGGCCGGGGGCGCGGGGCCGGAAGGTCGGCTTCGCCCACCCGTCCGCGTTCGGCGGGGTCCTCGTCGAGTTCGTGGAGGGCCCGTGAGCCGGCTCGCCGGGCTCGAGCTCGCGCCGATCTTCGACAGCCGCGGCCAGCGCACGGTCGAGGCGACCGTCGTGCTCTCCTCGGGGGCGCGCGGCTCGGCGGGGGCCCCGAGCGGGGCGAGCACCGGCCGCCACGAGGCCCGCGCGTTCCCCGCGGGTGGGGTCGACGGGGCGCTGCGGGAGTTCCGCGAGCGCGTCCGTCCGAAGCTCCTCGGGGGCCCGGCCGAGCTCGCGGCGGTCGACGCGGCCCTGCGGGCCGCCGACGGCTCGCCCGACTTCTCCGTCATCGGGGGCAACACCGCGACCGCGATCTCGCTCGCCACCGCGCTCGCGGTGGCGGAGGAGACCCACCGCCCCCTCTGGAGGATCCTCGCCCGCCCCGGGGTCGACGGCCGCGCCTTCCCCGCGATCGTCGGCAACTGCCTGAACGGCGGCCGCCACGCGATCGGGGGGCCGGACCTCCAGGAGTTCCACGCGGTCGCCCACGGGGACCGGCCCGAGGCGTCGGTCGCCGCCGCGCTCCGGGTCCACACGCTCGTCGGCGAGGCGCTCCGCGCCCGATGGCCGAACGCGTCGCTCGGACGGGGCGACGAGGGCGGGTGGGTCGCGCCGGTCTCGAACGTGGAGGGGATCGAGCTCCTGCGCGCGGCGTGCGACCGCGCGCGCGACGAGCTCAAGACGGACGTCCGTCCCGGCCTCGACCTCGCCGCGAGCGAGTTCTTCCGCGACGGCCGCTACCGCTACCGCGACCAGACGCTCGACGCCGAGGGCCAGATCGGCTTCGTCGCGGGCCTCGTCGACCGCTACGGACTCGCGTACGTCGAGGACCCGTTCGACGAGGAGGCGTTCGGCCCGTTCGCGGAGCTCACCCGCCAGGTCGGCGATCGCGCGCTCGTCGTCGGGGACGACCTCTACGTCACCCAGGCCGAGCGGCTGCGCCGGGGCCTCGCCGAGCGGTCGAGCAACGGGATCCTCATCAAGGTCAACCAGGTCGGGACCCTCACGGAGACGCTCGCGACCGTCGACCTCGCCCGGTCCGGGGGGCTCGCGACCGTGACGAGCCACCGCTCGGGCGACCTCCCGGAAGGGTGGCTCGCGCACCTCGCGCTCGCGAGCGGGGCCTCGGGCCTGAAGTGCGGGCTTCTCGGCGGAGAGCGGGTGGCAAAGCTAAATGAACTCCTGCGGCTCGGCCGCGCCGTCCTCACCTAGTGCGATGCCCGACGACGAGGTCCTGACCGAGGAGCGGCCGGCCCCGGCCGACGGGCAGGACATCCGGCCGGGCGAGCTCCTGATCCCCGAGGACACCTACCTCACGAGCGGCGTGCACATCGGCACGCAGCAGAAGTCGGCGTCGATGCGCCGCTTCGTCTTCAAGGTCCGCTTCGACGGGTTGCACGTCCTCGATGTCCGCGAGACCGACCGGCGCATCCGCCTCGCCGCGAAGTTCCTCGCGAGGCTGCCGCCGGAGCGAGTCCTCGCGGTCTCCCAGCGCCAGTACGGCCAAAAGCCGGTCCGGATCTTCGCGAAGGCGACCGGGGCCGTCTCGTTCGCCGAGCGGTTCGTCCCGGGCTGCCTCACGAACCCGAACCTTCCCGAGTACTTCGAGCCGAAGGTCCTCGTGGTCACGGACCCCGCGACCGACCAGCAAGCCCTCAGCGAGGCCGTCTCGATCGGGATCCCGGTCGTCGGGCTCTGCGACGTGAACAACGAGACGCGGAACGTCGACCTGGTCGTCCCCGCGAACAACAAGGGGCGCGTCGCCCTCGCGACCGTCTACTGGCTCCTCGCGCGGGAGGTCCTGCGCGCGCGCGCGAACACGCCCGAGGTCGAGTTCCCGCTCACGATCGAGGACTTCCAGGCCGCGCTCTAGGCCCCGCGGGCGCGCGCACGACCGGCCACGAACCGTCTTATCGGCTCGCGCGGTGAAGCTAGCGTGAGCCGACCGGGCTCCGGCCTTTTCGAGTTGCTCGGGGCCCACGGCGTCCCGGACAAGGCGGCCCGGCTCTACCTCGCGGCGTGCCGCGCCGGCCCGCAGACGGTGAGCGAGCTCGCGCGCCTGTCCGCCGTCAACCGCGTCGAGGCCTACCGCCTCATCCAGGGCCTCGCGGCGGACGGTCTCCTGAGCGCGACCGGCTCGCGCCCGCGCCGGTTCGCCGCGCTCCCACCCGACCGGCTCGTCGATCGGTGGATCGCGCGGGCGTCGGACCACCTGCGCCGCCTCGAGCACGACCGCGCGCGGATCCTGACCGACTGGGAGGAGGGCCTCGCCGAGCTGGACGAGGAGGACCCGCGCAAGTTCGCGGTCCTCGACGGGCGCGAGCAGATCCGTCGCTTCGTCCGCAAGCGGATCGGGAAGGCGGAGCGCCAGATCCTGGTCAGCGCGACCGCGCCGTGGCTCCCGCGGATGATCGACGCGGGGCTCGACCGCGCGCTCCGCGAGGCGCGCGATCGCGGCGTCGACGTCCACCTCGTCACCGAGGTCCTGCCGACGAACCTCGCGGAGGCGAAGCATCTCGCGACCGCCGCGACCCTTAGGCACTCCCCGGTGCCGGTCTCGAACCGGACGATCGTGGTCGACCGGGCCGGGGCCCTCGTCTACGTCTCGGGCGACGACGGGTTCGGTCGGGCTCCCGAGGAGCAGGTCGCGCTCTGGTCGTCGTCCGCGACGTTCGTCGACCTCGCGCGCGACTACCACCGGCGCCTCTGGGCATCCGGTGAGAGGGCCGAGGAGCGGTTCGTCGCGCTCGACGACCCGTCGCCCGCGTTCCTGCCTGTCCTCACCGGGCGGGAGACCCAGCCGTTCCAGCGGCTCAAGGAGATCACGAAGCTCGGGATGCGCGCCTCGGGTGTCCGGGAGTTCCACCTCGACCTTCCCGAGCTGATCGGGACGATCGCCCGCCAGCTCGGCCGCACGATCGCGGACGGCCTCGAGGGCGAGAGCCCGGGGGAGGTCGCCCGATCGCTCGGTCAGTACTTCGCCCGTCACACGATGGGCCAGCTCGTGGTCGAGAAGGAGCGCCCCCTCACGGTCCGTCTCTCCCACTGCTTCGCCTGCCTTCCCGATTCCTCGGAGATCGGGCGCGAGCTCTGTCCCCAGCTCCTGCGGAGCGTTCTCGAGACCCGGCTCGGCTCCCGCTGGGTCGTGACGAAGCCGGACCCGACCAAGCACGCACGCTGCGGCTGCGTCTTCACGGCGATCCCGGCCTAGTCCGATCCTTGGGAGTTCTCGCGGACCCCTCGCTCCCGGCGCCCGGGAGCCTGAGGGGCGCCGGGCGGGGCCCCTCCGCGTTCCCCGACCACCAGGGCGAGGGTCATCCCGTCGTAGCCCTTCACCCCGACCGTCTGCACGACGGTCGCAGAGAGGCGCGGCTCCCGCGCGAGCCGTTCGTTCATCGTGCGCACGCCCTGGACGTTCGGGTCGGCGCTCGCCGGGTCCGCGACGTCGCCCCGGCGGACGACGTTGTCGAACACGAGCAGGCTCCCGGGCCGGCTCAGCCGGACCGCCCAGTCGAGGTACTCGGGGTATCCGGTCTTGTCCGCGTCGATGAAGACGAGGTCGAACGGTCCCGCGGCCTCCGCTTCCAGCCGCGGGAGCGTCTCCAGGGCCCGCCCGACGCGGACCTCGACGACCTTCCCGAGCCCGGCCCGGGCGACGTTCGCCCGTGCCACCTCCGCGTGCCGGGGGTCGACCTCGAGCGAGACGAGGCGGCCGTCCGAGGGAAGGGCACGGGCCAGCCAGATCGTGCTGTACCCACCGAGCGTTCCGATCTCGAGGATGCGCCGGGCCCCAAGCAGGCGGGCGAGCAGATGGAGGAACCTCCCCTGGGCGGGAGAGACCTGGATGTCGGGGAGGCCGGCCGCTCGGCTCGAGGCGAGGGCGGCCTCGAGCCCGGGGTCGGTGAAGCGGAAGAGGTGGTCGTAATACTGCTCCACGGCCGACCAACGATCAAGATCCTCGGGGGGCGACGGTCGCTGGGTCATGGGCCGGCGAAACCCGCGGGCGCTCAACCCGTTGTCGCTCGACCCCCGCCGCCGAGGACGGGTGAGGGGCGACGGGCGCGGGGCCGCGCCCGTCTCCGTGACGCCCCACGAACGGGGTGGAACGCTCCCCGGGGCACCTCGAAGGGCGAACCTTGGTGTCGCACCTGTAGTAACAAACGTGACACCGGCCGGCCGAAGTTATAAATAGAGGCCCCCGGTTGGGCTCCTTACTACCATGACGCCTTCCACCCGCTCTTCGGCAGCCGCACGGCCTCGGTCCAGCGCCCGGTCCCCCTCCGCTAGGCCCGGTCCTCTCCTGGAGGAGAACGTTACCGCCCCGGCGTCGCCGCCCGCCTCCGACGCGTGCCCGAACTGCGGATCGAGCCACCTCATCCGGGACGAGATCCGCGGGGAGATCGTCTGCGCGGACTGCGGTCTCGTGGTCGACCAGAGCGCCCTCGTGAGCGACCGCGGCCAGCGCGGCTCGAAGGAGGATACCGGCCGCGAGGCCCGTGGTTGGGGCCCGGTGATCTCTCCCCTCATGCCGGACAAGGGACTGTTCAGCGAGATCGGGGTCCCGACGCGCGACTTCCAGGGGAACTCCCTCTCGCGCAACACCTCGCTCAAGTTCTACCACTTGCGCAAGCTCAACCATCGTCTCCGAGCGGCCCGCACGCATCAGCGGAACCTCGTGGTGGCCCTCGGGGAGCTGAACCGTCTCGCCGGCGTCCTCGGCCTCTCGCGGGAGGTCAAGGAGTCGGCGACGTACATCTACCGCCGCGCGCTCGAGCACAAGGCGACGCGCGGGAAGAAGATCGTCGCGCTCGTCGCCGCGAGCGTCTACGCGGCCTGCCGCCAGTGCCACGTCCCGAGGACGATGAAGGAGATCATCGCCCACTCGAAGGCCACGAAGATCGAGGTCGGACGGGCCTACACGCTCCTCGCCCGGGAGCTCAAGCTCGGCCTGAAGCCGGTCGAGCCGCGCGACTACCTCGTCCGGTTCACCCAGGACCTCAACCTCTCGAAGGAGGTCCGTCAGAAGGTCCTCCAGCTCCTCGAGCAGGTCGAGCAGGTCTACTCGACGAGCGGGGTGCTGCCGAACGGGATCCTCGCGACGATCATCTACATCGCCTCGAACCTGATGGGCGAGCCGCGCAGCCAGGACCGCATCGCGGCGGTCGCGAACGTCACGCCGGTGACGATCCGCAACCACTACAAGGAGCTCCTCGAGCTCCTCGGCCTGCCGAAGAACCTCGCGAACCCCCAGGCCCGGGGCCTCACGACGCTCCCGGAAGGCTCCGAGGAGAAGGTCGCGGCACCGTCCGCGGCCGGCCACTAAGGCCGCTCGGGCGGCCCAGCAGGGCGCGCGCGCCCCTGCCGCCCCCTCTGGGGCCCGGTGCCCCGGGTCCGGAAGGGAGATGAACCGGCGGTGTGCTCGTCCGCCGTGGCCGAGCCGGCGGCCCTGAGCTACTCGTCCTACCGCACGTACCTCGAGTGCCCGCTCCGCTGGAGGTACCTCTACGTCGAGCGCCGCCCCGAGACGCCCCGCGGCTACTTCACGTTCGGTCGCGTCGTTCACTCGGTCCTCGAGGAGCTCGTCCGTCCGCTCGTGACCCCGGCCGGCTCCCGCCGGGGGGCCCTCGACGGCCAGACGACGCTCCAGCGATGGGCGGACGACCGCGACGGGGGTTCGAGCCCGCCCGCCGGGCGCTGGCGGAGCGCCGAGGAGATGCTCGCGCTCTACGATCGGCTCTGGTCCGGGGAGGGGTACACCTCGCCCGACGAGGAGGCCCGCTACCGGGCCCTCGGCCGGGACCTCCTCGCCCGCTACCACGCGCGGCTCTCGCGCGAGCTCCCCCGTCCCGTCTCGGTCGAGGAGCACCTCGAGGCCCGATGGGACGGCCTCCCGGTCCACGGCTACGTCGACCGGATCGACCGCACGCCGGCGGGCGGCCTCGAGATCCTGGACTACAAGACGTCACGCGAGCTCTCGGTCGAGGACGTCGCGGGCTCGGACCAGCTCAGCCTCTACCAGGTCCTGGTCGAGAGCAACTACCGCGAGCCGGTCGAGCGGCTCACGCTGTTCCACCTGAGGTCGCTCACGCCGCTCCACGCGCGGCCGCGCGCCCGCCGGGCGCTCGAGCCGCTCCACCAGAGGATGGGGGAGGTCGCCGACGGGATCCGGGAGGAGGCGTTCGAGCCGACCCCCGGGCGGCACTGCACGCGCTGCGACTTCCAGAGCATCTGCCCGGAGTTCCGTCCGATCCCCTCCGCCGAGGGCCCGCGTCTCGCCGCGCTCGTCGACCGGTTCGACGCGCTGCGGGAGGAGGAGCGTCGGCTCAACGATGAGCTCGCGGCGACGGCCGCCGAGCTCCACCGCGCGGCCGAGCAGCTCGGCCTCCACCGGGTCCCGGGATCGCGCGCGGTTGCCGTACGCCGGCGCGAGGTCTCCTGGCAGTATCCGCTCGACGCGGTCCGGCCCCTGCTCGAGGGGTCCGGCTCGTCGGGTCGGCTCGCCGGCGAATCGTCGGAGGAGGTGCGTCGGCTCCTTCGGGACCCGACGATCCCACCCGAGGTCCGCCGGAAGGTCGCGGAGAGCGGCTCGCGCCAAGTGCGCTGGTTCTGGGAGCTCCAGGACGAGAACGGCGACGACCGCTGACCGCCCGGGGCGCGGGCAAACGCTTTGACGGTCACTTGGTACTCGCCCCCATGGGGATTCGCCTCGCCTCCGAGGACCGGCTCGCCCCGCTCGAGGGGCGGGTCCCGGCCGTGGCGACCCTCTGCTCGCATTCGTCGCTCCAGATCTTCCACGGCGCCCGCGCGGAGGGGCTCTCCACGATCGGCCTGTGCGTCGGACGACCCCCGCGGTTCTACGAGGCGTTCCCGAAAGCGCGGCCGGACCGCTTCCTGTGCGTACCGACCGTGAAGGACCTGCCGTCGGTCGCCGCCGAGCTGAGGGAGGCGGGGGCGGTCATCGTCCCCCACGGCTCGTTCGTCGAGTACCTCGGGGCGGAGGAGTTCCTCCAGCTCGACGTGCCGGTCTTCGGCAACCGCGCGGTCCTCGGCTGGGAGTCGGACCGCGAGAAGGAGCGCGAGTGGCTCGAGAGCGCGGGGGTCGAGATGCCGAAGCGGTACGACGACCCGAGCGAGGTCGACGGGCCGGTGATCGTGAAGTACCATGGCGCGAAGGGCGGCAAGGGGTTCTACCTCGCGAAGAACCGCGAGGCGCTCGACGACTTCCGCCCGACCGGCCCCTACGTGATCCAGGAGTACATCCTCGGGACGCGGTACTACGTCCACTTCTTCTACTCGCCGCTCTCGGACCGCGGCTACCGCGTCGGCCACGGCTCGGTCGAGCTCCTCGGGATGGACCGGCGCGACGAGGCGAACATCGACGAGCTCTACAAGCTCGGGGCGCAGGAGGAGCTCCTCAAGGCCGGGATCCGGCCGACGTTCGTGGTCACGGGCAACGTGCCGGTCGTCCTGCGGGAGTCGCTCCTCGACAAGGTCTTCGACGTCGCGGCGAGGACCGTCGAGCGGTCGATCGAGCTCTTCGGTGGGATGGTCGGGCCGTTCTGCGTCGAGGGGATCATGACCGAGCAGCTCTCGTTCAAGGTCTTCGAGATCTCGACCCGCATCGTCGCGGGCACGAACCTCTTCGTCTCGGGAAGCCCCTACTCCGACCTCGTCGCGCCCGGGCTCTCGACGGGCCGTCGGATCGCCCAAGAGCTCCTCCGGGCCCGGGCCGAGGATCGCCTCGCCGAGGTCCTGAGCTAGCGGGGGCCGTCGCGCCTTAAGAGCGGGAGCCGGGTCGCTCGCGACCGGTCGATGGCGTCGGCGATCGTCGCGGAACAGGTCACGAAGGTCTACCCGACCTCGCGGTCGGGGGCCCCCGCGCTCGCGGAGCTCTCCATGGAGATCCCCGTCGGCGGGGTCTACGGCCTCATCGGACGCAACGGGGCCGGGAAGACGACGTTCGTCCGCATCGCGGCGACGCAGCTCGAGCCGACCTCGGGTCGCGTCACCGTCCTCGGCCACGACGTCCAGAAGGAGGAGCGGGCGATCCGCTCGCGCATCGCCTGCGTGCCGCAGGAGTCGCGCCCGCTCTACTTCCTCACGGTCGAGGAGGTCGTCTACCTCTACCTCAAGATGCGTGGGCTCGCGACGGTCGAGGCCCGGGCGCGGACCCGCGACGCGCTCGAGGAGCTCTCGCTCGAGGAGTACCGCACGCGCCTCGTGAGCCGCCTCTCGGGCGGCCTCCGACGACGGACCCTCTGCGCGATGGTCCTCGCCTCCGACGCGGAGGTCCTGTTCCTGGACGAGCCGACGACCGGCCTCGACCCGATCGCCCGTCGGGAGGTCTGGCAGGCGATCCGACGGGCGAGCCGCGAGCACCGGACGATCCTGCTCACGACCCACTACCTCGACGAGGCCGAGGCGCTCTCGAGCCGCCTCGCGCTCATCGAGCGCGGCCGCCGCATGCTCGAGGGGGACCCGGCCGAGCTGCGCTCGCGGGTCCGCTACCCCTACCGGGTCACGATCCGCGGACCCGTGGCGCAGGAGGAGCTCGACCCGTACGGCCGGGTCTCAGAGATCGAGGGCGGCTTCCTCGTCTTCGCGCGCGAGCCCGAGGCGCGCGAGCTCGCCCGCTGGGCGCTCGAGCGCAACGTCCCGCTCTCGATGGGTCCGGTGAGCCTCGAGGACATCTTCCTCGATGTCGTCGGGCGGGCGATCGACGAGGATACCCCGCTCGCCGACGAGGAGGAGGAAGGCCCGTGAGCGGTCGCAACCGGCTCCGCTCGCTCGGGGCCCTCGTGCTCCTGAACGGGCTGATCCCGATCCGGACCCAGCCGCTCTACCTGGTCAACCTGCTCGCGTCGCCGCTCTCGTTCCTCTTCTTCATCACGATCGCCTCGCGCGGCGAGCTCCTCCCGTTCGGCGTGACGGGGGGGCTCATCCTCACGATGCTCTCCGCGTCGACCGGCCTCCAGTCGGACCTCACCCACTACCGGCACGACCTCAAGTTCCAGGACATCGTCGTCGCCTCGCCGGTCGAGGCGCCCGTCTACGTGGCCGGGATGGCGCTCAGCGAGCTCGTCTACTCGGTCCCGGCCCTCGCCGTCTTCGTCGTGATCTTCGTGATCGAGGGGTTCGCGACGTTCGCGAGCGTCGCGGTCCTCTTCGGGGTCCTCCTCCTCGTCTGGGCGTTCGCGACGGCGCTCGCCTTCACCCTCGCGACCTACTTCCAGGACGTCCGGGAGACGTTCATGTTCAGCCCGCTGATCTCCCTCATCCTCTCGGTGCTCCCGCCCGTCTACTATCCGCTCTCCGCGCTGCCCGCCTGGGCGCAGGTCGCCGCACGGTTCTCCCCGACGACCTACGCCGCGTCCCTCGTCCAGGGCGCCGTGGGGATCGCCCCGACCTCCCTCGGGACCGCCGTCGTCGACTGGCTGGTCCTCGGGGCCGTGACGGTGGGGCTCTTCGGGCTCGCGGCGTGGAAGGCCCGCTGGAAGGAGCCTTAGCGCGTCGGGCGTCGCGCGAGGTGTTATGTACCGGGCTCCTCGTCGGCTCGGTTCGATGCTTCTGTTCGCGGACCAACGGCGCTTCACGTCCTCGGACGAACGGTTCGGGCGCTGCTTGTTCTGCGGCAAGGAGATCGTGGTCCTCCCCGACGACCGGCGACGCGGATCGTGCTTCGACTGCCTCGCGCTCGCGGTGCCGGGCCCCTCGCCGTGCCCGAGCTGCGGAGCGACGATCTCCGGCGAGGAACGGGGCCTCGGCTGCCCCGAATGTCGCTGGTACCCGGGGCGCGAGTAGTCTCGGCCGCCAACGTTATCGACCTGCTCCGGTCCGGCACGGCCGGGCGTGCCGAGGTGGCTCAGTCCGGTACGGCGCGAGTCTGGAAAGCTCGTGGCGAATTTCGCCTCGGGAGTTCAAACGCCGGGGCCGGTCCACCCGGCCCGGCGGAGATTCTCCCCCTCGGCGCTGCCCCTCGCGTCCGCGGCGCCGCGTCGGGCGCCGGGGGCCCTGCGTGACCGTCCGTCCGCCCGAGCGCACGCCCGCGCTCCTCCAGGTCGACGCGATCCGCACCCGGCTCGTCGGGCGCGACGCCCTCCAGGAGGTCGTGCGGTTCCTCCGCGCGACGTTCCCGCACTACGGCTGGGTCGGCGTCTACCGCCTGGAGGGCCGCGAGCTTCTCCTCGAGGCCTGGGACGGCGCGCAGGCCACGGAGCACACCCGGATCCCGATCGAGAGGGGGCTCTGCGGGCGGGCGGCGCGCGAGGGCCGCACCGTGATCGTCGACGACGTCCGGGCATCGAGCGAGTACCTCGCCTGCTTCCTCTCCACGCGCTCCGAGATCGTCGTGCCGATCGCCGCCGATGGCCGGGTCCTCGGGGAGATCGACATCGACAGCGACCGCCCCGCCGCGTTCGACGCGAGCGACCGGAGCTTCCTCGAGGAGGTCGCGGCGCGGCTCACCGAGGCCGTCGAGCGCGCGGCGCATGGGCCGCCGCCCGCGTGAGCGTCCGGTCGATCGTACGGAGCGCGTCCGCGAGCGCGCGTCGGGCATCGAACGGGGCGAACCGGCGCGGCCGCGCGGTCCCGCGGAGGGCCCGCGCTTCGCGGGCGATCGCCTCCAGGGCCCGCGTGAGCTCGTCGACGATCGGAAGGTCCGCCTCCCGGCTCGTTCGGGAGAGCGGGTTGAGGTCGATCGAGATGACCCGCTTGCCCGCCCGCCGAAGGGCCCCGGTCCGGTCACCGTCCTCGAGCGGGACGAGGCAGACGTCGGCGAGGAGGATCCCCCGGGCGTCGACCGCGGCCCGGTCGCTCGGGAGGCCCGCGAGACGTGCCGTCGGCACGACCCCGAGCGGGTGGCGGACCCCGGCGCGGCGGAGGACGCGCGCGATCGCGCGGGCCCGGGCGGGCGTGCGGTGGAAGAGGTTCACCTCGACGCCGAGTCCCGGGACCGCGCGCTGGAGCCGCGCCACCCGGTCCGCGGCAAGCGCCGCCACGTTCCCGTTGACGCTCAGTACGGGATGGCGCGCGGCGAGGAGCCAGCCCGCGGCGGCCCGTTCGGCGCGCGAGGCGCTCGGGCTGGTCGCCTCGCCGAGCAGATAGTCGAACGCCTCCCCCCGGCCGTGCGCGACGAGGCCCTCCGGCACCACGACCCCGGTTCGGGCGGCGTCCGCGAGGCGCGCGCGCACGCGAAGGCTCCCGTACCGGGGGTGACGGGGGGACAGACGCATCGAGGTCCCGACCCGGGCTAGTCCGACGGCGGGCCGTCGGCCGGGCGGGGCTCGCCCGCGACCTCGGCGACGCCGAGACGGCCCTCGAGCGCCGCGATCCGCTCCTCGAGCGGCTGGAGGCTCTCCTCGAGGATCTTCGTGAGGCTCAGCTTCAGGCCTTCCTCGAGCGCCACGAGGTCGCGACCGAGGTCGATCATCCGCCGGGCGCTCTCGTTGAGGAGCAGCCGGGTCTGCGTCGCTACGCGGTAGGTGTCGGAGAGGTCCTTGCTGAGCTGGTGGGAGGAACGGGCGAACGTCTCGACCGACTCGCCGATCGGGCGCCACTTGGTGTCGAGGTCGGCGAGGACGGTGGAGGCAAGACGGTCCCGGCTCTCGGCGAGGCCGTGGTCGACCTGCTGGACGACGCGGTCCGCGAGCGTCGCGCTGAGGCCCTCGATCCGGGCCCGGACGTCCTCGCCCAGGTTCTGCTGGAGCTCCTCGAGGCGCGCGAGACGGCCCTCCACGGACTTCAGGCGGCCGCCCAACTGGCTGTAGGCCGAGCCGATGAGGTTCGAGGTCTGGGCCTGGCCGACCTCGTGGGCGCGGAGCAGCAGGTGGAGCACCCAGGGCTCCCGGCCCTTCACCTCGGCCAGCGGCCCGTGCTCGAGACGCGCCCGGAGCTCCTGGTCGTCGACCAGCGCCTGGAGCTCCTTGAGGACCTCCAGCCGGACCGCCGAAGGAGCCGGCGAGGGGGGGGCCGTGGCCGCCGGGCGACCCGCCATCGAGGACGGATGGCAGCCGCGGAAGAAAAGGGTTCGCGCGGCCTCTGGGGCGACCCGGCGGGGACGGCGCGGCGCCGGCCCCGGAACCGCCTCGGCTCCCCGAGGCCGAGGCAACCCCCCCGCGGGAGGTCAAACCCGTTCGGACATTCCCTTTATGGGACCCTGAGAACTAGTTTTCTGCCGCGAGCGTCGCTGCGGGGCTCGGAACCGCGGCGCACGGCTCGGTAACGGGCTCAGGAGTGAGGAAAGGCATGCCGCGACCGGCAAAGAGCAAGGCGAAGCGACGCGTGGGCCTGGCCGTCTACCTGGAGCCGGCGATCCTCCGTCGGCTCAAGACCGCCGCCGACCGGGACCGCCGCTCCGCGTCGACCCAGGCCGCCCTCTACATCGAGCGGGGGCTCGGACTGCGACGGGTGGTCGTCACCTAGGGGGGTGGGGACGCGCCCGAGAGGCGCGGCGGGGCGGACGCCATGCTGTCGTACCCGGGACCGAGGAGCTCGCGGGCGACCACGAGGCGCCGGATCTCGGACGTGCCGGCGCCGATCTCGAGGAGCTTGGCGTCCCGGGCGAGGCGCTCGAGCGGAAGCTCGCGCATGTAGCCGTAGCCTCCGTGGATCTGGACCGCGGCGAGGGCGCCCCGCGTCGACGCCTCGCTCGCGTAGGTCAGCGCGGCCGCGCTCGCCGTGCGGCGCGCCGGGTCCCGCCCGACCTCGTCCAGGGCGGCGAGGAGCAGGAGGCGGGCGGCCGCGAGCTCCGTGTACATGTCCGCGAGCTTCGCCTGGATGAGCTCGAACTGGCCGATCTTCCGCCCGAACTGCTCGCGGGTGCGCGCGTACTCGACCGAGCGCTCGAGACACTCCTCGAGGATCCCAACCGGGATCGCCGCGAGGACGGCGCGCTCGACGTTGAGCCCGCTCATCATGATCCGGACGCCCGCGTTCTCGTCACCGAGCCGGTCGGCCGCCGGCACCCGCACGTCCCGGAAGGAGAGCTCACCGGTCGGCGAGCCGCGCATGCCCATCTTGTCGAGGCTCCGCGCGACGGCGAACCCGGGGGTGTTCGACCGGAGGAGGAACGCCGAGATCCCCCGCGCCCCCCGCTCGGGGGCCGTCTTCGCGTAGACGAGGAGGACGTCGGCCACCGGGCCGTTCGTGATGAACTGCTTCGAGCCGTTGAGGACGTAGGCGTCGCCGTCCCGGACGGCCCGCGTGCGGATCGCCACCGCGTCCGAGCCGGCATCCGGCTCGGTGAGGGCGAGGGCCCCGACCGCGCGACCGCTCGCGACGTCCGGAAGGAACCGGCGCCGCTGCTCGGGCGATCCGTTGCGCGCGACGTTGTCGGCGAAGAGGTTCGAGTGCGCGCCGACGCTCAGCGCCAGCGCGGGGCTGACGCGCGCGATCTCCTCGAGGATCAGGGCCTGCGCCCGGTAGCTGAGGTCGAGGCCGCCGACCTCCGCGGGCAGCGTGGGGCCGAGAAACCCGTCCTCCCCGAGGCGGCGGAAGACGTCCCGGGGAAAGTGGTCCTCCCGGTCCATCCGCTCGGCGATCGGGACGACCTCGCGGCGGACGAGCTGGCGGATCCCGTCCCGGAGCGCCCGCTCGTCGGACGAGAGCTCGAGCTCCACGGCCCGTTCACCGCCGAGCGAGGATAACCCTTGTCGCTCGTCAGGGAACGCGGGCGGCCTTCGGCTCAAGCCGCTGGCCGATGTGACGGCGCCAGGCCGGTCGCGGACGGGGCCAGTCCGAGCGGTAGTGGGCGCCCCGGCTCTCGGTGCGGGCAAGCGCGGCGCGGGCGATCAGCGCCGCGGTGAGCGCGGCGTTCGCGACGGGACCCGCGGCGAGGTCGGACCGGGCCGGCTCGGATGCGCGGTCGATCGCCTCGAACCGCTCGAGCGCCGCCCCGAGCCCCTCCGCCGTGCGCACGATCCCGACCTCCTCCCACAGCCGAGACCGGATCTCCTCGAGCGTCTCGAGCTCCTCGGCCTTCCCGCCGCCCGGGCCCGGGCGGACCCGGACGAGGCGG
Organism: Thermoplasmata archaeon; assembly: GCA_033854115.1. Classification (GTDB taxonomy): domain Archaea; phylum Thermoplasmatota; class Thermoplasmata; order Lutacidiplasmatales; family UBA184; genus Lutacidiplasma. Next base: position 50,446 of record JAWOKS010000020.1, read on the forward strand.
CCCGGGGCCCGGGGGCCCCCCGCCGCCGGGGCGTGAAGCCGGCGGGCGAGCCGCTCCCCGAAGACGAGCCCCTCGACGAGCGAGTTGCTGCCGAGGCGGTTCGCGCCGTGGACGCCGGTCGCGGCCGCCTCGCCGGCGGCGTAGAGCCCGGGGATCGACGTCCGGCCTTCGAGGTCGGTGCTGACGCCGCCGATCATGTAGTGGGCGACCGGGGCCACGGGGATCGTCTCGCGCGACGGATCGAGCCCGTAGGCGAGGAGGAAGTGGGTGATCGAGGGGAACCGGGCGAACAGGCGGTCGCGTGGCAGCGCGGTGGCGTCCAGGTTGACCCAGGGCCGGCCCGAACGCGCGATCTCCCGGTCGATCGCGCGGGTCACCACATCGCGGGGGGCGAGCTCGGCGTCCGGATGTTGGCCGACCATGAACCGCTCGCCCTTCTCGTTGCGCAGGACCGCGCCCTCGCCCCGGAGCGCCTCCGTGATGAGGAACCTCGGCGCGCCCTCCCGCGCGAAGGCGGTCGGATGGAACTGGACGAACTCCATGTCGTTCACGAGCGCCCCCGCCCGGAACGCGATCGCGATCCCCTCGCCCGTTGCGACCGGCGGGTTCGAGCTCTGGCGGTAGAGACTGCCGAGGCCGCCGGTCGCGAGCACCACCGGCCGGGGCTCGTCGACCTCGAGCGCGCTCCCGCCCGCCCGCGAGAGCACGGCCACCACGCCGGCACGGCCCGCGGGCCGGAGCGCGCGCAGCAAGGTCCGTTCCCGCGCCTCGATCCCCGCCTCGAGCACGCGACGCTTGAGCGTCTCCTCGATCGAGGCACCGGTCGCGTCGCCCCCCGCGTGCAGGAGACGCGCCCGCGAGTGGGCCGCCTCTCGACCGAGGGTGATCCGCCCCTCGATCGTGTCGAACGGGACCCCGTAGCGCACGAGGTCCGCGATGCGGGCCGGGGCATCGCGCGTGAGCGTGCGGGCCGCCGCGGGGTCGACGAGGCCGGCGCCCGCCCTGACCGTGTCGTCGAAGTGGCGGGCGGGACTGTCGCCCGGCCCGATCGCCGCCGCGATCCCGCCCTGGGCGTAGCGGGTGTTCGAGTCCTCGAGCCGGCCCTTGGTCACGATGGTGGGCCGGAGCCCGAGCTCGCGGCAGCGGAGCGCCACGTAGAGCCCTGCGATGCCACTCCCGACGATGAGCGGGCGACCGGTCCGATCCGGCACGTCCGGTCGAACCCGACCGGAACTTAGGCTCTCTCGGGGCACCGCCGGCTCTTGTGGGAGACCGGCTCTATGGCTCCGTGGACGTCCCGGGGCCGCCCGCGGCTCTCGCCGACCTTCTCGCCCGGGTGCGGGTGGAGGAGGACCCGAGGGACTCCGGGGAGCTCGCGGCGCGCCTGCCGCTCTCGGGCGAACCGAAGGCCCTCAGCGTGAGCGATCTCCTTGCGAGCCGCCGGGCGTTCTGGCGGCGGACGGTCGGCCCCCCGCCCATCCCTCCTGAACGGGCGGAGCGCCTCGAGAGCGGCCGGCTCTGGCACCGTCGTCTCGGCGACGCGGTCGCGGGCGACGGCCCTCTCGAGGTCCGCCTGCGCCGGGGAGGCCTCTCCGCGCGCATCGACCTCCTCGCGGACGTCCCCGTCGAGATCAAGACCGGAGAACGCGGCCTTCCCGTCGACCTCCTCCACGCGCGGCCCGAGTACGTCGAGCAGGTCGCGATCTACTGCGGCCTCGTCGGTCGATCGGCCGGCCGCCTCGTCCATCTCGTGCCGCCGACCGAGGGAGCCGCCTCGGTCGTGGCGGTCGAGATCGGCTTTCACGACTTGGCCGCGATCGAGGAGGAGACCGCGCAACGGGAGTCGGCGCTGAGGGCGGCGCTCACCTCGGAGCGACCCGAACACCTTCCCCGCTGCCGGTGGTTCGCGGCCGGCTGCGAGTTCCGCAGCGCCGGGGTCTGCGACTGCCGGGGGGACGAGCCCGAGGCGCCGGGGACGATCGCGGACGAGGTCACCGGGGTCGTCGCACGGCCCGCGATCGAGGAACGCTGGTCCGCCGCCCTCCGCGCCCTCCCCCCCGAACCCCCGCCCCCGGTGGCCCGGTACCGGGACCTCGTCTACCCCCGCCGAGCGTACTTCGAGCGGACGCGCGGCCGCCCCGCCCCCTCAGAACCGGCCCCCGCGCGGCTCGGGCCGCCGTCCGACCTCTACGAGAGGCTCCTCACCGCCCTCGAGCGGGGCCCGGCCGGGGAGGTCCATCGCCTGCCGGGAGGTCCCGGCGCTCCCGAGGAGGAGATCCTGGCCTGGCAGGGAACTCCCTGCCTCGTCCGCACGTCGCGGGCGCGTTCGCGCCTCTCGACCCGGGAGGTGCACCTCCGCGTTCCCCAGTACGGGGTCGAGCTCGGGTTCCGGTGCGCGGCGAGCGGCACGGAGCGTGCGACGGTCGTGGTCGCGTACGAGCGGGCGGAGGCCGGCCGCCCCGCGGTGCAGGTCCTCCGTTACGAGTTCGGCGAAGGGGTCCGCGCTTTCGCCCGTCTCTGGAAGGACCGCACGGCCGCGCTCGAGGAGGCGGTGCGGGACGGTCGCCCGTCGTCCCTGCCGCCGTGCCCGGCCTGGATGGTCGAGGCGTGCCCCTACCGCGACGTCTGCGGGTGCGGGGAGTCGGTCGGTCGGTCCCAGCGATAGATCGTAGCGCCGTGGACCTCGCGGAAGCCGAGCTCGCGGTAGAGGGTCATCGCCGGCTCGTTCCGGACCGAGGCCCAGAGGCGGACGCTCTCGTAGCCGAGGGCAAAGAGGGCACGCAGACCCCACGTGAGCAGGAACCGGCCGAGTCCCCGGCCCCGGCGTTCGGGATCGACCATGAGGTCGAGGAAGATCGCGCGACGGGTCGATCGCTCGCCGGTGAGGATCGCTCCGGTGAGACGGGGCGGCTCGGCCTCGACGAGCGCGACGGACGCCTCGTCGACGAACCGGCCGAGCCGGCCCTCGAGCAGGGCCTCGATCGACCGGCGGTACGCCTCGGGCTCCCGACCGATGAGGAGCTCGTCCACGGAGCCCTCGAACGCCCGGCGGTCGAGGTCGGCGAGCGCCTCCACGGTGACGGAGCGGACCGGCGTGAGGTCCACGCCCGGGGGCGGGTGCGCGGACGGCCCGGCGTCCGCGGGGCGGAGGGCACGCTCGAGGGCCCGGCGCTCGAGGAGCGTCGAGCCGGGTTCCGCCGCGAGCTCGGCGGCGACCGCCCGCTCGAGCTCGAGGGGGAGGCCGGTGAACCCGAGGTCGAGGGAGCGGACCTCCGAGGGGAGATGGTGGAGGAGCGTGCGCGCGAGCTCGAGCGCCCGCGGAGCCCCGCCCTCCGCGGCCGCGTGGACGTGGCCGAACGCGGCCGAACCTTGGCGGGCGTAGAACGCGAGACCCCCGCCGCGGCTCGACGGAGGGAGGTACCAGCCGGGTTTCGCGCCGCTCGCGAGCTCGGCGGCCGTCTCCTCGACCCAGGCGCCGCTCGGGTCCTCGTCCCGGCGGGCGAGCTCGCGTCGCAGGTCCGCGAGGAGCTCCTCGAGGAGCGGGCGGGTCGCTCCGGCGGCGGCGTGAGGAGCTTCGGGGGCGGCGCCCGCCGTCACGAGGAGAACTCGCGCACCAGGATCTGGGCGACGTCGGGGGCGACCGACCCCTTCTCGGCGGGATTGCCGAGCGTGTCGGTCGAGAGGACCTCGTCGGTCACGGCCTTGATCCGCTCGAACGCATCGCGCAGGAACAGTCCGTGGGTGCATGCCGCGGTCACCGCGCCGACCCCGTTGCGCTTCAGGAGCCGGGCGGCCTCGACGATCGTGCCGCCCGTCGTGATCACGTCGTCGACGAGGACGATGTGCTTGCCCGCGAGGGGAGGCACGGCGGTCGACGGGAGGCTCAGCTCGACGCGATCGCTGTCGAGCCGCCGCTTGTCGAGCGCGAACCAGGGCCGGTCGAGGAGCTGCGCCATCCGGCGGGCCCGTTCGACGCCGCCCTTGTCGGGGGAGACCAGGATGTCGACCGGCCGCTCGCGGAGCAGGCGGCCGAGCGCCGGGATCCCGCTCGCCTCGAACGCGGGCTTATGGAAGTGGGTGAGGGTCTGCGAGGAGTGGAGATCGACGGTGACGACCCCGTCGGCGTCGAGCTCCACGTGACGGCACATCGCCCGGGCGCTGAGGGGCTCGCCGGGGAAGAACCGCCGGTCCTGACGGGCGTAGCCGAAGTACGGCACCACCACGAACGTCCGGCGCGCCCCGGCCTCGCGGACGGCGTCCTCGAGGAGCAGGAGCTCGAGGAGGTCCTGGTCGGTCCGCGTCGACTGGACGATCACGACATCGTCCCCCTCGAGCCGGCCGCCGACCCGGAGGTAGAGCTCGCCGTCCGGGAACCGCTTCGTGAACGGGATGCCGAACGGCGCGTTGCCGAGCTCCCGCGAGATCCGTTCCGCGAGCGCGGTCGACGCGCTGCCTCCGATGACGTGCATCGATCCCGCTCGACCTCTACGCCGACGCGGGCACCCTCGGGGCCGTTAAAGAGCGCTTCGCCTGCGGCCCGCGGGCCGACCTAGGAGGCCTCGTCCTCGTCCTCCCCGTCCCCCTCCTTCGGGGGCGGACGGGCGTGCCGGCGCTCGAGGTGGGTCACGAAGTGGGCGCGCCGGCGCTGCTCGTAGGAGGCCCGTCGCGGGGCCGGCCGCACCGGTTCGACGTCGTCGTCCGGCGCCACCGGGGTCGCCTGCCAGCCGCGCATCGGTGGACGGTTGGCCGCCGGGGGCGGTGGGGGAGGCCGGCCGTCGTCCTCGGTGATCTCCTCGAGCTCCTCCTCGCGGCGCCGCTGGGGGCTGACGACGCCCCGACGGCGGAGGAGGAAGTGGATCCCCGCGGCCGCGAGGATCACTCCCGCGATGGTGAGGCCCATGAACTCCCAGGAGGCCTTGGGGACGAGGGCCGAGTTCCCGTCGAGGAGAAGCTTGAGGGCGCCGAACCAGGGGATCATCCCTCGGGCGACGCCGATCACCCAGCCGGGCTCGACGAGCGAGCTGATCGCGAGCCCCTGCTGGTCGACGACCGTGTTCGAGGTCATGTTGTCGCCGAGCGTGATGTAGCCCGAGTGGGCCCCGAGGCCGGTGGAGGGGTTGAGCGAGATGTCGATCGCGGTCGGCCGACCGCCCAAGTGGAACAGCTCGAGGTCGCCCTTGAGCTCCGTCGTCTCGCATTCCCCCGTGGTCCCGGGCGTCGCATAGACGGCTCCCGCCTGCGTGCCGCAGGGGAGCCCGGCGAGGCCCGTCGCGTTGTAGGCCTGGGTGTGGGCGTCGTACTGGAGGTAGATGATCGCGCGGTGGATGATCGGGGTCACCGAGGGGTTGCCGTTCGGATGGTAGAGCAGGACGTCCCCGGACTCTCCGTAGGTGGAGTAGCCCTGCCGGATCCCCTGGACGTAGGTGACGATCGAGCTCTGCGGGGCCTTCTGGGCGAGAACGACGTCCCCCGCGTTCAACGCCCCGAGGTGGTCACCGCTCCCGTGCTGCATGCTGTTCGACTCGATCACGTAGACGGGGGGCCAGTTGGAGGTGTAGGCGAACAGCGAAGCGAGCAGGACCGCCACGATCGCGAGCGCGACGAGCGGCTCGAAGTAGAGGGAATCGCGCGCCCGCCAGAAGACGGGGGGCCGTCGACCTTTTCGGGCCGCGGGCTCGGCCGGGTCGCCCTCGTCGTCCACGTCGCCGGACCCTGCCCACCGGCGCACGGGGGCCGGGTGGAGCGCGCTGGCCCGGCGCGAGGCCGCCCCCCGTCGTCCCCTCGCGCGCTTCTCCGAGCGGTCCGCGTCCTCCTCCAGATCGTCGAGGTCGTCGTCGTCCGCCGAGGGGGTCATTCGCCCCCCCTCCCCTCTCACCCCGCTTAACGCTTGGCGTGGAAGCGGACGAGAGACGCCGCACGCCGAAATCCCGCCGGCTGGACCCCGGGGCTCCACGTCTACGGGAGGCGGTCGCTTCATCGCAGTGAAGCTCAGATTTAACGGCCTTCGCGCCCGTTTGCGTCCGTATGTGCCCGGGGGGCCAACCGAATCTCCCGATCGCCGAGACCTCGGTGCCGGCCATGATCGAGATCGAGCGCCACGCCCGTCGCCACGATGCGGCCGACGCCGACCTCGCTTGGGAGGAGGACTCGCTCACGCGCTGGCGCGCGGTCGCCCTCTTCGGGGGGCTGATCGCCGCGGAGGGCCTCCTCTACTCGAGGTTCGGGATCATCTACATCGCCGTCGCCGCTCTCGCTCTGCTCGTCGGAGCGTTGATCGTCCCGGCGGTCGGCCGGGAGTACGGCTGGGCGCTCGTCGTGGCCTCGCTCCTCGCGCTCGCGGTGGGGCTCCTCCCCCTCGTGGCGGGCTCGTTCTTCACGGTGGTCTCCGCGCCGGTTCCGCTCGGTCCGACGCTCGCGGGCGAAGGCACGGTTCTCGTTGGAGCGGTCCTGACCGCGGGCGGGATCACGGCGCTTGCGTTCGGGCTGGCCGGCTCGATCCGGATCTCGCGAAGACTCGACGCGTAGTCCGGGTCCGCGCGCCGCGCCCCCGGTCCTCCCCGCCGTCGCTCGTCGCTCCGGGGCAACGGGGGGCCGGCGGCCGGTTCGTACGCCCGTCGGGCTCCGGTGTGAGTGAACCGTTATGCCTCACCGTGCCACCTCCTCACGGTTCCCGGGGACGGCCGTGCGAACGATCGACATCTCGATGCCGCTCTTCGACGGCATGCCCTCGTTCCCGGGCGATCCGCCGTTCCGCTCGTCGCGCGTGCAGCGGCTCGAGGACGGCGCGCCGTACAATCTCTCGAGCCTCACGCTCTCGACCCATGCCGGCACCCATCTCGACCCGCCGTCCCACTTCGTCTCGGAGGGGCTCGCGATCGACGGGATCGACCTCGACACGCTCTCGGGACCGTGCGTCGTGCTCGAGGTCCCTCCGCGCTGCACGTCGGTCGGGGCCCCGGAGCTCGAGAAGCTGCCCCCCGGGGTGCAGCGCGTCCTCCTGCGGACCTCGAACTCGTTGCGGTGGGCCGAGCGGCTCGAGTTCTTCCCCGACTTCGTGGGGATCGAGCTCCCCGCGGCCCGGCTCCTCACCGAGCGGGGCGTGCGTCTCGTCGGGATCGACGCGCTCTCGATCGAGACCGACCGGACCGAAACGTACCCGGTGCACCGGGAGCTCCTCGGCCGGGGGATCCTGATCCTCGAGGGCCTGCTGCTCGCCGAGGCGAGCCCCGGCGCCTACGAGCTCGCGTGCCTGCCGCTCGCGCTACGCGGGGGCGACGGGGGGCCGGCGCGCGCCGTCCTGCGCACGCTCTAGGGGGGACCGGTCCTGCTCGAGCCACCGGGGCCGGGACCGAACACGCTCGACCTCGCAAGCCCGGCGTTCTACGCGCTCCTCGCGACGCTCGCCGTGTTCATCGCGATGCTCTTCCTCCTCCGCCGATTCCACCCCCGTCGCAAGCGGGGCCTCGCGGGGTACCTCGAGGCCGCCGGCGTGAGCCTGGTCTTCCTCGTCCTCTCGGTCGCGCTCGTCGTGGGGCTCGCGCTCCACGACCGTTCCGGCAATCAGACCTCTTACGCCCTCTACGAGACGGTGCTCACCGGCTACTGGCTCGCCTTCGCCATCCCGATCGTCACGGTCGGGAGCTCGGTGCAGGCCCGCTCGCGCCGCGCGATCCGCTGGCTGATCCCCTCGGTCGTGGTCTCGGCGCTGATGTTCGCCGGCTTCTTCGGCTACTTCTACCTCGCCTAGCGGCGGGGCGGGCCGGAGCGGGCCCGCGGAGCCGCCCCGTCAGTCCCGCTCGTCGGGGGGCAGGAGGTCCGGGATGCCGTCGTCGATGGGGTAGTCGACGTGGCAACGGGCGCAGGCGAGGGTGCCGGTGAGCACCTCGTCCCCGTGACGCGTCCGCTCGGTGAGCGTGAGCTCCCCCCGGCAGACCGGGCACCGGAGGATCTCGAGCAGCTGGGGCCTCATCGCGACGCGGCCTCGACAAGACCGTAGCCGATGAGCCGCCAGGCGTTCAAGCGGCGGGAGATCGCGACCCGCGTCCCGGCGAAGACCGTCACGGGCCGGGTGAGCGCGAGCTCGACCTCGTCGCCCCGGGCGCTCGTCACCTTGCCCGGGGCGATCGTCGTCCCGACGGTGATCGCGAGCAGCTCGCTCGTGCGGATCTTCTCGACCTTGATCTCGCGCTGGGCCCCGAGCACGCGGTCGAGGAGCGTCGCCTTGAGACGGATCTTCTGGCTGACCTCGGGCAGCGTGCCGGCCGTGCCGATCAGGCGTCCGGTGAGGCCGTCGCCCTTCGTCAGCGAGGGATCAAGGCCCGTGCCGATCGCGGCGAGGCCCCCCGGACGGAGCTCCGCCCAGTTCTCGCCGCCGGAGACGATCGACGTGATCGTGGTCGTGAGGGCCTCCGCGCGCCCGTTCGAAGCGCCGGTGACCCCGGGACGGATCTCGATCTCCTCCCCGGTCTTGAGGCGCCCTTGGAGGAGCGAGCCTCCGAGCACCCCGCCGCGCAGGTCCTTCGGCCGGGTGCCCGGGCGGTTCACGTCGAACGAACGGGCGACGTACATGAGCGGAGGCTTCGAGGTGTCCCGGGCCGGGGTCGGGATCGTCTCCTCGATCGCCCCGATGAGGGCGTCCAGGCCGACCCGGTGGTTCGCGCTGATCGGGACGATCGGCGCTCCCGAGATCGGGGAGCCCTTGAGGAACTCGGTGGTCTCCTCCTGGTTCCGGGTCGCCTCCTCGGCGGTCACGAGGTCGACCTTGTTCTGGACGACGACGACCTTGCGCACCCCGATGATGTCGAGCGCGTAGAGGTGCTCCCGGGTCTGCGGCTGGGGGACGTGCTCGTTCGCGGCGACGAGAAGGAGCGCGCCGTCCATGATCGCCGCGCCGGAGAGCATCGTCTCCATGAGCGTCTCGTGGCCGGGAGCGTCGACGAACGACACCGCGCGCAGGAACTTCGCCTCCCCGCCGCAGGACGGGCAGACCGGTTCGACCGCGTAGCCGGTCGGCTTCGGGCAGTTCGGGCAGACGTAGAACGCCGCGTCGGCGTAGCCGAGCTTGATCGAGATGCCGCGCTTCAGCTCCTCGGAATGCCGGTCGGTCCACTCGCCGGTGAGCGCCTGGGTGAGCGTCGTCTTCCCGTGGTCGACGTGACCGACGAGCCCGACGTTCACCTCCGGTTGTCGGGGAACCTTCATGAAGCGGCGAACAGCTCCGCGAGCGGCTTCGGTCCCTTCTGGTCGACGACGAGGTTGATCTGGACCGTGTCCTCGCTGATCGTGTTGCCGCGGAACGTCCGGCGCTTGCGCATCCCCCGACGCGGAGCGTGGAAGCCGAACCCCTCGCCCACGTAGAGGCGGACCTGGCGGGCGCCCGGGACGTCCGGACGCAGGGGAAAGCCGCTCTTGTCGGTCCCGCCCGTGATCCGGAACGTGTAGCCGCTCGCCCCGATCAGCTCGCCTCCGACCGCCTCGCCGATGCGCTTGCCGAGGAAGCCGGCCGACTGCGGGTCGGCGACGGTGCGGGCGATCGACCGCTCCCGTTCCGAGATCACGAGCTTGTACTCGACCATGCTCAACTGGAGGCGAAGCCGCGCGAGTCGGGGCGCCTTAAAAGCGCTTGCGCGGGTCGCTCGGCGGTGCGTCCTCGCCGGCCGTCCCGCGGTCCCCCGGACGGCGGACCGGGGCCCGGGCCGGCACGCCCTTAAGAGGGAGTTCCTCGCTCGGAGCCGGGAGGGCACCGCGAGCTGTGGCCGGGGGGATCGACTACCTCGAGGCGACCCGAACGATCACGCTCGCCGGGGGTCTCGCCTACGCGGCCGTTTCGGACCTGCGTTCCCGGGAAGTGACCGACCACCTCTGGCAGGTCCTCGGGGTCGCCGGTCTCGTCTTCGGCCTCGTCGCGTTCGCCCCCGCCGGACCCGTTCCGTTCGCCCTGTGGCTCCTCGTCGCGGTGTTCGTGGTCCAGCACGTCTTCCCGTGGGACGACGCCCTGCGGGGCCCCGCCGCGCGCTTCGCGCCCTGGATCGAGGGGGTCACGTACCTCGCGGTCCTCCTCCTTACCGGCGCTGCCGTCGTGAGCTACGGGATCGGCGCGTCGGCCGTCCCCGTAGCGATCCTCGCCGTCCTCGCGAGCGTCCTCCTCGCGCGCGCGCTCTTCGAGCTCGGGGTGCTCTACGGGGGGGCCGATGCGAAGGCGCTCATGGTGACGGGGCTCGTCGTGCCGTTGTTCGCGGTCCCCCTCCTCCTCGCGCCCCCGTCCACCGCGACCCTCCTGAGCTTCCTGCCGTTCTCGATCACCGTCCTCACGAACGCCGCGTTCTTCTCGATCTTCGTGCCGCTCGCGATCGCCGTCCGGAACGTACGGCGCGGGGAGTTCACGCTCCGCCGCGGGTTCACCGGTTACACGATGGCCGTCGCCGACCTGCCGCGCCGGTTCGTCTGGGTCCGTGACCCGCTCTCCGGCCACGACAGCCTCGCCGACGATGCGGAGACGAGCGAGGAGGATGCCCGGCGCCGCACCGAGATCGCGCGCGCCCTCGCCGCC
>JAWOKS010000021.1:0-30567 GCA_033854115.1 Thermoplasmata archaeon
TTCCGGGGCGGGATCCTGTTCACGGGGCTCCAGAGCTACGGTCGGCACTATCAGCGACTGTTCCTGCCCGCGGGGTGGGACAACCCTCCGACCCCGTACCGCACGGACCAGCTGTCCGAGGTCCCGGAGATCGTCGAGGAGCTCCTCGCCAAGACGCCGGACGGCGGACCGGCCGCCTAGTCCTGGCCCGCGTGGCGGGGGATCGGGACGACCTTCGGCTGTTCCGCTTCGGTCGGCATCCCGGTCTTCCCGACGACGAGGTCGCAGTCCCGCCAGTTGACCCCGACGGTCACCTTCGGGAACGCGACCTTGAGCGTGTAGTTCGCGATCTTGCCGACCACGAGCCCCTGCGCGCCCTGGACGAGGTTCGGGTTCATGACGGAAAGGTCCCGGTTCAGCACGACCCGGGTCTCCCCCACGACGACCCGAGCGAGCTCCGACCGATCCTGCATGGACGTCGGACGTTGCGAGCTCGACCGCGGCTTAAGGCTGCCGGGACCCCCACGGCCCGAGAGAGAACCCCGCCCCATGCCGTAACACGGAAAACCCGTCGAAAAGAGGGGTTATCTACTAGGACTTTCGTCGCACCCCTTGAACATGGCGGCCTCCGAGTCGATCATGGGAAGCGCCAAGGGAATGGAGATGGGCTCCTCGACAGGGGGCCTCGCATCCGGCTGGGCGAGTTCGTCGGTCCTCGGGCTCCTCGCCTTCGGGATGACGATGATCGTCTTTGGCCTGAGCAACCTACCGCCCCCGTACGGCAACGGCTTCAACGTGGGAGGGAACTTCTGGGCCCTCTACGGGCTCGCGTTCGTCTTCGGTGGGCTGGCCTCGGGCCTTGCGGGCCTCATCGCCCTCAAGCGCGGGCAGCTGTTCTGGGGAACGGCGTTCGTGAGCTTCGGCGCGTTCTGGATCGCCTACGCGATCACCCACTACTTCGTCTCGGGCGGGGTCGTGAACTACGGGTTCGCGGGCTTCCTCTTCGTCTGGGTCCTGTTCTCCCTGACGTTCCTGATCAACTCGATCAAGCACGGCTGGATCACGTTCCTGTTCTTCCTGTTCCTGTTCGTCGGGTTCGTCCTGCTCGTGGTCGAGTACTGGCAGTACGGGGCGGGCAACACCGTCTCCTCCGGGGAGATGTGGGCGATCGCGGGCGAGCTCGTGGTCACGGGCCTGATCGGTTGGTACGCCGGCACCGCCGAGCTCACCAACGCGACCTACAGCAAGAGCCTCCTCCCCACGTAGGCGCGGGGGCGCCGAAGGTCCAACCCCTTCTTTCCTTTCCTTCTTCCGCGTCAGGCCCTCGGGACAGTCCGGACGGGTCGCAGGAGCCCCGCGATGGCTCCGCGGACCAGGAGGAGGCCGGCGACGAACAGGGGCACGAGCCAGAGGTCGGGGCTCGGACCTGGCCACGCAAGCCCGTACGCCTCCCCGGCCCAGAAGACCGCGAACGCGAGGACGAGGGACGTGGCCCCAAGCTTGAGCCAGGCCGTCTTGATGCGGCGCACCCGCTCGTGGACCAGGGCGGCCACGACGGCGAGAAGGACCCCGCCCGCCACCGCGCCCACGATCGCCGAGCCTCCGTGGCCCGCGGCCGTGAGCGCGAGCAGGACGATCACCGCCTCGGTCGCCTCGACCGCGCCCACGGAGAACCCGCCGGCGAACTGGGTGACGCTGTGCGCGGTCTTCCCGCTCGGCGACGCCGGAGCGGGGACCCTCAGCTTCCGGTAGGTGCGGAGCGTGCTCCGGAAGAGGAAGACCCCGAAGCCTGCAAGCACCGCCGCGGAGGCCCAGAGGAGAAGACCCCGCGGGAGGGCGATCAGCACGGCCCCGGCGGCGACCGCCGTGAGCGAGACCGCCGCCGTTCCCGCGGTGGCCCCGAGGGCCACGTGCCGCACGGTGGCGTGGTCGGCCCCAATCGCGAAGACGAGGGCCACGACCTCGGTCATCTCGAGGACGGTGACGAGGAAGGCGACCAAGATGGAGGGAAGGTCGAACGTCAGCATCCTACGAGGCGCCTCCCGCCCGAGAGCCAAGCTTCGAGCTCATCTCGCATCGGGCGGCCTCCCTTTCGCCGCCGGCCCCGGGGGGGCGCGGCGCGTCACGCGCGCTTCGGTCCTCTCGGCCGACCGAGCCATCGTCTCCGAGCCCGCTCACGGCGTGATCGAATGGGGGTGGGAACGATCGACGTCGTTCGGTTCGAGAGCGGCCGAGCTCATCAGTTGCGCAGCCACGCGCACGACGCTCACGGCCTCGTTCGCTCCCGCGCGACGCAGCTTCGGCAGGCTGCTGTCCGACGAGGCGATCGCCACGATCCTCAGGGACGGCTGGAGGGCGCGCGCCGTGATCACCGTGAGGAGGTTCTCCGCGTCGGACGCCTGGGCGACCACGACGGCCCGGGCCCGCTCGATCCCGACGATCTTGAGGTCGTCCTCGACGGACGGATCGCCGAGATGGGTGCGGAACCCCTCCGAGCGGAGGAGCTCGAGCGCCTGGGAATCCGCCGCGAGGATCACGGGCCGGGCGCCCGCTTCGCGCAGGGCCCGGGCCGTCGCGTGCGCCTCGGGCGAGGCCCCGCAGACGATCACGTGGCGCTCCAGTTCCTGCATCTGGGACCGCTCGAGGCGCGAGGCGAGGCCGGTGAGGCGTCGCTCCACGAACGGGAGGAAGAACACGACGACCGCGGATAAGAACGTCCCCACGCCGAGCAGGATGAGCGCGACCACGAACAGGCGGGCGGCGTCGGTCGTCGGATTGATCGCTGAACCGTTCGTGGAGATCGTCGACACGGTGAAGTAGAGGGCTTGGGCCCAGCCGTCAACCGGCGGGCTGAACTGCCCTCCCAACCATCGGGACCCGACGGTCCCGAAGAGGAGCGTAAGGAGACCTGCGACCGCAAGGGCGAGCTCGAGGGTCCGGGGAGCGGTCGTGCCGCGGTAGAACCCGCTGCGGAACGGGAAGATCGCCACGACGTAGGCCGCGGAGGCCGCCCCGCTCGCGAGGGCGTACGGGTCGGGACTGAACCCCGCGATCGTGCACGTGAGCACGGGGGCGAGGAGCGAGAACAGCCAGGCCACCGGGGTGCGCTCCCGGATCCTCGGCGCGAGCACGATGAGGAGGATGCCGGCCGCCGCGTCGAAGGGGGGCGCGTACCCCGAGAGCTCGGTCCGGTAGAGCTCGTGCGCCGGCACGACGACCGAGGCGACCGCGAGCCCGACGAGCACGAGGCCGAGCGCGGTGGCAGCGAGGCTCAGGAACCGGACGCGTTGGGCGACCACGCCCGGCGCGGGGACGCGCCTCGAGGGTCCTTCCGGCCTTGGGCGCTCGCCCCTCACCATCCCCGGGCGAGAGGGCCGCGGCGACTAAACTCCGTCGGGCGAGGCTCAGGGCGCCGGTCCCTTCGCGACCGCCCGGTCGCGCCGCCGTTCGATCCAGAGGAGCAGGACGGCGGAGAGGACCGAGACGCCGAGCACGATCCACGGGAGGACCTCGTATGGGATGAGCGTCGCCCGCACGGTGCTGAGGTCGGCCATGTCGGCCGCATCGAACTGGGTCGGGGGGTTCGACGTGATCCCGCCCACGAGGGCCCGCGTGTCGACCTCCCAGTACATCACGTCGTTCGGGTCGATGGAGTGGTCCGGATGGTTCGGGTCCTCGTTCGGCGCCCCGCCGTAGATGCCGACCAGGGCGAGCTCGTGGCCGAACTCGTGGACCATCACGGTCGTGGTCACGGGGCCGGGTCCGACGACGCCCGGCGTGACCGCCTGGATCGTACCCTCGAAGACCGCGATCGAGCTCCCGCGGTAGGCGAGCCCGAGGATATCCGGGTTCGGCCCGTACCCGGCCCCGAGGTAGAGGTAGAAGAGCGACATCGTGCCCCACGTCGGCCAATGCTGCCGCACCTCGCGTTCGAGGTTCAAGAGGCCGGCGAGGTCGAAGGTCGGGGCCGAGCTCGTGAACGCGTGCTCGTCGACGACCACTCGGGACTTCTGGCAGGTCTCGTTGACCCGATCGAGAAGCGTCGCGACGGTCGAAGCCGCGGGCGGTCCGACCGTGCTCTGGTAGGCGATCTCGAGGACCAGCGTGGGATCCGGGAAGGAGTTGAGGAGCAGGTGCGCCTCGCTGCCCACCGGAGCGAGCATCTCCGCTTCGACCGGATTGATCTCGAACAGGCCGACCGTGGCGCCGAGGAGGACCGGCAGGAGGAGGATCGCCGTCGCCTCGATCGCGATCGCCCATCGGCCGAAGCGCCTGCGACGTCGTGGAGGACGGTCCACCGCGAGGCTCACTTCGGTTCCCTCGGGACCGGACGGGCCGGCGCAAGCCGACCGTCCCAGGGGCGGAGTGCGGACCCCCATCGGGTCCGACGCGACCCTTCCGGTGGCTGGTGGGTCATCGCGCAGGCCCGCGAGCGGGGGTCGGGCTCTTCATCTTTTCACGAGGAGGACGGTCGCCGGCTCGAGGGCCTGCCCTCGTCCGGGGTCTTCCGTCGCGGTGAGAAAGCGGGGTGTGGGGCCTCCCCTGTGTTGGACCAGGGAGGCACGGCCGGCCGCGGGAGAAGTGCCCACGAACTCCTGGTCCAGAACTCGCAGCCAGAACCCCGGACCGGGAGGACGGTGGTCCGTGTGCCATGCTGACCCCGACCCTGAAGGAGCTGGGACCCTCGCGGTTCGGTTGGAGGGGATCGCCGGGTTCAGCGGGGTCGCTCGCCGGACGGCAGACGTCCCATGGGCGTCCGAGACGAGCGTTCCGATCCGGCTCCACACCCGGGGGTCCACGAGCTCGAGCGGTACCGGACGCTTCGCGAGATGGCTTGACCCTCCCCGTGCGTCCGGGGGCTTGGAGCAAGTGGTTCGACGGGTGAACGTTGGTCACGGGGACCCCTGCTCGGTGAAGGCTGACATCGGAGTACGAGCGCCGTCCACGCTACTCGACGCCGCAACGCCACTCCCCGCTGCGATAAGGGCGGCCTCGGGCACGGGGCCCGAGAGAGGAGAGCCTGCCAGGCGGACAGTCCCTGGATCCGATCCGGCCGTCCGGAGGGATGGGACCCACCGGACGAGCAGGCTGCCCCTAGGGGCGGCGGACGAGGGAACCCGGAACAACATCGGTCGACCCGGCCATCGACCCTGAACCACCTTCTTAGACGTTTGTTCCGAATTCAGGGTCTTCCGTGAGAGGATCTCGATATGCGGGACCCCCCTCTAGCGAGGGGGGTCTGTCGGCCGAGGGCCGTCGGAAGGGACCGAACCGGTCACTCCCGCCATGCGGGGATGACCGAGGGCCCGATCGTGCTCAGCCGGGTCTCCCGCGCGCTCCGCGCGAACTCGGACAACCACCCGACCTCGCTGAGAGCGCCGTCGATCGCCT
This sequence comes from Thermoplasmata archaeon, assembly GCA_033854115.1. Classification (GTDB taxonomy): domain Archaea; phylum Thermoplasmatota; class Thermoplasmata; order Lutacidiplasmatales; family UBA184; genus Lutacidiplasma. The sequence goes on from JAWOKS010000021.1 coordinate 5,371, forward strand.
GCTGTCGGCCCGCGTTGCGCCGCCACCGGCGGGCGGCGAGAAGGTCGAACCCGGGGACCGGGGAGGAGTAGCCGACCGTAGCCACGACCGCGCCCGCCCCCGCGACGAGCCCGGCGAACGCGAACCATTCGAAGAACATCCCAAGACCCACCGCGTTCTGAGTGGTCGTGAGCGTCCCCAGCCAGGCGAGCAGGGTCGCGAGGAGGGCCGACATCCCCGCGAAGGTGAAGAGGCCGAGGGCGTAGGCGTGCGAGCGCGCCATCCGGCGTGACTCCTCGGCAGCCGCGATGTGCGCCCTCCAGACGCCGGCGAGGGCAGCGTCCGAGGGGGGCAGCGTGCCGGACCCCGAATAGGCGAGGACGGTCCGCGCGAGCTCAAGCTCGAGACCCTGGAACGTCGCGAGGTCCGTGCCGAGCATCGAGCCGAGGGAGAACGCGGGGATGAGAGCGACCACGAGCGAGAGCGAAGTGGCGAGGAGGGCGATCGCGGGCGACGTCATCCGGTTGTAGTCGGCCACGAACAGGAGGAGGTAGAACAACGCGAACGCGACCGAGACGGCGAGCACCCCCCCGCCGACCGAGTCGGGCGGGGGCACGGCAAGACGGCTGCGCCAAGTTCGAGCGGATGAGGGGTTGCCGGGCGACATCGGAAAAACACCCTCGAGCGGCGTATTTAGACGTTCGCGCGGAGAGGGCTTGCGTACCGGGGCCACTTTCGAGAGAGGAGCGGGACGCTCCGGAGCCTGCGTCGGGGCGTCGCACCCGAATGGGCGACAGGGTGACCCTCGAGGGTCACCCGGTGCGAAGGCGCCGGGCTCGTCCCCTCAAAAGGACACGAAAATCGCGTGGAGCCCGCTCGGTCGCCACGGTGATCGCCGTCGGGGAAAGTCGTCGGGCCCGCGCCATCAGGTACGAACGGGTCCGGCTCGGGTCCTGCTTCCAGCACTCGCGGGCCCACGTGCCCACCGCGCGTTGCACCCAGCGATCGCGGTCCCCCAGCAGGTGGTCCAGAAGACGGAACGGCCGGTCGAGAGCCCCTGAGCGGACCCAGCGGTTCAAGGCGTACAGGCTGGCACGGCGGCGCCACGGGTTCCGGCTCCGGGTCCACCGGAGCAGAGCCCGAAACCGTTCGGGACGGGCGGCGACCAGCCACGAGATCGGACCGGAGGCGAGGTCATCCGAGAGGGCCCAGCCGGTCGCCTGGTCCACCCAGGGATCCACGAGGCGCCAGGTGCGGTCGTTGAGCAGCCTCGCATGCCGCCGGAGGAAGAGGAGGGCGAGGGCCTTCTGCTCGAAGTAGCGGCCCTTCCAGAGACCCCGGCACATCCGATGGAGCGGTTCGGCCGATGAGATCGGCCATCGCGCGGCGGATTCGCGGGCGATGGTGCGGAGCTCGGCGGCCGACAGCCCGAGGACGGGCGCGGGCGAACCGAGATAGCTCTTGAGAAACTGCGAATCGGCAGGCGACCGCCTTCGCTGAACGAGGGCGCGGTGAATGCGTGCGAGTTCGAGGCGAAGCCCGCCGTCCCTCCCCACGATGGTCCTACCGTGCGCCCCGTGCCCGGGGCCGGCGGACCGACCGCCGGGACGTTCCGCCCCGTAGGGAGGGAGATCGGGACGGCTCCGATCTCCAGAAGTCAAGGGCATCGCGGATCGTCCGTGCGAGCGGGTAGGCCGGGCGGTGGCCGAGGGCTCGGAGCCGGCGTACGTCCGCCCGGTTGTCCGGCTCGTCGGTCGGTCGCAGGAGGGACGGATCGACCCGGACGGTGAGACGCACCCGTGCGAGAGCGATGAGCCGGTCCACGATCGACCGGATGGAGTAGCTCCTCCCCCGGCCGACGTTCACGGGCTCGAAGGGGTCACTTCGCTCGAAGACGCGCCAGAGGGCCGGAACGATGTCGCGGATGTCGGAGATGTCCCGTCGAGGCTCGAGGTTGCCGACCCGGAGCGTGGCCGGCCGACCGGCGCGCTCGAGCTCCGCGACCTGGCGGGCGAAGTCGTTGAGGGCATCGCCCGACTTCCCGGGCCCGGTGGTACCGAACAGGCGCGCCCGGACGATCCGTAGTCCGAAGTTCCGGGCGTACTGGTAGGAGAGCGCCTCCTGGGCCGCCTTCGAGACCCCGTACGGGTTCGTCGCCCAGAGCGGAGAGGTTTCCGAGACGGGAAGGTGGGCGGGGATCCCGTAGGACGACGCGGAGGCGGTCAACAGGACCCCCCGGCCCGGGGGCCTCTTCCGCAGCGCCTCGTAGAGCCGGATCGTGCCGAGGACGTTCGTGTCGAACGTGTCGAGAGGATCGGCCCAGGCCCGCTGGGCGTACGCCTGAGCCCCGAGATGGAAGACGGCGTCGGGCGCGACCTCGCGGACGAGTTCGGCGACCGCCCTCCCGTCGCGGAGGTCGAGACGTCGCCATCGGATCCCGTCGTCCGTGGGGATCCGGGACGAGAGCTCCGGCGAGGAGAGGTACGTTCCCGTGACCTCGTGACCTCGGGCGCACGCATCGCTCGCGAGGTAGCGGCCGATGAACCCGGACGCCCCGGTCACGAGGATCTTCACGGTGTCTCCGTCCTGCCAGATCCGCGGGTCGGCCGCGAGCGGCCTCGAGCCGCTCCGCGGGGCGCCGTGACCCCAGGCCAGATAAGGTCGAGGGCCGCGAAGCCCTAGCCCTCGAGAGCGGACGACGCGCCCGGCGACGGATCGTTCCGTCCCCGTCGGTGGGCCCATCGGCGCGCGAGCAGGAGCTCCGTGAGGAAGACCCGTACGAAGGCGAGCCCTTCGGTCACCTTGCTGGTCCCATCGGTCCGGGGCTCGAAGCGGAACGGAACATCCCGCACCGGAAGCCCGTCGGCCATCACGAGGACGAACAGGAGCAGCTTGTAGCCTCGGTACCCCCGCTCGAGAGGCATGTAAAGGGAACGCCGGAACGCGAAGAACCCCGACACCGGGTCGCTCGTGCGCCGCGCGACCGGCAGGATCAGCCGGGCGAGGGCTTCCGCCCCACGCGAGATGACGGCCCGCAGGGGGTGCCTCGGACCGGGGGAGCCGCCCGGAGCGTAGCGGCTCGCGACGGCGAGGGCCGCTCCGTTCTGGAGCGCGGCGACGAGCGGGAGCAGGAGTTCCGGCGGGTGCTGGAGGTCGGCGTCCATCACCGCGACGTACCGGCCACGCGCCTTCGCGATGGCGAGGCCCTGGGCCCGGAGGGTCGTTTGCCGCCCGTCGTGCAGGATCGTGCGAAGGCGCGGCTCGCGCCCAGCGAGCTCGGCGAGGAACTCCCGGGTCCCGTCCGTGCTCCCGTCGTCCACCACGATCGCCTCCCACGGCGGGAGCTCGAGCGCGCTCAAGCGTGCGAAGAGCGCGGGGAGGTTCTCGCGCTCGTTCAGCACCGCGAGCACGAGGGAGAGCTCAGGTGAATCGCTCCCGCCCGGGGCCGCTCCACCGTCCATGAGGTTCGGTCAGCCGGCCGAGCGGACCGACCAGGTCTGCAGGCCGTCCGGCTCGAGGGCGAAATCCTCGACGCGGCCGCCGGCGTTCTGGATCGCCTTCGCGACGCTCGCGCGCCGGGCAAAGTCGCAGAAGAGCAGCAGGTACCCGCCGCCCCCGGCCCCGACGAGCTTGCCCCCGAGCGCGCCCGCCGCCCGGGCCTGGGCGTAGAACTTGTCGATCCGCTCGTTCGTGATCCCGTCGGCGAACTGCTTCTTGAACCGCCAACCCTCGTCGAGCAAGCGCCCCATCTCGTCGAGGTTGCCACGGAGGAGCTCGTTCTTCATCGCGACCGCGAGCTGCTTGGTCGCGTCGAGCGCGGAGACGGTGTCGCCCCGTTTCTCGACGTAGCGGCGCTGCTGGCGCTCGATGATGTCGTTCGAGTAGTGGCCGGTCCCCGTGTAGCAGAGGAGGAGCCGGTAGGCGAGCTCGTTCGCGACCTCCCCCGGGACCTTGAGCGGGTTCACCACCGTGCGATCGCGGGAGAACTCCATGAAGTTGAAGCCGCCGAACGCCGCGGCGTACATGTCCTGGCGTCCCCCCCGCATCCCGAGCTCGTCGCGCTCGATGCGGTAGGCGAGCTCGGCAACATCGTACGACGTCCACGGTTCCCTGAGGTAGTGCCGGAACGCGCCGACGAGCGCGACTGTCATCGTCGACGACGTGCCGAGCCCCGTCCCGGCGGGGGCGTCCGAGTGGAGGAAGAGCTTCAGACTGTCCGTTGAGCCGCCCCCGTCCCCGCGGGGGCAGAGCACCCGCAGCGCGGCCTTGACGAGGTCGAGCTCCCCGTCGTAGACGAGGTCGGCCGGCTTCTCGTAGTTGACCGTGACGTTGTAGTCGAGCGATTCGACGGTGGTCGCGCTCTGCCCGTCCGCGATCGCTTCGAGGGTCGCGTAGGCGAACTTGTCGATCGTGCAGTTGAGGACCGCGCCTCCTCGTTCCTCCGGGTAGGGGGAGACGTCGGTCCCTCCACCCGCGAAGCTGATCCGCAGGGGGGCCTTGCTTCGCAGGATCACCATCGGCCGGTCTCGCGAATTTCGGGCCCCCGCTTAACCCTTCGTCCCCTGGGGCACGGTCGTCGGCCGAGGGGGTCGACGGCCGCCCCGGGGGGGAGGTGCTGGTGGCCCTAGGCGGCCGCGACCTTCACATGGAGACCTGGCGCGAACCGGTGAAGGAGCGCGATGTGCGCCCCCTCGACGATCGGCCAGAGCAGAGCCACGGCGAGCGCGACGGCGGGGACGCCCCCGTTGCCGAGCCCGAAGACCGCGTGGGCGAGGTAGACCCCGCCGGTCACGAGCACGACAAGGCCGCTCAGGAACGTGTAGAAGCGCGAGGCCCTCCAGCGTTCCTGCCGGTGCATGGCGAACGGTAGCACGAGGAAACCGATCCCGGCGAGGCCGAGGGCCCCGTAGGCCGTGTAGCGCACGGTCGACGCCGCGACCGACGTGAAGACGCTCGCGCAGAGCCCCACTGCGAGGGTCGCCACGGCTCCCGCCGCGAGCAGGAGGAGGCCGACGCCACGGCTCGGTCGGCTGTCGAAGGCGCTCCACGAGAGGAGGAGCCCGAAGAACGCGACGAGCCCGAGCACGACGAGGGACGCGGCAAAGACGGTCGACCAGGGGGCGGCGGCCCCCGTGAGCGCGGTCACGGTCGGGGTCGACGCGTCGAGGCCGGGCACATGGCTCGCGGTCAGAACGAGCGCCACCACGAACTGGAGGGACGCGACAACGAGGAGCATCCCACCGGTCCGGACGGTCCGATGAACGAGCGGCGTTTCGGCGGACATACGGCTCTCCGCCGAGCGTGTTGCCGGCTCCTCCTCTATAAGACCGAACGTTCGAGTGGAGGAGGAGGGGAGGGCGCGTGCCGCCGTATAACCGGACCCGGTCGCGGGTCGGAGACCCACCGCGGCCGCGGGGACCCGCCCTCACGGTCGACGCGGTCTGGCTGTACCATGGCCGTGTCCTTCTGGTGCGCCGGGGGCGGGAGCCGTTCCTCGGAAGGTGGGCTCTCCCAGGAGGGTTTGTCGAGCCGGACGAGACCGTTGAAGCGGCGGTCGAGCGGGAGCTCCTTGAGGAGACGGGGCTCCAGGGCCGGGTCGAGCGCCTCCTCGGGGTCTACTCCGGGCCCGGCCGTGACCCCCGGGGGCCGACCGTGTCGGTCGCCTTCCTGATGCGGGGGCGGCCGGGGGCTCCCCGGGGCGGGGACGATGCCGCCTTCGCCGCCTGGCTACCGATCCGCGAGGCCCGGCCCCTCGCCTTCGACCACGCGCTGATCCTCCGCGACGCGGTGAGGAGAGTTCGCCGGAGCGCCCGGCGTCCCCGCCCGCGGGTCGGCTAGGGGTTCCGCGGCTTTTGGCACGTCCCCAGGACGCAGCACCGCGCGACCGCGCGACCAGGAGAGCGCAGCGGCAACGAGGAGGATCGCAACCGAACCGACGAGCGCGGCATGGATGCCGGTGAGGAACGCCCCTCCTGCGGCCCCGAGGTCGGTGCTTCCGAGGAAGACCTGGTACGCCACCGCGCGGGGGAGGCTCGCGGAGGCGATCGAGAGCGCGACGACGAAGCTGAGGAGCGACCCCACGTTGGCGAGCGAGGCCCGCAGCCCGCTGATCGCCCCGAACGTCCGGGGGGACGCCTGACTCATGATCGCGGTGTTGTTCGCGGGGTAGAACGCCCCGTTCCCGATCCCGCTGATGAGGGTGATGAGGGGGATCCAGCCGAGCCAGGTCGTGAGGGTCAGCTGGGTGTAGGAGGCGACGGCGGCGCCCATGAGGAGGAGCCCGCCCGTCGCCAGCCCGCGCGGACCGAGGCGATCGACGTGGCGGCCGAGGAGCGGTCCCGCGACCCCACCGACCACGAACCCGGGCACGAGGAGGAGCGAGGCGTTGAGCGGGGAGAGGCCGCGGAGCCCCTGGAGGTACAGGGTGAGCAGGAAGATCACGGCCAGGCTCCCGAGCGCCTGGAGGAAGCCCGCGATGAGCGAGAAGCCGAGCAGGCGCTGGCGGAGCTCGCGCAGGTCGAGCATCGGCTCCGCCGAGCGCAGCTCGAGCACGACGAAGAGGGGTAGGAGGGCGAACCCTCCCGCGACGAGGGCGAGGTCCGTCGGGTTCGTCCCGTGGACCGCGAAGCCGATCGCGCCGTAGCAGAGGGCGCCGAGGGCGAGGGAGAACGTCGCGAAGCCGGGGAGGTCGAGCGCCGCCTTGACCCGGTCGGCCCGGGGGAGGGTCCTCATCCCGAGGACGACGGCCACGATGCCGATCGGCAGGTTGAGGAAGAAGTTGTACCGCCAACCGAGCGTCGTGGTGATCACCCCCCCGAGCAGGATCCCGAGGATCGCCCCGAGGCTCCAACCGAAGACGAGGTAGCCGAACGCGCGACCCCGCCGTTCCGGCGGGAAGACCGCCGAGAGGAGCGCGCCGGCGTTCGCGAACATGATCGCCCCTCCGATCGCCTGGACCGCGCGCGCCCCCACGAGGACGAGGTCGTTGGGCGCGAGCCCGCAGACCGCGGAACCGACGGTGAAGATCGCGAACCCCGCGTTGTAGACCCGACCTCGTCCGAGGAGATCGCCGATACGCCCGGCCTGGGTCGTAAGCGTCGCGGTGATCAGGAGGTAGACGAGGATCGTCCAGATGATCGTGCCGAGGGGGGAGGCGAGCTCCCGGCTCATGGTCGGCAGCGCGAGCACGACGATCGTGCTGTCGATCGCCACCATCACGGTCCCGAGGGTCGTGAGGAGGAGGACCGCCGACGGACGGACCACCGGGCCGCGCGGGGCGGACCGCGGGTCACCCGCGGGCGGCGGCGATTCGCGAGGCTCCGATGGGCCCTGCATCTCGAGCTCCCTTTCCCGCGCCCTCTCCTCCCGATAGCGGTTGCCCCGCGGGGGAATCCGGAGCGGTTCGCGCCGAGGGACGGGGGGACCTGGGCCCGGCGGCGCCTTTATCGAGTCCGGGGTTTCGGAACGCGGCGTCATGGCCCCTCGTGAGGCCGCCCCGGCCGAGGCGCACCCCCGTCCGACCCTACTCTCCGACTTCATCCTCGGGAGCCAGGATGGGCTCGTCAACGTGCTCGGGATCCTCCTCGGGCTGGTCGCCGCCGGGACGACCGCGCGAATCATCCTGGTCGCTGCGTTCGCCGCCCTCGCCGCGGAGTCGATCTCGATGGGCGCGGTCGCTTACACGTCCACGCTCGCCCGACGGAACCTCTTCCGGAGCGAAGTGGAACGCGAACTGCGCGAGATGCGCGAGGTCCCGGAGATGGAGCGCGAGGAGATCCGCGTGATCCTCCGTCGCTGGGGGTTCGAGGGCGAGGAGGTCGAGGAGATGGTCCGGCGGATCGAGGCGAAGCCGAAGGCGTGGCTCGACATCATGATGGCGTTCGAGCTCAATCTGGCCGAGGTGCCGGAGCGGCAGCCGCTTTCGAGCGGGCTCACGGTGCTCGGCGCGACGGTCGTCGGCTCGATCGTCCCGATGATCCCGTTCCTCATCCACCTGCCGGACGAGACGGCCGCGATCGTCGCGGTCGTGCTGAGCGGGCTCCTTCTGATCGCGGTCGGCGTCTACGAGGCGAAGGCGACGATCAGCTCGGTCTGGGTTTCAGGGGCGCGGATGCTCCTCATCGGCCTCGGGGCCGGCTTCGCCGGGTTCCTCGTGGGCAAGGTCGTCGGGGCCTTCTAGCGGGGCGCGAGGGGTCGGGACCACGCCCCCCGCCGCGGCGCCGTTTTCCCTTGTGGTCGAGCCCGTCGGACCGGACCCGGCGGTTCCCTGGGTGGGCTGCTTGCCCTCAAGCGGCGTTGGACGCCCCAGAACGTCTGCCCTTCAGAGGGAGGGCTCGGGAGGCCCTCGACTAGTCTCTCGGAAGGGGGACGATCGAGCCCGCCGGGCTCACCCGCGGCCGGCGACCGAACCACGGTCTCCGTGCCTTCCGGACTTCGTGGCGGGCGCAGCCGATGCAGAAGAGAACGGTCTCGTCCGGCGCCGCGAGCTCGGGAGTGCGCACGTGCTGGCCGTCCTCATGCCCGCAGCGGCGCGCGACGCACGGGTGAGGGCCCCGATCGAGCTCGAAAGCCGCCACAGCGGCCGATAATACGCATCTATGCGTATTAAACCTGCCGCCGCGTTTTGCACCTCACGCCGAGAGCTGGCGGAGCTGGCGGGCGACGTGCGCGCCCTTCTCCTTCTCCGTGAGCTCGCGGAGGTGCACCGAGAGGCTCATCGTCCCGTTCACCTCGACCGAGCCTCCGAACGGGAACTTCATGGAGAGATGATCGAGCCGGATGTCGAACTGCCCATGGTGGTTGGCGAGCGCTTCGAGAAGGTCCACGAACGGGTTCGTCGTGCGTTCCGCAGCCTCGACGGTCGGCGACATGGCCGGAAATACCCTTCCGGCGATACGAACCTATCGTCCACGACGAGGGCGCCGACCGTTCGTTCCATTTGTTAAGGAAATCCCGTATAAACATCGCGGCCGTAGCGTCCGGCGATGGACGCGGACGCCGCGGCGGGCTACTCGAGCCCGAAGCGAGGGATCCTCCTCTTCCTGAAGCGCCAGCCGGGAGCCTCGCTCGCCGAGCTCGCGACCGGCCTCGGGATCTCGAAGGTCGCGGTCCTCGGCCATGTCGTCCCGCTCGAGGCGGACGGCCTGGTCGCCCGGGCCTACCGGGCCGGGAAGGTGGGACGCCCGAGGGTCACGTTCCGGCTCACCGACGCCGCCTCGTCGCTCTTCCCGCACACCTACGCGGAGATGTCGCGGTGCGCCCTCGAGTTCATCGAGCAGCGCCTCGGGCGTCCCGCCGTCCGGGAGCTCCTCGCGCGACGGGCCGCGGAGGTCGCCGAGCGCAGCCGCGCGCGGCTCGCCCGCGGCCCCCTCGTGGCACGGGTCGGCGAGCTCGCTCGCCTGCGGACCGAGGGAGGGTACATGGCCGAGGTCGGACGGCGGCGCGCCGGCACGGTCGAGATGCTCGAGCACAACTGCCCGATCCTCGCGCTCGCCGAGCGGTACCCCGAGGCGTGCGAGACCGAGCGGGAGATGTTCTCCTCCCTCCTGGGGGCCCGCGTCGACGTGAACCACCGGCTCGTGGCGGGCGACCCGGTCTGCCGGTTCCTTGTCCGGGAGCGGGTCCCGCCCCGATGACCGCCGCATCCGCTCCCCGCTTGGCCCTCGTCACGGGAGCGAGCCAGGGCCTCGGCCGCGTGGTGAGCCGCCTGCTCGCGGACGAACGCTACGAGCTGATCCTGACCGCCCGTCGTCCGGGCCCGCTCGACGCGACCGCCTCCTCGTTGCGGGGCCGCGGGGCCCTCGTCACCTCCCTCGCGGGCGATGTCGCGGACCCTCTCCACCGGGCCCGCCTCCAGGGGCTGGTCGCGCTCCGCGGTCGGCTCGATCTCCTCGTGAACAACGCGAGCGAGCTCGGGCCGTCTCCCCTCAAGCCGCTCAGCGACCTCCCGCTCGACGCGTTCGAACGCGTGCTCCGGGTCAACACGCTCGCTCCGTTCGCTCTGGTCCAGGCGCTCCTCCAGTCGCTCGTCAACGCTCACGGCCTGATCGTGAACATCTCGAGCGACGCTGCCCTCGGAGGGTACGCCGGCTGGGGAGGCTACGGGGCGAGCAAGGCCGCCCTCGACCTCGTCTCGCTCACCCTCGCCCATGAGCTCGCCCCCCGCAAGGTGGGCGTCGTGAGCGTCGACCCGGGCGACCTCCGCACCTCGATGCACCGGGCCGCCTATCCCGGCGAGGACATCTCGGACCGACCGACCCCGGAGGTGACCGTGCCGTTCTGGAGCTGGCTCCTGCACCAGGACCCCCTCGCGGTCTCCGGCCAGCGCTTCCGCGCCCAGGCGGACCGATGGGCGCTCCCGGCATGAGCGCGGTGGCGACCGTTGGGCCGCGTCCGAGGCCGGGCCCTCTCGAGGCGGACCGGCCCCCCGAGGCGCGAGGGCTCGCCCGCGACGGCGTCCGTCTGCTCGTGAGCACGCCGGGCGGAGATCAAGACCGGACGTTCCTCGACCTGCCGGACCTCCTCCGGGAGGGGGACCTCCTCGTTGTCAACTCGAGCGCCACGCTGCCGGCGAGCTTGCCGGCCCGGGGACCCCCCGGCGAGTTCCTCGTCAACCTGTCGACTCGGTTCGGCCGCGAGCTCTGGCTCGCCGAACCCCGATGGGGCCCCGCCCGTCCCGGCCCGCTCCCGCTCCCGGACGGCACTCGGCTCGACGTCGCCGGGATCCCGACGACGGTCATGGCCCGCTACCCCGGTATCGCCCGGATGGCGTTCGTCCGGTTCGCCGGGGACATTGAGCCCGCGCTGCGCCGGTACGGTCGTCCGATCCGCTACGGCCACGTCGCCCGCGAAGTCCCGCTCGCGGCGTACCAGACCCTCTTCGCTCGCGTGTCGGGGAGCGCCGAGATGCCGAGCGCGGGCCGGCCGTTCACCGCCCGTGTGCTCACCCGGCTTGCCCGACGCGGGGTCCGTCTCGCCCGCGTCCTCCTCCACACAGGGGTCTCAAGCCTCGAGGAGGGCGATGACGTGACGGGCGCCCCCCCGCTGCTCCCTGAACCCTACGAGGTCCCGCGCGCCACCATCGACGCGATCGAGCGGACGCGGGACCGGGGTGGGAGGGTGATCGCCATCGGCACCACGGTCGTCCGAGCTCTCGAGTCTTCGGCCGAGGACGGTCGCCTCCGTGCGTCACGAGGGTTCACGCGACGCTACCTCTCGCCCGAGCACCCCAGCCGGACCGTCGACGGTCTCGTGACCGGCTTCCACGCGAGAGGATCGACCCATCTCGCGCTGCTCGCTTCGGTGGCGGGAGAACGCCTCGTGCGCCGGTCCTATCGGATCGCCGTCGACCGGGGCTACCTCTGGCACGAGTTCGGCGACATCCAGCTGATCCTCCCCGGGCGAGCGGCGGAGGGACGATCCAACCTCGCAGGCAGCTCGCCGTAGTTCCGCGCGCGCGACGCGCGGCCGTACGCCCGTGGGCCGCAGGGCGGGATCCGGCCTATCCTCGACGCCGAACGCCCTGCGCGCCGCCGATCGTGGGGACAACGGTGCGCGCGGCAACGGTCGGCCCGGGCGGTGGTGGCATCCGGTCCCGGGGGTCGCGTACGGTGGTTTGCCCCTCGGGCGCGGGGTCTTTACGGTGGGAAACAGTGACCACTCGGCCGTAGGCCCCGATGGTGCGGAGGCAGACGAGACGGGACCTCCGGGTCATGGCGGATTGGGACGGCACCCCCGGGAGCGCCTCCGACGGACAGGGACCGCCGCCGCCCCTCTCGGAAGGTCAGACGGATCCGCCGGCCGACCCAGCGCCTGCATCCCCGCGTGGACAGGATGCTCACGGCCCTCCGCCACCTCGAGACCCAGCGCACCCGAACCGCGCCGAGCCGGTCGCGGAGGGACCCACGGCCACCGAGTCCCTCCGGTCCCTTGTCGGTCTCCTGGCGCGGATGTGGCTGGTGCAGAGGGCGATCCCGGCCCGCCCTCCCGCGGGAGCGACACCGGCGAGCGAGGCCGCGGGAACCCCTGCCACGGGCCGGGGTGATGGCCTCCGGCCATCGGCTTCTCCACCGCCGACCCTACCACTCGCCCCATCGCCGGCAGGGTCCCGGCCGACCGTCTCCGCCCGGGAGGTTCCTCCCGTGAGCGGCCTCGCTTCGTTCCTCATGGAGGTCGCTTCCACGTCGCCTCCTCCGGGCGAAGAGGAGGGCCGGCTCCTCGCCCCCGGCCTCGACACCGGCAAGGCCCGGTACTCCCACTGTCGTCATCCCGAGCTCCATCAGACCGCGTCCCGGAACTCCTGTCATCAACCCGTGCACTGACCTCAACGGAGGCACCTTTCGTTCGGCGTGAGCCGAGCGGCTCGTGACGCACGATCGTCCCGCCGGGGGGCTGCTCGTCCCCGCTAGGAGGACCCGCCCCCGAGCGGACGACCGCCGGCGAGGCGCCGGACCTCCTCCTCGACGAACGGCTCGACCTCCCTGAGCGGCCGGTCGAGCCCGACGTACGGGTCGAGTCCGAGGAGGTCGGCGAGGAGCCATTCCACCTCGTAGGCATAGAGGAGCGTCGAGCCGATCGTCTCGAGGAAGCGGGCGAGCCGGACGGAGTTCGATCCGCTCAGGCGGAAGTACCGAGGCTCCCGGCCAAGGGCGAGAAAGAGACGATCGGTGAGGTCGCGGTAGCGCCACCGGCGGGGTCCCCCGACCACGACGTTCGTCCGCCCTCCGCGGTCCCGTTCGCGGCGGAGGACCGACGCGAGGTCGCTCGTCGCGATGGGGCTCAAGTGGTACTCGCCGTCCCCGAACATCGGGAACCGGTGGTACCTCGCGATCGTGCGGAGCATCACGGTGAGCAACCGGTCTCCGCGGTCGAAGAGCATCGTCGGACGTACGATCGCGTAGGACAGTCCGCTCGCCTCGACCGCCCGGTCGACGCGGCGCTTCTCGGCGAGGTACGGTAGGTCCCGCTCGAGGCGCTCCGGGGCATCCGGGACGCTCACGTGGACGAACCGGCGCACCCCGGACCTCTCCGCGTCGCGCACGAGGCGGACGAGACCATCGGCGAGCCGGACGAATCGCCGGCGGCGCGCCTGCCGGTACCACGCGAGCGTGAGCACCGTGTCGACGCCCTCCAGGTAAGGAGCCCAGTCCTCCACGTGGCCGACGTCCGCGACGCGGCCCTCGACCCCCGCGTCCGCCTCGGCGTCCGAGATCCTCCGATGGACGGACCGGATCCGATGGTCCCGCGCAAACTCGCGCAGGACGGCGCGGCCCACGAGACCGGTGCAGCCGCCGACGACCAGGAGAACCGGGCGATCGGCCGGGCCGGCCGTCATGTCGAGGCGGCGGGGCTCGAGGCCGGGAGCCGCTGCTCGTTCGACGCCGAGGGGCCGAAGCGGGCGAGCCAGGCTTCCACGATCGGTGGGCGGACCTCGGCGAGGCCGATCGAGCGGCCGACCTCCTTGGCGAGCGAGGTCATCACCGTCCCGTCGAAGCCGCAGGGACGGAAGCGGGCGAACGCCGCCAGGTCCGGCTCGACGTTGAGCGCGAAGCCGTGGAGGGTGACCCAGTGGTCGACCGCGATACCGATCGAGGCGATCTTCCGCGAACCGTCCACCCAGACACCGGGCCGACCGGGGACGTGCGAGGCCCGGACACCGAACGCCGCGACCGCGTCGATCACCGTGCCCTCCAGATCCCGGACGAACCGCCGGACATCTCGCCCGCGGGGGGTGAGGTCAACGATCGGGTAGCCGACGAGTTGGCCGGGACCGTGGTACGTCGCGCGTCCCCCGCGCTCGACGGGCACCACCTCGAGCCCGGAGCGGGCCGCCGCCCCATCGTCCCCCTCGACGCCGACCGTGACGACCGGCGGGTGCTCGACCAGGACGAGCGTGTCGTCGAGGGCCCCCCGTCTCCGCTCGGCGACCAGCGAGCGCATCGCGAGGAGCGCCTCAACGTACGGACGGCGCCCCCAGTCAACGATGGCCGGCAGGGGCGGTCCTCCTCGCGACGTGCATCGGCTCACCGAGCCAGAGGAGGGCGGCCTCCTCGAGCGCCTCGCTGAACGTCGGATGGGGATGGATCGTGAGCGCGAGGTCCCGGATCGTCGCGCCCATCTCCATCGCGTGGGCCGCCTCGGCGACGAACTCGCCGACGGAGGCGCCCGCAGCGTGGACCCCGAGCAGGAGGCCGCTCGGCTCCTCGCCGACGAGCTTCACCCACCCCGAGGTCGCATGGCTCGCGTGGGCCCGACCGAGCGCCGCGAACGGGAACCGCGCCTCGCGCACCGAGCGTCCCGCGGCCTCGGCCTCCGCGCGGGTGAGGCCCACCGTCGCGAGCTCGGGGTCGGTGAAAACGACGGACGGGATTGCGCGGTAGTCGAACCGGGTCGCCCGTCCGGCGAGCGCCTCGGCCGCAACGATCCCCTCCCGGTAGGACTTGTGCGCGAGCATCGGGGGCCGGGCGACATCGCCCGCGGCGTAGATGTGGGGCACGCTCGTCCGCATCTGCGCGTCGACGCCCACGAACCCCGTCTTCGGGTCGAAGGCGACCCCGGCGTCCTCGAGCCCGAGGTCGCGGCTCAAGGGCCGCTTCCCGACCGTGACGAAGAGGCGCTCGGCCGCGAGCTCCTCGGAGCCGGAGGGGCCGGTCACCTCGAGCACGAGGCGATCCGCCTCCCGACGAAGGCGGGTCGCCCGGGTCCCGGTGCGGACCTCGACGCCGAGGCGCAGGAGCGCCCCGGTGAGCTCCCGCGAAAGGTCGGCCTCGAGGCCGGGGAGGAGCTGGGGCAAGAGCTCGACGATCGTGACCTTGACCCCGACCGAGGCGAGGAATTGGCCGAGCTCGCAGCCGCTCACGCCGCCGCCCAGCACGAGGAGGGAGCGGGGCAGCCCTTTCAGCATGAGGATCTGCTCCGCGTTGAGGACGCGCTCGCCGTCGGTCTCGAAGCCGGGCAGCGTCAGGTGGACCGCCCCGGTCGCGATCACCGCGCTCGCGAAGTCGACCCGTTCGTGGCCGCCGTCGGGGGCCCGGACGTCGAGCGAGCGCGGGCCGGTGAAGCGGGCCTCCCCCGGGAGGACCGTCACGCCGGCCGCCTTGAGGAGAGTCGCCACGCCTCCTCGCTCCTTCGCGACGACCGCCTCCTTCCAGCGCATGGTCGTCCCGAGGTCGAATGCGACGGAGGGCGCCGTCACCCCGATCTCGGGACCCTCGCTCCTGAGGGCATGGTAGAGCTGGGCCGCGTGGATCAGCGCTTTCGAGGGAATGCATCCGCGGTTCAGGCACTCCCCCCCGAGCTCGGCCCGCTCGACGAGCAGCACCTTCTTTCCGAGCTGCCCGGCGCGGATCGCCGCCATGTAACCGGCCGGGCCCCCGCCCACCACCGCCACCTCAGTCGAGCGCGCGTACGTCCCTGCCATCGTGGAACCCCCCTTAGGGACCCGGGGTCCCCGAGCGAGGGGCGGCCAAAACGTCCGTGGTCAGCGAAGCGGGAGGGGGCGGCGACGTCGTCTCCGCGAGCTCGATCGCGGCGCGGACCGTCCTCTCGGCCTCGGCCGTGAGCTCCCGGCGCTGCGCCGCGTCGACGAGCTCCTGCGCGAAGAGCCAGGCCTCGAGGCGCGAGACCGGGTCGGCAGCCCGCCCCTTGTCCAACCAGCCCGGGGGCTGGTAGCGGCTCGGGTCGTCCGAGCTCGAATGGGGGGTCAAGCGGTAGAGCAGGAACTCGATCATCTCGGGCGGCCCGCCTGCCCGAAGTCGGCCGAGGGCGGAGGCGAGCGCGGCCCAGCACGCGAAGAAGTCGGTCCCGTCCACCCGTCGGCCCTCCATCCCGTAGGCGCGCGCCTTCGCCGCGAGCGTCGCGACCGCGCTCTGGTGCTCGACGGGCACGGAGATCGCCCATTGGTTGTTCGTGCAGAGGAACAGGACCGGCAGCCCGTAGACCGCCGCGAGGTTCATGCCCGAGTGGAAGTCGTTCGAGCTGGTCGCGCCATCGCCGAAGAACGCGAATGCGACGCCGGGGTCGTGGCGGTGGCGGAGCCCGAAGCCGATTCCGGCCGCGTGGGCGATCTGGGTCCCGATCACGGAGGACATCGACACGTAGTGGACCTCGCGGGCGGTGGGGTGGCAGGGCATGTTCCGCCCGAGCGCAGGGTCCCGAGCGTCCGCGAACAGGTGGTGGACGTAGCTCTGGAGGTCGTGCCCTCGGACGAGCGCGACGAGCTGCTCACGCAGCCCGGGAAGGACCCAGTCGGCCGGGAGGCTCGCGAGCCCGGCGGCGACGTTCACCGCCTCCTGGCCGGTCGCCGCGCCGTAGAAGCCGACCCTTCCCTGGCGCTGGAGCGCGAGCATGCGCGCATCGAGCGTGCGGGCGAGGAGCATCCACCGGTAAGCGGAGCGGACGATCGTCTCCCACTCCGCGCCCAGGAGCTCCCGGACGCGCTCGCGCGAGTAGGAGAGGGATTCGACGCGGGACTCCGGGGCCTCGGCCATCGGCGGGCGACGCGCGCTCGCGACTTGAGCTCTTGCCCGCGGACAGCGCCGGGCCGGCCGCGGGATCCGCCGGGATGAGCCGTCAGGCTCGCCGGAGCGGGTCCGAAAGAACGGGCGCAGCGACCCCAACGAGCGCGGGGGCCGGTGCCGGCGGATAGGTGTGCACCCAGACGACGCTCACGGACGCCGCCGAGCCGTTGATTGTCACGTTCCCCTGGTAGGTGGTCGCGTAGTTCGTGACCGTGTGGACCGTGTAGGCGTACGTTCCGTTCGGGAGCGAGAAGGCGATCGTGCTCGTGGTCGACTTGTGGGTCTGCTTGCCGACGGTGACCGCCCAGGCGTGACCTGCGGGGAGCCCGCTCTCCTGGAACGTGAGGACGTACGGGTAGGCCGTGAACTTGAGACGGACGCCGACGCCGCCGGAAGCGACCGCGACCGACCCGGAGGGGGAGTTGACCGGGTAGCCGGGAATCGTCTGGACCCGGTAGGTGTAGCTCCCGCTCACCGCCACGAACCCGAGCTTGCGGCCGGTGCCCGTGTAGGTCGCGTTGAAGGGGTAACCCGCAGGGGAGGAGCCGTTCAGCGTCACGGTCCACGGCGTTCCGAGAGGGAGACCATGCTCGTGGAACGTGATCAGGTGGTAGCCCTTCGCCACGTGGAACTTCACAGAAGCCGTCGCCGGGCCGCCCGCGATCGTGAAGGTGCTCGTCACCGGACGGGCGTCCCGGTAGCCGAGCGGGGGCGCGCCCGTGATCGTATACGACCCGTTCGGGAGCGCGACCGCGAACGTGGCGTTCGCGCTGGTGAAGTTCGCCACCCGTCCGGACGCGTTCGTGATGACCGCGCCCCACACCGGCGAGCCCGCGAGGTGGAGCGGCGTCACGGTGACGTTGTAGAGCGCACGGGCCACGAGGGGCACGTGGTCTCCACCGGGGTAGATGTACGTCGCGTAGTACACCGACGGCCCGAAGATCTGGTAGAGCAGGGTCACGGCGCGCTCCTCGTAGGGGAGAAGGTTGTACGGGTTCGACGCCCCGTTGTACGGGTTGGACCGTCCGTAGTCCCACCAGGCGTTGCCCCCCTGGTAGCGGGTGCCGACGATGCTGCCGGAGAGCGGCTCGAACGGGAAGCCCGAGGCGAAGTGCACGTTCGCCGCGGACTGGCGGCTCACGTTGAACGCGTCCGAAAAGAACTCGGGAACCCCCGTGTAGAGGTTGAGGGGGAGGAGCCAGGCGGTCGTCGGGGTGTTGACGAGGTTGTTGTAGACGAGGTCGTTCGACTCGGCGAGCTCGAGGGCCAGTCCGAGACCGAAGGGCAGGAGCGGGATGGGGTTCAGGAGGGAGGGAAGGCTCGGCGACGGGACCTGGAGGAACCGGTTACCCCAGACGGTGTTGTTGCCTCCGCCCGTGTTCGCGGGACCGAAGAACGTTCCGCCGCTGTAGAGGAGGAGCCCCTGGCCCTCGCTCTCGAACGTGTTGGCCGCGACGAGGTTGTGCCCGCCCTCGTAGAAGACGACGCTGAACGTGTTGAACGCGGTCGGGTACCAGGTGTCGGCCGCGAACCATCCCGAGATGTTGGCCGCCCCGACGATCGCGACCGACGAGACGTTCCAGAACCAGTACTGAAGGTCGTTGAACGAGGGGAGATGTGTGCCGGGAGAGGACGTGAAGGTGTTCGTCGCCGTGGAAAAGCTCGGCGGCTGGTAGAACTCCGTCGGCACGGTCGTGCCGCGGAGGAAGACCGCCGGATAGACCGGGAACGCGAAGTCGTTGTAGAGCCCGAACGTCGACGCGATCGGGTGGGGCTGCTGGTTCGTCATCAGGTACGGGTTCCCCGCGGTCCCGTTCCCCGAAGTCGCGAGCGCTGCGACCTCGGCGTTGGAGAAGGCCCAGAGCGGCGTGTAGACCCCGAGGGCCGCGTCGGGGACGAGGTTCACGGTGATCGTGAGCGGCCCGCTCACCTGGAACGCCGTGGTCACCGGAGCGTAGTCGCTCAGTTCGGTGAGGAGCGAGTAGTTGCCCGGGACCAGGAAGGCGACGTCCGTGAGCGCCCCGGGCACGACCGCCGGCTCGGTCACGGAGAAGTTGACGGAGGTCCCGACCGGCGTGAGAACGTTGAACGCGTTCGAGGGCTGGACGGAGAGCGTGACCGGGTATGAGCCGGACGGCCCGGTCGCGTTCCAGAGCCCGGTGAGGAACGACGGGCCGGTCGTCATGGTTCCGTAGGTCGCGACGCCGGGGGCCGGCCGACCGGCGGGCGCGTTGCTCCACGCCACATTGGCCCCCGTGGCGGTCTCGCCGGTCTCCCCGCCGTAGCTGAACGCCGACGGGACCGCGACGAACCCCGTGCCGTCCCAGTAGGCGAGGCCGAGCGTGGCGTCGGCGCCGAAGAGCGTGGCCTGGCTTCCCCCGCCGGGCCCGCCGAAGATGAGCTCGAAATCGTTGGTGAGGCCGACCGCGTTGTACTGGCGTCCGTCCGCGGTGTACGGGGCGGGCGTCGCGAGCGGGGTCCCGCCGGCGCGCAGCGAGTTGAAGACCACGTAGTCCCACGCGGGCATCGAGAAGTCCTCGGCCGGGACCGTCGGGCTCGTGAGGGCCACCGAGAAGCTCACGTTGTTGCGCCCCGCCGTGATCGACGAGGTGAGGGTGAGCGTGAGATCGAACGGGTAGACGATCGGGCCCGCGAGCACGTCCTCGGCGAAGTAGAGCGTGTTGCCGACCTGCTGGCCTTTCGGCCCGTGCGCGTAGAAGGCGTTCGAGGAGAGGTTGACGGCGGCCGAGGAGAAGTTCCAGACGTTGGTCACGAGGATGAGGAGGTGGGTGGCGGGGAGGTACTCCACGACGTTCTGGGTCCAGAACGAGTAGCCACCGGTCCCGAACAGCGTGACGCCCGTCACGACGGCGTTGAGCTGGATGCCGTAGGCATCGGGCGAGCTCTGGACGAGGTCGAGGGGCTGGATCCCGGTGCTGTTCGCGACGACCGAGGCCTCGAGCCTCGTGGTGTTCAGGACGGACGCTACCACCGTGCCGCCCGGGCCCGCGCTCAGTCCGTAGTAGGCGAGGCCCATCGGGGCCGGGCTACCGGTGTACAGGGGCCGGACCGTGCCGGTCGCGCGGGAGGAGTCGATCTGCTGCGGGCTCGCCGAAGGTCGGGGAACGAAGATGTCGCGTGCGGGGACCCCGGCCGCCCGGGCGGCCGAGAGCGCGGCCCGCGCGGCGGCGGTCGCCGGGTTGGCGATGCCGGGCGAGGCGACGGCCGCCTGCGCGGCCGGATGGAGCCCCGGGGATCCGCCGGTGGTCGGCCCTCCGCCCCTCGTGGACACGGCCGCTGACCCGGGAGCCGCGCGAGGGGAGGTCACCGAGGAACCCGCGAATCCTGCGGCGGTACTGGAGAGCACGAGAGCGACCAGAAGGACGACGACCCACCGCCTCGGACCCGGGACGACCACGGACGGCCTCGAAGCCGTTGCGCTGCGGATTAACCTTTCTCGAGGCCTGGAGGCGGGGCGGGTCCCTCCGGGGGAACCCTGGTCTCGCGGGGGATCCCGCCTCTCCGGGGCGCGATCAGGCGAGCTCGGTGAACAGTTGGTGCGGCTCCTCGAGGAACGCCTTCACCGTCGCGAGGAACTGCGCCCCTTCGTAGCCGTCGATCACCCGATGATCGAGGGAAACGGAGAGGTTCATGAGGTCCGCCGGAGCGATCGTCCCATCGGCCCGGTAGACCGGTCGACGCTGGATCTTGTGGACCCCGAGGATCGCGACCTCGGGGTAGTTCAGGATCGGGGTCGCGAGGACCCCACCGAGGGCGCCGAGGCTCGTGATCGTGAACGTGCTGCCGGAGAGCTCGCTGCGATCGAGCTTGCCCGCTCGCCCACGCTCCGCAAGGTCCTGGATCTCGCGGGCGAGCTGGCCGATGCTCTTGCGGTCGGCGTGCCGGACCACGGGGACGATCAGGCCGTCCGGGGCGGCGGTCGCGACCCCGATGTGATAGGCGGAGCGGACCACGAGCTCGCCCCGGGCATCGTCCATGGTGGCGTTGAGCCGGGGGTGGGCCTTGAGACCGGAGACGACCCCCTTCACGATGAACGGCAGGTAGCTGAGCCGGGTCCCCTGCTTCTCGACGTGCTTCGCCATCCGCTCGCGGAGGTGCACGAGGTCGGTCACGTCGACCTCCTCCACGTAGGTGAAATGGGCGGCGCGGTGGACGGACTCGCTCATGTGCTCGGCGATGACCCGCCGGATCCCCCGGATCGGGATGCGCTCCGCCACGTCGGGGAGTGCCGCGGGCGGGGCCGCGACCCCTGGGGGCGCGGCGCCGGCCGGCGCCTTGAGGGCCGGCGGAGCGACGGCCCCCGCCGCGGGAGCGGCGCCGAGGTCGGCTTCGGTGATCCGACCTCCGGGGCCCGAGCCTCGGAGGGCGGCCAGGTCGATCCCGCGCTCCGTCGCGAGCCGACGAACGTAAGGCGAAGCGAGCACCGAGGCAGGAGCGCCGGCCGGCACGGGCGAGGGAGCGGGCGGCGCGGACCTCGCTGCGGCGCCGGGCGCGGCCGGAGGGTGCGCCGGGGAAGCCGGTGGCGCCGCGGTAGGAGCGGGTCCTGGGGCGGGCGTCGGGGTCCCACTACCCCCCTCATCGAGGGTGACGAGTAGGCCGCCGACCTTCACCTTCTCGCCGACCTGCGCGTAGAGCTTGACGACCTTTCCGGTCCTCGGGGAGGGGATCTCGACGTTCGCCTTGTCGGTGAGCACGCTCACGAGCGGGGCGTCCTCGCGGACCGCCTCGCCCTCGCGGACGAACCACTGGACGATCTCGCCCTCGGCGACGCCCTCCCCGATGTCGGGCAACCGGAACTCGTACGCCATGGCGGCTCCTAGGAGGCGCGGACGGTCTCCCGGGCCGCCGCCACGATCCGCGCTGCGTCGGGCAGGTAGAGGTGCTCGAGGGCGTACGGGAACGGGGTGTCGTAGCCCGTGACCCGCGCCACGGGCGCCTTGAGCGAGTAGAACGCCTTCTCGGCGAGCAGCGCGGCGATCTCCGCGCCATAGCCGCAGAAGCGGGCCGCCTCGTGGACGACCACCGCTCGGCCTGTGCGCTGGACCGACGCGAGCACGGCGGCCTCGTCGAGCGGCACGAGGCTCCTCAGGTCGACGACCTCCGCCGAGATGCCCTCCGCTTCGAGCGTCGTCGCCGCCTCCGTCGCGGGGGGGATCATGGCGCCGTAGGCGAAGACGCTGACGTCGGTGCCGTCGCGCACCGTGCGGGCGGAACCGAGGGGGACGCGGTGGTCGCCGTCCGGGACCTCCCCCGATACCGAGCGGTAGATCCGCTTCGGCTCGAGGAAGAGGACCGGGTCCTCGTCGTGGATGGAGCTCAAAAGCAGCCCTTTCGCGTCGGCCGGGGTCGAGGGCACGACGACCTTGAGGCCCGCGGTGTGGCAGAAGTACGCCTCCGTGCTCTGGGAGTGGTAGAGCCCGCCCTTGATCCCGCCGCCGTAGGGCGTCCGGATGACCACGTGGCAGGGATACTGCCCTCCGGACCGGTAGCGCATCTTCGCGAGCTCGCTCACGATCTGGTCGAAGGCGGGGTAGATGAAATCGAGGAACTGGATCTCGGCGACCGGCTTGAGGCCGTAGAGCGCCATTCCGATCGCGGAGCCCACGATGCCGGTCTCGGAAAGCGGAGTGTCGACCACCCGCTCGGCCCCGAACTCCTTGAACAACCCCTCTGTCGCGCGGAAGACCCCACCGTTGATGCCGACGTCCTCGCCCAGGACGACGATGTCCGGGTCGGCCCGCATCGCCTCGGCGAGGCCGCGGTTGATCGCCTGGACGAGCGTGAGGTTCGTCACGGTTAGTGGCCCTCCGAGCCTCCGAACGCGGCGGACTCCGCGCTCTCGGCCCTGAGCCGGGGCGACAGCGAAGCATAGACGTCCTCGAAGAGCGAGCCGGGCGGCGGCGGTCCGGCGCGCTCGGCGGCGTCCACCGCCTTGGCGAGGCTCGCCCTGGCGCCCTCCAGGATCTGCTCGACCGTGGCGTCCGTGAGCAACCCCGCCTTCGTGAGCTCCTCCCCGAGCCGGTGGACCGGGTCGTTGCGCCGGGCCGCCTCGACCTCCTGGTCGACGCGGTAGCGGTGCGGGTCGTCCGACGTCGAGTGCGGCCCGAACCGGTAGACCTGGGCCTCAACGAGCGTGGGCCCCTCGCCCGCGAGCGCCCTCGCCCGGGCCTCGCTCACGGCCCGGTGGACCGCCTTGAGGTCGTTGCCGTCGACCACGACGCCACGGAACCCGTACGCCTCGGCCTTCTCGGCGAGCGTCGCGCTCGCGGTCTGCCGGGAGCGCGGAAGCGAGATCGCCCACTGGTTGTTCTTGCAGAAGAAGATCGTCGGGGCGCGGAAGACCCCGGCAAAGTTCATCCCGGCGTGGAAGTCGTTCGAGCTGGTGGCGCCGTCGCCGAAGTAGGTGATGGTGACGGCCGGGTCGCGGCGGCGTTGCATCGCCATCGCGGCCCCTACGGCGTGCGTGATCTGGGTGCCGATCGGGCTCGAGGCGGAGACGAAGTGGGCGTCGCGGAACGCAAAATGGTTCGGCATCTGCCGGCCCTTCGCAAGATCGTTCACGTTCCCCCAGAGCTGGTCGACGATCGCTTGGAGCGGGACGCCCCGAACCAGCGCCACGGAGAGCTCCCGGTAGGCCGGGAAGATCCAATCCTCGGGCCGGAGCGCGAGCGCCGAGCCGACCAGCGCCGCCTCCTCCCCCGAGTGCGGTGCGTAAAAGCCGATACGGCCCTGCCGCTGGAGCGAGAGGGCGCGTTCGTCCAGCACCCGGGCGAGGACCATCGTCCGGTACGCGCTCTCGAGCTGCGCCGGACCGAGCTCCGCGGCGGTCGGCGCGGCCCGAGGGAGCGACGAACTCGTCTCCGCCACGAGGTTCCTCGATTCCCGACGCCGCGCGGATTATAAAGCCGACCCGAAGCGGAGACCGTTCGGCCGACCGCGACGAGACGCAGGGCGGCACGGGCGGCCCGCCCTCCGTTCTCTCTCGAAGGGAGCGCTTAAGGGGAGGTCCCTTTCTTCGCGGCCCCTTCCGGGAGACGATCGTGCTCGCTTCCACCCCCGCCATCGAGGTCCGCGGGCTGACCCGCGTCTTCGAAAGCCGCAAGGGGTTCCTGTTCCGGGAGCGGACCCGGACCGAGGCGCTGCGCGGGATCGACCTCACCGTCGACCGCGGGTCGATCTTCGGCCTCCTCGGCCCGAACGGCGCGGGAAAGACGACGCTGACGAAGATCCTCTCGACGCTCCTCCTCCCGACGTCGGGGGAGGCCCGCGTTCTCGGCCACGACGTCGCGCGGGAGACCGAGAAGCTCCGTCCGAAGATAGGGCTCGTTCTGGGCGGGGAGAGGGGCCTTTATAACCGGATCAGCGGCCGCGAGAACCTCCGCTACTTCGCCGACCTCTACGGGGTCCCGACCCGCGAGCGGGAGCGGAGGATCGTGGCGGTGCTGGACCGCGTGGACCTTGCGAACGCCGCGGACCGGCGGGTCGAGGAGTACTCGCGCGGGATGAAGCAGAAGCTCCACATCGCCCGCGGCATCCTCCACGAGCCCGAGATGCTCTTCCTGGACGAGCCGACCATCGGCCTCGACCCGAAGAGCGCCCGCGAAACACGAAAGCTCATCCGGGCGCTGGTCTCGGACGGCGTGACGATCTTCCTGACGACCCACTACATGTTCGAGGCCGAGGAACTCTGCCCGCGCATCGCGGTGCTCTCCAAGGGTCGCATCGTCGCGACCGACACGATCGACGGGCTCCGCCGGCTCGTGGGCGGGGACCGCACGTTCGAGGCGGAGGCGTACGGCTTCGAGGACAAGGAGGTCGACGCGCTGCGCCACCTTCCCGGCGTCTCGAAGGTCGTGAGCGAGGAGTTCGGCCCGACGATGCGGCTCACGATGCGGGTGCGGACGTCCGACCTCGCTCTCGACCGTGTCCGCGACGAGCTCTCCGGGCACCCCGAACTCGCCCTCAAGGAGCGGCGCACCTCCCTCGAGGACGTCTACCTCGACCTCGTCGAGGAGGAGGCTCGGTAGATGACCCCGCTCAGCACGGACTACTCCGGGCGTCGCTCGACGCTCGCCGCGCTGCGCCTCTCGGTCCTCCAGTTCGTCGCGGACCCGCAGTGGCTCGTCCCGTCCATGATCGCGCCGGTGATCTTCGGGCTCGTCTCGTTCGAGCTGTTCCGGCACGCGGGCCCGTACTTCCTCACCTACGCGATCCTAGGCGCGGGGATGATGAGCATGTGGGGCCAGACCCTCTACGGGAGCGGCTGGGCGACCGGCCAGGACCGCGCGTTCGGAACCCTGGAGCCGACGATCCAGTCGCCGACGCCGTACCTCTATGTCGTGCTCGGGCGCGTCGTCTGGAACGTCCTCTCGGGCCTGCTCGGGGGCCTCATCGTGTTCGTGGTCGTCGTGGCCGCGGCGGGAGTCCCTCCCGCCGTTCCGAACCCGCTCGTCTTCGCGGCGCTCTTCGTCTTCGTCCTCCTGACGCTCGCCGCCGTCGGCGTCGTGTTCGCGGCGTTCTACGTCTACACCCGATACGCGGGGTTCATCCAGAACATCGGGGAGTTCGCCTTCTACGTCGGGACCGGCTGCATGTTCCCGATCGTGCTGCTCCCGTTCTGGTCGAACCCGGCGTCGTTGTTCTTCCCCCCGACCTGGGCGCTCGACGCGCTCCGCTACGA
>JAWOKS010000022.1:0-3287 GCA_033854115.1 Thermoplasmata archaeon
GCAAGGTCGTGCTAGAGGGCCCTCCGGACTGACGAAAAACGGTGCGGTGAGGTGGACGTAGGAGGGCGCGGAATTTAAATACTGGAACCCAAGCTCTCGACTCTCGTGAGCGTTAGTCGGGAGGACCATCCGTCAGGTCGTGGACCGGTCTCTCGTTCCCGCCGATTGATCTGGGCGTTGGCTGCGGTGCTCGTCGTCTCCACCGTTCTCTTCGGCGGGTTTGCCGCCCTTGTGGGGATGGCCGGACCGGTGCCGGCATCCTCCGTCACCTCCTCGTGGGCCTCGTCGCATCGGGGTCTTGCCGCGCCGTCGGCCGGGATCACCCACGGCGACCTCGTTGTGCCGAGCGGACACACGGTCTTCCTTCCCTCCCCCTCACCGCCCCCTGGGGAGCAGACGTACTTCCAGGGAGGCAATGTCACGGTCGAAACCGGTGGTGTTCTGGTGATCACGAACACCACCTTCAGCTTCGTGCAGTACGTCGGCGACACCGGGATACCGGCCGCGCGGCTCGGGCATGTCTTCCGGTTCGTGGACAACGGCACGGTCCTCTTCCAGAACTCGACGCTCACCACGACGACGGTCGGACTGAATCCCTACGCCAAGCTCCAGGTGACCGTTCATGGCGAGATGACGTTCTGGAACTCTTCGGTCCTCACCGCGGGGTCGATCGTCGTGGGAGCCGGAGGCGTCCTCACGCTCAACCGGTCGACCATCGCCGGCAACCCGACCCTCGCCGCCCTCGGGGTCCCCCAACCTCTCCTCGGCGACAGCGCCTTCGCCCCGACCCTCAACGTCTCGGAGGGGGGCCAGATCAATCTCTTCGCGAGCTCGTATCGCGCGATCTACGGCAACAATCTCGCCACCAACGGGACCCCGGGGCCGCTCCCGCTCACCGCCGCGGGGGTACCGGTCGCGACGAGCACGAACTGGAGCTCGTTCCTCACGCCCACGGATTCGCTCAGTCTCGCTCAGGACTACGCCTACCCGAGGGGGATCGGGGGCGGGACGCTCACGATCAAGTACGACGACACCAACGCGGGGCCGACGAACACCAACGTGACGCTCTGGTACGGGGAAGCGAGCTACCCGCTCGGGGCTGTGACGCTCATGAACACGGGAGTGGGCACGGTCAGCCTTCCGTTCACCCCCGATCTCGTCGCGGCGATCAACGCGAGCGGGATGATGACCTACCTCAACCGCACGGGCGACTTTGGGCTCCCCCCGGGGATCTCGGTCGCCTTCGATGTCTCGAGCGGGCCGACGGTCTCCGGCACGAACCTCTCGCTCCAGCTCGCGCCCCCGACGTCCTACGACCTCGAGGTCAGCGGGGGCACGAGCCGGATCAGCACGGTCGACTCGACCCTCGGGCTCAATTTCCTGGTGCCGAACAACACCACGCCGTGGCTCTCCCACAAGCTGGTCGTCTCGGCGGGCGCCCAGGCGTACCTCGGGAACCTCACGGTCGTGGCGGCGCTGGCGAACGGCTCGAGCTCGTTCGTCTCGTCCGCGATCCTCACCCGCGGAACGAGCCACGCCTACCTGTTCCGCTGGGCCGAGTTCAGCGCCCTCGGCCGCTCCGGGGCCCTCGCCATTCAGAACGCCACCGTCACCGCGCCGTACGCCTACGACGGCAGCCAGGCGAACAATCTCACGGCGAAGACCCAGAACAAGCTCTCCACGGCCGATCCGGCCCTCTGGGGATACGTCCAGTACTGGGACGTCGCCCACCACGCCGCGGGCTATGGGAAGAGCGACCCGCTCGGAATCGCGTCGCTCCTGCTCGTGTCGAACGACCTCTACGCGGGCAGCCTCCCCGGGGGGGACTATCTCGGTGACTACCACATCGTCGTCCGGATCCCGATCTCGGTGAACAACACGACCGCGTTCAACTGGTCCGTGACCCCGTATCCCCAGGGCGTGGCGGCCGACACGAGCGGCTACGGGATGCCGGACCTGGGTCCCACCCTCACGTTCCCCTCCTACTACGCCGGGCTCGTCGTCGTCTCCGGGAGCGTCACGACCACGGCGAACGGGACGAGCGCATCGACCGTTCGCATCGGCCAGTCGCTCGGGGTGCGGCTCACGGTCCGGGACACCGGCACGGCCCCCATCACCTCGATCGAGTCGGCGATGTTCTACACCCCGCTCAGCACCCGTGCGCTCGCCTTCGTCACGAACGCCGTCAGCCTGACCGCCCCCGGTCAGACGGCCGCGCTCGACCTCAGCTGGACGGTCAACGACACGATCACGGGCCTTCGGCAGGCCTCCTTCAGCCACGCGTTCCCGATCAACATCGCCTGGAACCACAACCTCGCCTCCGCGGGAGGCGGGGCCACGAGCACGTCGGCGACCGTGGTGATCGTGCCGAGCCAAGTCGGGCTCGTCGCGGTCTCGTTCCCGCCCTCCTCGCTGGCGGAGAACCGCAACTACTTCATCGGTGGCTACGTGAACTACAACGGGAGCCAGCCCGCCACCGTCGAGCTCATCGCGACCCCCGTGGGCGGCGGAGCGGCGCTCGTGCTCGCCCAGACCTCGACCAACCCGGTCGGACCGGGCGTGCAGCACGCGGCCTTCGGCATCAACTGGTCGAGCGCGTCGCTCGCTCGAGGCACGAGCTACCACCTCAGCGTGGTCGCGATCTACAACTCGGTGACCGCGAACGATACCCCCACGACCGAGTTCTCGGTCCCATCTCCCGCGCCCTCGAACTTCCTGCTCGAGAAGCTGTTCGGGCTCCCGATCTGGCTCTGGATCGTCGCGGCCGCCGTCGTGGTCGCCGCGATCGTGCTGTTCCTGATGATCGCCCGGCGGCGCGCCGCGGGCCGGCTCGTGGAGTGCGGGGAGTGCGGCAACCTCATTCCCGAGGACGCGAAGGCCTGTCCGAAGTGCGGCGCCGAGTTCGAGTCGGACGTGGTCCGCTGCAGCCGCTGCGCGTCCACGATCCCGGCGAACTCGCAGTTCTGCCCGGAGTGCGCCGCTCAGCTCCTCGGCAAGCCCGCGGAAGGAGCCGCCCTGGACCCGGAGCGCCAGGCGTACGCCGACTTCACGGAGCGGTACCGCGCCGAAGCTCGCAAGGAGCTCGGCGCGAACTTTACCGAGGGAGCGTTCTGGGACTGGTGGAAGCGCCAACCGACGTACACTCCGTTCGGGCAGTGGAAGACGCAGCAGGGCCAGGGGGCCACCCGCACCGGCGCGGCCGCCCCACCTTCCGGCGGGGCTCCGCCGTTCGGCGGCGGGGAGGCGGGTGCGCCTCCTCCGGCCTCGATGTCGGGCGGGGGAGGGCC
>JAWOKS010000023.1:0-25893 GCA_033854115.1 Thermoplasmata archaeon
TCCCTTGCCACACCGCGTCAATGGCGTGTCAGGGAGACCCTCCCCCTCCCAAGGCGGCGTCTCGAACCAGCCGCGAGGAACCCCTCCCGGGGCGGGGGCGAACGCGTCGGTCGGACTTCACAGGGGGCCCATCGTCCCCTCTCCCTGACCGCCCGGGTCGATCCCGCTCGAACGGAACCTCCTCGGGGTGATGCGGGCCGGGAACGACCCGGGGGGGGCCGTGACCCCGCCGATCCTCGACCTCCCAGAGAACGCCCCCTCGCTCGGGCGAAGGGTCCTCCGCGTCGCCCCGGCCCTGGGTCCCCCGCCGCCCCGGCGGCGGGCGCGGTCAAATACCCGAGGTCGTCTCGCGGACGGCACCGGTCGGCGAGGTGACTCAGGCGATGGATGCTCCGAACGAGCGTCCTGCTCCCTCGGCGCTCGGGGCCGCGGTCCTCTTCTGCGAGACGTGCGGCAAGGACACGGTGCATCGCATCCTCCACGTGGAGGCGGCGCGTCGGACCGGTCCGCGCCGGGCCGTTTCCGGGGTGGCCCGGTGCCGGGAATGCCGGTGGACCCACGCGTTCGTCTCGGTCCGGGCCCGCCCGAAGGAGCTCGAGCTGATCGTCTCGGAGGGAGAGCGCAGCCGTCGCGGTTCCCTCCCGCTGGCCCCCTCGGAGCGACTGCGGGTCGGAGAGCCGATCCCCGGGCTCTCCCCGCTCGCCACGGTCACCAAGCTCGACCTCGCTCGCGGAGGCACCGCCGCGGAAGCGGTCGCCGAGGATGTGGCGACCGTGTGGGCGACCTCCGAGGCGCACCGCCACGTGCGGGTCGCGGTCATGGTGGGGTCCCGTTCCACCACCAAGCGACTGCCCTGGCGCGCCGACCTTCGGCTGACGGTGGGCGACCCTCTCGCCCTCGAAGAGCTCCGGCTCACGATCGTGGGCCTCCGTGCACGCGGGCACACCTGGCGACGCCCCGGGGACAGCTTCCCCGCGAGCGAGGTGGCCGTGGTCTACGCCCGACGCGCCGAGATCCCACCCGCCGGTAGGAGCGCCTGGAGGCGCGAGCGAGGGATCCCGAGCGCGCGGGCAAGTTCGACCTCGAGCGCGACCCGGTCGCGCTCCTCTCCGGGCGTGAGGAGGTACCGGACCGTGCCCCGGGCGCGCACCGCCGCGGGCGGGGCGGCCGTCCAGAGGTCGTCGTTCTCGTAGCGGATGGTCCCGAGCGCGAGCTCGAGGGGCACGTCCCGGACGAAGTGCTTCGTCCCGCGGACCATCCACGCGCCTCGCGCGACGAACTCTCCGGATTCCGGCCGTTTCGAGACCTGGTCCGGGGACGCCCAGAAGGCGGTCGCGGAGGCGAGCCCGGCCCTCCAGGCCTTCGAGAACGCCACGGCCCACTGGGCGGCCTCACGGATCGTCACCTCGGTCGCGGTCGCCGGAGGGGTGGGCCGTTTCACGACGACGCTCGCGGCCCCGTGAAGGTCCGCGTGGAGGTAGAGGTCCCCCTCGTTGAGGTGACGACGGACGACGAGGTCGTTCGAACCCGCGTCGCGACCGCCGACGACGAGCGCGCCCTCGGAGCTGACGAACCAGCGGAACTTCTCGAACCACCGCGGGGCCGACGGCCGGGCGACCGTGGGAGCGACGGCCGTCGTGGTCCGAGACGGGGTCTCCTGCTCGAGCCGCGCTGCCGTCGCCGCGAGCGCCTCACGTGCTCCGTCGAGCTTCGCGGCGAGGCGCTTCGCCTCCTCGTAGAGCGCCTGGGCCGCCCCCCGTGCGTCGGTCCCGGTGGCCAGCGCCACCGTCCGGTCCCCGAGCGTCGCCTCGACCGCTCGGCGGCGCTCGGGGTCCACCTTCGCCTGTTCGAGAGCGCGCTCCGCCTCGGCGTAGTGGGCGTAGACCGCTTCGGCGTCCGCCTTGCGCGCGGCCACGGTCGCCTCGAGCTCCTCCACGGCGGAGCGTTGACGCTCCAGGAGGCGCTCGAGCCCCCGACGCTCCGCCCGGCGGGCGAGCTCCTCGGGCGGGACGGCGGGCCGGAGGAGCGTCGCGAAGAACTCGACGGCGGCGGACGAGAAGGAGGGCGTCTCGACCACCTCGGCCGAGGGCACCCCCTCCCAGCGCTGCGACCGGTACGGGCTCGCGTCGGTCACGCTCCCTTCGCGACGGACGAGGTAGCCCCGGGGGGCCTCGCCGATCTCGTGCACGAGCCCCGCGAGGATCGTATGGACCCGGGGGGCGATCTCGTGGGCGGAGGGGGCCGCCGGAGCGCCGGGCTCCGACCCGAGGCGGGCGACGACCTCCTCCGCGACGGGACCGCCGAGGCCGAGCCGGGCCGCGAGCGTGCTCGCAAGATCGGTCCTCGACCGCGCGAGCTCCGCCTCGATCTCGGCGACCCCGAGCTTCCACGGGTCCGTCCGGACGGGGGGCCGCACGTACGGCGCCCCGACGCGCACGTCCCGGTGCGCCCATCGCCGCGTCTGGGCGACGGCCGCGATCACGCCCTCCCGCGCGACGATGAGGTTGCCACTGCCGAACAGCTCGCCGGCGAGGATGAGCGGCTCGGGCTCGCCGGGGCGCCGCAGGCGGAGCTCGAGGTACCGCTCGCCGAGGGGATCGCCGACCGACTCGAGCGTCGCGCCGCTCAGGTGGCGGCGCAGGGCCCGGCTGAGTGGCGAGAGCTCCTCGGCGTGCTCCCGGGCCGGCGGCATCACGGCCGCGTATCGCCCGGGAACGATCCAAAGCTCGCGCCGGCCCGGTTCGCGGGCGCGGAACGAGACGCTGATGCCGGCGGGCTCGAGGTCGAAGACCTTGTCGACGCGGCCCCCGACGAGCCGTCGGAGCTCGAGGACGACCGCCCAGAGATCGAGCGAGGTGAACCGGTCCTTGGGGCTCGGGTCGGCCATCTCTCGCGGCTCCGGCGCCCTCGGGGAACGACCGGCCCCACCCGCTTAAGGGTTGGGTCGGTTGAAGGGCGCCGTGGGGTCCACGGGGGGGTCCGGCGCCGACTCCTGGCGGGCGAAGGCCCGGCGGTTCGCGGAAGAGGAGATCGCCCCCCGCGTCGCGGAGATCGACCGACGCGATGATCTCCCCGACGCGGTCGTCCAGGGCCTCGCGCGCGAAGGGTTCCTCGGGCTGGGCCTCCCGGAGGCGTGGGGGGGCCAGGGGGGCGACAGCCGTGCCACGGTCGCGGTCCTCGAGGAGCTGGCCGCCTCGTGCTCGGGCGTCGCGGTCCTCGTCGCGGTACATCTGGCCGTGTGTGCCGCCCCGATCCTCGAGCGAGGCACGGACGCCCAGCGGGAGAGGTTCCTTCGGCCGCTCGCTCGAGGGGAGCGGGTCGGCGCCTTCGCGCTCACGGAACCCGGCGTCGGCTCGGATGCAGCCGGCCTCAGGACGCGGTACACCGCCGTCCCGGAAGGCTTCGAGCTCACGGGGTCGAAGATGTTCATCTCGAACGCGGGCCGGGCGGGGACGATCGTGCTGTTCGCGACGCGCGACCCGGCGCTCGGCCACCGCGGGATCTCGGCGTTCGTCGTCCCCGTGCCGAGCGCGGGGCTCTCCGTCGCCCAGCGGCTCGCGAAGCTCGGTCTCCACGGGAGCGAGACGACGGAGCTCGTCCTCGACCGTCTGCACCTCCCTCCGGACGGCCTCCTTGGGCCGGAGGGCGAGGGTCTCCCGATCGCGCTCCACGCGCTCGCGGGGGGACGGGTCGGGATCGCGAGCTGTGCGCTCGGCGTCGCCCGCGCGGCGTTCGTGGAGATGCGGCGCCAGGCGCGGCGCGACGACGCGCCGTGGAAGCGCCATCGTCTCGCGCGCGCTTACGCCCAGCTCCTCGCGGCGCGCGCGGTGGTGGAGCGAGCGGCCGAGCGCAAGGACTCCGGCGCCGACTTCGTGCTCGACGCGTCGGCGGCGAAGCTCCTCGCCTCGCGGGCGGCGGTGGAGATCGCCTCCGACGGGCTCGAGATCGCGGGCGCGGCGGGCGCGGCGAGCGGGAGCGAGGCCGAGCGCCTCTTCCGGGACGCCCGCGTCTTCCCGCTGGTCGAGGGGACCACGGAGATCCAGGAGCTGATCCTTGGACGGGCCCTCGTGGGCTCCCGGGCGGAGCTCTAGTAAGGCGTCGGGCTGGGAGCGGCCCATGCGAGGGGGGCCCGGGGACGTCGAGCCATCCGCCGCTCCCCCCTCGTCCTCCGCCGCCTCCGTGCCGCTCGCCCAAACGGGGCTCGACGCCGAGCTGCGCGGCGTGCTCGAGCGGGACGGTATCGCGTCGCTCTATCCGCCCCAGGCCGAGGCGATCCCGAAGGTCCTCGCCGGGAAGAGCGTGCTGCTCTCCTGCCCGACGGCGAGCGGGAAATCGCTGGTCGCCTACGTCGCGCTCCTGCGCGCCGCCCGCGCGGGCCGCACCGGGCTCTACCTCGTGCCGCTCCGGGCGCTCGCCCAGGAGAAGGCGGAAGAGCTCGAGAAGTTCGCGGAGCTCGGGGTCAAGGTCGGCCTCTCGATCGGGGATTTCGATCTCCCCGCGGACCGGCTCGACCGGCTGGACGTGCTGGTCGCGACGAGCGAGAAGGCCGACGGGCTCCTCCGCCGGGGCAGTCCCTGGCTCGACCGCCTCGGGGTCGTGGTCGCGGACGAGGTCCACCTCCTCCGCGACCCCGAACGGGGGCCGACCCTCGAGGTGAGCCTCACCCGCCTCCGCCGGTCGTACCCGGGTCTCCAGATCGTCGCGCTTTCCGCGACCGTCGGGAACTCCGAGGAGGTCGCGGCCTGGCTCGACGCCGCCCACGTCGCGAGCGATTTCCGCCCGGTCCCGCTCAAGCTGGGCGTCTACTCCGAGGGCCGGATCACGTTCACCGACCTCTCCTCGAGGGAGGTGCCGCCCCCGGGCGACGCGGTCCCGAGGCTCGTCCGCACCGTCGTCGAGGAGGGAGGGCAGGCGCTCGTCTTCGTGAACAGCCGCCGCGCGAGCGAGCAGGTCGCGCGGGCGCTCGCGCCGACCGTCGAGCGCCTGCTCGGTCCGGACGACCGCGTTCGGGCCCGCGCCTCGGCGGAGGAGCTCGGCGAGGTCTCCGAGGAGGAGACCGAGGGAGCCCGGCGCCTCGCGGCGCTCCTTCCGCACGGGGTCGCCTACCACAACGCCTCGCTCACGAACCCGGAGCGGCGGGTCGTCGAGCACGCGTTCCGCTCGCGTGCGGTCAAGGCGCTGGTCGCGACCCCGACGCTCGCGGCCGGGATCAACCTCCCGGCCCGGCGCGTGATCGTCCGCGACACCACCCGCTACGACGACCGCTTCGGGGCCCAGGCGCCGATCCCCGCGTTGGAGGTCCACCAGATGCTCGGCCGGGCGGGGCGACCCCGCTTCGACCCGGTCGGGGAGGCGCTCCTCCTCGCGCGGGGGCCGGACGACGAGGACCGGCTGCTCGACACGTACCTCGGGGCGCCGCCCGAGCCGATCGTGAGCCGCCTCGCCTCCGAGCCCGCCCTCCGGATGCACCTGCTCGCCCTCGTCGCGAGCGGCGCGGTCCGCTCCGACGCTGAGCTCCAGGAGTTCTTCGCCCGGACGTTCTACGGCCAAACCCTGCCGCTCCCCGAGCTCCACCACAAGCTCGCGAGCGTGCGGGCGTTCCTCCAGCGCCACGAGCTCCTCGAGCGCGGGGTGGTGCTCCGTGCGACGCGCTTCGGCGAGCTCACGAGCGAGCTCTACCTCGACCCGTTGAGCGCCATCGTGCTGCGCGAGGCGCTCGCGCGGGCCCCGCTCGGGGTCGGCCCGTTCCCGCTCCTCGCGGCCATCGCGGCGACCCCGGACCTTCCCGCGCTCTTCCTCCGCCGCGGCGAGGAGACCGACCTCCTGGCCCGGTTCACGGACGAGGCGAACGAGCTCCTCGTCCGGCCCGAGGAGCCTCCGCTCGACCTCGACCTCGACGGGTTCCTCGGGACCCTCAAGACCGCGAGCGTCCTCGAGGCCTGGCTCAAGGAGACCCCGATCGTCGAGATCACCGAGACCTACGGGATCGGTGCCGGGGACCTGCGCTCGAAGGTCGAGGACGCGGAATGGCTCCTCTTCGCGGCGGGGCGGCTCGCGTTCGCCTTCCAGCGTCGTCTCGCGCGCACGATCGACGATCTCGCCCTCCGCGTCCGGTACGGCGTCCAGGAGGAGCTCCTCGACCTCGTGCGGCTCCGGGGCATCGGCCGCGTGCGCTCGCGGATGCTCTACCGGGCCGGGCTCACCGACCGCGAGGCCCTCCGCCAGGCGCCGCTCGGGCGCATCGCGCTCGCGCTCCGGTCCCAGCACCTCGCCGAGATGGTCGCGGCCCAGCTCAGCCGTCGGGGGGCGAGCCCCAGCCCGGCCCCCGTCCGGCCGGAGGCGGCTCCCGCGCCGGCGACGGTGCGGAAGAAGGGTACCCGACGTCTCGATGAGTTCCGGTCGGACCCTCCGACATGACCCACTCGTCGACCGGGGTGAGCAGCCGGATCACGGAGCGGGTGCCCCCCGCGCCGCCGGTACGGATCTCGCGACGGAGGTAGCCGGCCCGCTCGAGGCGGAGGATCCGCCGCCAGAGCGTGGTCGTCGCGAGGGGGACCACACCCCGTCGCCGGGCGAGCACCGCCTCGAGGCGGCGGATGTCGCCGAGCCGGGCGGCCGAGCCACGGCTTGCCTGCTCGAGCGCGTCGACGACCCAGGGCTCGACCCGGACCGCCGCGGGCCCGCGCCCGCCGCCCGGGCCCCGGGCCCGGGGAGGGCCGAGCAGCTCGCGGCGAACGAGCTCGATCGCCCGCTGCGCCCCGTGACCGTCTTCGACCGCCTGGGCGACGATCCGCTGGACGATCGACGAGGGTGGGGGGCGCCCGACCGTGCGCTCGAGGCGGTCCCGCACGATGGACGTGAGGGCGTCGGCCGAGTACGGCGCGAGCGGGACCCACGGGGACGACGCGGAGCGTGCGGTCGGATCCTTCACCGAGGCGACCAGCCCCTCCGGGGTCCCCGCGAGGATCGTCCACCAGGGCGGGAGCCCGCTCTCCCCCTCCGGCAAGAACCGGTCCGGATCGACGAGCGCGCGGAGCACCGGTCCGAGGTCGGGTCCTCCGAGGGTCACGTCGTCGAGGACGAGCACGACCGGGCGGTGATCTCGCCGAAGACGGCGAAGGAGGCCGGCCAGGATCTCGGCGACCGGAAAGCCGCGGCCCTCGAAGCCGTCGTCGAGGAGCCGCAGGAGCGCGGTGGCGACCCCGTGGGCGCCCCGGAGCTCGGCGACCCGGACCGCGAGGAGGCGCGGCGACGGCTCGGCCGCCTGGCGACGGAGCGCCTCGAGGACCTCGCGCGCCGCGCGGCGGGCCACGGTCGAGGTGCCGGAGCCGCTCGGGCCGGCGATCGCGACGATCCACGGGGGCGGGGCGTTCGGCGCGGGGGGACCGAGCCGTCGGACGACCTCCCGGACCTCGGGCTCGCGCCCGAGCGCCACCGGGGGAGGCCAGTCCCGGGCGAGGGGTTCGGGGTTGGGTACAGGGAACATGCTCGCACGATTCTCTGCGGTGTATAAGAAATCTGTTTACTTGCACCGGACGGGTGGAAACTGCCATCCGCGGGGGGCGCTGCCCGTGCCCCGTGGCGGCCTCTTCCCCCGACCGACCGCTCCACGTCCTGGTGAGGAACCTCCTCCTCGCCGCCCTCCTCGCGGTCGCCCTCTTCTCGCTCTTCACGGTGTTCAACACGCGCGTCCTGCACGGGTTCACCGCGACCGAGATCCTCCTCCTCGAGGCCGGCGCGATCGTGCTGGTCGGCTACCTCGTGGCCCGGTCGATCACGCGCTTCACGAACGCGATGCTCGCGCGCCAGGGGATCGTGGGGAGGTCCTCCGCGGTCCGCCTCGTCCTCAACATCCTCATCGCGGTCGCGACCGTCCTCGCGCTGTTCAAGCTCGCCGGGGTCTCGGCGGAGTCGATCTTCATCGGGGCGGGGTTCACCGGGATCGTCCTCGGTCTCGCCTCCCAGACGGTCCTCTCGAACGTCTTCGCGGGGATCCTGCTCGTCTTCGCGGACCCGTTCCGGCCGGGCGACCGGGTGAGCTTTGTAACGTGGGCCTACGGCGTCATGCCGCCGTCGTACCCCCACGAGGCGACGTACCCCACCTACGGCGGCACGATCGAGGACGTCGGGCTCATCTACACGGTCCTCGCCCTCGACCAGGGAG
Source organism: Thermoplasmata archaeon (assembly GCA_033854115.1). GTDB lineage: Archaea > Thermoplasmatota > Thermoplasmata > Lutacidiplasmatales > UBA184 > Lutacidiplasma. The sequence goes on from JAWOKS010000023.1 coordinate 8,165, forward strand.
GGTTCGCGAAGCTTCCGAACGCGGTGGTCCTCGGGGCCCTCGTCCTCCAGCCCAGGGGTCCGCTCGTCCACCGGGTCCGGATGACGTTCCCGAACACCACCGCGGTCTCCGTCGTCGAGGCGGTCCTCCCCGAGGTCGCCGCGGAGTTCCCTCCGCCGTTCACGGGGGCCCCCGCGCCGCGCCTCGAGGTCACGGACCTCTCGCCGACGACGTGGGACGCCGTGGTCGTCCTCTGGAGCACGGTGCGCGACCCCGGGACCGTGCGCGACCGCGTGCTGCGGGCCGTCCTGCCGCGCCTCGGCCGGCCGGCGGCCGCGTGACCGCACCGCACGGGGGTTCCTTATGTTCCGCGGAGGTTGCGCCCGAGCGAGGGAAACGCGATGGCCCACCGCGTGACGGTGATCCCCGGGGACGGGATCGGCCCCGAGGTCACGCGCGCGGCGCAGCTCGTGGCGGAGGCGACGGGGGTCGCGTTCGACTGGGAGGTCGTGGAGGCCGGCGAGCCCGCGATCCGCGCCCAGGGGACCCCGCTGCCCGAGTCGGTCCTCGAGTCGATCCGCCGCAACCGCGTCTGCCTCAAGGGTCCGATCACGACCCCGATCGGCGGGGGGTTCCGCTCGGTCAATGTCGCGCTGCGCCAGCAGCTCGACCTGTTCGCCTCGGTCCGGCCGGCCCGCGCGATCGCGGGCGAGGGGACGCGCTTTCCTGAGACCGACCTCATCGTCGTGCGGGAGGCGACCGAGGGGCTCTACTCCGGCGTCGAGCACTGGATCGACCGCGAGCACTCGGCGGCCGAGACGGTCGCGATCGTGACCCGCAAGGCGTGCGACCGGATCCTCCGGTTCGCGTTCGAGCTCGCCCAGAAGGAGGGGCGGCGCCGCGTCACGGGCGTCCACAAGGCGAACATCATGAAGACGACCGGCGGGCTGTTCCAGACCGCGTTCCGCGAGATGGCGGCGAACTACCCCGCGATCGCCTCGGACGAGCGCCTGATCGACAACATGTGCATGCAGCTCGCGAAGAAGCCGGAGGAGTACGACGTCCTCGTGACGACGAACCTCTTCGGCGACATCCTCTCCGACCTCTGCGCGGGGCTCGCGGGGGGCCTCGGCGTCGCCCCGGGGGCGCTCTTCGGCGACACGATCGCGGCGTTCGAGCCGGTCCACGGCTCGGCGCCGAAGTACGCGGGCCAGGACCGGGCCGACCCGGTCGCGGAGATCCTCTGCGTCGAGCTCCTCCTCCGCCACCTCGGCGAGCGCGAGGCCGCCGACCGGGTCTTCCGCGCCGTCTGGGAGACGATCGCGGAGAAGAAGGTCGTCACCTACGACCTTGCGCTCCCGGGCTACACGTCGCGGCCGGTCGCGCCGTCCACGTGCTCGGCGATGGCGCGCGAGATCGCGCGCAAGGTCCCCGAGGTCGACCTCGAGGCGCCGCTACCGCGTCCGCGCGGGGCCGCGGGCGCCACGATCGATCCCCAGCTCGAGGCGTGAGCCGTCGTCGCCAAGGACCTTCACGACGACGCGCTTCGGCCGCTGCCCGTCGAACTCTCCGTAGAAGACCTGCTCCCACGGTCCGAGGTCGAGGTCGCCCCCCGTCACGGGGAGGACGACCTCGTGGCCGAGAAGGAGGTTCTTCAGGTGCGCGTCCCCGTTCGTCTCCCCCGTCCGGTGGTGCTGGTAGTCGCCCCGCGGGGCGAGCCGCTCGGCCCACGCCTCGATGTCCTCGAGGAGCCCGGACTCGTTGTCGTTGACGAACACGGCGGAGGTGATGTGCATCGAGCTCACGAGGACGAGCCCCTCGACGACCCCGCTCGCCTTCACGATCGCGCGCACCTTCTCCGTCAGGTTCACGAACGCGTGCGGACGGTCCGTCCGCATCACGAGGTACTCCGTGCGGCTCGCCATCCACGGGCGATCGTCCTCCCCTAGGTTTAAGGTGACGGTCGTCCGCTCTCTCCGTGAGGAGCGGCGTTGAGCGCGAGCCGACCGGTGCGGGTGACCCGGGTCCCGAAGTCGTCCGGACCGCGGGCGGTCCGGCTGGCGGTCCCGACGTCCCCGCGGGAGCCGGCGCCCGCCCCCCCGATGGCCCCGACCCCGGGGATCGGCGCCGCGCGGAGCGAGCGCCGCGAGAACCGGGGCGGTACCCAGCGGGCGGTCCGCCTGAGCCTCCTCTACGCGGTCGCGATCGCCGTCCTCTACGGCGCCCTCGCGGCCATCGCGCGGACCGCCCCGAGCGGCGGATCGAGCGGCGTCGGCTCGACGCTCGTCCTGTTCGGCCTGCTCACGATCGCGATCGTCGCGGTCGGGGCGCTCGTCGCGCTCACCTCGGCCCCCCGCGCGATCGTCCTCTCCGACGACGCGACCGTGGTGATCGGCCGTTTCGGCCGCGCCCGGCGGTTCCCCGGGCTGGGGGAGCTCCGCTGGACGGTCCTCCGGCGTTTCCCGGCCGGGTTCCTCTCCTCCGCGACCGTCGAATCGGTCGAGCTGCTCGGGCGGACCGGCCGGCACACGTACCTGCTCGAGGAGCGCCTCCTCGGACCCCTCGAGGGGGCTCAGGACGCGGGGCCGCTCCGGGCCGACTAGGCGAGAAGGTCCTCGAGCTCCCCGGCGACGAGCGTGAGAAGCTGGTCGAGCGACCGGTTCTTGAGCTCGGTGATGTGGCCGCCGTCGGTCTCGAGCCTCGCGAGGAACTCATCGCCGTCCCGGACGAACGAGAGCGAGAGGACATGGCGCCGCCCGCCCGGAAGGGCGACCGCGAGCTCCGGCACGGGCTCCACGACCGGGGGCTCGGGCTTCGAGGACGCGGGGCGGCTCGCGGATGCCGGACGCTTCGGAGGGGGCGCCCGGGCCGTCTTCTTCGCCTTCGGGCGAGGGCGCAACGCGGGTCGCTTAGCCGCCTTCTTCGGGGCGGCTCGCGCAGGACGGGCAGGGCGTCGTTTCGACGGCATTCGAGGGCGGCCTCGCTTCGGGCGCACCTAGCCCCCCTATTTATGGCCTCCGGCGCGCCGGAGCGCGGGGGACCGCCGAGCGCCGTTCGACCGCGCCGCTAAAGGTCCGAAGGCCGTTCGCGCGGGCCAGATGGGACGGTCGGCTGAGCCCGGGGCGGAGGGCGGGATCCCGCCCTCGCCCTGGCGGATCGAGACGGTCGTCCTGCTCGCCGGGGTGGCGTTCCTCCTCGTCTTCCTGGCGCTCGAGCCGTTCCTCAGCTACGCCGCGTTCGGCTCGGACACCGGCGAGTACTACGCGCTGACGAACGCTCTCGCAACCTCCGGCACCCTTCCTCACGGCGCGGCGTACGGAGGGTGGGGCTCCGCCTATCCGGACTTTCCTGGCCTCTTCGTGCTCGCAGCGGGCGCTTCGGGCGCCCTCGACGCGGGGGCGTTCAGCGCGCTCACCGTGGTCGTTCCCGTCGTCGCGGTCCTCTCCGTGCTCCCGCTCTTCCTCCTCTTCCGGCGCCTCTACCCGCACGACACGATCGCGCTGCTCGCGAGCTCGGTCGCCTCGGTCGCCATGCCCCGGCTCTTCTCGCTCGCCCACCCGGCCCCGCTCGCGCTCGGCGACTTCCTCGCGGTCGCGGCCCTCTGGATGTTCGTCGAGGGACGTCGCGACCCGCGATGGTACGCCGTTCTCGTCCCCGCGTCCGGGGCCCTCATCGTGACCCATCACCTCTCGTCGTACTTCTTCGCGATCGGCGCCCTCGGCGGCCTCGTCCTCCTCGAGCTCTGGCGGCCCCGCCTCTGGAGCCGTCGGTTCCCCACGCGGGAGTTCGTCTTCCTCGCCGGGTTCGTCACGGCGACGTTCGCCTTCTGGTTCTACGGCACGAGCACGTTCGTCGCGAAGGTCCTCCTGCCGGGCCTCGGGGAGAGCTCGCTCGTCGGCTTCGCCGCGTTCGAGGTGGTCGGCCTCGCGTTCCTCGCGGCCGCCGCGGCGCTCGTCCGCTGGCGCCGCAGCCGACCGCCCTCCCCGAGGGCCTGGGTCCGTCTGCCGAGCGACCGGAGCGTGATCCGGGACATCGTCGTGCTCGGGGTCGTGATCTTCGGGGCGGTGTCGGTCCTGCTCCTCGTGCCTCTTCCGGGGACCCAGCAGCACGTCACCCGTCCGTCCGCGATCCTCTGGTTCGCCCCGATCCTCGCGCTCGGGGTCCTCTGCGCGGGCAGCCGCCGCGCCCTCAGTCCCGCGCGCCTCGGACCGTTCGGCCTCACATGGGTCGCCGCCCTCGGCCTCTCCGCGGCCGCGATGCTCGGCCTTGCGGTGCTCGGCGCGAGCTCGCCCGCGTTCCGAGGGGCGTTCGAGCTCTCGAGCACGCTCGCCCCCGACCGCCACGTGGAGTACCTCTTCCTGCCGATCGGGCTCCTCGTGGCGGTCGGCACCGCCCGGCTCGTGACCCGCGCGGGCACCGTGGGGGGCCGGGGAGCGTTCGTCGCGGCGTCGGTCGCGGTCATGGTGGTCCTCGCCGCGAACGCGGCGATCGCCTACCCGCCGCCGAGCGACTTCGGGGGCTTCGAGGAGGGGCTCACGAAGGGCGACGCGGCGCTCTGGATGTGGGCCGGGGTCGCCCTCCCCGCGGGCTCCACGGTCGCGACCGACCATCGGTTGAGCTCGTTCCTCTTCGGGTTCGACCAGCTCCGCGCGACGTGGGTGACGACCCCCGCGCTCTTCACCGGCACGAACTGGAGCGAGGCCCGGGCGGAGCTCGTCGCGAGCGGGGTGCCGAACCCGGCGAGCGCCGCGCCGATCGAGTACGTCGCGGTCGACGGGGTGATGTACGGCGGCGTCGCGCTCGACCCGTCGACCCTCGCCGCGCCGCTCAGCCCGGAAGCGGTCCAGTGGTTCACCTACCCGGGCTTCGTCCCGGTCTACGAGAACGGGCCCGAGGTCGTCTACCTGGTCGACCTGGCCGCGCTGCCGAGCTGAGCGAGCGAACCGTCCCGTTCCCACCGCTCGATCGGGACGTGGCTCCGGTCCGCGAGCTCGCCGAGGAGACGCGAGGCCCAGCCGAGCTTGCGGAGCTTGAGCTCCCGCAGCGCGGGAACGTGCTCGTCGGCCGTCGTGAAGTCGAACCCCCAGAGGAGGATCCGGCGGGCCCCGAGCTCCTCCGCGAGGTACGCCGCGCGGTCGCCGTCCGTGAACCCGCCGACGTCGATCAATCCATCGCGGGGGGGACCCGCCCAGGAGCCGGCGAGCTCGCCGTCGAACTCGGGGACCCACCGCTCGAGCGCGGGGAGGTTGTCCCCGTGCGCGTGCACCACGACGAGCGCCCCACGCCCGTTCGCCTCCACCTCGGCCGGGACCGGACCGTCGAGGTCGGTGACGACGACCTCGGGGACGAGCCCCGCATCGAGGCAGGTCCGGCTCGCTCCGTCGGCGGCGACGATCGCCGCGTGCCCCTCGACCGGCGAGAGCCGCCAGACGGGGGGTGGGCCCGCGCCCGGAGCCAGGCCGACGATGACAACCAGCCGACCCTCGAGCCGGCGGCCGAGCCGGGGGAGCGGGTCGACGAGCGCCCCGGGGGGGAGCAGCTCGACGAGCCGGGCCGCCGCGCGCTCCTCGCGCTCGAACGGAAAGCCGAAGTCGTCGCGGATCGCGGCGTACCGGGGCGCCCAGAGGTCGTAGCGCACGCCCCCTCCGGAAGGGTCGGGCTGCCGTCTGCGCCAACCCTTTATAATGAAGCCGGTGCTCGGCGGGACCGAGGTTTCTCGGCGTGACGCGACCGCTGGCCCAGGAGATCCTCGCGCACCTTCCGGTCGAGGGCCGGAAGAGCGCGGAGGCGCCCCCTCCTCCCCCGTCGAACGACGACGCCGAGCTCGAGGCGCTCCTCGCGTCCCTGAAGACGAGTATCAAGGTGATCGGCTGCGGGGGCGGCGGCTGCAACACGATCAACCGTCTCGCCGAGGAGGGGCTCTCGGGCGCCGACATGGTCGCCTGCAACACGGACGCCCAGCACCTGCTCACGATCCACGCGCCGCGCAAGATCCTCCTCGGCCGGCGTCTGACGCGCGGGCTCGGCGCGGGGGCGCTCCCCCAGGTCGGGGAGCAGGCCGCGAAGGAGGCCGAGGACGACCTCAAGAAGGCGCTCGGCAACTCGGACATGGTCTTCATCACCCTCGGCCTCGGCGGGGGGACGGGGACCGGCTCGGCCCCCGTGGTCGCGCAGGCCGCGAAGGCCGCGAACGGCGGCAACCCGCTCACGATCGCGGTCTGCACCCTTCCGTTCACCTCGGAGGGGCTCGTCCGCCAGGAGAACGCCGCTTGGGGCCTCGAGCGGCTCCGCGGGGAGGTCGACACGGTGATCACGATCCCGAACGACCGCCTCCTCGAGCTCGTGCCCCGCCTTCCGATCCAGACCGCGTTCAAGGTCGCCGACTCGGTCCTCGCGCGCGCGATCCGCGGGATCACCGAGATCATCACGCGGCCCGGCCTCGTCAACCTCGACTTCAACGACCTCCGGACGATCATGAAGGGCGGCGGGGTCGCGCTCATCGGCATCGGCGAGTCCGAGAGCGACAACCGGGCGGAGGACGCGGTCCTCGAGGCGATCAACTCCCCGCTCCTCCACGTCGATATCGCGGGGGCGACCGGCGCGCTCGTCAACGTGACGGGGGGCCCCGACATGACCGTGAGCGAGGCGCAGCGGGCGGCGGAGGTCGTCCAGAAGACGGTCAGCCCGACGGCCCGGATCATCTGGGGCGCGGCCGTCGACCCGACGATGCAGAGCACGATCCGCGTGATGCTGGTCGTGACCGGCGTTAAATCCCCCCAGATGTTCGGGGGCGGTGCGAGCGGCGGGCCGGCGCGCAAGCCCGGCCCCGAGCTCGAGATCGTACACTGAGAGCTATGGCGTTCCTCGATCGCGCCCGGCGGATGCAGGAGGAGGTCGACGGCCGCCTCCACAACGTCGGCCACGGCAAGTACGGACGCATCCTCCGCATGGCGCGGCGGCCGACCTCGGAGGAGTACGTGAAGGTCCTCGGGGTCACCTGGCTCGGCGCCGTGCTGATCGGGCTCACCGGGTTCGCGATCTACATCTTCTTCACGCAGGCCGGGCCGTGGCTCTGGGCGAACGTCTTCTCGGCCCTGTAGGCGGAGCGCGAGGGGTCGTGGCGGGCGGATCGGGCGACGAGGGTATCGGCCTCCTTTCCGGGACCCCGCCGAAGAGGCCCGAAGCGGCCCCGGCGGCCCCCGAGATCGCGCCGAGGCCGGTCGCGCCGACCCCGACCCCTCCCCCGGACGTGAGCCGGCTCCTCTCGCTGAAGGCCGCCGACGACATGACCCGCGACGTCACGGCCGGGACCGTGACGACCCTGAGCGCGGTGCTCTCGAGCCGGGCCGCGGAGGCCGTGCAGGCGCGGCTCGCGGTCGAGGTCGGCTACACCTCCACCTACGCGACCGAGGGGGCCGAATGGCCGGTCCGCTGGACCCCTCCCGGGAAGCGGACGACCGCCGAGCTCTTCCCGCGGAAGGAGGAGCACGTCGTGAGCCTCCCGCCGAACGGCGGGGTCCCGCTCTCGTTCGAGATCACCGCCCCGGTCGGGGTACGCTACGGCGACCGCGTCGAGGTCCGCCTCGCGGTGAAGGGGGCGGACGGCGAGAGCCCGGCGAAGCTGACGCTCGCCTGCGTCGCGCGCCAGGCCGTCCTCGCGATCAAGACCTCGCGGGGGTACGAGCGCGAGGTCGCGGACACGCTCCTCGCCCGCGCGGAGGACAAGCCGGACGTCGTCTTCGCGCTCCTCGTGCCGAGCGCGCTCCGCGGGTACGTCTTCGCCGAGGGGATGAGCTTCGAGGGCGTCCGCGAGATGCTGAAGGGGATCCGGAAGGCGCGGGGCCTCGTCGAGGGCGAGACGACCCTCAAGGAGGTCGAGCCGCTCCTCGTCCCGAAGGTCACGGTCGAAGGGTTCGTCGAAGGAGCGATCGTCGAGCTGATCTCGGGGCCGTTCAAGGGCGAGAAGGCCCGGGTCAAGAAGATCGACCAGGCAAAGGAGGAGATCACGGTCGAGCTCATCGAGGCGGTCGTCCCGATCCCGGTGACGGTCCGGGGCGATCACGTCCGGATGCTCGAGCGCGGAGGTGGCAAAGGTGGCGGATGAGGTGAGCGTGCTCGTCGAAGGCGGCAAGGCCTCCGCGGGACCCCCGCTCGGTCCGGCTCTCGGGCCGCTCGGGGTCAACGTCGGTCAGGTCGTCGCGAAGATCAACGAGGAAACGAAGCAGTTCGCGGGGATGCGCGTGCCGGTCGTCGTCAAGGTCGACGCCGCGACCCGCGCGTTCACGCTCGTCGTCGGCCGGCCCCCGGTCGCCGCGCTCCTCCTCAAGGAGGCGGGGAAGGAGAAGGGCTCGGGCAAGCCGAAGACCGAGACGATCGGCGACGTGAAGCTCGACGCCGTGCGCCGGATCGCGGAGGCGAAGGGGGACGACCTCTTCGGCCGGACGGTCGAGGAGAAGATGAACCAGGTGATCGGCACGTGCGTGTCGCTCGGGCTCACGGTGGGCGGCGAGGATCCGCGGACGGTGCTCGCCCGGAGGACCGCGAAGCCGTCGGGCGGGTCCCGATGATCGGCCCCGGGGCCGCCCCCCCGGCCGACCTCTCGAACGCCGAGATCGTCGACTACCAGGTGATGGAGGGGGACGGACGCGTCCGTCTCAAGCTGAAGGACGGCTCGATCATCGAGGTCCGCCTCGAGATCATGAACGTCCTCCGGGCCGGCCACGACCCGAACACGGGCCTCCCGATGTACGTCGTCCAGTCGGCGACCCTCATCCGCCTCGTCGAATCCCCGAAAGAGATGCGGAAGGCGCCGATCCGGCCGGGTGGCGGTCGCGACGGAAAGTCGCTCCCCGGCTTCGGTTAGCTCAAGCACGAACAGGTTAGGCCGGGGGCCCCTGGCCCCCGGACCGGGGTTCTCGCGGGATCTACCCGACGCGGACCTTGACCTCTTCCGTGGTCGGGCTCGGGTTCCGCTTCGGCAGCTCGAGCTCGAGGAGCCCGTTCTCGACCTTCGCCTTCGCGTCGTGCGCGACGACCGGCTCGGGGAGCTCGAGCTGGCGGTAGAAGCCAGCGTACGTCCGCTCGCGGTGGACGTACTCCGTCCCCTCGGTCTCGCTCTCGGTCGCGCTCTCGCCCCGGATCTCGACGCTGGTTCCGCGGATGCGGATGTCGAGCTTCTCCTTCGGGATACCGGGCACCTCGGCCACGATGCGGTAGGCCGGGCCCGTGTCCGAGACATCCATCCGCGCCCGCCCCCACAGGGTGCCGTCGCGGGCCGCGACGGGGCCGAAGGGCAGGCCGAACGGCGCCAGCCCGAACGTGTCGAAGAACCTCGAGCGCATCTCGTCGAACGCGTGGTCGAAATCGCTCCAGACCTCCGCGCGGGGTTCCCGCTTCTCGATCTCCTTCGTCATGGGACCACCTTGGCTATCACCGTTCGAGTAAGTTTACAATCGTATATAAAACATGCTGTCTGTCCGCTCGCACGGTCGGCGGGAGAGGCCCGCCCTCGTGACGCGGACCGAGAGCCCTGCCGAGAGGCGTTGGGGGATCAACCGGCGCGGTCCGGGTCGAGCAGCTTCCCCACCGCTCCCGTCCGCCCGCAAGCCCTATAGTGCGCTCCCCGGTCGGAGCGGCGTGGTCGATATCCAGGAGACCCCCGCCGTGCCTCCCTTCGACACGAAGGGCGATCCCCGTCTCGGCTACTTCGTGGCGGGAGGGTTGCTCGTCGTCCTCGGCTGGGTCCTCGGCGTCGTGCTGAACGTGCTCCTCCACGTGTACGCGCCGAGCGGTGGCCTGAGGATCTACGGCGTCTATTTCGGCCACGCTCTTGGGCCGTACGCCTGGGCCACCCTTGGGCTGGGACTCTTCACGGGCGCCTTCGGCGTCGTCCTCTTGGCCCTCGGCCGAAGCTCGCCCTCGGGTCCCTTCGTGCTCCCGGGCGCCGACTACTGAGTGTCGTCGTCGCGAATCGTCCCCGGCAGGCGCAACGACGGTCGTCGCGGCTACTGGGTGCGACTGAGCGCCGGTGGTCGCCGCACGAGGCGGCGGGAGGGAGGCGGTCGGGCCTCGATCGGGTTCCGTGTCTGGCGCTGCGTCTCCACGCAGTCCGAACACGTCCGTTCGTCCGCGTCGAGGCACCCCCGGCAGAACGTCCGGCCGCAAACGGTGCATCCCAGCGACGCAGGCATCCCGCAGCGGGCGCATTGGCCGACGAGCAAGTGATCCTCCCGGGTCGGATCGGTCACGCGAGGATTCGGCTCGCCTTAAGACCTTCCACGAACCCGGACGCGAAGTCGGCGCGCGCGACGTACTGCGCGGCCGCACGCGCCCGCGGGCTCGCGGAGCGGAAGCTGACCCCGAAGCCGGCCGCGCGGAGCATCGCGACGTCGTTGTCGCCGTCGCCGAGGATGACACAGTCCCGGGGCGTGAGGCCGAGGAGCCCGAGCGCCCGCACGAGGCTCGGGAGCTTCCCGACGCCACGCTGCATGAGGTGGAGCGCGTACCCCGTCGATTCGACCGAGACGGGAAGGTTCCCGAGCGCCCTACGGACGGACGCGACGGAGACGGTCGGCTCGAGCGCCACCTCCGTTTCTCTCCAACGGTCGGTGAACAGCCTTACCGCGGGGATCCCGGCGCGGCGCACCTTCCTGAAGGCCCGCAGGGCGAGCTCGAGGTCGGCCCGGTGCTCGAACACGACGCGCTCGCCGTCGGTGAAGTAGACGACCCCGCCGTTCTCCGCGACGATCGGCCCCGTGGTGCCGAGGAACCGCTGAAGGGCGAGCGTGATCGGGAGGACGTTGCCGGTGGCGAGCACCACCGGGTGACCGTCCGCCTCGAGGCGCCGCACGGCGGAGAACGCCCTCGGGTCGAGCCGTCGATGGGCATCGGTGAGGGTCCCGTCCACGTCGGTGACGACAGCCCGCAGGACCTGCCTCGAGTTCCCATCGTGTCGCGGCATCCTGCGGTCCTCCGGCCCGACCCGTCAGGTGGGGTTCCCTCGGTGGCGGGCGATCGCCCGGCGGAGCTCCTCCGCGACCTGCTTCCCGTCCCGTCGGCCACGGACCTCGCGCATCACGTCCCCCATGAGGGGCGAGAACGCCGCGTCCCCGCGCTCCTGCAGCAGTGGAAGCTGCGCGCGCACGATCTCCTCGACGAGGCGGGTGAGCTCCTCATCGCCGATCCCCCGAAGCCCGCTCCGCGCGACCGCTTCGGCGACGCTCGAGGCCCCCTTCGCAAGCTCGGCAAGCACGGAGGGGATCCCCTCCTTCGCGATCGTGCCCCTCTCCGCGGCCGTGAGGATCTCATCGAGGTCGGAGAGGCTCGGGTCGAACGGCGCCACCCCCTCGGGCGACGCGACCGCCGGGAGCTCCTGGGTGAGAAGGCGGGCGACGAGGGGGGCACCTCGGCCGCGGCCCACGAGGTCCTCGAACCGTTCGATCTCCCCCCCGTAGACGAGCTGGCGCGCGAGCTCCATGGGAAGCCCATGCTCTCGGGAGAGGCGCTCGAGGGTCGCGGCCGGCCGCTCGGGCAGCCGCGAACGAAGGCGCGCGAGGCGCTCGGCGGCGATCGGCACTGGAGGGATGTCGGTCTCCGGATACATCCGGTCGCGGCCCGGCAGAGGTCGCGAGTAGCGCGTCCGCCCGTCGGGGAGCGGGTCCCGCGTCTCCCCGGGGACGCCGCGGAGCGCCTGCTCCGCGCGCGCGACGACCCGTTCGACCGCGAGGCGGGCGCGGGAAGGGGCCCGGTCGGCGACCAGCACGAACGCGTCCGTCGCACCCGGCGCAAGCTTCGAGCGGAGGCGCTCGACCTCGGCCTTTCCGAGACCGTACCCTGGAAGCTCGTCGGAATGGATCAGCCCCCCGAGCCCAGCCGAGCGGGCCTGGTCGGCGAGCTCCCGCCCGAGACGCTCGTCGGTGCCGGGGCGCGATCCGAGGAGGCCCGCGAAGCCGGGCAGGCGAACGGCGAGCACCACACCCTCGTTCCGGTGGACCGTGGCGATGGGACCGGTCGCCACGTCCACGAGGTCGCGCCCGACGTCCACGGCCTCGGGCTCGACGCGGGCGCCGCGCTTCGCGAGCTCCTCGCGCACCGCGAGCAGGAACTTCTGACGGCGCTCCTCGCGCTCGACGTACTCGCCGAGACGGCGGAGCTCCTGCACCCCCTTGATCTCGATCCGGGCCCCGCCCTCGGTGGAGACGTTGAGGTCCTCACGGATCGTTCCGATCCCCCGGCGGACCCGGCCGGTCGCGCGAAGGAGCGCCCCGATCTCTTGGGCCACCTCGCGGGCCTCCGCGCCGCTCGTGATCGTCGGACCGGTGGCGATCTCGATGAGCGGGATGCCGAGCCGGTCGAGACGGTAGACGACCTCGCCGTCGGCGGTGCCGACCTTGCGCGCCGCGTCCTCCTCCAGGCAGATGGACAGGATCGGGTGACGGTGCCCCCCGGCCTCGAGCTCGCCGCCCACCGCGACGAGCGCGGTCCTCTGGAAGCCCGCGGTGTTGGAGCCGTCGACGACGATCTTCCGCATCACCTCGACCTCGTCGACCGGGCGGGCGCCCAGCAAGAGGGCGAGCGTGAGGGCGACATCGAGGGCTTCCTCGTTGAGCGCGTGCGGCGGTTCCTCGTCCATCTCGACGAGGCAGTTCGAAGGGCCGGTCTCGTAACGATAGGCGAGATCGCGCGACGCCTGGAAGGTCGCGGCCGCGTCGACGGCCCGATCCTCTCCCCCCGCGGGGCGAAGGTGGCGCAGGAACGTCGCGCCGGTCCGCTCGCTGAGTTCCGGAGGACACTCGCAGAACAGCTTGCGGGTCGCAAGCTGCTGGTGCACCTCGAGGCCGACCTTCACGCGCCGACCTCGGTGCCCCGCCGCCCGGCGAACTCGCCCGCGCGATCGCGGACGAGCAGCTCGCGCACCGCCTCCGGGGTGTCCGCGTGCCCCAGTGCCCAGAGGAGCTTCGCGTAGGCCGTCTCGGGAAGGAGATCGTCGAGGAACACGACCCCGGCGCGCAGGAGCTCCCGGCCGGTCGCGTAGACGTACGGGTCGACGGAGCCTGCGAGGCACTGGGTCGTCATGGCGACGACCACGCCCCGCTCGACGGCCCGCCGGATCCATGGGAGATGCGCGGAACCCACGTGGCCGAGCCCGGTCCCGGCGATGATCACGCCGCGCAGATCCTCGAGGAAAGCGGCCGCGCGTTCGGGCGCGAGCCCCGGGAAGAACTCGAGAAGTCCGCCCCGCGGGTCGAGGGGGCCGTCGACGCGGGGTGGCCCGTCGCGGGGAGCGCGGACGAGCGAGGTTCCGAGCTCGACCACGGTGCCTACGACGGCGCCGAGCGCGGGCCCGTTCCGGCTCTCGAACGCGTCCCGGCGGCTGGAATGCATCTTGCGCACGCGCGTCCCCCGGTGGATGGCGAACCGGCCGTCGGAGAGACCCTCGTGCATCACCACCACGACCTCGCCGAGCCGCCGGTCGCGGGCCACCGCAACGGCCGCCCGGAGGTTCGACGGCCCGTCGGACGAAGGGCGATCGGGGGAGCGCTGGGCCCCGACCAGCACGACCGGCCCGGGCAGGTCCGCGAGGAGGAAGCTGAGGCCGGCGGCCGTGAAGCCGAGGGTGTCGGTGCCGTGGGCGATGACGACCCCCTCGGCCCCCCGCCCGAACGCCTCCACCACCTTGCCCGCGAGGTCGACCCAGTCGGTCGGTCCGATGTCCTCGCTCAGACGGTCGAGGACGGGAACGATGCGGATCGAGCCGGAGTTCCCGAGCTCCGGGTAGAACGCGAGGATCTCCGCCTCGTCGCGGACCGGGCGCACGCCCCCGGTCTCGTAGTCAACGCGAGAAGCGATCGTGCCCCCGGTGGTGAGCAGCTCGACGTGCCCGCCCTTCCGCGCTTCCTCGGGGTAAGGCGGCGTCGCCGTCGCCTTCGGCGGGGTCGGGCGCTTCGGGGCCTCGAGGAGGCGGTAGGTCGACTTTCGCCCGACGTGGACCCCCACGTTGTAGCCGCTCTCGAGCTTGAGCATCAGCACGCGAGGGCCCGCGAACTCGTGCGCGGGAAGGACCGCCCCGGTCCACCGGGTCCCATCCTCGGTCGTGAGCTCGATCCACTGTCCGAACGGGAGGACCCGCACCTCCTCCCAGGGGTCGCCGGACCTCGGTTCGCTCATCGGTCCCTTCGTGGGGCGCCGACGCGCCGAGCGAGATAAAGGGTGTCGCGGCGACCCCGCCACTTTAATAGCGCGTCCTCCTCGGCGGGCACCGTGCGCATCGTGTGCGCTCATGCCCGTGTGGGGTAGCTACGAGCTCGGGTCGAACGGCCCGGCTCGCTGCACTGGATTATCCTAGAGGCCTGCGGAGCCTCAGACCTGGGTTCGAATCCCAGCACGGGCGTCACTACTCACGTAGCGAATCCGTTATCTGCTGCCGCTTCTTGAGTGCGTTCGTATGCCAGCACGCGACGGGCCCCATGGTGCCCGAGAAGCAGTGAGAGCAACCCGCCCGACGACCGGCGCGGTTGGCGTCGAACGGCACCGCGCGCTCCTTTCTAATCCGCGCGTCCGTGCGTGGTACGACGAGCGGGCCCTCACCTCCCGACTCTCAGCCGACGTGTACCTCCGACAGCTCGGGAGCATGGCGGCTAGGCTCGGTCTCGAGCCCGACGAGATTGCCAAGATCGCTGGGCGCAGCCCCGTGCGGCTTCGGACCCTCCTGGTGCGCTACGCGTCCGACTTGAAGGCGCGAGGGCGACTCGACTCATACATCGCCAAGACGTTCGACGGGCTGCGCTCGTGGCTGCGGTCGCGTCGGGTCAAGTTCGATGACTTTCCTCGGTTGGGTCGCGCTCGTAACGAGTCAATCCAGACCGAGGTCCCCCCGACCCCGGAACAGCTTCGGGCAGTCTTGTATGGGGGCATGAGCCTCCGGGGCCGGTCGTCAGCCCTCTTCATGGCGCACGCTGGACTCCGCCCCGGAGTCCTGGGATCCTACCAGGCGCGAGACGGGCTGACGCTCGGCGATCTCCCTGAGTTGAAGCTCGGCGCGGAACCCAAGTTCACAGAGCTGCCGTTCGTTGTCCGGGTACCGTCGCGTCTCTCCAAGACCCGGAAGATGTACACGACTTTCGGGACCCGCGAGCTTGCCGAGACGTTCCTTGCTTACCTTAGAGAGCGAGTGGAGCGTGGCGAACCGCTCACGTCCAGGTCGCCGGCAGTCGCAGCCGACCCACTTGGCATTGCGCGTGGATACGCCAAGGAGACCGGCTTCCTCACGACCAAGGGAGTCGTGCTCGAGCTACGGGAGGAAATCCGGAAGAACACCCCTGTAGGCGTAAGATGGAGACCGTACGTCTTCCGGGCCTACGCTTCGACCCGACTGCTGGTGGCCGAAGCGAATGGGAAGATCCCGGCCGCGCTCCGCGAGGCAATCCTCGGGCACGAAGGCGGGGTGGCCGCGAGGTACAACGTCGGCAAACCTTGGGGACCCGAGTTGCTCAAGGAGGCCCGCGAGGCGTTCCGGCGGGCCGAGCCGTACCTCCTTACAACCGGCGCACCGACCGAGAGTGGCGCAGAACGGGTGATTCGAGCTCTCCTCAAGGCGCGCGGTGCCACCGATGACGAGCTGAACTCGCTCCCGTCCAAGTCGCCGGAGGAGCTTGATGATTGGATCAAGAAGCGGGGACTTTCCGCCGCTCCCGAGAGACGCCCTGAGAAGGCGGTTGGAGTGGGGGACGTTCCGAGGCTCCTGGGCGAGGGCTGGACGTTCGTCGCGTCCCTTTCCCCCGAACAGGTGGTGCTGAGGCCGCCGGTGGGGTAGTTGCCGAGCACGGTGCGGCTCACGCTTCCCGAGGCGAGGCGTGACCTCGATTTGAGACTCAGAGTCCACGGCGCGCCGGCTGAAGTCCTCGAGCTCGTGAACATGAACGCTTACGACCTCAGCCAGCTCGTCCGGGAGGACCGGCCGTTCCTAAGAGTAATCTTCCCGGCGATAAGCTTCGTCAGTAAGCGTGCCCCGGCGGATTTGGAACTCGCCGTTGGATATGCGGCGGCACTGGCTCGAGTGACGGCCCGGTTCATGTTTCGTCGCAGGCGGTTTGACCGCATGCGCCCGGATAGGCGGATCCGCGAGGTCCGGAGGGAAGAGCAGGTGCAGCGGCTTCCGCCCCCTGGCGGCCACGGGATACCCGTGCGGCCGGTCGGGCCTGAGGGGAGAGAGGTTCCGTACGGTGCCGCCCGCCCCCGTCGCCCGGCCGACGGGCCGGACGCACACTATCTCCGCGACCACCGGTGGAAGGTTGACCCCTTCGGAGATCCCGGAGTCATGAGCCTTCCCTGCGTCGCATGCGAGGGGAAACAAGCGTCAGAACCCTGCGCGCCAGGGTGCTCAGCCCCGGGGGGCATGTGCTCTGCAATCTGGTGGGTTCCGACCATTCCCGACGTGCTGGGGCCGCATTGGGAGCCTCTGGTGCGCGAGATTAGAAGGGTCAGCCACGAACTCTCCGTCAAGGAGGGCGCCGCCGGGGCGGCCCACGGCGTTAAGGGCGCGCCCCACGGCGCGCGAGGGGGCCGCCCGTCAGGGAATTCTCGACTAGCCGAGGAGGCCGTTGACCTCCTCTCAAGGCGGGACTAGGCCGGCGACAGCCTCGCTCTCGATAGGCAGGTAGGTCCGCCGGGAGAAGTGCACTGGATGATTCGCCACGCGTTTCCCAGCCTCAGCCAGGGCTGGCTGCCTTGACCCCCGCCATGCTCTCGGCCGGAAACCCCCCCAGGGGGGGTTTCGGGTTCGCCGGGTTCTAAATAGGCGGAGCAACCCGTTGCCCCGGATGCGAGAGACTCCCCCACCCCACGGTGGGTCGAGCAAACGTTTCGTCTCGATTCGCAAGCTCAAGAGTGCCTCCCGGGATTATCCACCTCAGACAGCAATCCGCGTAATCTTAGAGTCCGAACCCGACGAAATCCAACGGAACGAGCTCCTGGCCAAGCTGCCCGGCTGGATCGCATTAATCCGCCTGGCCGAGGAGGGTGCGTGAGGAGCATACGCCTCGCCGACGCGAAGACGGCCGCCTCCGAGGACTTGCCGCCAGGGCACCCGGGCCGGGAAGCCCTGCTCGCTCTCTCCGACGAGCTGTCCGAACGCGAGTTCGACGCGATCTTCCCTACACTCGTTCGCCTGCTCAAGGTGAGTCGTTCAGTCTGCGGTGCCCCGGTGCCTTCCCAAGTCGGCAACTGCCAGAGGAGGGACTTCAACGATGACTTCGATACCGGTGACCTCCCCTGATTCCTCGCCAGTCAAGGACGGGACGATGCCTCCCCTGGTCCCCGAGACTGCCGGCGCGCCGGCGACGCAGCCTCCCCAAGGCGGCGGCGACGCGTCGGGTACACCCCTGGCGACGCGTCGGCGACGGGATGCGGAACGCCGTCGGTGCCCTACCTGCGGCCGGTACTTCCGGCGGACTGCCCTCGCTCGCCATCGGAGACGTCGCCACCCAGAGACTCCGATTGCTGCCCTGGAGATCCCCAACTCCGAGGTGAGGGTCCGCGGCAAACTGACCTACACGGCGTTGACGTGCCCGAAGTGTCGGGACGTCATCCCAGCGGGCACTCCGATCGCCACGCTGCTCAGGACCGACAAGAAACGGGCGCCGTACGCCCATATTGTGTGTCGTGCGGCGTCGGGGGCTCCGCCCCCGAACCCCCAAACAGAAATAGCAGCCCCCCACGCCCTCGCCCTACTGGGCTCGGGCGGCGCTGCCCCC
>JAWOKS010000024.1:0-17995 GCA_033854115.1 Thermoplasmata archaeon
GGGGTTCTTCGGGCCACGTGGATCGCGGACTCCGACGGGAACCCGGTGCAGGTCGAGACCCGTATCGCCACTCGGCAAGCCCCAACCGCAGAGCCCCGGCCATCCGCGGCACCCTCCGCGAACCTCGGGGCCGTCGCGGGCACGCAAGAGCCTCGGTCATCGACGAAGGGGGATCGAACAGCCGCCAGAGAGAATCGAACTCCCGACCTGCTGATTACAAATCAGCCGCTCTACCGACTGAGCTATGGCGGCATGCTCGCGGAAGTCGTCCCGCCGACGTCATAAGAGTTCCGGGCCAGCTACGGGCTGCCGGAGGGATGACCCTATGGCATCGAAGACCTCTCCCGGGCTCGCAGGATGGCGGCCCTGAAGGCGCCCGAGCGGGTCATCCGATCGCCCCGCGGGACGTCGCTTTCCTGCCGGGGGTGGGGTCAGGAGGCGGCGCTCCGGCTCCTCATGAACAACCTCGACCCCGAGGTCGCGCGGGACCCGGAGCACCTGATCGTCTACGGGGGGCGCGGCAAGGCCGCCCGGGACTGGGCCTCGTTCGACCGGATCGTCACGGCGCTCAAGGTGCTCGGACCGGACGAGACCCTGCTCGTCCAGTCCGGCAAGCCCGTCGGCATCTTCCCGACGCATCCGGACGCGCCGCGGGTCCTCATCTCGAACGCCGTCGTCGTACCGCGCTGGGCCACGGACGAGATCTTCTGGGACCTCGAGGCGCGGGGCCTCACGATGTACGGCCAGATGACCGCGGGGAGCTGGATCTACATCGGGACGCAGGGGATCCTGCAGGGTACCTACGAGACGCTCGCCGCGCTCGCCCGAACGGAGTTCGGCCAGACGGATCTCGCGGGGCGCTGGATGCTCACGTCCGGCCTTGGCGAAATGGGTGGCGCCCAGCCGCTCGCGGTGACGTTCCTCGGCGGAGCCGCGCTGATCGTCGACGTCGACCCTCGCGCCCTCGAACGACGGCAACGCCATCGCTACCTCGACGCGATCGCCTCGACGCTTGACGAGGGCCTGGAACGGGTCCAGGGAGCGGCCCGCGAGCGCAGACCGCTCTCCGTCGGACTCTGTGCGAACGCGGCCGACGTCTACACCGAGGTCGTGCGCCGCAAGATCGTCCCCGACGTCGTCAGCGACCAGACGGCGGCCCACGACCTCAGGGTAGGGTACATCCCTCAAGGGATGTCGGTCGAAGAGGCGGCGCGGGCTCGGGCGAGCGACCTCGACGGGTATCTCAAACGGGTCCGGGCATCCCTGGCGGTCGAAGCGCGAGCCATCCTCGCGCTGCAGGCCCTCGGCGCGAAGGCGTTCGACTACGGCAACAACTTCCGCGCTCAGGCGCGCGACGCCGGCGTGGGCGAGGCCTTCCAGATACCGGGGTACGTGCCCCGGTACATCCGGCCGCTCTTCGCTGTCGGCAGCGGACCGTTCCG
Source organism: Thermoplasmata archaeon (assembly GCA_033854115.1). Lineage (GTDB taxonomy): Archaea > Thermoplasmatota > Thermoplasmata > Lutacidiplasmatales > UBA184 > Lutacidiplasma. Next base: position 1,443 of record JAWOKS010000024.1, read on the forward strand.
CTGGCTCGCCCTGAGCGGGGAGGAGAGCGACATCCGACGCATCGATCGCGCGATCCTTTCCGAGTTCTCCGAGAACGACCACCTGTGCCGGTGGATCCGTCTCGCCGGGGAGCGCGTGCGGTTCCAAGGGTTGCCCGCGCGGATCTGCTACATGGGCTACGGCGAGCGCGAGCGGTTCGGCCACCTCGTGAACCGCCTCGTGCACGACGGCGAGCTCGTGGCTCCGATCGCCATCGGCCGCGACCACCACGACACGGGGAGCGTCGCGAGCCCGTTCCGGGAGACGGAGGGGATGCGCGACGGGTCCGACGCGATCGCCGATTGGCCGGTGCTGAACGCGCTCCTCAACGTTGCGAGCGGGGCCACGTGGGTCTCCTTCCATCATGGAGGCGGGGTCGGCATCGGCAATTCGCTCCACGCCGGCCTCGTGATCGTGGCGGACGGGACCGCCGACGCCGACCGCAGGATCTCCCGCGTTCTGCACAACGACCCGGCGCTCGGCGTGGCACGCCATGCGGACGCCGGGTACGAATCGTCGCTCCGCATCGCCGCGTCGGCCCGGTTCAGGCTGCCAGGCCCGGGCGGTCCGCCTTCGTCGTAGGCGCGCGAACGGCGCGTCGGGCGTGGCGCCGGACGCGCGGACGGCCCCGCCGGGTCGTCGGGGGCCCCGCGTAGGTCCGACGTTCGACGCGCGCGACCTCCTGACCGTTCGCCCCGAGGGGTTCAGGGCGCTCGCCGGTTCGGGCGGGCGACCGACACCGCTGGCATGCCATGGTGTAGCATACTGTCCAACTGAGCGTCCGGCTCTCGGAACACGCCCTTATCTCTGAAATCCGGAAATTCTGCTCCTAACGGGAAGACCCGTCGGAAGGAACGATGCGGAAGAACGGGAATCGCAACGGATTGCGGCTCACGGTGATGGGCCTCTCGGCGCTCGTGGCGCTGGCCCTCGTGCCGGGGCTGGCCGGGGCCGCGTACGCGGCCCCCGCGGGCCCGAATAGCCTCGCGGCGAGCGCCGTGACGTACTCGAGCTGGGCCTACGGGGGCCAGAACGGGAGTTCCGGTAGCGTTCACGCCGGTTCCACGAGCGTGACCTGGAGCACTTCGGTCGGGATCGTGGTGATCTTCAACGCGACGAACACGAGCGCGAACACGACGCTCGTGCACGCGACCCGAACGGTCGTCGTGACCGTCAGCGCGCAGGTCTCCGGAACGGCCGGCACGCTCACCTACAACTACCGGGCGGTCGAGAACGACGTCTTCTACGCCAACCTCACCGACCAGGCGAGGGTCACCCTGAGCGGGACCGGCGCCTCGGTGGCAGCCCTCGGCCTCCTGAACGCCTCCGCGAAGGCCGTCGCGAGCCTCCAGGAGTCCGCCGTCTACCACGCCGGCGGGCTCAGCGGAAGCGCCTTCTTCAACGCCACCGGGACCGCGCGCGTCGCGGTGCATCTGACCCCTGCCCTCGGCCTGATCCCGCTCAACCTCACCGGGGTCACGGCTTGGAGCTCGTCGGCGACGGCGTTCCCGAGCGCGACCTGGAACCTCACGTGGCTCTGGACCACCCACAACTGGAACGGGACGAGCTCGAGCGGCAACGGCTCGTACCCCGGCAGCTGGTCCTCGATGTTCACCCTCTACCTCTACGGCCACGTGGACGGCCGCAGCGCGATGTTCCACGACCACCTCGCGCGGACGGGAGTGCACCTCGGCCTCGGCTCGGGACCGTTCGTGCTCTACGACGGCTTCCTCCTTGTGCCGGCGGCGTTCGACTTCCTGAGCGGCAGCGCGCACCTCGGCAGCAACAGTCTCGGCGCGAGCTCGTTCACCTCTGAGGACCTCTTCCTCGGGCGCGGACCGGTCGCCGCGCGGGCGGTCACCGCCGCGAACGCGACGGTCGCGGCGTCGCCCATGATGGCGATGGCGACCTCCACGTCGGGCGGCCCCAGCCCCGCGGCGCTCCCGAGCTCGACCGGCGCGCCTGGCGCGACGGTCTGGGCCCAGCCGGAGAGCCCGAGCGCAGCGGCAACGCAAGCGAACTGCCTTCAGTTCGGCTGCGCGGGCCCCGCGTCGAACGGGGCGCTGGTCCTCCTCGCGGCCGTGGGCGCGGTCGCCGTCACGGTCGGAACGATTGGGATCCTCGGCTGGCGCTCTTACGCCCGCCGTATGACCCTCTCGACCGCCCGGGCGGCAGCCCCCACGGCCCCGGGCGCGCCGCCGACCCCAGCTTCCCCTTCACCCGCGTTGCCCAGCAACGTCGGGGCTCCGAGCGATCCCCCGGTCCTCGGGAAGCCGCCGGCCTAGGCGACCTGCGGGTGAATCCCCCGGGGTGGGCCCGGTAACGGGCCCACCTTACCCCTTCCCCTTTTCTCCTACGAAGCCGCTCGGGCCGGGCTCGAGCTCGCGTGTTCCGGAATCTATGGCCAGCCTCTGTTCGGCCCGAGCGAGGATGGACCGGTCGCCCTCGAACCGCACCAGCGTCGACGCTTTCTCGATCGGTACCCAGACGTGGCGATCGAAGGTCGTCTCGAGCCGCACGTCAGTGCCGTCCGTCGTTCCGAGGAAGTAGACGCTCGTCTTGTGAACGTTCGTGCGCCGCGAAGGGACGTAGTAGCGGTAGCTCACCTCGCCCAGCTCTTGCTCGAGCCGGACCGAGGCGAGGCCGGTCTCCTCCCGGATCTCACGGTGGGCGGCCGCCTCGAGCGATTCTCCCGGGTCGACGTGGCCCTTCGGGAGGCACCATCGGTCCTCCCCCGGCTCGTGGAGCAGCAGCACCGAGGTGCCGTGGAGGACGACCGCGCCCGCGGCGAGCTCGGTGACGATCGGTTCGCCCGGCCGGTACGGGCCGTTCGGGGACGGCATCCGGGACGGTCAGCGAAGCCCGCCCTAAGAGCGCTCGGGAGACCGAGGGACCGGCGGGGCGCGAACCGTTAAGGTGGCGCGCCCCTCCGAGCCGCCATGCTGGACGACAGCGAGGAGTACCACGACCTCGCGAGCCTCGTCCGCGCCAAGGCGGCCAAGAACGGCGCGAAGCCCGCCCTTCGCTTCGGCCCGAGGACCCTGAGCTACTCGGAGCTCGACCGGGAGACGGACCGGGTCGCGGCCGGCCTCGCCCGAACCGGGGTCGGGCCCGGCGAGCGGGTCGCCGCGCTCCTGTTCAACACCCCCGAGTTCCCTCTCCTCTGGTTCGGCGCGGCGAAGCAACGGGCCGTCCTAGTGCCGATCAACACCGGCCTCAAGGGCGAGATCCTCCGCTACGAGCTCGCCGACAGCGCCCCCCGCGCGATCGTGCTCGACCGAAGGCTCTGGCCGGTCTACGAGCCGCTGCGCTCGTCTCTCGCGATCCCGAGGGAGTTCGTCGTCGAGGATCCGGCGTCACCCGGCCCGCCCCCGGAGGGCGCGGCCGACTTCGCCTCGCTCCCCGTGGATCCTGCCGGCGAGACGCCTCCCGTCCCTCGCCCACAGGACCCCGCGTCGATCATGTATACGAGCGGGACGACCGGACCCCCCAAGGGGGCGATCATCCCCCACCAGAAGCTCATCACGACGCCTTTCGAGATCGGCCGAAGGAGCCGCCTCACCCCCTCGAGCGTGCTGTTCACCGCGCTGCCGCTCTTCCACTGCAACGCCCAGGAGATGACGGCGCTGGTCGCCCTCCTCAACGACCTCGAGGCAGCGTTCGACGAACGGTTCCACGCGAGCACCTACTGGGAGCTCGCCGCCCGTCTCGGCGCGACGCACATCTCGCTCCTCATCTCGATGATCAACGTGCTGTTCAAGCAGCCCGAGAAGCCGACGGACCGGACGCACCAGGTGAGGACCGCGCTTACCGCGGGTACGACGCGAGCGGTCTGGCCCGACTTCGAGGCCCGGTTCGGCCTCACGATCGTCGAGCTCTACGGCATGACCGAGTGCGGCTGCACCACGCTCATGAACCCCCCCGGGGCGATCCGCGTCGGCTCGGTCGGCACGCCGCTCGGCTTCGTGGAGGCGGACGTCGTCGACGACGACGACCGGCCCGTCGGCGCCGACGTCCGGGGCGAGCTCGTCGTCCGCCCGAGGGCCCCGTTCACGATGTTCCTCGGCTACCTCCACCAGGACGACAAGACGGTCGACGCCTGGCGGAACCTCTGGTTCCACACGGGCGACACCGTGACGCGCGACGCGGACGGCTACTTCTACTTCGTCGACCGCAAGAAGGACATCATTCGGCGTCGCGGCGAGAACCTCGCCCCGTACGACGTCGAGACGGCCCTCAACCGGCATCCGGCGGTCTTCGAGTCGGTCGTCGTCGGCGTGCCGTCCCCGCTCGGCGAGGAGGACGTCAAGGCCTACGTGCAGCTCCGCCCGGGAGCGCAGGCGGACGCGCGCGCGCTGTTCGAGTTCTGCGTCGCCCACCTCCCGTTCTTCATGGTCCCGAAGTACCTCGAGTTCCTCGACGAGATCCCGAAGACGGCCAACCAGAAGGCCCAGCGGTTCCTCCTGCGCCAGCGGAAGGGAGGGGTGGAGTACGACCGGGAGAAGCTCGGCATCGTCGTCCGGGCCCCGACGTGACCCCGTGAGGTCGGCCCGGCCGCTCGTCCTCCTCGACACCAACGCGGCCCTGCTGCCGTTCCGCACGGGGGTGCCGCTGGCGGCGGAGGTCGAGAGGCTCGTCCCCGGAGCGGAGCTCGCGGTACCGGACGCCGTCCGCGGCGAGCTCGACCGCCTGGTCGAGCGCGGCGAGCCCCACGCGGCCGCCGCCCGCGCGCTCGTCGGGCCGCTCCGGACCGTTCGCGTCGACGAGCGCGGGGACCGCGCCGTCCGGGCCGCCGCGCTCGCGCTCGGGGCTCCGGTGGTCACCGCCGACCGTCTGCTCGCGAGGCGGCTCCGGACCGACGGCGTCACCGTGATCGTCCCTCGCGATCGCGCCCGGCTCGAGCTCCAGCCCGGCGCGCCAGCCCCGCCACCCTCCGTCCGCAGGGAACGCCGGCCTCGCCCGAAGCGTTAAGAAGCGACCCCGGCTCGAGAACGATCGGCGCGCGATGCGGGACGACGACCGCCTGCTCGATCTCCCGGAGGCCGAGTTCGGCAGCGGGGTGATCGGGGTCTGCGACATCTGCGGGGAACGTCAGGCAGTCGTGGTCCTCACCAAGGAGCGGTTCCGCCTCTGCGTCCTCGATTTCCTCAACAAGACCTGGCTCCGGACCGAAAAGGCACCCTCGCACCCGGCGCCGCTCTACCGGAGCGAGCGCGTCGAGTTCGAGACGACCGCGCTCCCGGGAGGACGGGCCCCGGCGATCGTCCTCACCCCGACCAAGGTCGTTCGCCACCCGGCGGTCCTGGTCGTACCCGATCTCTACGGCATCACCACGACCCTCCTCGACGGGGCGATCCGCTTCGCGCGCGAAGGGTTCGAGGTCCTGATCCCGGACCTCGGCAAGACGGACGGCGTCGGTCCGATGGACCTCGCCGCGATGCGCGCGGGCCGGCTCTCGCGGGGCGGGGTCTCGGCGGGCTCCCCCCGGGTCACCCGTCTCGTCGGGCTTTACACGGACGCGCTCCGCCATCTCACCGGACGACCGATGGTCGACCCGGCGCGGACCGCGGTCTTCGGGGTCTCGTACGGCGGCACGCTCGCGCTGGTGCTGGCGGCGGAGAGCACCGCGATCTCCGCGGTCGCCCTCGCCTACCCGGCCCCCGTCCGGCCGCTCGAGCTGCCCGGGCTCGTGACCGCGCCCGTCCTCGTCGTGCACGGGGCCGCGGACCGGCTCGCCGTGCGCGCCGTGCACGAGATCCGGGCGACCCCGGCCGGGACGACCACGGGCGTGGTCGAGCTCCCCCGCGGCCGGCACGGCTTCCTCTCCCGTGACCTTCGCGCCTACGATGTGGCCGAAGCGGAGGAGGCGTGGAGCCACGTCGTGGCGTTCCTCAAGGAGCGATTGATGCCTCCGCCCCCCAAACCCCCTCCGCCTCCGAGCCGCCAGGCGGCCGCCGCCGTGACGCCGGCAACCGCTCCGCGACCGGCATCCCCCGCGTCGGCCCCGGCGGCGAGCGCGCCCCGGCCGACCTGAACCGGCCGGCCGACCGGACCCGCGGCCCCCGTTCCTGCGGAGGGCCCGTCACCGAGGGTAGTCGTAGAAGCCGCGTCCGGTCTTCCGACCGAGGTGGCCGGCATCGACCTTGCGCCGGAGGAGCGGCGCGGGACGGTACTTCGGGTCGCCGAACTCGCGCTGGAGCGTCTCGGCCACCTCGAGCGTGATGTCGAGGCCGATCATGTCGGCGAGCTCGAACGGACCCATCGGCATCCCGGCACCCGCCTTCATCGCGAGATCGACGTCGCGCGGGCTCGCGACGCCCTCCTCGAGCACGAAACACGCCTCGTTGAGGACCGGGATGAGCAGGCGGTTCACGACGAACGCGGGGGACTCCCGCGTCCGGATCGGCACGAGGGGACCCCGGTGGTTCCTCAGGCCTTGGAGGAACTCGACCGTCTCCTCGATGACGTCCTCCCGGGTCTCGGCGCCGCCGGCGACCTCGACGAGGGGGAGCGTGTGCGGCGGATTGAAGAAGTGGGTGACGAGGGTCGTCGCCTGGTGCTTCAGGCCCCGCGCGAGCCGCGTGATCGAGAGCGACGACGTGTTCGAGCCGATCACCGCGTGCTCCGGGAGCACCTTGTCGAGCGCTTCGAGGACGGGTCGCTTCACCTCCGCGCGCTCGAAGACCGCCTCGACGACGAACTCCGCCTCCGCGAAGGCGTCGTAGTCGGTGACCCCCTGGACGCGGCGCACGACCTCCTCGCCCCGGGCGCTCGGGAACTTCGAGGCCAGAGCCGTCCGGATCTTCTCCTGCTGGGCTTCGGAGAGCGGGCCGGCCTCCTCGGCCACGCGGGCGATCTCCTTGTCGGCGCGCTGGGCGTGGAAGCGGACGAGGTCCGCGACGAACCCGCGGACCTTCTCGAGGCCGCGCTCCACGGTCGGCCGATCGACGTCCTTCAGCACCACGTGGACGCCGTTGAACGCGAGCACCTCGGCGATCGCGGCCCCCATCGTCCCCGCGCCGACGACTCCGGCTCGAACGACCCGCACGCGCCTTCCCCCGCCCGCGGACCACGGGCAGGCTACATAACCGCGCGGCTGGCCCCGGGGGCGGCCCCGGCCGTGGAGGTGCGGGAGGCCCCGCCGGCCCCCGGTGCGCTCGCGCTCAGAGTTCCCGGGGCCGCGTGGAGGCCGCTGGGTGGGTCCGGCCCGACACGGCGGGGTTCGCGACGGGCTTTGCGGTGTGGCCGGCCATCGGCAGGAGGCCGGTCGGAGCCGGGGCGCGTCGCGAGCCGAGGAGCCGGGCGAGGACGTGGCGGACGTCGCGGAGGTAGAGATTGCCGTAGGGGCACTTCTCCGCGCATGCGCCGACCCCGCAGCATTTCGAGCTGCGGAACTCTCCGGTCCGGCGGAAGTGGCCCGGCATGTCCGTGAGGCCGACCGGGCAGGCCTTCGCGCAGTCGAGGGTCGTGCAGCGCCGACAGACCTCCGGGTCCTTCACGCGGAGGCGGAAGAGTCCCGCGCGGGAGAACGCTCCCGCGATCTGACCGGTGTAGCACCAGCCCATCGTGACGCAGTTGTAGTCGCCCGCGTAGGGGATCGTGACGAACAGCACGTACCAGAGGACCCCGAAGGAGAGAGCGTAGAGGAAGACCGAGGGATCCTCGCCCGCGATCGAGACCGAGAGCGTCCCCGCGCCATCGAGGAACGAGAGCACCGAGGTCGTCCCGAGCGCGAGGACGACGGCGAACGAGGTGACGCGGTAGGCGCCCGAGAGGCGGCTCGAGAGGTAGCGCCGCGCGACGGGCGAGGTGCGGTTGAAGCCTTTCATCGCGTCGATCGCGGTACCTTGGAACATCACCGCCGCGCTGCAGAACACCGAGCAGACCGCGCGACGGCCGAAGAGGAGGGTCACCCCGGCGAAGATCGCGTACGTCGCGACGAGGACCCCCACGACGCCGCCCGCGAGGGGGGCCGCGCCGGAACCCATGCTCCATCCGAGGAGCGGGACCGACGTCGCAGCCCCGGCGCCGGGGGCCTGCGGGAGGAGCGCGGTGTAGTAGAGGCTCGGGTAGAAGACGGTGAACGCCGCGTAGCAGCCGAGCATGAGCGCGAGGCGCACCCGGAGCTCGCGCCCCCGCACCTCGCGGAGCTTGAGGACGACGAGCGCGCCCATCTCGAGCCCCATCATCGTGAGGAACCAGGTCGTCGCGGTCGTGTCGGCGAAGAAGTAGAACCCGTTCGCGAGCGAATGCTCGAGCACGACCGCGGGGTTCCCGGCGAGCGGGAGCCGGGTCAGGCTCGCGAGGTACGTCCCGGGCTCGAGCCACGCGGCGAGCAGCGCGCCCATGAAGAGCTCCGCGACAAAGACCGACGCCAGCGTGCGGGTCGTCCACGCGGGCGCCTCGGGCCAGGAGAAGTCCCCGCCCCCCGCGAGCGACGTGGGACGGAGGACCGCCGCGAAGTAGACGACCATCTCGAGCACCACCGCGATCGCGAAGAGGGCGGTCGAGCCGTAGGCCGCCCAGAGGAACAGGCCGGCCATCATGAGGGCGAGGACGGGGAGCAGCTCGTCGAGGTACCGCGCGAAGCCGCGAGGGAAGGTCCTCGCGCGATAGAGGAACTCCATGAGGAACACGAACAGAACGATCATCCCCGCGCTCGAGGCGGCGAGGGAGAGGTCCGTCCAGGCCCTCCCGGGGAGGACGGGTGGCGAGAGCAGCATGAGCCCCGCCTGGAAGGAGAGCACCACGACCGCGGGGCGCGACCACGACCCTCGGAGAAGGTACGTGCTGAGCGCCATCTCGCCCGCCATCGTGAACACGAACCACGGCGAGACGAGGACCGCGGTCGAGAACCCGAGGACCCCCGCGAGCCCCGGGGCGGGGGTGCGGGCGAGCCCTCCCGCCGCGGTGCCGAACACCCAGCCCATCAGGAACTCGTTCAGCAGGAGCAGCCCCACGACCGTCGCGACGAATCCCGCGCCCCGAGCGGGGACGCTCGCCGGAACCGGCCCGGCGGTCGGACGCCGCACCTCGCGAACGAACGCCGCGAAGACGATCCCAACGCTCGCCGACATCACCGCGCTCGCGAGCCAGAGCCCCTCGACGGCGCTCGTGGGCCCGGGGCGCAGCTCGTAGACGAGGGCGCCGGCGAGCATGCCGGTCATCATCAGCAGGAGGAAGACCACGATCGAGGCCCGGAGCGCGGTGCGCGAGAGGGCGGCCCAGCGGACGAAGACCGCGGTCGAAGCGGTCATTGCCCCCGCGAGGGCCGCGAGGACGAGGAGGGAGGTCAGCATCGAACCGGCCGAGGGGAGGACGGACCGCTCAAGGGAGTTCCGGGCCCGCGGCGCCGGTTCCGCGGACCTCCGCCGTCGGCGCCCGTTCCTCGGCGGACCGCCCTCGGCGTACCGCCGGAGCGGGGGTTTCGGGCTCGGCGACCGCCGTTGGCGCGACCCCGAGCAGTCCCCCGTAGACCCGGAGCAGCAGCTCCTGGCCGATCAGCGCGACCCAGACGATGACCATCTGGGCGACGCCAAGGACCCAGTTGTTGAGCAGGAGATTCGCCACCGTGGTGCCGGTCGCGTCCGCGATCAGCCCCACGCCGGCCGTCGCCGCCGCGGTCGTCGAGCAGCAGGACCCGAGCGTGACGAGGCTGATCATCGCCGGCGTGAGCCCGGTCGCGGCCCCCACCGCCTTGGTCCGGGCGAGCTCCTCCCGGCGCGGGCGGAAGAGCCGGAAGAGGAGGACCGCCGCGACGGCCATCCCGTACCCGACGCCGACGGCGACGACGATCATGGCGATCGTCGCGAACAACGGTAGGGAGAGCACCCCCCAGGGGGCGAGCACGAGGAGGCCCGGGTAGTTCCACCAGCCGGGTCCCGCGCCGCTCCCGGTGAGGAAGGTGTAGACGTTGCCGCTCCCTCCGCTCCCCGTGAGGATCTCGATCGTCGTACCGCCCCCGAGCGGGAAGAACGTCAGCATCCCGCCGGCCAGGAGCGAACCGAGAAGGTAGAGGACCGCGAAGAACACGACCGCGACGCGGGCGTGGGCCGTCCGCAGGAACGACCGGACCTCGGGGAGGAGGGCGGGCCGGGGCACGCGCCGCGGGGCGAACGGGCCGGGAGAATCTCCGCCGGGCGGCACGCCGGTCCGACGGAGGTGCTGTTTAAGTTGCGTAGGTCCGGACGGGGAGGAGCTCCTCCGGCGCGCCGACTATCTTTTAAGGACGGACGGACGCTCCCTCCTCCGCGCGGGGATGGCCCAGCCCGGTAAGGCGCTGGATTGCTAATCCAGTGGTGATCTCACCTCGGGGGTTCAAAGGAAGGCCGGGCCTCGCCGGTCTTCGGAGAGTCCCCCTCCCCGCGTTCCTCACCTTCCTTCTCGGTCGGCCGGCACCGGTAGACCGCCCCGTCGGTCCGGACCTCCACCACGGCCCCGGCGAGGGGAAGCGGCGGATCCGGTACGACGAGAAGGCGGACCGCGTCCTCGAGCTCGACGAACGCGAGGTAGTGGGGCTTCTCCCAGCCCGGGGGCGGGTAGGCGACCTCGGTGGAGGCGAGGACGGTGGCGAGCGCCGGAGCCTCGTACGTCGAGGTGGCGGCGGAGCCGCACTTCGGGCACGGACCGTCGCCGGGAGCGAAGCGAGCGTGGCAGGTCTCGCACTTTCCGAGCCTCAGCGGGGGGGACGCACCTTTCACGTGGCCGCCTCCCCGAGGATCGTCACGAAGTTGTGCGCCCCGAGGCCGCCCATCGAGTGGGCGAGCCCGACCTTGGGGCGGCGAGCGATCGCATGCTCGCCCGCTTCCCCGCGGAGCTGGAGGGCGATCTCCCCGATGCTCGCGAGCCCCGAAGCGCCGACCGGGTGTCCGCGGCCGAGGAGCCCGCCGCCCGGGTTCACCGGAAGGCGTCCGTCCGAGGCGACCCAGCCCTTCTCGAACCAGCCAGGCGCCTCGCCGTGGCCGCAGAAGCCGAGGTCCTCGAGGTGGAGGAACGCGAGCGGGGCGAAAGCGTCGTGGAGCTCCACGACCTCGATGTTCTTCCGGGTGAGATGGGCCGCCTCGTAGGCCCTCTGCACCGCGCGGCGGGTCGCGGCGAACGTCGTGAGCTCCTCGCGGTCGACGAGACGCAGGGCGTCCAGCCCCTGGCCGAGACCGAGAACGGTCGCCGGCCCGGGGCCCCGCTCGAGGACCACCGCCGCGGCCCCGTCGGAGATCGGGGCGCAATGGAGGAGCCGGAGGGGGAGGGCGACCGGGCGACTTGATAGGACCTCCTCGGCGGTCACCGGGGTCCGGAACTGGGCGTTCGGGTTGCGCGCCGCCGCCTCGCGGTCCCGCACGCTCACGAGCGCGCAGACCTCCTCGGCGCGGCCGTAACGCGCGAGGTACCGCTGGGTGACGAGGGCCGCAAGGCTCGGCATCGTCGCCCCCGCCGCGAACTCGGTTTCGTGGAGGGCGGCCGCGAGCTCCCGAGTGAGCAGCGGGGTCGGGCGGTCGGTCATTTTCTCGGCCGCCACCACGAGGGCTCGGGTGCACCGGCCCGCCTCGAGCTCGGCGACCGCGACCTGGAACGCCATCGCCCCGGTCGCGCTCGCCGCCTCCACGCGAAGGCCGGAGGCGGTCTCGAGCCCGAGGCGCCCCCCGAGGCGCGGCAGGAAGGCGATCGGGCCGTCCGGTCCGTGGCCCAGCATCGTGCCGGCGACAAGGAGGTCGATCGGTTTCCGCCCGGTCCCCTCGAGCGCGAGGCCCGCGGCCTCGGCGGCCAGGTCGATGAGGCCTTCCGTACGTTTCCCGAACCGACCGATGCCCACGCTCACCACGTGGACCGTCATCCGACGGGAGGCTCCGGCCGGGCGGAGAGGTCGTGCAGCCGAGCAAGGAACTTCGAGAGGGGCATGCCGCCGTCCCAGCGGAGGATGCCGTTCCCCTCCCGGGTCTGCGCGACGGGGGGAACGGTCCGGCACGCGGTGCCGAGCACGCCGCGCGGGGGCGGGTCGCCGGCGACGAAGAGCCTCCAGGTCTCCTCCCCGCGCAGGCCGAGCCGGCGGTACGCGTAGAGGACCATGAGGCCGACCCTCTCGACCGCCCGGCGATGGGCCTCCAGTTGGGCGTTCGCGCGGCCGCTCGCTGCCGTGAACCGGATCACGGACGATGACGACGCCTTCACTTCGATCGGGAGCGCGAACTCCCGCCGCAGGGCCACGAGGTCGAGGCCCATCGAGCCGGCCCCCCGGACGACCAGGAACGGCTCGTCGATGAGCCGCTCGAAGTCCGCCCGGTCGACGGGACGGAGCGCGCGCGCGTACGCCCGGACCGAGCTCGGATCGCCCGAGAGCAGGCTGCGGAGCTCGCGCTCGTACCCGTCGGATCCTCGACCGACCACGGCGAGGGGATTGCGGTCGACTGTGATTATAATAGGGTGGTCGGACTCGCGGTGAACGGTGGCTGCACCTCTCGGTCTGGAGATCGCCCCCTCCGAGGTCGCGGTCGTCCGAACGCTCATCGCCCTCGTCACCGAGTCGGAGCGGCGTCGGGCGGTCCGGGGCGTTGCGACCGGTCCCGCGCGGTTCCACCTTTCCGAGCTCCGGACGCGCCTCTTGCGCGACCGGGTCTTCGAGGACCCGGGGCGGCTCCTCGGTCGGCTGAAGCGCCGCGGCCTGCTCCTCGAGCTCCCGGCGGGCGCGGGCGACAAGGTCTACCAGGTGCCGTACCCCGACGACCTCCGTCAGCTGTTGCTCGGCGAGGCGGCCCGGACCGACGCGCTCGAGATCGCGGGACCGACGGCCGTGCCGGACGAGAACGCCGAGATCCGAGCGATGGACGAGGCGTTTCTCGACCATCTGCGGGCGGTCCTCGGCCGCCGGCTCGAGGCGACGATCGCCTTCGGGCGGACGTTCAGCGTCACGCGGCTCGCGCGCTACCTCCGGGACCTCTTCGGCGAGGAGCTCTACTTCGACTCCCTGATCTCGCTCCTGCAGCAGTACGCGCTGGCCGACGCGCCGCTCCTCGCGCCCACCGGTCGCGTCACCGGCTCGACGGGTTTCCACCTCGCCCTCTTCGGTCCGCCCGGCACGGGGAAGACCTTCTCGATCGACGATCTCGTGCGGGGCAATCCCCGGAGCGGGGTGCCGGCGCACGGACTTCCCGGCCGGAACCGCTACTGCGGGGGGATCACGCCGGCGCAATTCCTTCGGGTGGGGGCGTCGTACACCGGCCGCACGTTCAACTTCATCGTTCCCGAGTTCAACGACTGGTTCAAGTACCGAGGGATGGTCGAGCCGCTCAAGCTCGTGATGGAGCAGCGTGAGGTGAAGTGGGAAACGACGTTCGGTACCGTCGGCCCGTACACCTTCCGCTCGTTCTTCTCGGTGAACTACAACGTCCGGACCGGCGCGGACCAGGACTACTGGACCACGATCGCCGACCCGAACTTCGCCGCCCTCGAGGACCGGATGCTCCTCCGGTTCCACCCGATGACCCCGAGCCGCTTCCGGGCCGTGGAGACGAGCGCGGAGCGGCTCGAGCTCGGCGAGCTTGACTTCGACCTCGCGGAGACCCTCCGGGATCACCTCACGCTCGTCCACGCGATCGAGACCGGGCATCCGCTCGTCGCCCGTACGTTCCGCCGACGCTCGGTCCGCCTCGACCGGCCGCTCTACGAGCGGCTACGGCAGGTCTCCGAGCGGGCCCTGAAGCGCACCGACCGCCCGAAGTTCTCCCCCCGCCTCAAGAGCCGCGCAGTGCGCCTCGCCGCGGCGGCCTCCCTCCTCACCTACTTCGCCGCCCCGGACGAGCCGACCCTCGGGATCGGGCCCGAGGAGTCGGAGCTCGCCCAGCAATTCTACGAAGCGGAGATCCGTGCGCGCGAAGGGCGCCGAGCCGGGAGCGTCTCGTAGTCCGCCGCCGCCGAAGAAGTATCGGCGGCCTCCGGCGGACCTTGTGACGCGCACCGCGCGCCGCCTCGTCCGCGGCGGCAAGGCCTCGTTCCGCTCCCAGGCCGAGTTCCGGGCCGCGGTCCTCGAGGTGCTCCGCCAGGACGAGCCGCTCGCGACGATCGGGGGGCCGAGGCTGAGGAGGCTCCTCATCGGAGTTCCCGGCGTGAAGCTCTCGGTCCGTTACGCGGAGCAGCACGAAGCCCCGCTCCCGGCGGCCTGCCCTGTCTGCGCGACCGAGCTCGAGCCGATCCGGAACCGGACCCTCTCGGGGGAGACGATCGTCCTCGGCCGGAAGTGCCCGCGCTGCGACTACTGGACGCACGCCCTCCGCCGGGTCCCGGTCCGCTACGTGTTCTCGGGGGGGAGCCGGGCCCCCCGGGCGAACCGGTCTCCTCCGAAGGGCTAGCCGCGGCCCCGCCGGCCCGTTTCCGCCGGAGGAACGTAGGGCGAGGGCGGGCCGGGTCGATGCCGGTGGCGCGACCGTTCCGCGGCGAACAGCGCGGCGGCGGCGATCGCGCCTCCCACGACGAGCCCGAGGGCGAACGAGGGACCGAAGCCGCCCCCGAGGACCGACGACGGGGCGCCCGAAGGAGCTCCCACCGAGACGTTCTCGAAGGTCGCGTTGACCGCGCCCCCGGACGCGTCGGTCGCGTCGACCTTGACCCGGTAGTTCCCGGCGGCCGCGTAGGCATGAACGACCTCGGTCCCGACCGCGCTCGAACCGTCACCGAACGACCAGGTCACCCGGTAACCGGGCGTGCCCCCGGTGAGGCTCGCGTTGAACTCGAACGGGGTTCCCACGACCGGGTTCGACCCGCTCGGGTCGACCGAGAACTCTCCCGTCAGCGGGGGGCTGACGAGAACCTCGAGGTTCGTGCTCGCGACGACGCCGGAGGCGTCCGTGTAGGTGTACCGCACCGTGTAGACGTCCGCCTGCGACCACGCATGGCTCACGGTGGCGCCGCTCGCTGTAGCTCCGTCTCCCAGCGACCAGGTTCCGCTCCCCGGACCGATGCCGCCGCTGACGACGGCCGTGAGATTGAGCGGAAGGTCGACGTCCGTCCAGTTGTGCGGGGCCGCGAGGACCTCGACCGAAGGAGCGGGCACGACCTCGACCGCGGTCCGGTTCACGGCAAGTCCTCCGCCCTGGTCCGAGACCTCGAGCGTGATCTCGTACCAACCGGGGACCGCGAACGCATGCGAGGCGGTCGGTCCGGTGGCGGTGCTCCCGTCGCCGAAATCCCACGTTAGGTTGTACGGTGGCGCCCCTCCGCTCGCCGCGCCCGTGAGGCTGAGAGAGGTCCCGGCGTCCACCCGGTGGGCGACGAGGGGACTCACCGTGGCGGAGGCGACGATCGGCGTGAGCACCTCGAGCTTCGCAACGGCCGAAGCGGTCCTCCCGAGCGCATCCTGTACCGTCACCACCACCTCAAAAGAGCCCGACTGGGAGGGCGTGCAGTTGAACGCGAGGACGTTGAGGGACAGGCAACCGTCGGGGAGCCCGTCGTAGGAGACGACGGAAGCGCCGGCTCCCCCCAACGCGGCGACGACGATCCCCGTTGTACCACCCTGGTCGATCGACGGGGGGACAAAGGTCGCCGAGAGGACCTGGGGCAGAGTGGCGACGAGGGAGAGAGTGCCGGAGATCGCGTTCGCGACCGCGATGACGCCGGACGATGGGAGGCCACCGGCAGCCGGCTCGATCGGAGCGACCGTGCCCGGTCCGAACCCCACGGGGAGGATCGTGACGCCCGACTGCGCCGCAGCAGCCGACGATCCCTCGACCACTGCGAGGGAGCCGGACCAAGGTCCGGAACCTTGGGTCGCGATATAGAGGGCCTGGCGTGAAGGCTCGTAGGCCATGCCGCCGACGGCTGTGTGCATCCCGATCGCGACGGGACCCACCACGAGCGCCATGGTCGAAGGATCGACGGCCGTGAGCGAGTCTCCGGCCGCGTAAACGAGGCCATCGGCCGGGTCCCAGGCAAGAGCCGTGACGTTAGATCCGGCGATCGTCGGATCGCCGATCCACGATCCCGTCGAGCCGTTGAACTGGCGTACCGTGCCCTCGTCAGCGCCGAGGACGAACAGGGAGTCGTCGGAGGGATCGACGACGAGGGATTGCGACGCGCCGATGGGCACGAGGAATGGCACCGAGATGCCACTGGTTGCGAGCGTCGTGGAATTGAGGGCCACGAGCTCGCCGCTTCCTCGGTTCGCCACCCACAGCCGTCCGTCCTGGGGATCCAGGGCCAGGGCGCCGTTCTCCCCGGCAAGGCCGGAATTCTCGGCCTCCAGGGCGCCCGTCGTCACATTGTACGCGCGGACGCTGCCGTTGAGACCGACGAATAGCCGGCCGTGCGCGGCGTCGACCGAAAGCGCGAAGGGAGCGCTTGGGAGGTCGATCGGGACCGCCAAGGACCGGCCCGAGAACGGATCGAGACGCTCAACACTGGGGGAGCCCGCATCGGCGACGAACAGTTGCCCCACATTCGCATCGAAGGCCACGGCGATCGGTCGGGGAAGGAGAGAGACCGACTTCGCCGTCACCGACTCCGCGACCGGGTCCACCACTGAGATCGTTCGGGTGACATTGCTCCA
>JAWOKS010000025.1:0-89821 GCA_033854115.1 Thermoplasmata archaeon
TCGACTTCGATGACGTGCGTCCACATCCTCGCGGTCCGCTACAAGACCGGCTTCGAGGACTCCGCCCCGGCTCCCTCCGTACCGAAGATCGGGTGCGACCGATGCAAGTCCTCCGAGGTCACGCTCCGAGGAATCCGCCATAACAAGAGCGGAGACGCACAGACGTACGTCTGCAAGTCGTGCGGCCGTCGGTTCGTCAGCCGAGATGGTTTCCGGGGGCGCCGGTCAGACCTGACAAACATCGCCCGTGCCTTGGACCTCTACTTCCGAGGCATGTCGGTACGGAAAGTCCGCGAGTACCTCGAGCAGGTCGAGCGGCTACGGGTCTCGCACATGACGGTCTACCGATGGATCGCGCACTACTCTCAGCTCGCGGCCCGGTGGATGGACGCGCAGGGAGCGCGGACCTCCGACCGCTGGCATGTCGACGAGACGGTGGTGGACGTGAACGGGCGTAACGAGTACCTTTGGAACGTCCTCGACCACGAGACGCGGTTCCTCCTCGCGACTCACATCTCGAGGGACCGATGCATGAAGGACACCAGAGCCCCGCTCGCCAAAGCCAAGCGAGTAACCCCGGACCGGCCCACGGACGTGCTAACGGATGGGATGCAGGCGTACCCCGAGGCTGTGAGCAAGGAACTCGGTCGGCGGGCGACGCCCTTCGATGACCCGAATCTGGTGCGGAAGGGATGGTACTCACCGCATCGCCGAGTCCCCTCGATCCGAGCGAAGGAGAGCAACAATCGCATCGAACGGTTCCACGGAACGGAGAAGGAGCGGTTCAAGGTCATGCGTGCGTTCGACGGCGAGCCCGGGACCTCGGTCCTCGCCGAAGGTCTGCGCGTCCACTACAACCTCGTGCGCGAGCATCAGGCCCTCGGCATGACGCCGGGCGAGGCGGCGGGAATACCGGTCGGCGACGGCTTCCGGTGGCGGCGCATCCTCGAGGAGGCGGCCAAGCCGCGAGTTGTTACAGCCAAGAACCGTCAGTCGTGAAGCCGCGCTAACGTTACAGTTCCCCTTCACGCAAATGTTTATGTAGCAACCTCTGAAATCTCGGCCCAGAGCGTATGACGCTCGTCTGACAAACAGGACGGGAAGCTACGATGAAGTCCATCATCCAGGAAGCGATCGCGAAGCACCAGGAGAATCAGACCCTGGTCGAGGAACACAAGCCGGCCGCCCCGGCGTACCAGAACGCCGACGACGCGGAACTGGCGAAGCTCGCGGAGACGCTCAAGGTCAACATCCGGATCGTGGGCTGCGGTGGCGGCGGGTCGAACACGATCAACCGTTGCGTCGAGGAGGGGATCCAGGGCGCCGAGATGTGCGCCATCAACACCGACGCGAAGCACCTCCTCACGATCCACGCTCCCCGGAAGATCCTCATCGGTCGTCGGGCGACGAAGGGCCTCGGGGCCGGGGCGCGACCCGAGATCGGCGAGGAGGCCGCCCGCGAGAACGAGGAGGAGCTCCGCCAGTTCCTCAACGGGGCCCACATCGTCTTCGTCACGGCGGGGATGGGCGGTGGGACCGGGACCGGTTCCGCGCACCTCGTCGCACGCCTCGCGAAGGAGGCGGGCGCCCTCACGATGGGCGTCGTGACCCTTCCGTTCGCCGGCGAGGGGGCCGCGCGGATGGAACAGGCCCGCGACGGCCTCGAGCGGCTCCGCCGGGTCTGCGACACGACGATCGTCATCCAGAACGACAAGCTCCTCGAACTCGTCCCCCGCATGCCGCTCGACTCGGCGTTCAAGCTCGCCGACGCGGTGCTCATGACGGCGATCAAGGGGATCACCGAGATCGTCACGAAGCCCGGGCTCGTCAACCTCGACTACGCCGACATCCTGACCGTCATGAAGGACGGCGGGGTCGCGCTCATCGGGCTCGGCGAGAGCGAGAGCGCCACGGACCGGGTCACGGAGGCCGTCACGGAGGCGCTGACCTCCCCGCTCCTCGGCTCGGTCGAGCTCAAGGATGCGACCGGCGCGCTCGTCCGCGTCATCGGCGGTCCGACCATGACCGTCAGCGAGGCGGAGAAGGCCGCAGCGCTCGTCGGCGGGAAGATCTCGAAGCGGGCCCGGATCATCTGGGGATGCTCGGTGGAGAACTCACCCGAGCTCGAGAACACGATCAAGGTCCTCTTGATCATCACGGGCGTGCGGGCGACGAGCCTCCTCGGCCAGAAGGGAGGCTATGCGACCGGAGAGTCCGAGGAAGTCATCGACCTCGTCCGGTAGAGCGCCCCGACGGCGCGCCCGCTACCTCGGCGTCGAGGTGGCGGGAGAACCCCTTCCTTCGCTCTCCCCGGCCCGCTGGGAGTCCTGGCTCCGGGGCGGGCTCGCGGACCCGACGTCGGTACCCTTCCGTCTCGTCCGGTTCGAGGGACCCCGCGCGATCGTCGAGGTGGGGCGCCGCGACGTCGCGGCCGCCCGCGCGGCGTGGAACGGCCCTCGTGCGGTCGGTCCGGGCCTCAGGCTGCGCACCCAACGGACGTGGGGGACGCTGCTCGGCGCGAAAGCCTGGGCCGCCCGGACGAGCGGGGCCCGTCCACGGGACGCCTCCGCACGTGCCCGTTGAGCACGACCCGGCCCGCCGCCGACCCCCTCGCGGACCGCGAGCGTCCGGCCCGCCGCGAACCTTATCAGAGGGCCAACCTCCACGTCCCGGGTAAGACGAGTGGAGGCCGGCGACCCGACGTCTCGGCGCGTCGCGCACGCGATCCTCTCGGTCGACGATAAGCGCGACCTCGTCCCGCTCGCCCGGGCGCTCGCCGACCTCGGGGTCGAGATCTGGGCGACCTCGGGAACCCGTCGCGCCCTCGCCCCGGCCGGCGTCAAGGTCCGCTCGGTCGAGGAGCTCACGGGCGTCGACGCCTGGTTCGGCGGAAGGGTCAAGACGCTCCACCCGGCGATCTTCGGCGGGATCCTCGCGCCGCGGACCCCCGAGGGGATGGACGAGCTCGCGCGACGAGAGCTCCGCCCCTTCGAGCTCGTGGTGGTGAACTTCTACCCGTTCGAGCGCCATCTCCGTGAGCACCCGGACGCGGCCGACCGCGAGGAGTTCATCGACATCGGCGGGGTCTCGCTCGTCCGCGCCGCCGCGAAGAACCACGACGGCGTCGCGGTGGTCACCGACCCGGCGCAGTACGCGTCCCTGATCGCGGAGCTGAAGGCCGGGGACGGCCGGCTCGCCGCCTCGACCCGGCGCCGCCTCGCGGTGGAGGCGTTCGTCCGGTGCGCCGACTACGACGCCGCGATCGCCCGGGGGCTCGGAGCGGGGGCGGGGCCGCCGGGCCCGTTCCCGGAGACCCTCCTCTTCACCCGGGAGCCCCTCGGGCTGCGCTACGGCGAGAACCCTCACCAGCACGCCGCGGCCTACACGGTGACCGGAGGGGGCGGGCTGGCCGCCGACGTCGACCGCCTCGAGGTCCTCAAGGGGGACCCGCCCTCGTTCAACAACCTCCTCGACCTCGACGCCGTGGCGGGCCTCGTGGACGAGTTCGAGGAGCCCGCGGCTGCGGTCGTGAAGCACGCGACGCCGTGCGGGGTCGCCACCGGCGCGACCGGGCGCGAGGCGCTCGACGCGGCGATCGCGACCGACCCGGTCGCGCGCTACGGCTGCGCGGTCGCGGTCAACCGGCCGTTCGGGGCGGACGCGACGACCGCACTGAAGGGCGTGTTCGTCGACCTCCTCCTCGCTCCCGCGTACGACCGGGAGGCGCTCGCGCAGCTCGCCCGCCGGCCGAAGATCAAGGTCCTCCGGCGGGACCAGCGTCGGCCGCCCGAGGGCCGGTGGGAGGCGCGGAGCGCCCTCGGCCGCCTGCTCGTCCAGGAGGCGGACCGCCGGCCGCTCGAGACGGACCGCCTGAAGCGGGTCGCCGGCCCCGAGCTCTCCCGGGACGACCTCGCGAGCCTCGCGTTCGCCTGGAAGGTGGTCCGGTACGCGAAGTCGAACGCGATCGTCCTCGCGCAGGGTCGAGCGACCGTCGGCGTCGGCTCGGGCCAGCCAACGCGGGTGAAGTCGGTGGAGCTCGCCTGCCAGGTCGCCGGCGAGCGCGCGCGCGGCGCGGTCCTCGCCTCCGACGCGTTCTTCCCGTTCGCGGACGGCGTCGAGATCGCGGGTCGGGCCGGGGTCCGGGCGATCGTGCAGCCCGGCGGGAGCCTGCGGGACGCCGAGGTGATCGCCGCGGCCGAGCGCTACGGGATCGCGATGTACTTCACCGGTTGGCGGGTGTTCCGGCACTAGGTGACGGACCCTTCGGGAAGTAGCGCCGAAGGATCGCCCGGAACGCGACCGGGTCGATCGGCCCGACCTCGCGGCCGCGCTCGGTCCCGGACTCGACGAACAGGTAGGTCGGGATCGCGTGGATGCCGAAGGAGCGGGTCGTGTGCTCCGCCTCGTCGACGTTCACCTGGGCGAACTTCACGCGTCCGAGGAGGCGCGCGGCGAGCTCGCGCAGCGTCGGCTGGAGCACCCGGCACGGCGCGCACCAGTCGGCGTAGAAGTCGACCACCACAGGCAGCGGAGAGCGGATCACCTCGACCTCGAACGTCGCGTCGTCCACCCGGACCAGTTCCGCACGGCCTGTCATGGTCCTCTCGCGGGCTTCGAGCCCCTGCCCTGCTTTAAGGATGCGTCCGGTCCGGCGCGCGGTCGCGCGTGAGGAGGGCAGCGGGCTCGCGGGGCCGCCCGGTCCCCGCGTCGATCGTGCCGGCCCTGCTCCGCTGGTTCCGGCGGCGACGGCGCCCCCTGCCCTGGCGCGCCTCCCGTGACCCGTACCGCATCTGGGTCGCGGAGGTCCTCCTCCAGCAGACGCGGGTTGAGCAGGCCGTCCCGTTCTTCGAGCGGTTCGTCCGGCAGTTCCCGAGCGTCGAGCGGCTCGCGGGCGCGGGGAGGAGCGAGGTCCTCAAGGTCTGGCAGGGCGCCGGCTACTACGCCCGCGCCCGTCGGCTGCACGCCGCGGCTCGCCGTCTCGTCCGCGCTCATCGCGGCCGGCTTCCGTCGACCGTGGAGGAGCTCGAGCAGCTCCCCGGGGTCGGGCCGTACACGGCCCGGGCCATCGCGGCGCTCGCCTTCGGACGCCCCGTGGTGGCCGTGGAGGCGAACGGATGGCGCGTTGCCGGCCGGTGGGTCCGCGAGGAGCGCCCGCTCGCGTCGTCCGCGGCCCGACGGCGGATCGAGGACGTGCTCGCGGGTCTGCTCCCCCCGAAGGCGGCCGGACCGTTCAACGAGGCGGTGATGGAGCTCGGGGAGACGGTCTGCCTTCCCCGAACGCCCCGCTGCGGGGCTTGCCCCGTCGCCTTCGGCTGTCGCGCCCACCTCGAGCTGGCCGACCCGGGCGCGATCCCCCCGGCCCGTTCGCGAGCGGCGCGGCCGCACGTCCGGGCCGCGGTCGTCGCCCTCACCTCGGGGAGCCGCTGGCTCGTCCAGCGTCGGCCCGCCGAAGGGTTCCTCGGCGGGCTTTGGGAGTTCCCCGGGGGGAAGATCGAGCCCGGCGAGACGGCGGCCGAAGCCGCCCGGCGGGAACTCCGGGAGGAGACCGGGCTCCGCGTCCGTGCGCTGCGGCCGATCGGCGTCGTCCGCCAGGGCTACAGCCACCTTACGGTCGAGCTCCACGTCTTCCGCGCTGCGAGCTCCCGCCGGCCCGCGAGGTCCCGGGCACGCCGCTGGGCGACCCTCGGGGAGATCGCGCGCCTGCCGCTCCCTCGGGCCACGGAGAAGGTGCTCGAACGGCTGCGGGTTGGCCCCCCAGGGGCCCCGGGAGGACGGCGACCGCCTCTCAGGGTCGTGGGGCGGAGGCGCCCCGGACCACCGCGCGCTCGACCGCCTCGAGGAGCTCGCGGGCGCCGAACGGGCGACTGACGACCGCTCGGGCCCCGAGCTTCTCGGCCTCCGCGCGGAGGGCCCCGTCGTCGCTCGGCAGGAGCACGACCGCCCCGAGCTCGGGTCGGAGGCCGACCGCGCGCGCGAGCTCCTCCCGCCAGCGCTCCGCCCCCGAGATCGCGTCGAGGACGAGGACGGTCGGGCCGCCCGGCTCCCAGCGGCGGAGCGCCTCGGTCGACCTCGCTTCGAGCACCACCGGATGGTGCCCGAGGGTCAACAGTCCTCGTACGAGGAGACGGCGATCATCGTCCGGGATCCACAGGACGGTCTCGGCCCCCTCCCGCGCGCGTTCCCCGCTCGAGGCGGGCTCGGCAGCCGCCGTGCCGGTCCCCGAAGCGACAACGGCCATACGCTTACGCTCGTCCCCGCCCCCGGCGGCGGGTCCTCGGTGCCGGAACGTGCGGGACGCCCCTAGATGAACCCTCCCTTCGGGCGGACCGACCCCCGTCCCTGAGGGCATCGTCCACCGTCCACGTGAACTATATAGGAAGTCCGGCGATGGTTCTAGTGGCCTCGGGCATCGGCGGAGCACCACCGGTGGCACCGTCCACGAGACCGGCCGGCGCCCCGCCGGTGCCTACCAGACAGGGGCTGCAGGTCGAACGATAGGTTCTTTTGGCCGTCGCGCGGGAATTCGGGGCGATGAGCCTGCTCTTCCGCTCCTCCGAGCACGAGCTGGAGACCCTTCGTTCGGCGGTGCGCTCGCTGCGGGAGACGAGCGTGGCCGGCCTTGCCGCCGCGCTCTCCTGGCGGACCCGGAAGGTCGAGAAGCTCCTCGTCGAGGAGCTTACCCGACCCGGGACCGCGATGGCCTACGATCCCGCCCGTCGCGTCGTCCGCTGGGCGCCCCCGGTCTCCGTCGTCTGGTCCCCGCCCGCGACCGCGGCTCCCCCGCCGCCGCCCCCACCCGCTCCCAAGGTCGACCTCGGTCCGACGCTGGCCGCTCCCTCCGCGGTGCTCCACCGCCGGGGGCTCCGCTCCCAGTGCCCCACCTGCCACGTTCCTCTCGTCGCCTCCGCGTCCGCGAGCCTGAACGTCTGCCCGCAGTGCGGGAGGCTGTTCTCGTCGCTCACCGCAGGGGCGAGCGCGGCCCCCGAGCCCGTCTCCGCCCCCCCGCCCGAGACCGTCCGGACCGTCGTGGAAGCGCCACCCGCCTCCGCGACCCGCCCCGCCCCCTCGCTGAGCGACCGCCGGTCCCAGGAGCTGCTCGCCGCCTACGTCACCGCGAAGCCGATCCCGTGCCCCCGCTGCCGGACCCCGCTGCGGCACCGGGGAGTGAGCGTCTACGGCTGCCCCACCTGCGGGGAGACCGTCCGCTTCTCGGCCAACGGCTCGTCGCGCGCCGGTCCGACGGGGACCGCGAAGGCGCCCTCGCCTCCGCAGGCCGCACCCTAGGGCGCTCGGCCTAGAACGGCACGCTCGCGCGGACCTCGCGGACGAGCTCGCCCCGCGCGATCGCGGTCGCGAGGCGTTCGAGGTCCGGGGCCGGGCTCCGGTCCCGGGCCCACGGCTCGACCCGGCTGCGGAGGGCGCGGAGGGCCGCCTCGCTGCCCTGCCCTCCCGAACGGGGGCGACGGTGCTCGAGCGCCGCCCCGGCGACCATCCACTCGATGGCGACCACCTTTCGGCTGTTCGCGAGGACCCGCTGGAGCTTCGAGCCGGCCCAGGCCCCCATGCTGACGTAATCCTCCTGATCGGCGGAGGTCGTGAGGCTCGTCGCGCTCGCGGGATGCACGAGGGTCGCGTTCTCGTTGACCAGCGCGGCGGCGACGTACTGGGGCACCATGAACCCGCTCGAGAGCCCGGGCTCAGGGGCGAGGAACGCCGGCAGCCCGCGGTTGAGGGCCGGGTGGACGAGGCGCGCGATACGGCGCTCCGCGAAGCCGGCCACGTACTGGACGGCCAGGGCGAGCGTGTCGAGCGCGTAGGCGAGCGACTGGCCGTGGAAGTTCCCTCCGTTGACGAACTCGTCGCCCTCGAAGACGACCGGGTTGTCCGTGACCGCGTTGAGCTCGCGACCGACGAGCTCCTCGGCCTGGCCGATCGCGAGGCGGACCGCCCCGAGGACCTGGGGAAGGCAACGGAGCGTGTAGGGGTCCTGGCCGGACCAGCTCGTCCGCGGAACCGCGAGCCCGGTCCCGGCGAGGAGGACCCGGAGCCCCGCGGCGATCGCGCGCTCGTGGGGGGCGTTGCGGACCTCGCCGAGGCGGTCGTCGAGCGCTTCGGGCGAACCCTCGAGGGCGTCGAACGAGATCGCCGCCGCGACGACGGCCGCGTCGAGAAGGTTCCGGGCGTCGGCGGTCCCGTGCGCGAGGTACGACGCCATCAGGGCGGTCCCGTTGAGGAGGGCCACGCCCTCCTTCGCCTCGAGCTCGAGCGGGGCGAGCCCCTCGCGGCGGAGGACCCCGGCGGCCGGGACGGCGTTCGGAGGGTCGCCCTCCCGGAACGCGCCCTCCCCGAGGAGCGCGAGGGCGAGGTGGGCGAGCGGCGCGAGGTCGCCCGACGCCCCGACCGAGCCTTGCTCGGGGATCCAGGGGACGAGCCCGCGGTTGAGGATCTCCACGAGCCGCTCGAGCACCTCGGGGCGGACCCCGGAATGGCCCCGGGCGAGGGAATTGAGGCGGAGCAGGACGACCCCCCGCACGAGGTCCCCCCCGAGCGCGGGGCCGGTACCGCTCGCGTGGCTCCGGACGAGCGACGTCTGGAGCTCGCGGGCCTTCTCGCGGGCGACGGCCACGTTGGAGAGCGCGCCGAAGCCGGTGGTGACCCCGTAGAGCGGCCGCCCGCTCGTGACCGCCCGCTCGACCGCGCGGCGGCTCGCCCGCACCTGGTCGAGCGCCGACGGGTCGATCGCGACCCCGCAGCGGCCCCGGCTGACCGCGAGGAACTGCTCGAGCGTGAGGGAGCGTCCGTCGAGGGGGAGCGTCTCGGTCATCCCGGCCCGCCGTCCGCCCTTCGGGCGCCGAGGGGCCCTACGCCGGGACCGGGAGGACGAGCTCGCCGCCGGACTTCTGCAGGGACGGCTGCCGGCGCGTCTTCGCGCCCTTCGTCGCCCAGAAGACCTCGGCGAACTCCTGCACGAGCTTCACGAGCTCCTGCGCGTCGGCGACGCTCGTCGACTGGCGCGCCTTCGACGCCTGCTTCAGAATCTTCATCGGGAGCTCGCCGATCGCGGGATGCTGCTTGATGTGGTCGGGGGTGACGTAGTCGCCCCAGATCACGCGCACCTCGTGCTTCACCCGCTCCGCGTGCTGCTCCTTGACGGCCACGTAACGGGCGAGCTTCGCGGCGTGCGCCGCGCGGTCCTCGGGCTTCGCGTCCGCCGCGGGCGCCGGGGCCTCCGCGACGAGCTGGTCCATCCGGAGGACCGTCAGCGCCGCGATCTGGGCCTCGTGCGGGTCGTAAATACCGCAGGGGATGTCGCAGTGGGCCTCGACCGTCGTCGGAGGAACGATCGCGTCCCGGAGGCGGTTCCACGAGGTTCGAAACCCGAGGAGAGCGGACATGTCCTCGCGTACGTGGGAAGGAGGATAAGGTTGCCGGAGGAGGCGCCCCGGGAGCGGCCGGTCACGCTCCCGCTCGCCGACCGGCTCGCGCGACGCCTCCGGAGCCGCAGGGTCGTCGTGCGGAACGAGTCGATGCGCCCCGCGCTCGAGCCGGGGGATCGCCTGCTCGTCGACCCCCGCGCCTACGCTCGCGCCGGCCCGGCACGCGGGGACCTCGTCGTGCTCCCGGATCCGGAGCGGCCCGACCGGCTGCTCGTGAAGCGCGTGGTCGGCGTCGCGGGCGACGCGGACCCCGGCCGGGGAACGGTGCCGGCCGGGCACGTGACCGTGGCGGGCGACAACCCGGCGGGCCGCGACAGCCGGCGGTTCGGCCCCGTGCCGCTCGACCGCCTCGCCGGCCGGGTCTGGTTCCGCTACCTTCCCGCCGGGCGGCGCGCCCGCTTCCCCCCGTAATCGGGTTCGGTCGCGCTCCGCGCCGCCCGGCCGGGCCCGGCGCCCGGCCCGAGCGGGACCGCTCGCTCCGCTACGGCGTCTCGGACGGGGCGGAGGGGGGCTCGACCTCCTTCCAGATGCTGACCCCCTTCTCCTCGGTGACGAAGAGGAGGACGACCGCGGTCAGCACGAGCGGCGCCCCGACGACCCAGAGGAGCCCGCCGTAGAGGTTCGCGAGGGCCACCGCGAGCGTCGGGGCGATCACGACCGTGCTGTCCCCGAGGTCGCCGGTGCCGACCCCGTGGGCGAGCGAGACGGCCGTGTAGCGGAGCCGCCCGGGGAAGAGCTCCACGAGATAGGCGCCGAGCGGAGCGTAGCAGAGGGCGCCGAGGACGAGCTGGGCCCAGATGACGGTGATGAGGCCCGGGAGGAACGGGGTCGGAGGGGCGGCGAACCGCGCGAGCAGTACGAACGACGGGTACGCCGTCACCGCGCCGAGGACCGCGCCGGCGAGGACGAGGCGCAGACGCCCGACGCGGTCCGAGAGCGCGCCGAAGACGGGATAGAACGGGGCCGCGAGCGCGAGGGCGATCCCCATCGCGGTGAGGGTCGCCGAGAGCCCGTGGTCCGCGAGCGGACGGAGCTCGGCCTGCACGAAGATCTGGGTGTAGAACTGCGCCGTGTGCCAGACGACCGACGCGGCGCCGACGAGCGCGAGCGCGAAGACGAGCTTCCGGAGGTTCGGCCGGAGGCGGAGGACCTCGCGGAGCGGGGCGCGCGAGGTGCGACGCTGCTCCTGGAGGCGGCGGTAGAGGTCGGTCTCGGCGAGGCGCCAGCGCGCCGCGAGCGCGATCCCGAGGAGCACGGAGGCCCCGAGGAACGGAAGGCGCCAGCCCCAGGCCTCGAGGGCGGCCGGCCCGAGCCCCGCGAGGGTCGCGAGGACCACGGCGGTCGCGAGGAGGAGGCCGAGGGTCGACGCGAGCTGGAGGACGCTCGTCCAGAGGCCGCGTCGCCGGTCGTCGGTCGTCTCCGCGACGTAGAGGAGGCCGCCCCCGTACTCCCCCCCGAGGGCGAGGCCCTGGAGGACCCGGAACGCGACGAGGCCGACGGGGGCCCAGAGGCCGACCGCGGCGTAGGTCGGCAGGAGACCGATCGCGACCGAGCCGAGCCCCATCGCGATCGTCGAGAGCACGAACGCGTGCCGGCGACCGACGAGGTCCCCGACCCGCCCGAACACCGCGCCCCCGAGAGGGCGGACGGCGGCCCCCGCGACGAACGCGAGGAGGCCGAGAACGAGCTTCGGGATCCCGAGGACCGACGGGAAGAACAGCTCCGAGAGGACGAAGACGAGGACCCCGTAGACGAAGAGGTCGTACCACTCGACGACGCTGCCGGCGAGCGCCGCGACGAGCACGCGGAGGGGGGGCCGCTGCGGGGGGCGCGCGGGATTCGCCATCGGGCCGGCCGACCGTCCGGACGGAGGACGCTATATCACGGCGCGGGGCGCGGGCCCCCGCGGACGACCTCGCCGGGCGCTAGGAGTCGCGGACCCCTTCGGTCGCGAGCGAGAAGACCGCCTCCCCCTCGGGCAGGTTCGGCGAGTCGATCAGGCGCGCGATCCGCTTCGGCGGCTTCGACTTCCGCAGGTAGACCCGGTACGTCGCGGCATGGGCGACGATGTTCCCGCCGATCGGGCGGGTCGGGTCGCCGAAGAGGATGTCCGGGCGCGCGGAGACCTGGTTGGTGACCACGATCGCCGCGTTGTAGGTGTCGGCGAAGCGGAGCAGCTCGTGGAGGTGCTTGTTGAGCTGCTGCTGCCGCGGGGCGAGCTCCGCCCGGCCGACGTACTCGCTGCGGAAGTGCGAGGTGAGCGAGTCGACCACGAGCAGGCGGATCGGCTTCTCGCGGGCGAGCTCCTGCGCCTTCTGAACGAGGAGCATCTGATGGTTCGAGTTGAACGCCCGGGCGACGTGGATCCCCGAGAGCGCGCCCTCCGGCTCGATCCCGAGCCCGCGGGCCATGTCGACGATCCGCTCCGGCCGGAACGTCGACTCCGTGTCGATGTAGACGACCTCGCCCCCGAGACCCCCCTGGGCGGCCGGGAGCTGCACGTCCACCGCGATCTGGTGACCGAGCTGCGTCTTCCCCGTGCCGAACTCCCCGCTGAACTCGGTGATCGCCTGGGTCTCGACCCCGCCGCCGAGCAGTTCGTCGAGCGCTTTCGCGTTCGTCGTGATCCGGCCGAGGTGCTTGCGACGTTCGAGGACGGCCGCGCCGCTCTCGAACCCCCCGACGTCGGCGCGCCGCCGCGCCTCCCCGATGATCTTCTGGGCGATCAGGACCCCGATCTCCGCGGCCTCCGCGACGTCGCCCGGCGAGGCGACCGCGAGCTCCATGAGGTCGGTGTAGCCGCTCTCGCGCAGCTTCTCCGCGGTCGTCGTGCCGACCCCGGGGAGGTCCTCGAGGGCGACCTCCTCGCGCGCCTTCGTCGCCGGCGGCTCCGTCACGGCGCTCCCCCGGGCGGCCGGCTTGTTCGGCACGGACGCGCGAGCGGCGCCTGGGATGATAAGGGTGCGGGGAGAGGTCGTGGAACGCCGGAGGATGACCCTACGCCGTCCGTGCGTGGGGCGCGAACGGCTCGCCGGTGAGCCGCTCGTAGACCGTCGTGTAGAGCCGGCTGACCTCGTCGACGAGCAGCGGCGGGAGCGGAGGGATCGGCGGCTCGGCCGCGCCCGTCTGCCGGGCCTTGACGAGCCGGTCGTAGTAGCCGGACTGGCGGTAGTGCTGCCGGACGAACTCCTTCGAGAAGTCGACCTGGCGGCCCCGGAGGTACGCGTCGCGGTCCCAGAAGCGGTCCTCGTCCGCGGTCCCGAACGTGTCGACGACCATCGGCTTCCCTTCGGCGTCGATCGCGAACTCCTTCTTGCCGTCGACGTGGAGCAGGCCTCGGGGACCGATCTCCTCCTGCATCGCGAGGTCGATGCCGAGGATCGTCTCCCGGATCCCGTCGAGCGTCGCCCGGTCGATCGCGGCGAGCTCGAGCGCCTCGGGGATCGTGAGCAGGCGGTCGACCGGCTCGAGCTTGGTCGTCACCTCGAAGTGGGGCTCGGGGAGCTCGGTCCCGTAGAGCAGGGTCCGGTCGGTCGGGAACCCGAGCTCGCGGGCCCCGACCTTCCCCGCGCGGACCCGGTCCCAGAGCGAGCCCGCGAGGTAGTACCGCACGATGAGCTCGAGGGGGACGAGGTAGTTCTTCGGGGACGGGCCGAGCGTCCGCGGCTGGGGGACGACGCGGACGCGGCGGACCCGCATCGCGGTCGGCCCCGAGAGGCCGAGGAAGTGGTGGCGGACGCCGAGCTTCTCGCAGCGGGCGAACCAGTGGGCGGCCGTCCTGGCGAGCGTCTCGCCCTTGTGCGGGATCTCGCTCGGGATGTGCTTGTCGAACACCGAGATGTCGTTCGTGAAGCGGAACTCGAGCTCGGTCGGCGAGACCTCGAAGATCTCCTTGACCTTGCCCCGCCGCACGAACGCCGCTTCCCCCGAGGCCGGGGCCCCGCTGCCGCGCGTCATGCCGGTCGAGGAGGGCGGCGGCGCTTAACGCCTGCGACCGGGCCCCGCCGTTCAGAGCGAGCGGGCGTGGATCGAGGTGATCGGGCGGAACCCGCGCTTCGCGTAGAAGCGCACCGCGATCTCGTTCTGCGCGGGGAACTCGGCCGTGACGACCCCCGCGCCCTTCGCCTTGAGCGCCGTGGAGACCTCGTGGAGGAGGTACTCGCCGACCCCCCGGCGCCGGTAGAGCGGCAGGAGGTAGATGTCGACGATCACGCCCTCGAACTCGGGGGTGTAGAACGGGCGCTCCCGGACGACCGCACGGACGAACCCGACGACCTTGTCGCGGTCGGCGCCGACGCCCTCGGCCGCAAGGACGACCGCCTTCGGGTCCGCGAGCTGGGCGCGCAGGACCTCGCGCGCCTTCCGCTCGGCGTCGTCGCGGACCTTGAGGAGCGGATCGAACTCCTCGTTGAGCCGTTTCAGCCTTAGGAGCAGCGGCACGAGCGCCGGCACGTCCGCCTCGGTCGCCGGGCGGAGGTGGATCGGGGGGCTCCGCGCCTCCGCCCCCGCGCTCCCGGCCTCGTCCGCGGTCACGTCGACCTCCGGTGGCCGACCGGGCCCCGGGGCATCGGGGCGGTGAGGCGGGCGCGGACGAGGGTGCGGACGAGCCGGGCCGGCCGGCCCATGAGCGCCCGGGCGCGCTCGAGGAACTCGTCCGTCGAGAGCCGGCGGCGCGCGATGCCGAGGCGGACCGCCTCGGAGGCGACGGCCGCGGCGATCGCGGGGAAGACCTCGGACTCCTCCATCGTGGGGAGGATGTGGTGCGCGCTCACGCCCTTGCGCTCCGCCCCCCGGGCCAGCTCGCGGGCCGCGGCGAGCACGATCGCGTCCGGGACCGACTTCGCGCGGGCATCGAGGACGCCGCGGAAGACGGCGGGGAAGACGAGCGAGTTGTTCACCTGGTTCGGGAAGTCGCTCCGCCCGGTCGCGACGATCGCCGCCCCCGCGCTGCGCGCGACGTCCGGCCAGATCTCCGGGACGGGGTTCGCGAGCGCGAAGACGATCGGCTCCCGGGCCATCGCCCGTACGTGCTCGGGGCGGAGCGTCCCCGGCACCGGGGTCGACGCCGCGATGACGACGTCCGCGCCCTCGATCGCACGCTCGAGGCTCCCGGTGCGCCCCCCGCCGTTCGTCCGGAGGGCGAGGCGGTACTTCCACGGGTTCCGCACCATGAGCTCGTCGACGTCCTCCCGCTCCGCGTGCAGGATCCCCCGGTGGTCGACGAGCGCGAGGCGCGCCGGGTCGTGGCCGAGCGCGAGGAGGAGCCGGGCCGTCACGAGGTTCGCCGCCCCGGCCCCGAGCAGGACCGTGCGGCTCTCCTTCACCGAGCGGCCGGTGTGCGCGAGCGCGTTCAGAAGGCCCGCGACCGTCGCGGCGGCCGTCCCGAGCTGGTCGTCGTGCCAGACCGGGATGTCGAGCCGCTGGGCGAGGTCCTCGAGGATGCCGAAGCACTTCGGCGAGGCGATGTCCTCGAGGTTGATCCCCCCGAACGCCGGCGCGATCGCCTCGACGGTCGAGAGGAACGCGTCCGGGCTCGCGACCCGGATCGGGATCGGCACCGCGTCGACCCCACCGAGGAACTTGAACAGGAGGGCCTTCCCCTCCATCACCGGGAGCGCGGCCGACGGACCGATGTCCCCGAGCCCGAGCACCCTCGAGCCGTCGGTGACGATCGCGACGGTGTTCCAGCGCCCCGTGAGCTCGAAGGCAAGGTCCGGGTCGGCGTGGATCGCCCGGGAGACCTCGGCGACCCCGGGGGTGTACCAGAGCGAGAAGTCGTGCAACGAGCGGACCGGCACCTTCGGTACCGTCTCGATCTTCCCGCCGTAGAAGCGCGACAGCTCGAGCGCGCGGCGACCGAGGAGCTCGGTCGCGCCCTCACGGCGGTGCGGGTCGACCTCCTCGGCCGCGCGGACGCGCCTCCGGGCGACCCGCGCCGGGGGGTCCGGAGCGGGCGCGCTCTCGGCCATGGGAGGAGCTTGGACCGCGGAACCCGCTCTTTACCCTTTGCTGCCCGTGACGGAGAGGACCTCGGCGCCGGTGGGGCCGACGAGCACCGTGTGCTCCGCCTGGGCGACGAGGCCCCCACCCCGCTCGAGGAAGACCGGGTACGTCTGGAGGTACCTCCGGCCCCGCTCGAGCGCCGCGCGCTCCTCGGGCGACGTCGCCCAGCGCGCGGTGAACGGAAGCGTGCGGAAGCGCGCGTAGAGCCGCGCCAGCACCTCGTCGTCGGCCGGAGGAGGGCGGCGGAACCGGACGATGTGGCCGAACGGACCGTTCGCGATCCTGCCCTCGCCGTTGGTCGCGAACGGCTCGATCGCCACGATCTCCCCTTCGACGAACCGTTCGTGGGAGAGGCCGGGGGCGTTCGGGATCGATTTCCCGGCGTGGAGCACGTAGCGCTCGATCGTGTGGCCGGTGAGGTCGACGACCGGCTTCAGTCCCCGGGCCCGGATCGCCCCCGCGATCGCCCGGCTCACGTCGTCGACCGCCCCGCCGGGCCGCACCTCGCGCACCCCGGCCGCCACCGCCTCGCGCACGGCCTGGACGAGGTGCTGGCCCTGGGGACCGCCCCCCACCACGACCGTGTCGGCGGTGTCGGCGACCGCGCCGTCGAGGTGCGCCCCGACGTCGACCTTGAGGAGGTCGCCGGCGACGAGGCGCGCCGTGTCGTCCTCGTCCGGGGTGAAGTGCGCCGCCTCGTGGTTGCGCGAGAGGTTCGCGGGGAACGCGGGGAGGGCCCCGGCGGCCCGGATGAACTCCTCGATCCCCTCCGCGACCTCGCGCCGGAGGGCGTCCGGCACCGCGAGGCGGAGCCCGAGCTCCCGCGCTTCGGCCGCGATCCGCGCGGCGGCCCGCCAGCGGTCGAGGTCGTCCGGGTAGCGGCTCGGGGCGCTCACGAGCGACGCCTCGCGCGCACGCGGCCGGTCGAGAGGTCGATCAGGCGGGACGGCACGCCGGTGGGGCCCGGCGGGGCATCGAGGTAGCACCGCACCGCGTCCCCGAACAGCCGTCGCGCGGCCGCGAGGCTCCGCGCAGGCCGCTCGCCCGAGCGGTTGGCCGACGTCGCGACGATCGGACCGGCGCGGCGGGCGAGCTCGAGCGCGAGCGGGTGGGCCGGTACCCGCAACCCGATCGTCGGACCTCCCGCCACCTCGGGCGCGAGCGCGCGGCGCGCCTCCCGGGACGGCGGTAGGAGGAGCGTGTACGGTCCGGGGAGGTGGAGGCGCGCGAACCGCCGGCCGGCGCGCGAGAGCCGGGCCCACCGGTCGAGCTCCGGGACGGAGCTCACCGCCACCGAGAGCCGCCGGCCCTCGGCCCGGCCCTTCGTCGCCACCAACCGGGCGACGGCCGAGCGGTCGCGGGCCCGCGCGGCGAGCGCGTAGAGCGTGTCCGTCGGATGGACGACGAGCTCCCCCTCGAGCAGCGCCCGCGCACCGGCGGCGGCCGCCGCGCCCATCGACCTAGACGTACTCCTCGTCGAGCCGGGCGTAGCTGAGGATCTCCTCCGGGGCGAAGTAGAGCGCGAGCTCGCGCGCGGCCGACTCCGGTGAGTCGGACGCATGGATGAGGTTCGGGGTCATCGCGAGCGCGAGGTCGCCCCGGATCGTGCCGGGCGCCGCCGTCTGGGGGTTCGTCGCCCCCGTGAGGAGGCGCACGACCGAGATCGCCGCGCGGCCCTCGAGCGCGAGGGCGAGCACGGGTCCCGAGGTGAGGTGCTGGATGAGGCCCGGGTAGAACGGCTTCCCCCGGTGCTCGGCATAGTGGCGCTCGGCCCGGTCGGTCGAGACGCGGAGCGCCTTCGCGGCGACGATCTTGAGGCCCTTGCGCTCGAGCCGACGGACGATCTCGCCGACCAGGCCCCGGCGGACCCCGTCCGGCTTCAGGAGGACGAACGTCCGCTCGACCGCTCCCTCCGGCATCGGCGGGCCGAGCCGGACCGGCGCGTAAAGCTTTCGCGGACGGCCCCGGCCGAACGCTCTTCTCCCTCGCCTCCTCCCCCGGAGCATGGTCGGGTCGGAGGGCCTCGGACCTCGCGCGCCGGGGCGCCCCGTCGCGGTCGGGATCGACCTTGCGGGCAGCCCGCACCGGCGGACGGGGTTCTGCCGTCTCGGTCCCGGGCTCACCGCGCGCACGAGGGTGCTCGGGCCCGACGAGGAGATCGTCCGCACGGTCGAGCTCGCGCGCCCGGCGATCGTCGCGATCGACGCGCCGCTCGCCCTGCCGCGCGGGCGCTGGTCGCTCGAGGTGCGCGGTCCGCCGCACCTGCGTGAATGCGACCGCGAGCTCCTCGCGCGCGGGATCCGCTTCTTCCCGGTGAGCCTCGGACCGATGCGGATGCTCACCGCCCGGGGGATGGCCCTCGCCGGGCGCCTGCGCGCGCTCGGCTACCCCGTGATCGAGGCGTATCCCGGGGGCGCCCAGGACGTCCTCGGACTGCCGCGGAAGGGCGAGGGAACGGATCGGCTCCGCCGCGCGCTCGTCCGCTTCGGCTTCCGGGGCGATGTCGCGCGGAGCGAGATCACCCACGACGAGCTCGACGCCGTCGTCTGCGCCTACACCGGTCGGGAGCATCTCGCGGGCCGGTCGCTCGTGCTCGGATCCGCGGACGAGGCCGAGCTCGTCCTCCCCGCTCCACGGCCGGGGGCTCGGAGCCCGGACCTCCGGCGTCTCCGCGCGCGCCGGACCGTCACGGGGCGAGCGACGCGTCGCAGACCTCCCGCCACGGACACCGGGCGCACTTCGAAGGGCTCGGGTCGGCCTCGCCCGCGTAGGGCGCCTCGAGCCTCGCGCGCACCGTGAGGAGCTCCTCGCGCGACCTCGCGTTCCAGGGGAGGACGAACTCCCGGTCCGCGTAGCGGAGCACCCCGAACGGGGGGGCCCGGCCGGTCGCCTCCTCGAGAAGGAGGCAGTACGCCCAGAGCTGCACCTGGTGGGAGTAGAACGGCCCCGCTCGGGGCGCGGGTCGCCGCTTCAGTTCGATCGGGACGAGCGCGCCGTCCGGCCGGCGACGCACCGCGTCCGGTCGGCCCGCGAGCGCGAAGCGGGGGGCCCGATACGTCCGGCCCCCGCCGACGTCGACCGCGACGAGCGCGCCGAAACGGCCCTCCGACGCGCGTCGGGCGAGCGCGCGCCCGGCGAGGAGGAGCGCCACGGCCCCGGCGAGCCCGAGGGGGACGAAGAGCCCGAGGATCACGGGCCGACCCCCGCCGCGAAGAGGAGGGCCGCGAGGAGGAGCGCGGCCCCCGTGAGGGCGACCAGCCAGAGGGCGACCGGGTGATCGGCCCGCCGACGCTCGGCGACGAGCGACCGCTCGTGGTAATCCGTTCCGGCGACCGACCCGGCCGAGGCGGGGGGCGGGCCGTGCTGCTGCCGGTAGGCGTGCGCGCGCGGGCAGTAGGCGTACTCCGCGAGGTCGCTCGGCGTGGTCCACCGAAGCCGCCGGCCCACGCCGGACGGGCCCCCGAGGTGGACTTACACGTTCCGCTCGACGCGCGCGGCCCCGACGCTCAGGACGAGCGGGATCGGGTGGGGGAGACCTTCGTGCGCGAGGTCTTCTTCGGGGTCCGGGGAGCCGGGGTCGCCTTCGGCTCGGCCTCCTCGACGGCGGGCGCCTCTGCGGGCTCCGCCGCCTCGGCCTCTTCGGCGGCCGCGGCCGGGGTCCGAGGAGCCGAGGGGGCCGCCGCGACCGGACCGGGGGTCGGTGCCGCCGCCGCGCCCCGGGTCGGCGCCGCCCGCGCCGCCGAGCGCTTCAGTTCGTAGGCCCGGGTCCACTTGAAGCGGTGGCCGAGCCGACCGAGGTCGAGCTGCTGCTTGCGGCACGAGGAGGAGCAGAAGTGGAAGACGGTCCCGTCGCGCTTCACGAACATCGTGCCGGTGCCCGGCTCGATCTCGCGCGCGCAGAACGAGCACTGCCGCTTGACGACCATCGGCTCCCCCTAGCGCACGGACAGCTTGCGGGCCTCGCGCGCCGTCTCGCGCAGGATCAGGATGTCCCCGAGCCGGATCGGGCCCGCGACGTTGCGCGTGATGATCTTCCCGCGGTCGCGCCCGGCGAGGACCCGGACCTTCACCTGGGTCGCCTCGCCCGCCATGCCGGTCCGGCCGACGAGCTCCACGACCTCCGCCGGGGACCCCTTCTCCTCGGGCATCGACGCTCGTGCTCCCGGCGACGGCTCACTTCTTCAGCGTCGGGAACGCTCCGGCGAGCTCGTCGAGGAGGCCTTTCGCCTCCCCGGGTTCGACGATCGCCACGCTCGCCGCCGACTTCGAGAGCCCGGCCGACTGGCCGAGCCGCTGCTTCTTCGGGACGTAGACGTAGGGGATCCGCTTCTCCTCGCAGAGCATCGGGACGTGGACCAGGATCTCGACCGGGTCGACGTCCTCGGCCATGACGACGAGCTTCGCTTCCGCGCGCTCGCTCGACTTGGTCACCTCGTTCGTCCCGACCCGGACCTTCCCGGTCTCGCTCGCCACCTGGACGAGCTGCAGGGCTTTCTCGGCCAGATCGCTCGGGGTCTCGAACCTTACGTAGATCGGTCGCGCCATCGTGCCTCGCGTCAGCGGAACCCCGAAGGGTCCTCGGCTCACGGGTGAGGCCCCCGTACGGAGCCCCTTATTTAACGGTGCGCGGCCGCGGCGGCGCGGCCGGCTCCGCCGGCGGGCCGGACGCGGGCGGACGCACGGTCCCGAGGGGGGCGACGCGCGCGCGGACCGGGGCGACGAGCCGTTCGAGCGACGCGGCGACCGCCGCCTTCGCGTCCTGGGGATGGACCGCCCCGCTCGTCCAGGCGGTGAGGAACTCCTCCGGTCGCTCGAACGTCACCGGGCCGCCGTGCCGGGGCGCCCGTTCGAGGACGAACCGCCCCTCCCAGGGAAAGACGATGTACCGCACGAGCTCGACGACCGGGTTCCCGTCGACGACCTTCGCCGGGCAGAACGCGGAGGCGATCCGCTCGGCGATCTCGCCGGGCTCGGCCGGGAGGCGGATCGCGCTGGAAGGGTCGGACTTCGACATCTTCCCCTCGGCCGTCCCCTCCACCGGGTCCATGCGGGCCCCGCCCCGGAGCGAGGCGAGGATCGGCGTGTGGATCGCGCACGGCACCGACCAGCCGTAGTGGTGCGCCACCTCCCGCGCGAGCACGTGGGCCCGGCGCTGGTCGAGCCCGCCGTAGGCGAGGTCGACGGGAAGCTCGAAGATGTCGGCGGCCTGCATCGCCGGGTAGAACAGCTTCGCGGTGTCGAGGTTCGGCTCGTCCTCCGCCCGGCCCATGATCGACATCGCCCGGCGGGTGCGGGCGAGGGAGGTCGCCTTCGCGACCCGGACCACCCGCGCCCAGTAGTCGGAGGAGGCGACGAGCTCGCTCGCCCACCGGAAGCGGGCCTGCTCGACCCCGAGCGCCTCGAACGTCGCTTGCATGAGGCGCCCGGCGTCCTGGATGCGCGCGAGGTCCCCGCCGAGCTTGTCGTTGATCCAGGCGTGCCAGTCGGCGAGGAGGACCGTGACGTCGCAGCCGGCGGCCTCGAGGTCGAGGATCTTGCGGGCGGTGATCAGGTGGGCGATGGTGAGCGGGCCGCTCGGCTCGAAGCCGATGTAGGCCCGGGGGCGCTCCGTCCGCCCGAGGAGCTCCCGGAGCTCCTCCGGGGTGAGGACCTCGGTCGTGTCCCGGGCGATCCGCTCGGCTCGGTCCTCGACGTCCACGGCGGCCGATGACCGTGCGGGATAAAGGCGGTGGGGGACCGCACCCCGCCCCTTCCGCGCGCCCCGGAGGTCCGAGGGCGGTCTTATGAGCCCCCGCCGCGCTAATCTCCCTCTTGCAGCCATGGAAGGTTCGGCCAGCGACGCGACCCGAGCGGCCGAGCCCTCGGCCGCCTCGAGCGGCAGCCTTGCCCGCGCGCTCGGGGTGAGCCCCGAGGGCGCCCGGCGCCTGGTCGCGGCCGGCTACGAGACCCCGGAGGCCGTGCGCGCGCTGAGCGCGAAGGAGCTCGGCCGCCTCGGGCTCGCGGCCGGCGACCTCGAGGCCCTCCAGCACGCGGAAGCGGCCCCGGTCGCCGCGGACGCGGCCGCCGAGGGATCGGCGGACGCGGAGCGCATCGTCGAGCGGTGGGTCGGCTCGGTCGCCAAGGCCGAGAAGACCCGGCGCCGGAGGTTCGCGCCCGCCGGGAAGGGCTCGACCGAGGTCCTCCGCCGCTGGGTGGAGGGCGACGACCACGCGCTCGAGGAGTGGATCCGCTCGTCGGAGGCGGTCCCCCCGTCCGCGGGGACGGTCCCGGCCCCCGCCGCGGGCGCGGGACGGGCCGGTCCGGGAGGGGGCCCGGGTTCGGCCGCGATCCTCGAGCGGGAGGCGACGGTCGTCCGCTGGCTCACCGATCTGCTCGACCGCGTCAAGTCCGACCAGTTCGACCCGACCTCGGTCGTCCAGGAGGTCCAGGAGCTCCAGCGCCAGCTCTACGACGAGCGGGCGAAGCGGAAGGAGCTCGAGGACGAGGTCGAGCACGTGAAGCGCGGCTCGATCGCGGTGATCAAGTACGTACGCGCCCGGGAGGCGAAGGAGCGCGAGGCGGCCCGACAGGCCCAGGAGGAGGAGATCGCCCGCCTTCGCCAGCGCCTCGCCTCCCTCGAGGGCCCGGCGGGCGGCCCCCCGACCGCCCCGGCCGCGGTCGCCCCTCGCGCGGGGACCCCCGCGGCGGCGGTGCCCGAGGCCCGGATCGAGGAGGCCGAGCAGAAGCTCCGCGAGGAGTTCGCGGGCCGCGAGCAGGGCCTCCTCGAGCGGGAGGCCGAGCTCCGGCGCCGGATCGTCCAGCTCGAGGGCGAGGCCCGCCGGCTGCACACCGACGCCGACCAGGCGCGGGAGCAGGCGAAGGCCGCGGTGGGGCAGGGCGGCGTCCTGGATGCCGAGCTCGCGCGCCGGCTCACCGACGCCGACCGGCGCGAGCACGACCTGATCGCGCGGGACAACGCGATCCGGGCGAAGTTCGAGGAGATCCGCATCGGCACGGAGGAGATCACCCGACGTCGCGGCCAGCTCGAGTTCAAGGAGAAGGAGCTCGCCGGCTGGGACCAGCAGCTCGAGACCCGCCGCGCCGCGCTCGACCTCGAGGCCCGACGGCTCGAGGACGCCCGGAGGGAGCTCGGCGTCGGCACGGTCGCCGGGGCGAGCGAGGCCCAGCGGCTCGACGACCTCCGCCAGGAGCTCAACCGCAAGGAGGTCGAGCTCAAGGCGCGCGAGGGCCAGCTCGCCGAACGGATGCGCGAGCTCGAGCGCTTGGCCAGCACCGCGGCGACCGGGGAGGCCGACCGCATGCTCGCGGAGAGCACGGCCGAGGCGAAGACCGCACGGGTCCACAGCGGCGTGCGCCGGCTCGACGACCTGCTCTACGGGGGGTACTTCCCCGGGGTCCAGCTCCTCGTCAACGGCCCCGCCCACACCGGCAAGGACACCCTCGCCCGCCTCTTCTCGGTCGAGGGGCTCCGCTCCGGGATCCCGTCCCTCTGGATCGTGACGGACAAGACCCACGGCCAGGTCCGCGACGACCTCACGGCCCTCTTCCCCCAGTACCCCGAGGCCGAGCGCAAGGGCCTCGTCCGGTACATCGACCTCTACTCGCTCTCGGTCGGGGCGACGTCGTCCGCCCCGGGGGTCCGGCTCCTCTCGCCGAACGACAAGGGGGTCCTCGAGCAGCTCGCGCAGGCCACCGATGCCTACGCAGAGCAGCTCAAGGAGCGGTTCTCGACGTACCGCCTGATCTTCGAATCGGTCTCGACCGTCGCGGCGTACCTCGACACCGCCGCGACGTTCCGCTTCCTCCAGCCGCTCATCGGCCGCCGCAAGCTGGACGGCGCCGTCGGCTACTACGAGCTCGAGAGCGGCATGCACTCGGAGTCGGACCTCGAGACGCTCGAGCACATGGTCGACGGCTCGATCAACCTCAAGCTCGAGCAGATGAAGCCGTTCCTCCAGGTCCGGGGGATCGGCGAGGCGCAGGCCCGCAGCTGGATCGGCTACACGTTCACGAAGCGGTCGTTCAACCTCGGTTCGTTCAGCCTCGAGCACATCCGCTAGGGGTCCCGCGCGCTCCGGCCCGTCCCGTTCGCCCCAGCGAAGGGCTATGTACCGGCCGCCCGTCTCTCGCTCTTGCTAGGCTAGACCGGGGGGTTGGGCGTCCCCTTACACACCGAAACCGTCCTTAGCGGGGGTGACAGGCAGGAGCGACGTTCGGAGGAGTTGCGCGTCCCGCGTAGCTCCGTAGACGCTCTGTTCCGTCGGGCCGCGGGTCCCGCGACGGGCGCTCGGAGGAGCGCCCTAGCGGGTATCCATCACGGGCACCGGGTCAGGTCCTGACGGGAGCAGCCTTACCGTGACCCGTCGACGCTGGCGGGGAGACGGGGCCGAGGAGCGCGCGGGGTCTCCGTGCGGCTTCTCCGGGCGGCAATCCTGCTGGCCTAGCACCGGGCGACCGTCGCACGCTTCGACCGGACCGTTCAAGGAGCGGGCGGGGCGGGGTCGACGACCCCCACCCCTTCTTTTCCCGTGGAGCTCCCGGGTTCCGTGGACCATCCCGCCGTGGCGGGCTCGAGCGCGTCCTCCTCGAGCCGGTGGCGGCGCGCCCCCGGGATCGCCCGCTTCCGAGCGTGCGCGTAGTCGTACGTCACGAGGACCGTGCGCCCGATCGCGGTCGGCCTTCCGGTCCGGGGCTCGGTGAAGCGGTAGACGAGGACGAAGCTGGTCCGGCCGAGGGGACGGACAGGAGCGACCTCGCCCACGAGCTCCGCGCCGTACGGCACCGGGGCGAGGTAGCGGCACGCCGCCTCGGCCACGATGATGTCGAGCTTCGTGGGGTCGCTCGAGCCGAGGAGCCGAAGGTAGTACTCGCACCGGAGCGTCTCCATCATCGGGAAGTACGCCGCATGGTTGAGATGGCGGAGCACGTCGACGTCGTGGTAGGTCACCGGGAACCGTCGTTGGAGCGGCCAGGTCGGTCCGCCCGGGCGGCTCGGAGGCATCGGCCGCGGACGGCGACGCTCCATATATGGGAACGAGGGGCTCGCACGCCGGAGCCTCGTTCGCGGCCATGGGCACCTCAGCTCCGGGTTCCACTGGAAACGGGGGGGTGGGGGTGGCGACGGCGCGACCCGCGGCCCCGGTCCCGCCCGCGGCGGGCGAGATGGCCGGCGTCGTCGAGCGCGTGCGCCGCCTCACGCAGGAGCATTCGGCCCGGTTCGAGCGGTCGATCCCGCTGATCGCGAGCGAGAACCTGCTCTCGCCCTACGCGAAGGAACTGCTCATCTCCGACCTCCATTCGCGCTACGCCGAGGGGCTGCCCGGGGAACGGTACTACGAGGGGAACGAGCAGGTCGACGAGATCGAGAACCTGACGCTCGAGCTCGCGCGCCGCCTCTTCCGCTGCTCGTTCGCGGACGTCCGCCCGATCTCCGGCACGGTCGCGAACCTCGCCGTGCTGAAGGCGCTCGCCGAGCCCGGGGAGCTCGTCGGCACGAGCCGGCTCGCCGACGGCGCCCACATCTCGAGCGCCTCGTTCGGCGCGTTCGGGCTCCGGGGGGTCCGCCCGGTCTACTACGCCTGGGACCCCGAGCGGATGACGATCGACGTCGCGCGGACCCGGGAGGTCCTGCGTGCGGTCCGGCCGAAGCTCTGCCTGTTCGGCCTCTCCCTGTTCCTGTTCCCGATGCCGATCGACGAGCTCGCCCCGACCCTCGAGCAGATCGGGGCCATCGGCTGGTACGACGGGGCCCACGTGCTCGGGCTCGTCGCGGGCGGGGAGTTCCAGGACCCGCTCCGCGAAGGCTGCTCGGTCGTGAGCGGGTCGACCCACAAGACCCTGCCCGGCCCGCAGCACGGGATCCTCCTCGCCGAGTCGAAGGACGAGACGCTCGTCCCGCGGCTGCGCTCCGGGGCCTTCCCCGGGGTGACGAGCAACCATCACCTGCACGCGATGGCCGCGCTCGCGGTGAGCCTCGCCGAGCACCTCGAGTTCGGACGGGAGTACGCGCGCCGCACCGTGGAGAACGCGAGGGCCCTCGGCGCGGCCCTTCACGAACGCGGGTTCGACGTCCTCGCCCCGAACCTCGGGTTCACC
Source organism: Thermoplasmata archaeon (assembly GCA_033854115.1). GTDB lineage: Archaea > Thermoplasmatota > Thermoplasmata > Lutacidiplasmatales > UBA184 > Lutacidiplasma. Next base: position 25,536 of record JAWOKS010000025.1, read on the forward strand.
CGCTCGCACACGATCGCGGTTCGCGTGACGAAGGAGGGCGGAGGGGCCGACGTCGCGCGCCGGCTGGCCGACGCCGGGATCATCGCGAACAAGAACCTCCTCCCCGGGGACCGTAGCCCCCGGCAGCCTGAAGGGGTCCGCCTCGGGACCCCGGAGGTGACCCGGCTCGGCATGGGGCCCCGGGAGATGGTCCGCATCGCGGAGCTGTTCGACGCGCTCCTGCACCGCGCCCGGCCCGCCGAGGAGGTCCGGCGCGAGGCCGGGGAGCTGAAGCAGGGGTTCCGTACCCTCCGGTACTGCTTCGGCGCTGGGGAGGCGGCCTACCGCTACTACGACCTCGTGGGCCGCCCGCCGTCCTAGCTGGCCGGCTCGTCGGACCCGAGCTCTTCGTCCCGGCGGCGGAGGCCGTCCTCGAACGCCTCCGGGTCGAGCGTGACCCTCGGGGCCCCCGCCGGCCCGCTCGCGAGGCGGAACCGGGCCCGCCCGTCGGGTCCGAGGGTCGCGCCGAGCGTCCCGTCGGCGACGAGCGAGGCGATCCAGTCGGCGAGCTCGGGAGGCGGGGGCGGCGGGGCCCAGGCCCCTTCGAGGGCAGCGAGGTCGACCGGCCCGAGCCGGCCGACGAGCTCGACGACCCGGTCCCGGCCCTCGGCGAAGCGGCGGAGATCCTCCTCGCCGGGCTCGGAGGAGCGGCGGCGCCGCCTCCGGCGGGCGACCACGACCGCGGCCATCCCCGCCAGTCCGAGCGGCGCGGCCGCGGCGAGCGCCACCACGGAGGCGCTCGGACCCCGGGCCGGCGGGGTCGCCGGGACCTCGAGCGGGCCGAGGAGCACCTCGCCCGCCCCGTCGACGACGCTCACCTCGGCGGCGGCCGTTCCCGGCACCGAGTAGTTGATCCAGACCCCGCTCCCCCCGCCGGGCAGGGGGGTCGCACCGACGAGCTCGACCGTGCGCCGCCCCCCCGCGACGAGGTCGACGCTGAGGACGGCGCCCGGTGCGGGATTGCCGAAGCGGTCCTCAAGGTGCCAGAAGGTCGAGCTCGCGCGGGCGTCGCTCGGACCGGCCACGGGGTCGAAGAGCCGGACGTGCAGGCGGTCGGCCGTCGTCGTGAGGTTCTCCCCCGGCACCGCGGCGGGCAAGGAGGCGCTCGCGAGCCGAACGGTGAACGTCCCGGCGGTCGCGACCACGAGCGTGACGTTGAGCATTCCATCGATCCATGCGGCGGCCGGCACGCCGAACCCCCCGCCCTCGAGCGACGAGAGCGGGCCCACGCCCGAGGCGTTCGCCCACGCGATCGGGGCACCGGCGGCCGAGCTCAGCACGAGCTCGCCCGTGGCCCCGAAGGTGCGGTCGGGGGCCCCCGACACATCGAACGCCTGCCAGGAGAGCGCGACCGGCGTCCCCACCGTCACCGGATCGCCGGGCGGGGTGGCCCGGGCGACCACGAGCGACGCGGGGGCCGGGCCGACCTCGAGGAGCCGGTCGGCGGTCGTGACGGTGCCGAGGTCGTCGACCACCGTGAGGCGGACCTCGAGCGCTCCGGCGAGAGCGGGAACGAGCGTGACCGCGAGCGCGCCGGCCGCGACGAGCTCGCCGGTCGACAGTGGGCCCGGGGCGGAGGAGACGTTCCACCAGTAGCGGGCGGGGAGGACCCCTCCGGTGACGTTCGCCTCGAGGCGCACCGGGGTCCCGGCCGTGACGTCCTGGGGGCTCACGTTGAGCGGCCCGACCGCGAGCGGGGCGACGACCACGACCGGCACGGACAGGGAGGCGTTGGTCCCGTCGGCGTCGAGCGCCCACGCCCGGGCGGTGTAGTTCCCGACGTCGGGATACGTCGGACGGAACGTCCAGCGCGGTCCGGGCCCGGGTTCGCAGAGGACGGGGCCCGGCCCGGGGGCGAGGCAGGCCCCCGAGTACGGGGCGGTTCCCGTCCCGTTCGCGGCGACGAGGGTGATCGGGAGGGGCGCTCCGGCGTACCCCTCCGGTGCGGCGGGGCTTACCGAGATCGACGGCGGCGGCTCGACGGTGAGGTCGGGCAGCCTCCAGCTCGCCGACGAGTAGCCGTTGGTGACGTTCACGCTCGGCTGCGCGGTGCCGGCGGCCGGGTACGTCACGGACGCTTCGCAGGTCGCGAGGATCGTGCCCGTTCCGGACGGGACGACCGTGCACGGGGCCCCGACCGTAGGTTGCCCGAGCCCGGGGTCGACGTAGGCGGCGTACGGGAAGCCGGCGGCGCCCCACGCGGTGACGTTGACCGCGAGCCGGTCGCCGACATCGAGGGTCGTGCGGTCCGTTTCTGCGCCCTGGATCGTCGTCGGGACGGCGACCACGGCGACGGAGACCGCCGGAGGGGCCAGGACGGTCGCTCCGACCGACGCCGCCGAGAGAACGCTCAGGGTCGCGGCGCTCGCACCTTGGACCGCGAGGAGGGCGACTGCCGGCCCGTCGATCGGCCCGTCGAACGACCAGCCGGTCCCCCGGAGGTCCCATCGGTACGTCACCGCGAGCGGGGAGGGCGTGCCGTTGGCGGCCCAGGCCGAGGCGACAAACGGCGTCTCCGCGCCGGGCGTCGTCGTGACGGTCGGGCCGCCCGGGCTCAGGGTGACGGAGGTAAGCTCGCAGACGAGAACGACCGAAATGCTCGCGTAGTGCCCCTCGACCGAGACCCCGTAGCCCGCCGGGGGGTGGGGGACCGTGAGGCGGACGGGCGCGTCCGGGGCGCCGTACGCGACGCACGAGGACGCGCTCGACGCGTTGCCGCAGGTCGAGGCGGGGGTCGGCGGGATGAACGCGAACGTTCCGTTCGCGCCGGTGACCGTCGAGTTCGAGAGCGTGAGGCAGGAGTACGTGACCTTGCCCGACGCGAGGACCGTGACCGGCACCGAGTAGGTGTAGGCGAGCTCGACCCCCGCGGTCGCGTTCGGACCGAGCGGTCCTCCCTCGAGGGCGAGCGAACCCGAGACCCCCGAGGGCGGGAGGGGACGGACGCATCCGGCGGAGGTCGCCGAGGGCACGGTCGGGGCCTCGCGGGCGCCGGTCGCGGGGGCGAAGTTCGGGATCGCGAACATGCCGAGACCGAGCAGGGCGACGGCCCCGAGGGCGAGCACCACCTCCCGGCGCGGCGTCGCTCCCACCCCCACCCCGGCCCGAGGCCGGGGGCCCGTCCTGCAGTCGCCTCCCGCGCCTTAACGGTATGCTCGCGGACGGAGGAACCTGGAAGCTGCCCCGGTCCGGCCTGCTAAGAGATGGCTGTTCCGTCCCCGTCGCGTGCCGCCGCCCACCCGGACCTCCCTCGTGCCCCCGACCCTCGCCTCCCTCCCGACCGAGCGCGAGCAGCTCGAGTACTCGTCGCGCTCGCTCGTCTTCGTCGACGACGGGCGCCGCCTCCTCCGGGCGTGGGGGCCGCCCGAACGGCCGTTCGTCGTCGGGGTCGAACCGGCCGACGGCCGGTGGCGGGTCGCTGCGTGGGGCGCAGGTCCCCGCGAGGCCCGCGACGCGGTGCGGGCGATGTTCTCGCTCGACCATCCGCTCGGCGCGTTCTACCGCCGCGTACGGAACGAGCCGGTCCTCCGGGGGACCGAGCGACGTTTCCGGGGCCTGCGCCTTCCGAGGGACGCGCACGTCTACGAGTCGCTCGTGCATGCCGTGGTCGGCCAGCAGCTTTCGGTGGCGGCCGCGAACGCGATCAAGCGTCGCCTGGTCGAGCGGTTCGGCCACCCTCTCCTGGCGGACGGGGTCGAGGTGCCCTATCTTCCTCCGCCCTCGGCCCTGCGGGTCGCCGGGGCCGACGGTCTCCGCTCCCTCGGGCTCAGTCGGGCGAAGGTGAGGAGCCTTCTCGCGGTCGCGGAGGCCGGTCCGCGGGCGTTCCCGGCGAGGACCCTCGGCACGGTCGAGCTGGAACGCGCGCGGCGGGCGCTCGAGCGATGGCCCGGCGTCGGCCCCTGGACCGCCGAGAACGTCCTTCTACGGGGCACGGGTCGGCGGGACGTCTTTGTCGGCGGCGACCTCGGGATCCGCGTCGCCCTCGACCGCTTCGGGGTGGTGCCGCGGCGCGCTCCGGAGGAGGCCGCGCGGCGGTGGGCCGAGGCCGCCTACCCCGGCTGGGGGAGCTACGCGACGCTCTACCTCTGGCGGAAGCTCGTCGCCGAGCGCGCGGAGGCGGCGGCCGGCTAGGCGTCCCCTGCGGCCGCGCCCCGGAGCGGCAGGGCGGCGAGGGTCCGGTGGACGGCCCCGCCGGCGCCGAGCACGCTCTCCTTGAGGAGGAGCTCGTGCACCGCGACCTCCCGGGGGGGAGGGGCGGGCCGCCGGCCGGCGAGGAGCTCCTCGGCCGCCCGCCGGTCCGCCTCCGACCGCACGCGGAAGAGCGTGAGATGCGGGACGAAGAGCTCGCGGGTCTCGGCCGGTTCGCCGATCGCCTCGCGGACCCGACGTGCGAGTTCCACCACCTCCTCCCGTCCCGCGCTGACGCCGACCCAGACGACCCGCGGCCGCGTGGACGAGGGGAACGCGCCCACCCCCTCGATGCGGAGGACGAACGGAGCGAACCCGCGCGCGACCTCGTCGAGGCGTTCGACGAGCCAGCCGTTCCGTTCCGCCGGGACCTCGCCGAGGAAGAGGAGGGTGAGGTGCGGGCTCGCTCGGTCGCGGGCCGCCGCGGGGTCCCCGACCTCGATCGCGACGAACTCCCTCACGACGGAAGGGACCGCGCGGGCGCTTTACCGTCTAGCGGGGCGGTCCCCTCGGCGGCGAGCGGCCCGCCGAGGGTCCAGACCTGGGCCCGGTCCGGGCCCGCGCCGAGGCCCGCGAGGGTCCGACGGACCCGCGCGGCCCGGCGCGGATCGCCCACGACGAAGACCACGAACGCTCCCCGGCCCCTCGCCTTCGCGAGGCCGTGGCGGATCCGTTCCGGCCGGGTCGCGCCCGAGACCTCGACCTCGACGTGCACGTCGCGCCCGCGGAAGCACCGCCACGCCCAACCTCCCTGCGCGATCGCGATCGCCTCCGCGAGCTCGCCCGGCGAACGTTGACGCGCTCCGTCCGGGAGCTGGCGGAACAGGGCATCCGGGAGCGTTGTGTCGAACCGCCCCTGCCGGACGATCTCGAGCCGGTAGCCTCTCCGGGCGAACAGGCGGAACGCCCGCACGAGGAGGTTCCGGTGCTCCGCGCTCTCCCGGCTCGCCCCGGTCGAGGTCCGCACGCCGAGCCAGCGCGTTCCGGCCGCGGTGAGGTGGAGCGTTCCTCCGGCCTCGGCGACGAGGCCGCACCGGCCGAGGGTCGGGGCCCGGGCCTCGAGCTCGACCGGGTCGGTGGGCGGTCCGGGAAGCTCGCGGGCCGCGGCGACCGCCGTGCCCGCAGGGAGCGGCCGCCCCTGCTCCTCAGCGGCCAGGATCGCGAGGAGGAGCCGCTCGGTGCCGTCGTCCGGGTGCGTGTCGGCGCTGTGGTCCGCCGGGCGGAACTCCCCGGCCGTCCGCCCGACCGCGGCGGTCCATCCGAGTCCCTCGTCCCCGTCCGCCCTCGGGCCGGCGACCGCGCGAAGCTCCCCGGAGCCGCCCGTACGCACGACCGCACAGCCGGTCGGGAGCCCGGGGAGGACGTCGCCCGCGTCGGCGGCCGAGAGCCCGATCCACGCGCCGAGCGCCGCGGCGTTCGCCAGGGGGGTCCGGAAGACGTGGACGGACCGGCTGACCCCGGCCGCGGCCGCGCGAAGTTCCGGCGCGAGCCGCTCGGGGAACTGGCTCGCGAGGAGCAGGTGGAGCCCGAACTTCCGCCCCTCGGCGAGCATCTCGGCGACGAGGCGCGGGGCGAGCATCTGCACCTCGTCCAGCACGACGAGGAAGGGGGGAGCGATTGGGGAGCCCGGGGTCCCGCGTCCGGCCGCGAGCCCGAGGTAGACCCGCGCGAGGACGAGCGAGGCTGCGAACGACGCCGCCTCGGGACCGACCTCCGCGAACGGCAGGCGGACGAGGAGCGACCGTCCCCCGCGGAGAAGGTCCTCGACGGGGACCCCTCCGTCCGAGGGGGCGAGCAGCTCCGTGAGGGACGGCACGAGCACGACCTTCGCGAGGCGCGCGGCGGCCGGCCAGAGGAACTCCGGGTTCCGTCGTACGATCGGGCCGAGCTCGTCCAGGAACGCCCGGAGCTCCGGGACCCGGCTCGCGAGCCGCGCCGCGTCCCGGCGGTCCGCCTCGGTGAGGAGCGCGTAGAGGTCGAGGAGCGAGCCACCCGACTCCTGAACGAGCCGCACGAACGCGTCGAAGATCCGCTCGAGGCGGAACCCCCAGTAGACCTCGGTCCCGTCCGGACTGAGCCGCTTGACCGCCGCGACCAGCTGGCCGGCCGCCCGCTCGTCCGAGCCGGCCAGCGCCGCCACGCCGACGACCGGTCGTCGGGTGACGTCGACGGCAACGACCCGGGCCCGCTCGGACGGTGCGAGCCGGCCAACAATCGCGGGCGCGAGGTCCCCATGGAGGTCGAGCGCAACGACCGTTCGCCCCCCGCGGATCGCGGCCGCGGCCCGTTCGGCGAGGAAGCTCGTCTTCCCCGCGCCCGAAGCTCCGAGGGCGAGCGCGTGCCCGTCCTCCCCCGTTCCCGGGCCGGTCCCGCTGATCGGCCGGGGCTCGGCGGTGCGCTCGGCGCGCGTCGGAGCGAGCGCGAGCCAGCATCCGCGGGGCAGCGTCCGCCCGTCCCCGAGGCGCCAGCCGCGATCGGTCCAGGGCCGGACGACCTCGGCCCGGCAGACAACGCCCGTGGCCCGGCTCCACTCGGCGGCGCCGAGGGTCCGCACCGACGGCGCCCGGGCCGCGAGCTCGTCCGCGGAGGGGTGGGTGAACCGGCTCCGCCGGGCGACCCAGATCCGTCCGTCGTCCCGCCGGGCGAGCCAGAACGTCTGGAACTCGAGCCGCCCTCCCGCTCCTAGGCTGGCTTCGGGAAGCGGCGCCTCCCAGGGCCCGAGCGCCCGGAACCCCGTGGGGGAGACCCCGACCGGCCGGTAGAGGTGGACCTCCTCGCGTCCGTTCTCCGGCTTGACCGTGCCGACGGGCGGATCCGCGTCCACCGGCCGGAGGGGAGGCGCGGACGGTCGGGCGAGCCACGGGCCGACGAGCGAAGCCGGACGGACCGTGACGCGGGGGAGCGGCCGCTCGGTCGACGACTCGAACAGCACGCCCGCCGGGCGCTCGATGGCGACGAGCGCTTCAGCGAGCGCCCGGTAAAGGGACAACCGCCGCTCGGGGTCGAGCGGGGCCGTGAGAGCGAGGGATCCCGATCCCGCGGTCATCGCTCCCCCTCGGGCTCCGGCACCCCGACGACTCTCTTCGGGACGCGGAGCGGGGGCGACCCTACGGTCCAGGGCCGGCGTTCCCAGGCGCGTTCGCGTGGAAGGGGTTCGCGCATCCTCGGCTCGCGACGTTCGTCGCGCATCTTCTCCAACCTTCTCGCCTCCTTCGCTGACGCCGTGCGGGTGGAGGCGACCCCGCGCGGGTGGGCCTCCCGGTCCGGAACGGACGCCGAAGGCCCTACGTCGAGGGAACCCCGGCCAGGCTCCCGCTCGAGGTCGGCGGCCGGACGGCGGCTACGCCGCGACTACGGCGGGGGTCCGGGGGGGTCTCGGGCTCCGGGCGCGGACGAGGCGTCCGCGGGGGGGCGCGGGACCCCGGGCCGGGGAGAGGGGCCTTCTCGCAGGGACCGTGCTCGGGGGGTTCAGCTCGACCGTCCGGTCGATCGAACGCGCAGAACGCGGGGCGAGGAGAAGGTCTCCATCGACGTACGGGGGACGGAGCCGGTCCGAGAAGAGGAACGCGTCGCGCGCCCCGGAACGTGAAAGATGGAGGTGGTGGGAAGGTGCCCCGCACGTCGGGACGCGGTACCGTCCCCTGCGACGATCTTGGGGAACCTTCCCTGGGGTGGTTGCATACCTAAGACCGCAGGCCGGCTACTTGAACCCCGGAACGGGGGGTCGTGGAACGGTCCTCTCGGGGACCGGTTCCGACCGAGGTGACCCGCTAGGTCTTGCCGCGCGCCTCGGTGTCGCCGACGACGATGCGGGGCAGCTCGCCCTGGATCACCGGGGTCCGCCGCACGGCACCGGCCCGGACGGCCGCCTGGCGTCGGGGGAGGAGCCAGCGTACGCCCCACTGACGGAGCTCCCGCGCCGCGGGGGCGAGCCCGAGCCCCATCTCCGTGAGGGAATAGACGACCGAGAACGGCCGGGTGCTCACCACGGTCCGCTGGACGACGCCCTGGCTCTCGAGGAACTTCAGGGTGGCACTGAGGGTCTTCGCGTTGAGCCGGCTGTTCGCCCTCAGGATCTCGCTGAACCGCTGGGGACCCTCGAGGAGCCGGTGGACGATGGCGAGGCGCCACTCTGTGCCGATCACCCCGATCGCGGCGAGGACCGGGCAGATCCCCTCCGCCCCGCTCCCCTCGCAGGTGTCCAGACTCTCGTGGGAAGCGCCGCCCGTGTGGCGGACGCGCTCGTACGTCATCGCGTTGCCTCCAAGACCGTCAGCCCTCAGCGGGATTTATAGTTACTGCCTTTTAGCTGCTAACCTCGCGTTACTCTCCTCTCCGTCCAGGCGGACCGCCTGTTCGCGGAGTACGTTTTCTCCGCCGAGGGTCGTCCGGGCCCGTGCCGACCCGTCGGAGGGAGATCGAACTCTCGGTCGAGCGTCCCCTCGGGCCGAACGGCCCGGCGGGAGGGGTCGCCCGCCTGAGCACGCGGTTCGAGGTCGCCGCGGAGGCCGAGGGCCCGTCGCCGGCCGAGCTCGCCCGCGCCCTCGACGAGCTCACGCGGGACCTCGAGGGCCTGCTCGGCCCGTCGCTCGCGGCCCTGCCGGCCCAGCGGGCGGACCGCGACCTCAAGGAGCTCGTGGAGACCTACCGGCCGCGGCAGCGGGAGCTGGTCGACCTCCTCCTGGACGACGGAGAGCTCACGCCGGGCGAGCACGCACGGCTGCTCGCGAGCCTCGAGGAGACGCGCCGTCCCTCCCCGCCGCCGGTGCCGTCGCCCGCGGCCACGACCCCGGTGCCGTCCGAGGCCTCCCTCGCGGCGGTGCCGATCGCCGCGGAGCGCGGGCTCCCCGCAGCGCGTCCCGTTCCCGAGCTCCTGCGGACGTACCAGATCGCGTCGCTGAAGCAGGCGGGGGCGGTCCGGGCCCGCCGGCAGATCTCGTTCGCGGAGTACATGGCCCTCAAGCGCCACTTCGAGGCGAGCCCGCCGGGGACCTAGGTCCGCGCGGTGCCGTCCGAACCACGCCCGGGCGAGCCGCGCTCGGACGCTCGTGGCGCCGCCTCACGCCTCGCGGTGCGGAACGACGGCGACCGCGAGCAGCCCGACATCGGAGATCCCCGGCCGCATGCCGAGGCGACGGACGGAGCCAGGCGGCACGTTGGCGTCCGGTTCGGTGGAAGCTCCGATGACCGCGCCCGGGACGTCGTCCGGCCCGAACGGGCCGCTCGTGCGGGCGAGCCCCACGCACATCTCCCGGCGCCGGAGCCCCGGGCCGACCCTTCCGAGGAACGCCTCGAGGGCGGGCCGCTCGGAGACCCCCTCGGGAACGTCAAGGGTGGTCGCGGCGAACACGGCCATCCCCTTCGTCCGGGACGGCGGCGCCCGCTGCTCGGCGGCGAGGAGGGTCTCGGTCTTCTCGAGGAGGTGGTCGGCGGCGTCCTCGGGACGTCCTTCGAGGGTAAGGAAGCCGACCCGCGAGGTCCACCCCTTGTCGAAGGCGAGGTCCGCCGCCCCGCGCAACGCCTCCGAAGGACCGGCGACGACGACCGGGTGCCGCGCGGGTGCCGGGACGGACCGCTCGTTCGGCCGTGCGGTGAGGGCGGCACGGGTCCAGGCCGGGAGCCGGTCCGCGAGGCGGAGCCGGTCGAGCATCGTGCGCACGTTCTTCCGCTCGGCTTCGGTGACCGGCACGGTCGGCCCGCCCCCGACGAGCCGAGGTCCGTCACCCCGGTCGACGAGGAGCGTCTGGACGTCCGCCTCGACCACCGGGGGAAGCAGGCGGCCCCCGACTCCTCCGGTGCCGAGGACCCGGGCGAGCGCGGTCACTTCCGCGCCCCGCGCCCCGCGAGCATGCGCCTCCGCGAGGAGCTCCGCGAGCTCCCCGCGGCCGCGCCCCGCCGGTGGCACGAGGAGGGCCCGCACCGCGCCGGGGGAGACGAGCAGGAGGAAGAGGTCGGAGGCGCGGAGCCCCCCGACGATCTCCCGCGCGGCGTCGACGACGCGGGGGGCCGCCTCCGCCCCTCCCCATCCGTCCGGGACGATCTCCGAGCGGAACGGGAGGGAGGGAGGCGCCTCCTCCGGTCCCGCGACGAACCCCTGGGTCACCCGGTCCCCGAAGACGTGGAGCACGGCGAGCGCCATCGAGCTCGCGGCCCGGCCGAGGGCGACGAACGCCACCTCGCGGTACCGTCCCTCGGGGACGAACCGGTTGCCGATCCGGAGCGTCCCGGCCTCGCGACGGACGGCCTGGCGGACCGCGTGGTAGGCGTCCGCTCCGACGACGGCCGCCCGGTAGAGGGCGGCGACGAACGGGTCCGGGCCGGCCGGCTCGGGCTCTCCCGACGGGAACGGGTCCCAGGGGAACTGGCCGATCACGCGACGGCGACCGGGGTCCCGACCTAAGAGGGTGGCGGCCGACGCCCCGCGGCCGCTGCCGCCTCAGCCCGGCCGCTCGAATCCTCTAGCTCGCGAGAGCGTCGGAGGACCTCGATGGAAGGAGCCCTACCCGAGCTGGAGCCGCTCGACGTTCGGGGCCGCTCCGGGCCGAAGGAACCGGGCGGGGGAGAACTCCTGCGGATCGAGGTCGAGCTTCTCACCGAGGACGGCCTGGGCGACCCGGCGGCTCGCCGCGGGGGCGAGCATGAAGCCGTGGCCGCCGAAGCCGTTCGCGTGCACGAACCCTGCGAGACGCGGGTCCTCGCCGATGATTGGAAGCCCGTCGGGGGTGTCGTCGTAGAAGCCGGACCAGGCGCGCAGCACCCCGAGTCCTCGCAGGCGTGGGAGGAGGCCGACGAGCGCCCTCGCCATCGAGGTCAGGAACCGCGCGGAGCTCGGCACGCCCCGGGCGGTGCCGGTCGGATGCGGCACGCTGAGCCCGCCGACCAGCTCCCCGCGCACGGTCTGGCTGAAATAGAGGCCGTCGGACGCCCGGACGACCATCGGGTCGAGGAACGGCTTCATCGGCTCGGTCGCGAGGATCTCGTGGCGGGTGGCGATGTTCGCGACCTCGAGGCCGGCCCGCCGCGAGAGCTCGCCCGACCAGCCTCCCGCCGCGTTCACCACCGTGGGGGTCCGGACCGTGCCCGCCCCCGTGCGGACCGCGCTCACGCGGCCCCCGTCCCGCTCGATCGCCTCGACGTCGGTCCCGAGCGCGACCTCCACGCCCAGCCCGCGGACGGCCTCGTAGACGCCCCAGACGGCCGGGAACGGGAAGAGGGTCCCGTCGGTCGCGAGGTACGCCCCCCCGACGATCGTCCCGGGGTCGATTCCCTCGATGAGGTCCGCGATCTCCGCGGGACGGAGCATTCTCGGGCTCAGGCCCTCGGACCGCACGACCCTCTGGACCCGCTCGAGCCGGGCGAGCTCGTCGGGGTCCTCGGCGAGGAAAAGGTACCCGCCCTGGCGGAACCAGACGTTGTGCCCGAAGTCGCGGCCGAACCGCCGGTAGGCGGCGACCGCCTCGCGGGCGAGCCGGACGGTCGAGCGCGTCTCCCATTGCTGGCGGACCCCGCCGCCGTTCCGCCCCGACCCGCCGTTCGAGAGGTACCCGCGGTCGACGACGAGGAGCGGGGCGATCCCCGCGCGCGCGAGGTGGTAGGCCGTGAACAGTCCGACGATGCCGGCGCCCACGACGACCGCCCGGTAGTCCGTGCGAGCGAGCGTCACGACCCGGCCTCCGGCGGGGCGGCTTCCGCGAGCTCCGCGAGCGCGCCGAGGGCTGTGGGGACCAGCGGGGGACGCTGCGTGATGAACCCGACCTCGGGCGGCGTGCGCCCCTCGAGCAGGGCGAGGACGAGGATCGCCTCCGGCAGGCAGAACCGCCCCTGGCAGAGCCCGGTGCCGGCGCTCGTGTAGCGCTTGATCACCTCAAGACCGCGGTAGCCGCGGGCGTGGGCGGCCTCGACCTCGTCCAGGAGAACGTCCTCGCACGGGCAGAGGACCCATTTGTCCCGACGCGGCTCGCGCAGGAGCTCCCGGTAGTAGGCGAGGAGCTCGCCCCTCGTCCTCTCGACCGGGCCCGGGGCGGCGGGGCGCGGGGGCGCGCCGAGGACCGCCGTCGCCACGTCCCGGGGGTCGAGGTCCGCCCCGCCACGGGGGGAGGCGGCGGACCCGGCCGCGAAGAGGCCCTCCACGGGCGTGCGACCCGCCGGTTCGAGGTCGGGGTAGTACGCTCCCGGAGGGTCCCGCCAGACGCGGGGAACCCCGGCCTGGAACAGGAGCTGGGCGTTCGGCAGGCGCCGGTGGGCGAGGACGACGCTCGCGCACGGGAGACGGAACCGTCCCGTGCCGTCCCGCCGGGCCAGCTCGACCGCGCGGATCCTCCGTCGGCCGATCGCCCGCACGACCCGCGTGCGCGGATAGAGCGGCACGCCGAGCTCCGCGGCGGCGCCCGCGACCTCCGGGTCGATCGCGTCGAACCCGACGACCGCCCGCACCTCCTCGCCGAGCCGCTCCACCACCTTGCGCGCCCGCGGGCCGCCCCCGACCACGACCGTTGGACCGAACGGGAGCCCGAGGCCGGCGAGCACGAGGTCGCCCGTCACGATGCCGGGCCGGTCCGAGCCCTCGAAGAGGAGCCCGGCATCGTACCCCCCGCTCGCGACGACGACCGAGCTCGCACGGACGCGGATCCCGCGTCCCTCGTCGTCGAACCCGAGGACCGTGAACCCGGTCGCGCTGCCGGCCTCGGGCGGGGCGAGGAACGTCGCGGTCGTCCCCTCGACCAGGTCCGCCCCTTCGATCCCCGGGGACGCCCTCGGGCGCTCGCGCTCGAGGACGAGCGGTCTCCGTCCGCGCTGCGCGAGCTCCGCCGCGACCGCCCGGCCCGCGGCCCCGGCGCCGATCACCACGGTCTCGACGGACCACGTCCGCGTCCCGGGGCGCGCGCGGGCGACGGCCGGATCCGGCACGGCGCCGTAGCCGGCGAGCCGTCGCACGACCTTCTGGTAGAGCCGCGTCGCCCACGCCGGGCGCCGGAAGCCGTGGACGGTGTCGATCCCGCGCGGGAGCACGAGGTCGAGGACCCCGAGGAGATCGAACCTCGGCCCGGGCCAGGCGTTCTCGGTGCGGACGCGGTCTCCGTCCTCGACGCGGTAGCGGCAGGCACGGACGTTCGGCCGGCCGTTCACGCGCACGAGGCATCCGGCGCAGACGCCGGTGCCGCAGACCGGGCCGCGGGGGCGATGGTAGCGCACCGAACGCACGAGCGACGGCCAGCCGCGGCGCGCGAGCGCTTCGAGGAGGGTCTCCCCGGCCCGTGCCTCCTCGGTCGACCGACCGAACCGGAACCGTCGGGACGAGGGCACGCTCATCGAAGGAGGCGGGCGGGAACGCCCGCCCCGGCTATTTAGCGCCCCCGACGGCCGGGCCGACCGGCTCCGGTCCGCGCGTCCGGGGCCGACGAACCCAGGGGCGCGCGGACGAAACTATATAGATGCCCGCACGTCGCCCTCCCTCTCCGATGCGCTCGAGCGGCGGCTTTCACGGGCGGCGCATTCAGAAGACCGGCGGCTCGACGTTCATCGTGTCGCTCCCGAAGTCCTGGGTCGTCGCCCGGGGCCTCGGCGCGGGGGACGTCCTGGTCTTCGCTCCCCGGGCGGACGGCTCGCTCACGGTGACGCCCGAGTCCGCCTCCCCGGCCGAGGTCCCGCGCCGAGCGGTCGAGGTGTCGAACTCCGACGAGAAGGATCACCTGCTCCGCCGCCTCATCGCCGAGTACATCGCGGGCTACCCCCTCCTCGAGATCCGGACCCCGACGCGCATGAGCGCGCGGACACGCGAGATCGTGCGCAACTTCGCCCAGCGGATGATCGGCCCGGAGATCCTCGAGGAGACCGCCGAGTCGGTGGTCCTGCAGGACGTCGTCGGCACGAACCCGTTGCCGATCCCCTCGATCATCCGCCGGATGCACCAGATGGTCCGGGCGATGCAGGCCGACGCGATGACCGCGTTCCGCGCGGGGGACGCGTCGATCGCCCGCGATGTCGTCGAGCGCGACTGGGAGGTCGACCGGCTCCACTGGTTCCTCGAGAAGCAGGTGACGAGCGCCCTCCGGGACGCCCGCATCCTCGCGACGCTGGACCTCACGCTTCCCGAGTGCTCGACGTACCTGCTCGCGTCCCGCATCCTCGAGCGGATCGCCGACCACGCGGTCCGCATCGCCGAGACGGTCGCCCTGCTCGGACGCGAGCCTCCCCCGGACCGGCTCCGCCAGGTGCTCGACCGGATGGCCGACCGGGCCGCCGAGGGCCTCGCCGGGGCGCTGGACGCCCTCGAGCACCGCGACATCGCGAAGGCGAACGACGTGATCGACGCCGCGCACGCGCTCACCCGGGAGCGCGTGCAGGTCCTCCACGAGCTTGCCTCGAAACGCGGCCGGCTGGCGGTCGGCCTCGCCTACGTCCTCGAGAGCCTCGAACGGGCCGCGTTCTACGCGAGCGACCTCGCCGAGGTGGCGATCAACCGTGCCGTCGAGACCCCCCCGCGGGGCGAGCCCGCCGCCGCGACCGCCCGCTAGGCGCGCGGGGGCGCGCCGGTGTTCCGGCCCCGTCCCTCGAGAGTGTCGAGGAGGGCCTCGATCTCCGCCGCGTTCGGCACGCGGGGGTTCGCGAGCACCGCGGGGGAACGGAGCGTCTCGGCGATGATGCGGGGGCGTTCACCGTCGAGCGCTCCGGACCGGACCCCGGCGGCCTCGAGCCCGGTCGGTGCCCCGACCTGGGCGGCGAGACGACGCAGGCGGTCGGCAACGCTCGGGACCCCGCTCTCCTCCGGGTCGGCGAGAAGGGCGGCGAGAGCGTCCAGCCGCTCGCGCGCGGCCGGCCGGTCGAAGTCGAGGACCGGCGGCAGCACGAGGCCGAGCACGGTCGCGTAGGCGAGCCCGGTCGGGCGCACGAGCGCGCGCGCGAGGGCGTGGGCCACGCCGCGCTGCGCGTTCGACGCCGCGATCCCGGCCTCCGTGGCGGCGTAGTGCAGCGCGCCGCGCGCCTCGGGGTCGTCGCTCCAGCGGACGGCGTGCGGGAGCCGCCGGACGACCGTGCGCAGCGCGGCGACCGCGAGCGCGTCCGAGAACGGGTTCGACCAGGCGGAGAGGTACGCCTCGCACGCGAGCGCGGCCGCCTCGAACGCCCCCGCAAGGACGCCCGCCGCGGGGAGCGACGCGGCGAACCACGGGTCGACGAGCGCCCACTCCGGGAGGAGCGCTCGGTCGGCGAGCTCCCGGGGCGCATCGTCCGGTCCGACGAGGTCGGCGATCCAGCTCGCCTCCGCGCCGCTGCCGCTCGTCGTCGGGATCGCGGCGAGGCGGCTCCTCGGCGGCTCGGGGAGCCGGAGCTCGACCGGGGGATCGGCGAGGTCGAGGTCCGGCCGCTCGTAGGCGAGGCGCGCGGCCTTGACCCCGTCGATCGTCGTGCCGCCGCCGACGGCGACGAGCCGGTCCGGCCCGAGCGCGCGGAGCCGTTCCGCGAGGCGGACGACCGTCTCGAGCCGGTCGAGCGTGCGCAGGTCGTCCACCACATCGACCGTCGCACCGCCGCGCTCGAGCTCCTCGACGACCCGCCGGGGGCCGATCGCGCCCGCGAGCGCCGGATCGACGACCACGACGGCCCGGCGGGCCCCGAGCCCGCTCAGCTGTTCGATCGCTCCGGAGCCCCAGGCGATCGAGGGGACCGTGACGAACCCCACCATCGGACCGGCCCGCTCACGGGGCGGGCGGACCTTCGCGGCACCGCTGGCAAGCGCCCGTCAGCGAGAAGGCGATCCTCTCGAGGCTCCAGCCGTCCGGGCGGCCCGCGGCGAGCTCGGTGAGGAGGTGGCGGTCGAGCTCCGTGAGCTCGAGGCCCTGGATCCGCCCGCAGACGCGGCAGACGATGTGGCCGTGAGGGTCCTCGGAGAGCACCGGGGTCGCCCGCAGCGGGCGCGACGGGGGCATCTCGGCGGGGGCCGGCGCGCGCGCGTGCCGCGTCGCGGGGCGCGCGGTGGCGGGCCGCCCCGAACGGCGCGCGGACGGCATCGGAGGCCGCGACGGCCGACGTGTATTTACGTTGGGCCAAGCCGCGGGACCGCGCCGTCGTCCGGGTCCCGTGCCCCGCTGCGACGTGGCTCGGACCGTCCCGATCGAGCTTCTCCGGGCTGAGGTCAACCCTAGCCCACCCACCGTTCATTAGCGGACCTCGGGCTCGAGCCAATCGTTCATGCTCGAGATTCGGTTCCATGGCCGGGGAGGGCAGGGCGCGGTCATCGCGAGCGAGCTACTCGCCCAGGCGGCGTTCCTGGACGGCCTCGAGCCGCAGAGCTTCCCGTTCTTCGGGGTCGAGCGTCGCGGCGCGCCGGTCACCGCCTACGCGAGGATCGACGAGCGGCCGATCGGTCTCCGGACCTCGATCGTCGCGCCGGACGTCGTCGTCGTGCTCGAGCCCGGCCTGCTCACGAGCACCCCGGTCGCGGACGGCCTCAAGGATGGCGGCCTTCTCCTCGTGAACTCCCCGCTCCCACCCGAGCGCCTCCCCGTGCTGCGGCCGGTCCGCCGGGCCGCGCTGAACGCGACCGCGATCGCGCTCGCCCACGGTCTCGGCTCTCCGACGATGCCGATCGTCAACACGACGGTCCTCGGCGCCCTCGCGCGGGCCACGGGCGTCGTCAGCCTTGAGGCGGTCCAGCGCGCCATCGAGCGGTTCGTCCCGTCGCACCGGGAGGAGAACCGGGCGGCCGCGGCCGAGGGGTTCACGGCGGTGAAGATCCTCGGGGTCGTGCCCGGCCCGGCCCCCGTGCCCCGTCCGAGCGGGCCGTCCCGCCCGCTCCCGATCCCGGGGGGCCCCCTCGCCACGGTGCCGAGCAGCACGCTCCGGACCGCCGCCTGGCGCACCTTGACGCCGAAGATCGACGTCGCGCGCTGCACGAAGTGCACGTTCTGCTGGAAGTACTGCCCGGACGATGCGATCGAGCTCGACGCGTCGGGGATCCCGTCGGTGCGGCTCGACTCCTGCAAGGGCTGCGGGATCTGCGCCGAGGTCTGCCCCCCGCACGCGATCGAGATGGCCAGCGCCCCGGTGGAGGCCGTCGCATGACCCGCCAGGTGATGTCGGGCAACTACGCGCAGTCGTACGCCGTGCGGCTCGCCCGCGCTCAGGTGATCGCGGCCTATCCGATCACGCCCCAGACCTCGATCGTCGAGAAGCTCGCGGAGTTCGTCGCGCACGGCGAGCTCGACGCCGAGTACGTGAAGGTCGAGTCGGAGCACAGCGCCCTCCAGGTGGTGGTGAGCGCGGCCGGCCTCGGGGCGCGCACCTACACCGCGACCTCGAGCCAGGGGCTGCTCCTCATGCACGAGCTCGTCCACTGGGCGTCGGGGATGCGGGCCCCCGTCGTGATGGGGGTCGTGAACCGCGCGGTCGCTCCGCCGTGGAACATCGGCGCCGACCACACCGACACGATCTCCCAGCGGGACACCGGCTGGATCCAGTTCTACCCCGAGAGCAACCAGGAGGTCCTCGACACCGTCCTGATCGCCTTCCGCCTCGCCGAGGACCCGGCCGTCCGCCTCCCCGCGATGGTGAACGAGGACGCCTTCTACCTCTCGCACACGGTCGAGCCGGTCGACGTGCCCGACGCCGAGCTCGTCGACCGGTTCCTGCCGCCGCGCCGGGCGCAGGCCGTCCTCGAGCTCGAGCGGCCGTCGCGGCTCGGCTCGTTCACCGGTCCGGACCACTACGTCGAGTTCCGGCGTGCGCTCGCCGACGCCACGGCCGAGGTGCCGGGCCGCCTCGTCGAGATCGAGGAGGAGTACGGCCGCCTTACCGGACGGAGGCACGGGGGGGCGGTCGCGACGTACCGGACCGACGACGCCGACGCGGTCCTCGTCACGATGGGGACCACGACCACGACCGCCCGCTCCGTCGTCGACGCGCTGCGCGCGGAGGGCCGGAAGGTCGGCCTCGCGAAGCTCCGCCTGTTCCGCCCGTTCCCGGACGAGGAGATCCGGCGCCTCGCGGCCACCGTCGACCGGCTCGGGGTCGTCGACCGGTCCTACACCTTCGGGGCCCTCGGCCCGGTCGCGACCGAGGTGCGGGCCGCGATCTATCCCACCCCTCACCGGCCGCAGGTCGCGGGCTTCCTCGCCGGCATCGGGGGCCGGGACGTGACGCCGGGTCACGTGCGTCGGATGTTCGGCGAGCTGCTCGAGGGGGAGGTCGGCCCGGTCCGGTGGGAGGACCTCGCGGCCGAGGAGGTGGGCTCGGATGGCTAAGCTCACGATCCCGGCCGACGAGTGGATGTTCCGTGGCCATGCGGCGTGCCCCGGCTGCGGGCCGGCGCTCACGATGCGCCTGCTCCTCAAGGGCTTCGGGCCCCGCACGATCCTGTCGGTCCCTGCGTGTTGCTGGACCGTGATCGGGACGCCGTTCCCGACGACCGCGCTCGGCGTGCCGATGCTCGACAACCCGATCGAAGCGACGGGCGCCTCGATCTCGGGCCTCCGCGCGGCGGCGGACGCCCTCGGCCTCAAGGGCGTGACCGTGGTCGGGTTCGCGGGCGATGGCGGCACCGCCGACATCGGGCTCCAGGCGCTGAGCGGGATGCTCGAGCGCCGCACCGACGCGATCTACGTGATGTACGACAACGAGGGCTACATGAACACCGGGATCCAGCGCAGCGGGGCGACCCCGCAAGGCGCCTGGACCACGACGACCCCCGTCGAGGGCCCGAGCCGGGGGAAGCCGGAGCCGAAGAAGGACATCATGGGGATCGTCCTCGCGCACCGGCCGTCGTACGCGGCGACCGTGAACCCGGCGTTCCCCGAGGACCTCGTCCGCAAGGCCCAGAAGGCGCGGGCCGTGCGCGGGGCCAGGTTCCTTCACGCGCTCACGCCATGCCCGCCGGGCTGGAGGTTCTCGTCGGAGGAGACGATCGCTCTCGGTCGGCTCGCGACGGACACCGGGGTCTTCCCGCTCTACGAGGTCGAGGACGGCGTCTACCGCATCACCCGCAAGGGCGGGGCCCTGAAGCCGATCGAGGACTACGTCCGGGCGCAGGGCCGCTTCCGTCACTTCACGCCGGCGGAGGTCGAGGCGCTCGGCAGGGACGTCCGGGCGGGGTGGGAGCGGCTCCTGCGCCTCGAGCGCGAGACGGCCCGACCCGTCGCGCCGCGGCCAGTAGCCCCCCTGACGGCGTAGGCGCCCCAGGGCGTTCCGCGGACCGGATCCCGGTCCTCTCCGGCCTAGCTCGACGTCCCCGTCGGCCGGTGGAGGATCCCCTGTACCAGTTCGAGCAGGCGGGCCGGCTCGAGCGGGAGGCGGACGACATGGAGCCCGTCCGAGCTGCGCAGCGCAGGGTCGCGCGTCCCCACGACGACGAGGTCGGCCTCCCGGAGCGGCCCCTGGCACCAGCGGTTCGCGCTCGAGCAGTAGTGGCTGTTGGAGGCGACGACGACGAGCGGGTGGGCGACGCAGCCTCCCGCGTGGTACGACTCGGCCGCGGAGAGCCCCGGGAACCGACGGACCGGGATCCCGTGAGCCTCGAGGAACGCCACCAACGAAGAGGCGAGGCTCGGAGTCTCCTCGACGACGAGCACCTCGGCCGTCACCATGGGCGCTTAAGGCCGGAGACCCGAACTTGAAGGGAAGGTTGACTACGCTTGACCCTCCCGAGACGGCGCCGAGGAAGCTTTTGAGCAACGACCGACGTTCCATCGAACGAGGGGGAACGGCCGTGCCGGACGCCGATCTCGGGCTGGGCGGGATCTTCGACCACGCCCCGGTCGGCCTCGTGCTCCTCGAGGCGGACGGCCGGATCGCTTGGACGAACGCGACGTATCGGCGCTGGGCACCGGGAGGAGCGGGCCGCGACGCCCCGCGCGGGTTCCGGGACGATCCCGGGCTGCGGGCCCCGGCGCTCCTCGCGGCGATCGAAGAGGGCCTCGCGCTCGCGGCCGGCACAGGCGGGAGCCCCCCGCACGCGAGCGCCGTGCCGTTCGGGGACGGGGCCGGGCCCGGCCCGCGGTTCGTCGACCTCGCGCTCGCGTTCGTCCCGAGCGGGGACGACCGCCCCCGCCGGCTCCTCGCGGTGCTGAGCGACGCGGGGGAACGGCTGGGCGAGCACGAGCAGGCGCGCCTTCTCTACGAGGCGTTCCTGACGAGCACGAACGCGATGGAGGTCACCGACCGCCATGGCTTCCTCGTCGACGTGAACCCCGCCTTCGAGGCAACGTACGGTTACTCGCGGGCGGAGTGCATCGGCCGCAAGCCGAGCCTCGTCCGGAGCGGCCGGACGAGCCCCGAGACCTACGCCCGGATGTGGAAGGACCTCCTCGACCCGAACCGGGGGAACTGGTCCGGCGAGATCGTGAACCGCGACCGCTCCGGCCGCGATCGGCCGGTCTTCCTCACCGTCACCGCCGTGAAGAACGAGGCGGGCGAGGTCACCCACTACGTCGGGGTCGCGGTCGACCTCACGGAGCAGAAGGCCTGGGAGCGCCTTGCGGCCCACTCCGAGCGCCTCTCGTCGCTCGGCCAGCTGGCCGCGGGGGTCGCGCACGAGATCAACACGCCGCTCGCGAACGTCATGCTCGTCGCGGAAAGCCTCCGACGGCGGGCGACGGATCCCTGGACGCGCCAGCGGGCCGAGACGATCGCCGCCCAGGTCGACGTCGCCGCGAGGATCGTCCGCGGGCTGCTCGACTTCGCCCGGCGCAGCGAGCCGCAGGTGACCCGCCTCGATCTCTCCGCCGTCGCGCGTCAGGCGGTCGGGTTCCTCCGCGGGAAGCAGCCGGCGAACGTTGAGGTCGAGGAGCACTACCCGCCCGAGCCGCAACCGATCTTCGGCGACCGCGGCCAGCTCATGCAGGTCTTCACGAACATCCTGCTCAACGCCTACGACGCGCTCGAGGGAGCGTCCGATGGCCGGATCTGGGTCGAGGTCCGGTCGACGGGCCCGGACGTGGAGATCGAGATCCGGGACAACGGCCCCGGGATCCCCGTGGAAGCGCTCCCCCGGGTCTTCGACCCGTTCTTCACGACCAAGCCCGAGGGTCGCGGCACCGGGCTCGGGCTCGCGATCTGCCACGGCATCGTCCAGGCGCACGGGGGCACGATCGCCGCGCGCAACGTCCCGGGGAGCGGGGCAAGCCTCCTTGTCACGCTCCCGCTCGTCGGGGGGCTCAGCGGCCCCTCGGTGACGGCCGGAACCGCCCCGTCCGCCCGGCCGGCGGTCCCCCCGGACCCCGGCGCCCGCCCGGCCTGAAGGGCGGGGCGCGGGCGGGAGGCCGCGGGCTCCCGGGCCACCCCCGGGGAACGCCGACAAACCTCAAGCGGGGGTGCGACCGTTCCGCGAACGTGAGGCTCCTCGTCGTCGATGACGATGCCGTGTTCCGGGAGGAACTCGCCGACCTGCTCCGGGACGACCACCACGAGGTGACGACCAGCCCGTCCGCGGTGAAAGCCCTCGAGGAGCTCGCGCGCCAGGAGTTCGACGTGGTGCTCACCGACCTCAAGATGCCCCGGCAGAGCGGGCTCGATCTCCTCCGGGAGGTCCGGGCGCGGTTCCCCGCGACCCCGGTCGTCATGATCACCGGCTTCGCCACGGTCGAGACCGCGGTCGAGGCGATGAAGTCGGGGGCGGCCGACTACGTGCAGAAGCCGTTCAAGATCGACCAGGTCCGCCAGGTCCTCGGCCACATCGAGCAGGAGGGTCGCTTCCTTTCCGGCGAGGAGCGCGCCCCGAGCCCGGACCAGCTGGTCCGGGGCTGGGTCCGCGAGAACGGGTCCGCCGTCCTCTACCTCACCCCGCGGGAGGTGCGGCCCGTCCCCGGGGTCACGGTCCAGAGACCCGACCTCGAGAACCCGGCGGCGATGCGCGACGCGATCGAGGCGTTCCTGGCCGAGCGGCCCCGGGCCGGCGTCCTGCTCGAGGACGTCGACCGCATGCTCCTCCACCACCGGCGCAGCGACATCCTCGCGTTCCTCGAGGACATCCGCCAGCGGATGGAGGGCCGCGGCCCGTTCGTCGTGACGTTCAACCCGAAGCGGATCTCCGCGGCGGACGCCCGGGACGTCCGCGCCGCGGTCGTCGGTCCGGCGACCCG
Source organism: Thermoplasmata archaeon (assembly GCA_033854115.1). Taxonomy (GTDB): domain Archaea; phylum Thermoplasmatota; class Thermoplasmata; order Lutacidiplasmatales; family UBA184; genus Lutacidiplasma. The sequence continues at coordinate 47,831 of JAWOKS010000025.1, forward strand.
CCTCACGCTCGAGGCCCTCGCGAACCCGGTCCGTCGCGCCGTCCTGCGTCGGGCCGCCGACGGGGCGTGCTCGTTCACCGAGGCGATGCGCGCGGCGGGGCTCGAGGACTCCCCGAAGCTCGCTTTCCACCTCCGACGCCTCGTCGACGACGGGCTGCTCGTCCACGGCGGCGAGAACTATCGCATCACCGCGAAGGGGACGGAGGCGATGCGCCTGTTGAGCGAGCTCGACGAGCTCGCCCGGTTCTCAGGGATGCACAACGGCGCGATCCCCTTGACCCCCGTCAAGGGGACCTGAGCCGGGCCGCACCCGCCGTCGCGCTGTCCGCCCGGCGGAGCGTCCTCGACGCGAGCTCAATCCTCGAGCCGTCGCACCGGCCGGTGCGTCACGACGCGGGAGCCGGCGGGCCTCGGCGACGCGGACGGGTCGGGCTCGGAACCGATCGGGACGAGGACAGCGACCTCGTCCGCGTCGGGCCGTTCCGCGATCGGGAACCCGCTCGTCCGGAAGACCTCGAGCATCCCGGGATTGTCGGGACGGACCCGGGCCTCGAACTGCCGGATGCCGAACGCCCGCGCGGCCCGGGCGAGGCGCGCGAGGAGCAGCATCGGGATCCCGCGGTCGCGGTAGGCGTCGTCGACCAGGAACGTCACCTCGGCGGTGGCCCCGCGCGCCTCCTCGCGCGCGTAGCGGCCGAGCCCGAGGACCGCCACCCCTCCCGCCCGGTCCCCGAGCACGAGGAGGCCGAGCGCCTCGTCGGCCCGGGACGCCGCGGCGACCTCGGCCGCTCCGAGCTCGGGACGGGAGGTCGGGAAGACCGTCGAGGCGAGCGCTTCGGCGGACGCCCTCGCGAGGAACTCGGCGAGGAGCGGCCGGTCCTCCTCCTGGGCCTCCCGCACCCACACCTCGGTCCCGTCGCGCAGGAAGGCCGGACCGGTCACCGCAGGCGGAAGACGAGGTCCGGCCGAGCTCGTCGGCGTCGTCATCCTCGTACAGTACTTCGGACCGTTCGCGAGGGATGAACGCCCTGTGAACCGCATTTGACCGTGCCGCGTCGTCGCGCCGGGAGAGCTCGGGGCGCCCCGAAGGGCCGAAGCGCACCCGCCCGGGACCACTGGTCGGCACGGCTCCCCCCCGGCGGCCGTCGCCCTGGCTCGACGGGGGCGCCATGTACTTCTCTCGGCCCCGCCTTTCCTCCCGGAGGGAGGAAGGATCCGATGGGCTGGCTCTCGCGCTTCGTCCGCGGCGGCCCGCCGCCGGCTGAGGGCGCGGCGACCTCCACGGCCGGGGAGGACCGGTCCCCCCGTCCGTCGCCCCCCGAGCGTCTCACGACGCTCAACTTCGAGAAGTTCCTTCGCGACCACCCGCGGGTCGTGGTCGACGTCTGGGCGCCGTGGTGCGGCCCGTGCCGAGCGTTCGCCCCGATCTTCGCCTCGGCGGCCGCGGAGTACGGCCACGCGGTCGGCTTCGCGAAACTGCACGCCGACCACGAGCCGACGCTCGTCCGCCGGCTCGGGGTCCGGTCCCTTCCCTCGCTCCTGTTCTTCCGTGACGGGCGTCTCGTCCGCCGCGAGGTCGGCGTTCTCCCGGCCGAGCGGTTCGCGAAGCGCCTCCACCTGGTCTTCCGCGACCTTGCCTGAACGGCACCGCCCGCGGGGAGCGGGGCGGGGTCAGCGGAGGGCCTCGCGGCGTCCGCCGGTGAGGTCCCGCTCAGGGCTCACGAGACGCGCGACGTCGGGCTCGATCGCCGGTCGACCGTGCGCGATCAGCGAGGCGAGGTGCCGGCCGACCCCCGGGCCGAGCATGAAGCCCTGGCCGCACATCCCGACCCCGAGGTAGAGGCCGTCGACGTTCGGCGCCCTGCCCACGATTGGGAGCCCGTCCGGCGTCATCGGGTAGAGCCCGCGCCAGACCCGCCGGATCGTGAGGTTCTTGAGACGCGGAAGGACCTCGACGAGCCGGGCCGCGACGATCGGCATGAACTCGTAGGTCGAGACGCGGTTCTCCCCGGGGATCGGGACCCGCGGCGTGTAGCAGAAGATCACCTGGTCGTCCGCGTCCTGTCCGAAGTAGAAGTTGGAGGTCTTCCCCTCCGGCCCGGGCCGCAGGTCGACCACGAGCGGGCCGAGGAACCGCTCGACCGGGGCCGAGATCCCGGCCTCGTGGCTCTCCGGGAGGATCGGGACGGGCACCCCCGCCGTCCGGCCGATGCGATCGGCGTGGACCCCGGCCGCGTTGACGACGACCGGGGCCCGGTACTCGGCCCGCTCGGTCGCGAGCCCCACCACCGTGGAGCCGCGCACGAGGATCGAACGGACCGTCTCCCGGTAGCGGTAGACCGCCCCGCGGCGGATCGCCTCCCGGGTGAACGACTCGGAGGCCCGGAGCGGGTTGACCTGGCCATCCTCGGGAGAGAACGTGCCCCCGCGCAGCCCGTCCGGGTTGATGCCGGGGACGAGGCGACGGACCTCCTCCGCGTCGCGCCAGTCGATCGCGAGGCGGTGCTGGTGCTGGACCGGGAGCAGCGAGCGGAGGGTCGCCTCGACCTTCTCGTCGAACGCGGGGAAGCAGTAGCCGCCCGGCTTCCAGCCGATGTCGGTGCCGGTCGCCTCCTTCCAGTGGGAGAAGGTCTCGAGGCTCAACTGACAGAGCCGGATCTTCGCCGGGTCCGAGTGCGTGGCCCGGACCCCGCCGATCGCCGCCTTGTTCTGCCCCTGGCCGGACGACGCGAGCTCGTCCACCACGAGCACCCGCAGCCCTTCCTCGGCGAGGGCGAACGCCGTAGGGTTGCCGACCGACCCCGCGCCCACGACGATCGCGTCAAACTCGGGAGTCGTCAGCACCTTCCCCCAGGAACGCGCGGAGCGGGACCTCCTGCGTGAACGGTCGATGCACCGGCGGCGTGAGGGTGCGGGGGTCGATCCCGAGCTCGCGGTAGACCCGCACGATGAGCTCGGTGCACGTCTTCCCTCCGCACGGCCCCATCCCGCAGCGGAGCGCGGCCTTGACGGCGTTCAGGTCCCGCGCCCCGGTCGTGCGGACGTAGTCGAGGATCGCCTCGCGCGTCACGCGCTCGCAGCGACAGACGACCACCTCGTCGTCGCGCGCCGCGGGGGTCGGGACGAGGGGAGGGAGAGCCTCGGGGGGACGGTACCGCACGCCCGCGACGCGGTCCGCCTCGTTCGCGGGCACCTCGAGGACGACGAGCCGGCGCCGGCGGAGGGCCTTCCCTGCGAGGACCCGGACCACCGTGCCGGTCCCGACGGGCTCGCCCTCCGCACCGGTGGTGGGGACCTCATCGCCCGCGCGCGGACCCCCGTCGGGCATCTCCCACGGCACCGTAACGCGCGCGCGGGCGCGCCCCCCGTCGTACCGCCGGTCGACGAGGCTGATCGCGAGGCCCGGGCAGACGACCACGCACTGGAGGCAGCCGACGCAGTCGCCGGTGAGCCGCGGCCGGCCGAGGAGGTTCCCCTCGGGGATCGTGATGCTGTCCTTCACGCAGACCTCGGTGCACGGGTTGCACGGGATCTCCTGCGCGCACCGGATCACCGGGTAGACCTTCGCCTCGGCAGGCACGGGATAGGCTCCGAGCACGGGGCCCGGGTGCGAGCTCAGCGTCGCGCGGAGCGCGAGCCAGGCGGCGGGGACCTCCACGGGCTCGCCGAGGTCCTTGAGGATCGACCGGGCCGCGATCTTCCCGGAGAACATCGCGGCGGACGCCTCCGCGATCTCGCGGGCATCGCCCGCCGCGTAGGCCCGGAGGCCGAGGCGCTGCGCCTCCTGGTAGAGCTCGTTCACGGAGGAGAGGCCGACCGCGACGAGGACCGTGTCGACCTCGTAGGCGCGCGCGGTCCCCTCGACCGGCCGGAAGTTCGCGTCGACCTCGGCGACGATCGCCCGTTCCACGTGGTCGGTCCCCTCGGCGCGAAGGACCGTGTGGGAGGTGAGGACCGGCACCCCGAGCCGGAGGAGCTTGTCGCGGTGGACCCGGTAGCCCCCTACCTCGGGCAGGACTTCAACGACCGCGGCAACGTCGACGCCGGCCTGGAGGGCCTGGTACGCGACGATCAGCCCGACGTTGCCACCCCCGACGACGAGGATCCGCCGGGACGGCCGGACGAGGTCCCGGTTCACGAGCGTCTGGAACGCCCCCGCGCCGTAGACGCCGGGGAGGTCCGCCCCGGGGAACGCGAGCGCCTTCTCGCGGGCGCCCGCGGCGACCAGGAGCGCCTGGGGACGTACCAGGGTGAACCTCCCGTGGCGGACGACGCCGACCACCCCTCCGTCGAAGATCCCGACGACCGGGGCCTCGGTCCAGACCTCGACCTCGGGATGCGAGCGGACGTCGCGGTCGAGCCGCGCGGCAATCTCCGTGCCCCGCTCGCCGGCGTAGCAGTCCTCGACCGAGCCGAAGAAGTTGTGCGTCTGCAGGGTGAGCTTCCCGCCGAGCGTCGGCTTGTCGTCGCAGAGGAGGACGCGCCGTCCGTGCGCGCCGAGCTCGGCGGCCGCCGCGAGGCCGGCCGGTCCGCCGCCCACGATGAGCACGTCGGTCGTGACCTCGTCGATCCCGCGCCGCGCGGGCGGGGGCCCGGCCTCGGGCCGGAGCGGGGGGAACCCCTCGAGCGGCTCGACGACCATCCCCGGCCGCACGGGGGTGAGGCACGCCTTCACGGCGAGCCCGTCGGCGAGCACGAGGCACTGGGCGCACTGGCCGTTCGCGCAGAAGATCCCCTGGGGGGCACCGTCCCGCCGGTGCCGGCCGAAGACCTGGACGCCGTTCGCGAAGAGCGCGGAGGCGATCATCTCGTTCCGGCGCGCCGTGAGGTCCCGCCCGTGGAACGTGAACGTCACCGTCTCCGGGTGCTCCGGAACGTCGAGGATTGGGTGCTTTTCGATGCGGGCCGGCGCCGGAGCGAGCATGCTTGGCCCGAAGGAGGGCCGGGACGCGGTCATTAACCCCGTATCAAGGAGAGTTCACGAAACGGTTAGTACCGCGGGTCCGCTCGCGGGAGGTCATGATCTGGAAGGTCGAGCACCCGGTCAACGACGTCAACACGATCCGGTCGTACGCCCCCGGCTCCGCCGACCGGGCCCGCCTCCTCGAGGAGCTCGCCCGCGCCCGGAAGGAGACGGTCGAGGTCCCGCTCGTCCTCGGGGGCGAGGAGGTGCGGACGGACCAGGTCGTCGACCTCCCGTGCCCGGACGACCGCTCGACGATCCTCGCCCGCGCCCATCTCGCCGGGGAGGACGAGCTCCGGCGCGCGGCCGAGGCCGCCCTCGCAGCCCACGCGGCGTGGGCCCGGACGGACCCGTACCACCGGCTCGCCGTCTTCCAGAAGGCCGCGGCCCTCCTCGCGGGCCCCCACCGGATCCGCCACATCGCGGCGATCATGCTCAACCATTCGAAGAACCCGTACGAGGCCGAGATCGATCTCGCCGAGCTCGTTGACTTCTGGAACTTCAACGCGTACTTCGCGCGCCAGATCTACGAGATGCAGCCCGACCAGTATCCGGGCGAGACCAACCGGTTCGACTGGCGCCCGCTCGAGGGGTTCGTCCTCGCCGTCCCGCCGTTCAACTTCTACTCGATCGCGGGGAACCTCCCGACCGCCCCGGCGATGGTCGGGAACGTGACGATCTGGAAGCCCGCGCGCGCGGTGATCCTGTCGAACTACCGGATCTTCCAGGTCCTGGTCGAGGCGGGGCTGCCGCCGGGCGTCATCAACTTCGTCCCGTTCCCGAGCGCGCACGCCCCCGTCCTGCTCGAGCACCCGGGGCTCGCCGGCGTCCACTTCACGGGCAGCTACGCGAGCCTCGTAGAGATCTGGAAGCGGGTCGGCGCCCATGTCGAGGCGTACCGGAACTTCCCGCGGATCGTGGGCGAGACCGGTGGGAAGGATTTCATCGTCATGCACCCTTCGGCCGACGCGCGGGGGACGGCGATCAACCTCCTCCGGGGCGCGTTCGAGTACCAGGGCCAGAAGTGCTCGGCCTGCTCCCGCGCCTACGTCCCCGAGAGCCGCTGGCCCGAGGTGGAGCGGATCCTCAAGGAGGAGGTGCCGAAGGTCCCGGTCGGGCCGCTGCACGACCTCGCGAACTCGGTCGGGGCGGTCATCGACGAGGCGGCGTTCACGAACATCCAAGGGTACCTCGAGTACGCCCGGGCGCACCCGGACCGCTACGAGTTCGTCGTCGGCGGGACCACGGACGCTTCCGCCGGCTGGTTCGTCCACCCCACCGTCATCCGGACGACCGAACCCGAGGGGAAGCTGATGTCGGAGGAGATCTTCGGACCGGTCCTCACGGTCTACGTCTACCCGGACGCGAAGTACGAGGAGACGCTCCGCCTGTGCGACGCAACCTCGCCCTACGGCCTCACCGGCGCGATCTTCGCCCGCGACACGTCGGCGATCGTCCGCGCGGAGGAGGCCCTCCGCTGGAGCGCGGGGAACTTCTACATCAACGACAAGCCGACCGGGGCGATCGTCGGACGGCAGCCGTTCGGCGGGGCACGACGCTCCGGCACGAACGACAAGGCGGGCTCGTTCCTCAATCTCCTTCGGTGGATGACGCCGCGGAACCTCAAGGAGAACGCGGTGCTCCCGAAGGACTGGCGTCGTCCGTTCCTCGGCTAGGCGCGCCCGGTCGGCTTCGTTCCCCCGCGGCCGGTCCGGAGGGCCAGGCCCTCGTCCCCGCACGCGCCCGGGAGGGTGCGGGGAGAGGGATTTGAACCCACGAACCCCTACGGGACCAGACCCTGAATCTGGCGCCTTTGGCCAAGCTTGGCAATCCCCGCGCGCGGGGCCCGAGCGGAGGGCGGTTTAAGACCGTTCTGCCGGCCCGGCGTGCTCACGCCGCGCGTGCGGAGACCGGAGGATGGGCCGGGGTGCCCTTCGTTTCCTCAAGGAGGTCGAGCGCTTCGCGCACCGTCGCCTTCTCGTGCACGATCGCGCGGAGGGCCCTCAGCATCGCGACCGGGTGGTCGGACTGCCAGATGTTGCGGCCCATATCGAGGCCGCGGGCTCCTTCGGCGATCGCGCGGTAGGCGAGCTCGAGCGCGGCCCGGTCGTTGTCGAGCTTCGGCCCCCCGGCGACGACGATCGGGACCGGACAGCCCTCGACGACCTTCGGGAACCCGTCGCAGTAGTAGGTCTTCACGAGGTGGGCGCCGAGCTCCGCCGACACCCGGCAGGCGAGCGCGAGGTAGCGAGCGTCGCGCTTCTCGAGCTCCTTGCCGACCGCGGTGATCGCCATCACGGGGATCCCGGCGTCCTCGCCGTCGTCGACCAGGCGCCCGAGGTTGGCGAGCGACTGGTGCTCGTGCGGGGCTCCGACGAACACCGAGAGCGCGACCGCGCTCACGTTGAGGCGGGCGGCGTCGCGCATCGACGTCGTGAGCGTCTCGTTCGAGAGATCGTCGTGGAGGACCGTGACCCCGCCTGAGACCCGCAGGACGACCGGCGTCGCGCTCGACGGCGGGACGCAGGTCCGGAGCACCCCCCGCGTGAGCGCGACCGCGTCCGCGTGCGGCAGGAGCGGGGCGATCGTCGCCCGGGCGTCCTCGAGGCGACGCGTCGGGCCCATGAAGTAGCCGTGGTCGACCGCGAGCATGACCGTGTTACCGCTCCCGGTCGGGAACATCCGCGCGATGCGGTTGCGCATCCCCCAGTCCATCGCCGCCTCGCCCCGATCGTACGGGACCCGGCTAGATAGCGTTACGGGAGCTCCGCGGCCCTCGGCCGCTCCGTCCCGGCCCTCGGCCCGGGACGAAGGACGACGGGGACCCTTCGCTCTTCCTTCACGCGGTTCAGGACGACCTGGGTGTTCGAGCGCTCGACGTGCGGGTCCTGGAGGGCGTGCTTCACGAACCGATCGAGGTCCCCGCGGTCCCGGAACCGCCCGATGAGGAGCGCGTCGTAGTCGCCCGTGACGTCGTAGATCGCGTAGGCGTGCGGGTCCCTCGCGAGCCGGTCCTCCACCTCGCGCAGCTTCCCTTTCGAGATGCGGACCCCGACCACGGCGCAGAGGTCCCAGCCGAGCTGCTCGTCGTCGAGGACCGGGACGTAGCCCCGGATGATCCCCTCGGCCTCCATCTGGGCGACGCGGGAGCCCACGGTCGTCGGTGAGATCTTGAGGCGCTGGGCGATCGCGCGGTGGCTCCGCCGGGCGTCGACGTTGAGCTCCTCGAGGATCGACCGGTCGAGCTCGTCCAGGCTGGACGCACGGCCCATGCGGCTTGAACGGAGAGGTCGTGCTTAAGGCTTGTTCCAGGAAAGATGGACGTTCGTCCAATTCCTGTCCCTGAGCCTTGAAGTAGGCCGAGCGGTTCAACCCGCCGGGGGAGCGCGGCATGGCGGGGCGTCCCGGAGCGAAGGCGGAGAGCGGGGAGGCGGTCGTCGATCGTCTGGCGGCCGAGAACGTGCGGTGGGTCCAGTTGTTCTACACCGACGTGTTCGGGGGGTTCAATCAGGTCTCCATCCCCCGCGAGGGGCTCGATCCCGAGATGTTCCGTACGGGGGTGCCGAAGCTCGACGGCTCCTCGGTCCGCGGCTTCCGTGAGATCTCCGATTCCGACATGCTGCTCGTCCCGGACGCGTCGACCGTCGCGACGATCCCCTGGGACCCGGAGGCCGGACGCACGGTCCGCTTCATCTGCGACGTGCGCCTCGGCGCGTCCAAAGAGCCCTACGAGCACGACCCCCGAGGGGTCGCCCGCCGCGTCGAGCGGATCCTCGCGGACGCGGGGTACGCGTGGTCGTACTGGGGTCCCGAGGTGGAGTTCTTCGTCTTCGACGAGGTCGAGCTGGTCCCGTCGTACGACGCGGTTCGCCACGCCTGGGCCGGGGCCGGTTACCTCATCCGCCAGACGGAGTCCCCCTGGCAGCCCGGCAACTCGCACGCCCCGATCCGCTTCAAGGAGGGGTACCACCGCAGCCCGCCGGTCGACTCGCTCCACGGCCTTCGGACGGAGATGTGCAACATCCTCGCGGACGACTTCCACCTCGTCCTCGACGCCCACCACCACGAGGTCGCCACCGCGAGCCAATCGGAGATCAACCTCCGCTTCGACGAGCTCGTCCCGATGGCCGACCACATCCAGGACCTCCGCTACGTGATCAAGAACGTCGCCCACCGCCACGGCAAGGTCGCGTGCCTCATGCCGAAGCCGATCTACGGCGACAACGGCATCGGCATGCACACCAACCAGTCGCTCTGGAAGGACGGGACGAACGCGTTCTTCGACGCGAGCGACCCGTACGCCGAGGTCAGCGAGACGTGCCGGTACTACATCGGGGGTCTCCTCGAGCACGCCCGGGCCCTCTGCGCGATCACGAACCCGATCACGAACTCCTACCGCCGTCTCGTGCCGGGCTACGAGGCTCCCGTCTTCATCGCCTGGAGCCGGGCGAACCGCTCCGCGAACGTCCGCATCCCGTTCTACCACCGGGGACGCCCCGAGGCGAAGCGCATCGAGTACCGCACGCCGGACTCGGCTGCGAACATCTACCTCACGGAAGCCGCCCTCGCCCTCGCCGGGCTCGACGGGATCCGCCGGAAGATCGAGCCGCCTCCCCCGGTCGATCAGAACATCTACAAGCTCACGCCCGCCCAGCGTCGCGAGCTCGGCGTCCGCGAGCTTCCGGGCTCGCTCGGCGAGGCGCTCGACTGCCTCGCCTCCGACCAGGAGTTCCTGAAGCCGGCGTTCGCTCCGAGCCTCCTCGAGACGTACCTCGAGCTCAAGAGGGAGGAACAGCTCGAGCTGAACCTCCGCCCCCACCCGTACGAGTTCTACCGGTACCTCGACGTCTAGGCGGCGGACGGGGCCGGGCCGGCGGGAGGGGCCGGCACGAGGCGCACCGTGGTGAACGCGACGCGGTTCGAGGGGGGCCGGATCTACACAGGGCGCCGGTACGTGGAAGCGCTCGTGGTCGAGGACGGGCGGGTCGTCGCCGCCGGGGCGCTCGGAGCGATCGGCCGGGCGACGCCGACCGGGGCCGACCGGGTCGACCTCGGGGGCCGCCTCGCGGTCCCCGGGCTCGCGGACGCCCACCTCCACCTCGCCGAGATCGTGCGGACGCGCGAGGGGCTCGAGGTCGGCTCCGCCCGCAGCATCCCCGAGCTGCTCGGGCGCCTCGCCCTCCCGCGGCCGGACCGGGGGGTGGGGGCGATCGTCGGCCGGGGGCTCGACCCGGAGCGCCTCGCCGAGCGCCGGTGGCCGACCCCCGCTGAGCTCGACTCGGTGGTCGCCGACCGGCCTGTCGTCCTCTACCATGCGAGCGGCCACGCCGCCCTCCTCAACTCCCGGGCCTGGGAAGAGGTGCTCGCGACCCCGTCACGCCCGCGGGGGTCCGACCGCCTCCCCGCCGGCGTCGTCGCCGAAGAGGGCCTTGCCACGCTCCGGCCGATCGCCCGAGAGGCCCTCCCTCTCCGCGCCGAAGCCGTCGCGGCGGTGCTCCGGGAGCTCGTCCGCCTTGGCCTCACCGCGGTGGGGACGATGACCACCTCCCGGGAGGAGCTCGACCTCCTCGAGGAGCTTGACCGCCGGGGGCACCTCCCGCTCCGGGTCGTCGCGTACCCTCCCCTCGACGACCTCTCGCGGATCCCGGGCCCGGCGGGAATCGGCCCCGCGGCGCGGCTCCGCATCGGCGGAGTGAAGGTCTTCCTGGACGGCGCGTTCGGTCCGCGGACCGCCTCCCTCGCCGCCCCGTACGCGGACGACCCTTCGACCGCAGGGATCGACCGGGGGGACGACGCCGAGCTCGCCCCCCTCCTCGAGGAGGCGCGGCGCCGCGGGCTCACCCCGGCGCTGCATGCCATCGGGGATCGCGCGGTCGGCCGGGCGATCCGGCTCGTCGCCCGCTCCGCGGGCGCCGCCCCGCCGCCCCGCCTCGAACACGCGAGCCTCACGCCCCCCTCGCTCCTCGGACCGCTCCGCGCGGTCGGGGCGCGCCTCGTGGTCCAGCCCGGGTTCGTCTGGAGCGACCACTGGCTCGGCCGTCGGCTCGACCACGACCGGGTCCGGTGGGCCTACGCGTTCCGCACCCTCCGCGACGCTGGTCTCGAGCTGGCGGGCTCGAGCGACGCTCCGTTCGACCCCCTCGATCCGTGGAGGGGGGTCCGCGCGGCGGTCGAGCGGCGGGACGAGCTCGGGCGGTCCGCGAACTCGAGCCCGGGCGAGGCGCTCCCCGCCGAAGAGGCTCTCGGGCTTTACACGCGAGGGGCGTCCCTCGCGCTCGGCCGGCCGGGGGCCGGCTCCCTCGAACCCGGGAGCCCGGCCGACCTCGCGGTCCTCGAGGCCCCCCGGCTCGCGGACGCCTTGCGCGCGTCGGGACCGATCGTGCGCGCGACGTGGGTCGCCGGCGTCGCGTTCCGGGACGACGGGCACGACCGCCCCGGGCAAAGCGTCTAACCCCGCCCCGTTCTCCGAGGGCCGTGCCCGACCCCTCCGAGGTGCCTCCGCTCCGGGAGCTCTCCCCGTCGATGCGCGTCGACCTGTTCGTCTCCGACTGGAAGGCGAGCCTCGCGCCGGAGCTGCCCGAAGAGGAGCGGGAGGGTCGCCTCTACGGCCAGGCGTGGGACGCCTACCAGGAAGGGGACCATGGGTTCGGCCTCTGGTGCTGGCACGAGTGCGACCGCCTGACGAACAACCTCGAAGGGAACGTGCGTGAGGTGACGCGGATCCTCGGCCCGGGCCGCTACTTCGGCTTCTCGCACCGCCGGGCGATCGCGCTCGAGGTCCCGATCGAGCGGATCTACCGGCCCCGGAAGGGCGACATGAGCACCCCGCGGACGGATGCCTTCGTCCTCCCCCACTACCAGGTCCTCTGCGTCTACTTCGCGAAGGCGTCGACCGGCGACCCGACCGCGAAGGCGCTCCTCGAGATCGCCCTCGGAGAGCTCGAGGACCGCCGTCGGGCCGACCCCTTCCTTCGCCACTTCGAGACGTTCCGTGACCTCTGGCAGCGGACAAGCCCCGGAGCCGCCCGGAAGAGCGGGGAATCGAAGGCGCCGGAAGCTTCGCGGGCTCTGGACGCGGGACCGGTCGCTCGGCCGCGCCGGCCGGGCCGAAGCCGCCATTAGCCGCGGGCGCTCGGCCGGCCCGGGGCACGATGCGCTCGGTCGTCCTCGGAGGCGGCGGGCTCGTCGGGCGCGCGACCGTCCGCCACCTCGCGGCCGCCGGCCCGTTCGACGAGGTCGTCGCCGCCGACCTCGACCCCGGGCTCGCGGCGTCCGCGGCACGGGACGCGGGTCGACGGGCGGTCGCCGCCCCGGTGGACGCCCGGGACCGGGGCGCCCTCGTCCGCCTTCTCGAAGGCGCGTCGGTCCTCGTGAACGCGACCCCGTACCCCGCCAACCTCGACGTGATGGCGGCGGCGCTCGAGGCCCGCGTCCCCTACCTCGACTTCGGAGGGCTCTTCCACGTCACCCGGAGGCAGCTCGAGCTCGACGGGGCGTTCCGCCGCGCCGGCCAGCTCGCGATCCCCGGGCTAGGCCAGGTGCCCGGGATCTCCAACGTTCTCGCGGCGGCCGCCGCGGAACGGTTCGACCACCTGGAGAGCCTCGTCCTCCGCGACGGGTGGAGGGACCTCGCTCCGTCCGGTCCCGATCTCGCGTTCACCTGGTCGCCGGCGACGCTCTTCGACGAGCTGGTGCGCCCCGCGGTCGCCTTCGAGGACGGAGCGTACCGCGAGCACCCGCCCCTCAGCGACGCGGAGGAGTTCGAGTTCGCTCCCCCCGTCGGCCCGACGCGGGTCTACCGCACCCTCCACTCGGAGCCCGCGACGCTCCCCGAGAGCCTGGCCGCGAAGGGGCTCCGGAGGTGCGAGTGGAAGGAAGGCGGACCCGGCCTCGAGGTGCTCCGGGCGATCGCCCAGCTCGGCCTCGTCTCGGACCGGGCCGTGAGCGTGAACGGCTCCCTGGTCGTGCCGCGCGAGCTCACGATCGCCGTCCTGCGCCGGGAGAACCTCCTTGGGGCGCGGCCGGGAGCGCCCGTCCGCGACTGGGAGGTGCTCGACCTCGAGCTCCGGGGCCGGGCGCACGGTGGGCCTTGGGAGTGCCACGCCATCGCCCGGTTCCCGCCGCGGCCCGACTGGCACCTCCCGGCGACCCCCTACGCCGTGGGGGCCGCGGGGGCGATCGGGGCGGAGATGATCGCCTCGGGGGCGATCCGGGGTGCCGGGGTGATCCCCCCCGAGCGGTGCGTGCCGACCGCGCCGTTCCTCGAGGCCCTCCGACGCCGCGGGATCGCCACCGCGATCGTCCCCCCCGGACCGCCCCTCCCGACCCTCGCCGACCACGAAGCGCAAGTCCGAGCGCTGAACGCATGAAATCTAGCAGCATTCACAGCGAAACCGCCACCGAAAGGTCGATTTCGATGCGATTTCGCTAGGGACTCTTGCGTCCCATCCAGGGTAGGTACATCTCGATATCGTTTCCGGCGGCCGGCCATCTATATATACGTACCCGGGGGTGAAGGCCGAGCCGGAGATGCGTTCTTCATGGTGGACCCGGAACCCGCCCTCGTGCCGTCGTCGTGGCGCGCCGCCACGAAGCCGGACGACGGGCCGCCCGGGGTCCTCCTGAGGGCCGAAGGCGCCGTCGATCCTCCGAAGGAGATCGCGCCGGCCCCGTCCCCCACCGAGGCTCACGGACCGCTCGCCAAGGAGGCGCCGGCCGGTCCCCCCGCGGCGCCGGAGGCCGAGGCGCCCACCCCTCTCCCGATCCCGATCGCGCGGCTCGTTCCGAAGCTCAAGAAGAGCGCGAAGCTCTTCGCGGAGGGGCGCCAGCTGATCCCGAACGCCTCGAGCTCCCTCATCCGGGTCGCGTCCTACGACCCCGTGCCGCCGTTCATCGCGCGGGCGAAGGGGAGCCGGATCTGGGACGAGGACGGCAACGAGTACCTCGACTTCAACCTCGCCTACGGGGTGCTCATCAACGGCCACGCGCCGAGCGAGCAGGTCCGGGCGATCCACGAGGCCGCGCAGTTCGGGCTCCACTTCGCCTCGCCCACCTCCCTCGAGATCGAGGTGGCGAAGCTGTTCCGGCGGCTCGTGCCGAACGCCGAGCGCGTCGCGTTCTGCTCGAGCGGCTCCGATGCGACGATGAACGCGATCCGGATCGCGCGTGCCGTGACGGGGAAGGACGCGATCCTGAAGTTCGAGGGCCACTACCATGGTCAGCACGACCTCGCGCTCATCAGTGCCGAGGCGCCGCCCGTCGTCGCGGGGCTCGACGAGTACCCCCGTCCGCTCCCGAACTCCGCCGGGATCCCGCCCGGCGTCACCGACTACGTCCTGGTCGCGCCGTACAACTCGATCACCGCGTTCGAGCGGATGGTGCGCCGCTACCGGGACCGTCTCGCGGCGGTCATCCTCGAGCCTGTCATGGCAAACGCGGGGGTCATCCCGCCTGCGCCGGAGTTCCTGAAGCGCCTGGTCGAGATCGCCCACCAGAACGAGATGCTCGTGATCTTCGACGAGGTCTTCACCGGCTTCCGGGTCGCGCCCGGGGGGGCGCAGCAGCTCTACGGGGTCGAGCCGGACCTCTCCTGCTGGGCGAAGGCGCTGGGAGGGGGCGTGCCGGTCTCGGCCGTCTCGGGCCGGGCCGAGTACATGGACCTGATCGCCCCGGGCCGGATCTCCTTCGGGGGGACCTACAACGCGAACAACCTGTCGATGGCCGGCACGCTCGCGAACCTCAAGATGCTCGCCCGAGGCGGCCCGGAGCTCTACGCGAAGCTCGCCCAGCTCACCCGCAAGCTCGAGCAGGGCCTTGAGGAGGCCGCGCGGGACGCGAAGGTCTCGGTCCTCGTCCAGTCGGTCCCCGGGATGCTCCAGTTCTTCTTCACCCGCCGCAAGAAGATCGTCAACTACCGCGAGGCGCTCCAGATCGACTGGAACCTCTACCTCCGGCACCACCAGCTGCTCCTCGACCGGGGGATCTACGTCCATCCGGACAACTACGAGCGGCTCACGTTCTCGAGCGCCCACACCGAGAAGGACATCGAACGCCTGGTCTCGATTGCGTCGGAGACGCTGCGGGAGCTCCGCACCCTCCCGAGGGACTACCTGCCCTGATCGCGGGGGCGGCACGGTCGGAAACCTTCCGGAAGAGCTCCCTTGGGCCGCGAGGGACGCGCGGTCCGCGGGATTCGGGCGGTTGGGAGGCGAGCGTCACGCGCGGAAAGTCTAAGCCCCCTCGGGCCGTTATCGACCCCTTCGGGCCGAGGCCGTCGCGATGAGCGCGTCGCAGTCCGTGGGACGCCGACCCCCGGCCTCGCCTCGGTCCGCCGTAGCGCCCCGGTCCGTCGGTCGCGTCCGGGCGCGACCATGACGGCCTCCGGGGACGCTGAGCTCCCGCGGTGTCCGTCGTGCGGACGGCCGAACCCGGCGGGCGGCCGGACCTGCTGGAACTGTGGGACGGCGCTCGGCCCCGCGCCGGGATCGGGGCGGCCCGCCCCTTCCGGGGAGGCGCCTCCCTTCGCCCGGGCGCCGACGCGGGGCGCTCCCTCGCCATCGGGGCGGGACCCTGACCTCGACGACGAGCCGGACCTTGAAGAGCCCCGCTCGAAGCCGTCGCGTGCCCGCCCGTCGAAGGGACGCGGCGCTGCGCCCCCGTACCGCCGACGCCGGCGGCATCGCGACGCAGCGATCGTGCTGGTCACGCTGGTCGTGATCGGGATTGCGATCCTGCTCGTGCTCGAGAGCGGGATCCTCGTCCCCCGCCCCCCGGTCGTCTACGGGACCCCGCTCTACTACAGCCAGTTCATCGGCGTCGCCGAGCTCTCCCAGAGCCGGACGCCCGGCGGACCGTGGACGCCCGTCGCGGTCCTCGGGCTCGGCGTGGGCTCGAGCACGTCGGGTTCCAGCGCCGCCCGCACCCTCGAGGGGAGCGGGTGCGCGCCCCGCTGGTCGAACGCGAGCTCGCCGATCGTCCCCGCGACGCCGTCGGACGCGCACGTCGGCGCGGTCTCGGCCTGGTTCCTGATCTCGTCCGATGCGTACGGGGACCTGCTCCTCACCGTGGTCACCTACACCTCGGATGCGCCCGAGGGCGCGGCCCTCGCCATCGTGCCGGGGACGTGCGCCTCGGCCTACGCCGGGGGCGGGGCGGTCCCGACCTCGGTCGTCGACTCTCCGGTGGTGGTCAACCGGACGAACCACGCCGGCGGGACCTCGTTCCTCCAGAACAACTCGGTCGCCTCGGAGGAGCTCGAGATCCAGGGCCCGTACTGGATCGTCACCTACTCCACGTGCCCGTTCTTCGCGACCCGCGGTCACGGCTCCGAGTTCGTCGCGACCTACGGTGCGGTCAACGGTGTCTACGTCGACGCGACCTCGCAGTCGGTGACCTGCTAGGGATCGCGGGGGGCGCGGAGCGCCCCGGATACGGGCCGTGACCTTCGGCGCGAAGCGAAGGACCTCGAGGTCGCGGCGCAGGGTACCCGCGCCGGCGAGCGACCGCCGAGCCCATATCCCGGGGACGCTCGGGCTTTCGATGCCCTCGCGGACCCGGCGCGCCCGCGGTCAGCGCCCTCGCCGTCCGGTCCCCGCGCGCCGGAGCCCCCGTCGTTCCCGCCCCGCCCACGAGCCGTTCTTCGACGCGGACCTTCCCCCGGCCGAGTTCCGCCGGCTCGGCCATCACGCGATCGACCTGCTCGCGGAGTACTACGCCGGACTCCGCGCGCGGCGGATCCTGCCCGTGACCCCGGGGCCGCCGCCGTTCGCGGAGCCGCTGCCGCAACGGGGGGCGGACCCTCGCCACCTCCTCGACCGCTGGACCCGCGAGGTCGTTCCGGCGTCGGCGCACCTCGGCTCCCCCCGCTTCTTCGGCTACGTCCACGGTTCCGGTCTCCAGCTCGCCGCGCTCGCGGACCTGCTCGCCGCCGGCCAGAACTCGAACGTCGCCGACCGGCGGATGTCGCCCGCGGAGTCCGAGATCGAGCGCTGCGTCGTACGGTGGATCGCCGAGATGATCGGCTATCCGGCGGACTGCGGAGGCTCGCTCGTGAGCGGCGGGATGGCCGCGAACCTCGAGGCGCTGCTCGTCGCCCTGCGCGCGACGGCCCCGTTCGACTCGGCCGAGGAGGGGCTCCAATCGTCCCACCGACAGGGCCGCTTCCTCGTCTACATGAACGGCCACGAGGGCCACGTCACGATTCGTCGCGCGGCCGACTTCCTCAACCTCGGCCGGGGGGCGGTCCGGGACGTTCCGTTCCGGGACGACTTCACGATGGACCCCGAGGCGCTCCGCCGGATGATCGGCGAGGACCGGGCCCGGGGCGACCAGCCGTTCTGCGTGGTCGCCCAGGCCGGCTCGATCAACGTCGGGGCGACCGACCCGCTCCCCGCGCTCGCGGACCTTTGCGGGGAGCAGGGCCTCTGGCTCCACGTCGACGGGGCGGCCGGGGCGTTCGGGGCGCTCCTGCCCGAGCTGCGGGACCAGTTCGTCGGCCTCGAGCGCGCGGACTCGGTGACCGTCGACCCCCACAAGTGGCTCTACCTCCCGAAGGAATGCGGCGCGCTCCTCGTCCGCGAGGAGGCGCGCCTTCGGCAGACGTTCCGCCTCGAGGCCGCCTACCTCGAGCGGCAGGAGGGCCCCACGGAGGGTGGGGAGAACTACCGCTCGCTCAGCATGCAGAGCTCGCGCGGCTTTCGCGCGCTCAAGGTCTGGATGGCCCTCCAGCAGCTCGGGACCGAGGGGTACCTCCGACTGTTCCGCCAGAACCTAGCCTGCGTCGCCCGCCTCGACCGTCGCGTACGCGACGACCCCGATTTCGAGGCGCTCCACGCTCCGCGCCTGTTCATCTACTCGTTCCGTTACCGTCCCCGCGAGCTCGAGGGGGGTCCGGGCGGACCCGGGCTGACCCTCGGCACGAGCATCTACCTCGACCGTCTGAACGACCGGATCGTCGAGCGGACGAACCGGACGGGGATCGTCTTCCTCACGACCACGAAGATCCGGGGCCGGACGGCCCTCCGGGTCTCGGTCTGCAACCACCGGACCCGCCCGGCCGACATCGACCGCCTCTTCGCCCTCCTGAAACAGACCGGCGCCCGCCTCCACGCCGAGGCGCTCAGGGACGACGAGGCCGGCGCCCGTCCCTAGGCCGGTCCGCGCGCTCGCGCACCCCCCTCGGCCGCCGGAGTCTTTAGCGGGGGGCTGCTGGCCCCGGCGACCCGAGCCATGGACCACGCGATGCTCATCGGGGGCGAGTGGGTCACCGCCTCGGGCGAAGCGACGGTCCCCGTCACGAGCCCGTTCGATGGGTCCGATCTCGGCACCGTGCCCCGGTCGTCCCGCGAGGACGTCCGTCGGGCGATCGATGCGGCCCGCGAGGCGTTCGACCGGGGTCCCTGGCCGAGGCTCGCGCCCCGGGCTCGGTCGGAGGTCCTCCTCCGTGCGGCCCAGCTCCTGAACCAGCGTCTCGGCGAGATCGCCGAGCTCGAGAGCCGCAACCAGGGGAAGACGATCAAGCAGGCCGCCGACGCGGACCTCCCGTTCTCGGTCGACAACCTCACGTTCTTCGCCGGGGCGGCCCGCACCCTCGAGGCGCGGAGCCCGGCCGAGTTCACGGGCGAGGGCACGACGATCCTCCGCCGCGAGCCGGTCGGCGTCGTCGGGGCGGTCACGCCGTGGAACTACCCGATCATGATCGCCGTCTGGAAGGTCGCGCCGGCGCTCGCGGTCGGCAACACCGTCGTGGTGAAGCCGGCGAGCTGGACACCACTCTCCACGCTCGAGCTCGCGCGGACCTTCCAGGACGCCGGCCTGCCGGACGGGGTCCTCAACGTCGTCACCGGGCCCGGCGCCGAGGTCGGGGACGAGCTCGCGCGCCACCCGGGCGTCGACCTCGTCTCGCTCACCGGGGACACGACGACGGGCCGCGAGGTGATGGCCGCGGCGAGCGGGACCGTGAAGCGCCTGCAGCTCGAGCTCGGAGGCAAGGCCCCGTTCCTCGTCTTCCCGGACGCCGACCTCGAGGCCGCGGTCGACGGGGCGATCGTCGCCGGGTTCGTGAACGGCGGGCAGGACTGCACGGCGGCGACGCGCCTCGTCGTGCACGCGAGCGTGCGGGCGAGGTTCGTCGAGCACCTCCTCGAGCGGATCCGGACGATCCGGGTCGGCGACCCCCTCGCGCGCTCGACGGACCTCGGACCCCTTGTGAGCGTCCCGCACCAGCGCCGGGTCCTCGAGTTCGTCGCGAAGGGGCGCGACGAGGGCGCGACGCTCCGCGCCGGGGGGTCCGATGCTGCGGCCGAGCACCCCCGGGGAGCGTTCGTCCTGCCGACGGTCTTCGACGGAGTGACCCCCGAGATGACGATCGCCCAGCGGGAGATCTTCGGCCCGGTGCTCGCGGTCCTCGAGTTCACCACGTTCGACGAGGCGATCGCGGTCGCCAACGGGGTCGACTACGGGCTCGCGGCGAGCGTCTGGACCCGCGACCTCCGCACCGCGATCCGCGCGGCCCACGCGCTCCGGTTCGGGGACGTCTGGGTGAACGACCACCTCCCGCTCGGCTCGGAGACGCCGCACGGGGGCGTGAAGCAGTCCGGGTTCGGCAAGGACCTCGGCGTCGACGCCCTCTACGACTACACGGCCCTCAAGAACATCTACGTCGACCTCACCGGCGCGCGTCGGAAGAGCTGGCACTACACCGTCTTCGGCGAGCCCGAATAGGACCGGCCGTGGCCGAGGCAAGCCCGACGGGAGGTCGCGCGGAGCTCTTCCTCGGAGGTCGCTGGCAGCCCCCGCGCGACGGTCGGCACGCCCCGGTCGTCGACCCGTCGACCGGCCGGCCCCTCGGCGAGGCGCCCGTCGCCTCCCCCGACGACGCGCGGGCGGCGGTCGACGCGGCGGCGGAGGCCGAGGAGCGCTGGGGCGCGGTGCCGGGGCACGAGCGGGCGCGCCTGTTGCGCCGGCTGAGCGAGCGGATCGCCCTCGACCGCGACGGGCTCGCGACCCTCATCGCGCGCGAGGTGGGCAAGCCGATCGCCGACGCGCGCACCGAGGTCGACCGGGCGGTCGAGGTCGTCGCGTTCGCCGCGGACGAGGTCCGCCATCTCACCGGCGAGAGCTTCCCGGCCGACGCCTACGACCGGCCGGCGGGCAACGAGCAGCGCCTCCTCTTCACCGTCCGTGAGCCGATCGGGGTCGTCGTCGCGATCGGCCCGTTCAACTTCCCGCTCAACCTCGTCTGCCACAAGCTCGCGCCGGCGCTCGCCGCCGGCAACCCGGTCGTGGTGAAGCCCGCGGGCGCCGCCCCCCTCACCGCGCTGCGCCTCGCCGGGCACGTGGAGGCGGTCGGCTTCCCCGCGGGCTCGGTGAGCGTCGTTCCCGGTCCGGGCGCGACGGTCGGCGACGCCCTCGTCGACCACCCGCGGAGCCGGATGATCACGTTCACGGGCTCGACGGCGGTCGGGAAGCACATCGCCGAACGCGCCGGGCGGCGGGCCGCCCGCGTCCTCCTCGAGATGGGGGGCGTCGATCCCCTCGTGGTGCTCGAGGACGCCCCGCTCGACGCCGCCGTCGCGGCGGCCGTGCGCGGGACGTTCGGCTACGCCGGCCAGGTCTGCACCGCCTCGAAGCGGCTCCTCGTCCAGGCCCCGGTCGCCGAGCGCTTCGCCCGCGCGCTCGCGGAGAAGGTCGGCGCCCTGCGCGTCGGTCCGGCGCTCGAGGAGGAGACCGAGGTCGGGCCCGTGATCGACCGCGCGGCGATCGAGCGCCTCGAGACCCTGGTCGACGACGCCCGCGCGCGGTCGGCGAAGGTCCTCATCGGGGGCGCTCGCCTCGCGCGCGGTGGCGGAACGTTCTACGCCCCGACGGTCCTCGACGAGGTCCCCGAGGAGGCGCGCGTTGTGTGCGAGGAGCCGTTCGGCCCCGTCGCCCCGATCGTGCGGTTCTCGGACGCCGAGGAGGCGGTCCGCCTCGCGAACGCGACGCCCTACGGCCTCCAGGCGTCGGTCTTCACGCGGGACCTCGCGCGGGCCTTCGCGCTCGCCCGGCGGATCCGGGCGGGCAGCGTGCACCTCAACGACCCGACGACCCTCCGGTGGGACGCGCTCCCGTTCGGCGGGGTCCGGGACAGCGGGCTCGGCCGCGAGGGGCTCCGCTACGCGATGCAGGAGATGACCGAGGGGAAGCT
The DNA here is from genome assembly GCA_033854115.1 of Thermoplasmata archaeon. Taxonomy (GTDB): domain Archaea; phylum Thermoplasmatota; class Thermoplasmata; order Lutacidiplasmatales; family UBA184; genus Lutacidiplasma. The sequence goes on from JAWOKS010000025.1 coordinate 68,980, forward strand.
CATCTCGGTCAACTACGCCGGCGGCTGACCGGGCCCTCGGAGCCGTCGAGCGACGGCCCGGGGACCGGCGGGACCCCGGGCACCGGCACCGCGTGCTCGCTCGGCCGTCGGAGCTCGGCGGGCACGGCCGGGGCATGGACCGCGCGCGAGCTCCTCGGGGGCTCGGGCGACCCCTCGAGGCTCTCGAGCCCATCCTCGAACGCGGCGAGGCCCCGCTCGAGCAGCTCGTCCTCGATCACGAGGGGGGCCATGAACCGGAGCACCTGGTCCCAGGCGCCCGCCGTGTGCATGAGGACCCCGCGGGCGAGGAGCGCCGCCCGCATCGCCTTCGCCCGGTCGCCCCAGGGCGCGCGGCTCGTCCGGTCGCGCACGAACTCGACGCCGACCATGAACCCCCGGCCGCGGACGTCGCCGATCGACGGATGGCGCTCGGCCATGCCGCGGAACCGGCGGAGGAGCGCCTCGCCCCGCGACGCGGTCCGGTCGAGGAGGTCCCCCTCCCGTAGCACGCGGAGGGTCTCGGTGCCCAGCGCGAGGGCGAGCGGGTTCCCCCGGAACGTCCCGAGGTGGAACCCCCGCGGGAGCTCCTTCACGAGGTCGGCCCGGTAGGCGACCGCCGCGAGCGGGAGGCCCCCTCCGATCGACTTCGACACGCACAGGATGTCCGGGGTGACCCGCGCATGCTCGACAGCCCAGAGCTTCCCGGTCCGCCCGAGCCCGGTCTGGACCTCATCCACGATGAGGAGAAGGTCGTGTCGGTCGCAGAACTCGCGCAGCGACGGCAGGAAATCGTCCGGAGGCACGACGTACCCGCCCTCGCCCAGGATCGGCTCGACGACGACCGAGGCGACGGTGTCGACCCCGGAGCCCGGGTCGCCGAGGAGGTGCTCGAGGTAGGCGATCGTCCCGGCCGACCCCTCGTCGGCCCCAAGGACCGGACGGTAGGGGTTCGGGTACGGCACCCGGATCACCGAGCCGCCCCGGAACGACGACGTCGCCCGGTAGCGGCGCCCGCCGGTGAGGTTGACGACCCCTCCGTGGACCCCGTGGTAGGCCCCCGAGAACGCGACGGTGCCGTGGCGGCCCTGGGCGAAGTCGGCGAGGTTCACCGCGGTCTCGACGGCGTCCCCGCCCGTCACGGAGAGGTAGATGCGCGCACGGTGCGCGAGACGGCCCGGAAGCGCCCCTTCGAGCTCCTCGAGGAACGCGACCCGGGCCTCGGTCGGGAGCTCAAGCGCATGCCAGATCGCACCGGCCTGGCGCTCGAGCGCCGCAACGAGACGCGGGTGGCGGTGCCCGAGATTCAGGACGGAAACGCCCGAGACCCAGTCGATGAAGCGGTTCCCGTCGACGTCCTCGATCGTGGAGCCCTGCGCGACCCGGGGCGCGATCGGGAAGTAGTGCGGGTAGGCGATCGCCTCGGTCTCGGTCCGGGCCTGGGCCGCGAGCAGCTCCCGGGACTTCGGTCCCGGCGGCGGATGAACGATCCTCGGGGCGTCCGGGAAGCTGAGCCAGTCCGCCCGCCGGGTCACGGTCCCTCCGCGACGGGAATGGTCTCCCGCGGGCTAATACGATTCGCTCCCCGGGAGTCCACCTTCCGGGCTCGGGCCGCGGCGCACCACGCGCCAGAGAGTGCTCCCGGCGGGATTTGAACCCGCGTTACGGGGTCGAAGGCCCCGAATCCTTGGCCGGACTAGACTACGGGAGCACCGCGCCAGCCGCGGTAGGAGCCCGGGCCCTTGAAGTGTTCCCGCCCCGGGGGCGTCCCCCCCTGGGCGCCCCGATCACGCGCCCGACCCCAGGGACGCCGCTACCCCTCGCGCAGGCCCTCGAGCGCGTACGGGACGTAGGCGTGACGCGGGAGGTACTCGCCCCGCCGCTGGCCGGTGGCGGCGTAGATCGTCCGCTCGCCGATCTTGCAGGCGTTGTCGGCGATCCGCTCGAAGTGACGAGCCACGAGGAGAGCCCCGGCGAGACGCGGGGCCGCGCGGGGGTCGTCCACCAAGCGCCCGACGATCGCCCGCATCGCCTCGCCGTGCATCCGGTCGACCTCGTCGTCGAGCGCGAAGAGGCCCTTCGCTCCCTCGGCATCCCCCTCCTTCAGCACGGTGAGGGCCCGGCGCACGAGCGCCTCGACCGCCCGGTCCATCGGACCGAGGAGCGCATCGATCGCGGACGCCCGAGGCCCTTCGGGAGGCCTCGTCATCCGGGCCATGTCGAAACCGAGGCGTCCGATGCGGTCGAGGTGCGTCGTGGACTTCAGAAGAGCCGCGGCGGACCGGAGGTCCCCGGCGGCGGGCTGCCGGACGACGAGGAAGCCGATCACCTCGTGCTCCACCTCCTGGTCGAGACGGTCGAGCTCGGTGTCCCGGTCCAGCACCTTCTGAGCGAGCCCGAGGTCCCCCGTGCGGAACGCTTCCCATCCGTCGTGCACCATGTCGAGGGCCCAGGTCCCCATCTCGACCGCGCGCGCGGTGAGGTGGGCGAGCTCGGCCTCGAGGCGCCGCCGGCCGTCCTCGCTCGGTCCTGCTCCTTCGGTCATCCGAACCTCCCGGTGATGTACTCCTGGGTAAGCCGTTCACGGGGCCGCTCGAAGAGGTCCTCGGTCGGCCCGAACTCGACGAGGCGCCCCTCGTAGAGGAACGCAGTGCGGCTCGCGACCCTCGCGGCCTGCTGGAGATTGTGGGTGACGATCACGACCGTGTAGTCCGACTTCAGCTCGAAGAACAGTTCCTCGATCTTCCGGGCGGCGATCGGGTCGAGGCTCGCGGTCGGCTCGTCGAACAGGAGGACCCGGGGTTCGATCGCGAGCGCCCGGGCGATGCAGAGCCGCTGCTGCTGGCCGCCGGAAAGCTCGAGCCCCGGGCGGTCGAGGTCGGCGGCGACCTCCTTCCAGAGCCCGGCCCGCCGGAGCGAGCCCTCGACGACACGTTCGACCGTCCCGTCGTCCTCCCCCTGCAACCGCAGCCCGAAGGCGACGTTCTCGTAGATCGAGAGCGGGAAGACCGCGGGTCGCTGGAACACCATCCCGATCCGCTGACGCACGAGCACCGGGTTCACCTCCGGGGCGTAGAGGTCCTGGCCCCGGTAGCGGACCGTCCCCTCCACCGTGAGCCCCGGACTCGTCTCGATCATACGGTTGAGCGTCCGGATGAGCGTCGTCTTGCCGCACCCGGACGGTCCGATGATCCCCGTGACATCCTTGTCCGGGACCTCGAGCGAGACGTCCTCGAGGATCGTGCGCGCGCGTGCCCGGACCGTGAGGTGGTCGGCGCTCAGGACCGGGACCTCGGAGCTCGCCGTCATGCGTAGAGCCCCCGCAGCCGTAGGCGGTAGCGGTCCGAGAGGACCTGGACGGCGACGTTCAGCACGAGGACCATCACGATGAGCAGGAACGCGGCCTGGAAGGCGAGCACCCGGTACGACCCGAGGTCCGCCGGGAACTGGTAGAAGTTCCAGATCGCGCCCGCGAGGAACGCCGACGGCTGCATCAGGCCCGCGACGGGGGTCGAGCTGAACCCGGCGGTAAAGAGGAGGGGGGCCGCCTCGCCGAGGGCGAGCGCCATGGCGAAGAAGATCCCCGTGAGGACGGTCGGAAGCGCGATCGGGAACGCGAGCCGGAGCAGGTACTGATGCCGGCGGCACCCGAGCGCGATCGCCGCCTCCCGCTGGGAGCCCGGAACGTTCGAAAGCGCGACGTCCGTCGTGCGGTAGATGTACGGGAACATGAAGATCCCGAGCGTGATCCCGCCGGCGAGCGCCGTGTAACCCCAGTGGGTGTCGAGGACCAGGAGGAAGTAGCCGAAGTAGCCGAGCACGACGGCCGGGACCCCGGCCAGCACGTTGCCGCCGAGGCGACCGATCCGACGCACGAGGGGCGAAGCGTACTCGCTCGTGTAGAACCCGGCGAGGAGCCCGAGGCCGGTCGCGATCGCCGTCGCGAGGGTGGTGAGGACGAGCGTCCCGACGATCATGGCGTAGAGGCCTCCGCCGAGACCGACCTGGTTCTCGGTGAGCGTCGCCCACGACATCCGCGGAACGGCCTCCGCCGAGACCCAGTAGATCATGTCGAAGAGCGGGAACAGGACCGCCGCGAACGCGACGAGGAGCGCCCATCCGATCGCCCGATCGAACGCCAGGCGCCGACGGAGGCGGCCGGTGGCCCCAACGAGGTCGTCGGGCTCCCGGGGGGCGGGAGGCGCGGCGGCCCGGACCGCCGCGAACGCCGAGGCGGTCACGGGCCGCCGGCCCCCCCGACGGTCGTCGCCGTGGCGACCTCCGAGCGCGTGAGCAGCTGGGCCGCGAGGTTCACCACGACGGCGAGCGCCATCAGGACGAGCGTGAGTTCGACGAGGAACTCAAGGAGGTCCGGGTAGGTGAACGCGCTGTCGAGCTGGGAGAAGACGTACGAGGCGACCGTGATCGACGGCGCGTAGAGGCTCGCCGGAAGCTCCCGGGCCCCCCCGATCACCATCGCCACCGCGACGCTCTCCCCGACCGCGCGGCCGAACCCGAGGAGGACGGCGCTCCACAGGCCAAGCCGTCCGACCTTCATCCGGATCCTTCGGGTGACCTCCCAGCGCGTCGCCCCGAGGACGAGCCCGGCCTCGACGAGGTCCCGCGGGGCGGCGCGGAGCGCCTCGCGCATGAGCGCGGTCGTGAGCGGGACGATCATGATCGTGAGGAGGAACACGGTGAGGAGGATCCCCCAGGGACCGATCTGGGACGCGGGTCCGCCAAAGCCGGGAAGCCAGCCGAGGAGGTCCCGCAGGTTCGGCTCGAGCTCGAGACCGAAGAAGGGGGCGAGGACTACGAACCCCCAGAGGCCGTAGACGACGCTCGGGATCCCCGCGAGGAGGTTCGTGAGGACCGTGAGGACGCGGCCCGGCAGGCTCGGCAGGTAGACCACGAGGGAGATCGCGAGGGCGAGGCTGAGCCCGGTCGCGAGGAGCAGCGCGAGCGAGGCGGTGATCGCCGTGCCCGCGACGTACTCCCCGACCCCCCAGCTGTTGGGGACCGAGGTCGCGCTCCCGGGGGGAACGAAGTTGAACGTGAAGCTCCAGAACGACGCGCCGAAGTTGTGGAGGTCGCTCGCGATCACGAGGACCGTGGTCACGAGCCCGAGGAGCAGGACGGGGAGAAGGGCGGGCCCGTTCGCAAGGAACGAGCCCAGGCGGCCGCGCGTCGCCGCCCGCCCGGACGACGGAGGCGACCTCGCCGATCCTCCCGGAGCCGCCGGAGCCGTGGTTCCCTGGGCGCCCGCCACGACGTCGACCTCGCCCGCGGCCCCCGCCGTCCGCTCAGCCCACCGGCACCTGGCCGAGGGCCAGCATGTCGTACCCGACGATCGTCGGTGGCAGGGGGAGGAAGTACGCCTGGGGGGCGTACGTCCCGCCGTAGGTCAGCGCCCACTCGAGGAACGCGACGACCCACTTTTGGTGGGACGTGCTCGACGGCTCGGTGTTGATGAGCAGGTACTCGAGGTTCGTGTCGGGGTACGGTGCGGGGTAGTCGACCGTCGCGTTCGTGCCCCCCTGGCCCCGGTGGAGGTCGGTGGCGCCCGCGACGCCTCCGAGGATCAGGCTGATCGCGACGCTCGGGGGCTCGAGGTGCTGGAGCGAGAGGTTCGCGTCCTCCGCGAGGGTCTGCGGGGTCGGCAGGACGTAGTTGCTCTGGCCGGCTCCGCCCGCGCTCACCGTGCCGTTGTAGTTCGCGTTGTTGTCGCCGAGCGCTGCGTACTCAAGGTTCGTGTCGGCGCCGATCTGATGGAGGTAGCTGATCCCGATGTACGCGATCCCGTACGGTGTGCTGTTGAGCGTCGTGAGCATGCCGGCGTTGCCCGTCGCGCTCGCCTGGCCGCTCGGCCACGTGACGGTCGTGCCGTACCCGGCCGTCCAGCCGGACCAGGACATGTAGCAGAGCGAGGTGAACATGAACGTGTCCCCGCTGCCGTCGAAGCGGTGGATCGGCTTGATCGTCGCCGACGGGAGGCTCACGTGGGGGTTCGCGGCCGCGATGGCCGGGTCGTTCCAGCTCGTGAGGTCGCCCTGGTAGATCCTCGCGAGGACCGTCCCGTTGAGGTTGAGGTGGGACGTGATCCCGGGGAGGTTGTAGACGACGAGTTGGGCCGAGATCGCGATCGGCACGTTGACGAGGTGGTAATGCGAGGCGTTGGCCGGGTCGAGGTAGGCGTCGGTCCCGCCGAGATCGACGGTACCCGCCTCCGCGGAGCTGATGCCGGTGCCGCTCCCGGAGGAGATCGGGGAGAAGCAGACCCCCGAGTAGGCCGAGGTGAAGCTCGGCGCGAGGATCTGGAGGTACGGGTAGATCAGGCTCGAGCCCGTCTCGCTGACGGTCGTCTGCCAGCAGCCGGTCCTCGAGCCGCCGTAGTAGGTTCCGAGCGCGTAGCCACCCCCCATGCCCACGACGAGGAGGGCCACGCCGAGCCCCACCACGAGGCCGGTGGAGAACGAGCTCTTGCGCGACGACCGACGAGCCGCGGTCGGTCCGATGACGCCGTCGTCGGGGCGCGACGGCCCCGTCGGGGGTCCGCTCATCGCCCCGCGTCCTCCGGGGTCCGGTCGGTCGGTCCGTTCGAGCCGTGCGATCCCCGTCGCGCACCGGAGTTCCGGGCGGTGGCGGTTGGCTGTTGCTGTCCGTTCATGGTTCCTTTTGTGCTCCCTTCGGGCGGACGACGGACCGGTCGGTATATATCGAGATTCTGCAGAAACTATATTGTAGAATATACCAGTCTCGCTGTGCCGGTCCAGCACGCGCTCCTGTCGGGGCGAGAGGCAAAGCCGCTATCCTCGCCCACCGGTCCGAGCCTTCCACGCAGCGCTGGCTGGTCCGGTTCGGCTACGACGGACTCGCGTTCGCCGGCTGGGCCCGGCAGCCGGGCCTCCGGACGGTCGAGGGGGAGCTTCGCCGGGCCCTCGGCCGGTCCCCTCGTCACGGCGCCGCCGAGCCGCCCGAGCTTGAGGTGGCGAGCCGCACCGACCGCGGCGTGAGCGCGGTCGCGAACGCGCTGACCCTGCGCTCGGGTCTCGAAGGTCCCGCCCTCCTGCGTCGCCTCAACGCGGTCGCCCCCGACGTCTTCTTCACCGCCGCCGTCCCGGTCTCCGACGGCTTTCGCGTACGCCGGGCGGAGCGGCGGATCTACCGCTACTTCCAGGCCGGGGAGGGGCGGGACGCGGCGGCCTGGGCGCGGGCCGCCCGCCTCTTCCGCGGCCGCCTCGACATCCGGTCGTTCGGCCGGGGCGTGCCGGCGGGCCGCCCGTGCTGGCGGGACATGGAGGCGGTCGAGGTCACCCGCCGCGGGGCCGGCCTCGAGGTCGAGGTGCGGGCCCCCTCGTTCGTCTGGGGCATGGTGCGCAAGATCGTCGGGGCCCTTCGGGAGCACGAGAAGGGCCGGCTCCCCCTCGACCGGCTCGAGGCCGCGCTCCGGGGCGAGGTGCGCCTCACGCTCCCACTCGCCGAGGCGGAACCCCTCGTCCTCGAGCGGGTCGAATACCCCCTCGCCTGGGCCATCTCGTGGGCCGGGCCGAACCGCCGCCAGCTCGAGCACGAGCGGCGGCGACGCGAAGAACTGTGGGCCCGCGCCCAGGTCCTCGCCTGCCTGGTCCGGCCCGGCCCGCTCTCTCCCGCGGAAGCGCCCGCCCGGAGCGGGACAACGGCTTGAGCCCCGGCGCGCCCGCGCTAGCCGACGCGCTCCCAGCGCTCGAGCTTCTGCACCGCGCTCAAGGTCGAGCCGCGCCGGATCTCCTCGCGGACGCGGTTCTCGTGCTCGAGGACGTCGAGCGCGCGGTTCGCGATCTCCTGGGCGCGCTCGCGGGGAACGACCACGAGGCCGCTCGCGTCCCCGACGATCCAGTCGCCCGGGCGAACGCGCTGCCCGCCGACCATGACCTCGACGCCGATCTCGCCGTGGCCCTTCGGCTCGCCCGCGTTCGCGCTCACGTACCGGCTGAACGCGGGGAACCCGAGGTCGAGGATCGCGTCGAGGTCGCGGATCGCCCCGTCCACGACGACCCCGGCGAGCTGGCGACCGTGGGCCGACCAGCTCGCGAGCTCGCCCCAGACCGCCGTTTCCCCTCCGCCCGCATCGACGACCACGACGTCCCCCGGGCCGGCCCGGTCGATCGCCTCGACCGGCTTCGCCCAGTCCCCGTCCCGGGTGACGACCGTCACGGCGGGGCCGGCCATGCGGACCGTCGGGTCCTTGAGGCGAGGCGCGAGGCCGTGGATCGCCCCCTGCCGCTGCATCGCGTCGGAGAGGTTCGGGGTCGAGACCTTGAGGAGGGCCGTGCGGACCTCGGCGCTCCCGTAGCGTTGGAACGACGCGCTCGGCACCTCGCGGCGCTCGGCGATCGCGTTCGCGATCGCACGGGTCGCCTCCGTGATCTTCGGGCTCTTCGTGATCGCCCCTCCGACGATCAGGATCTGCGCTCCGGCACGCGTCGCGGCCGCCACGCTCTCGCTCGTGAGCCCGCCCGCGACCGCGACCGGGAGGGGCGACGCCTTCACGAGGCGGTCGAGCTCCTCGAACGGCGTCTTCGCCTGCATCTGCATGTCGATGCCGACGTGCCAGCAGACCGCCGCCGCCCCGAGCTCGGCCGCCCGGCGTGTCCGCGCGACGGGGTCGGCGACCCCGAGAAGATCGACCATCACCTCCGCCCCGTAGAGCTCGCCTCCGCGGACCGCCTCCGCGATCGTGTCGTCGTCGGCCGCGCCGAGGACCGTGACGAGGTCCGCGCCCGCCTTCGCGGCGATCTCGACCTCGAAGGCGCCGGTGTCCATGATCTTCATGTCCGCGACGATCCGCCGGTCGGGGAACGCCTTCTTGAGCTCGCGGACCGCGTTCAGCCCCTCGCTCTTGATGAGCGGGGTCCCGGCCTCGATCCAGTCCGCCCCACCCTCGACCGCCTCGCGCGCCGCCGGGACCGCGCGCGAGAGGTTCTCGAAGTCGAGCGCGACCTGCAGCACGGGTCGGTCGAGCCTCATCGGGGCGGCGAGAGGGGGGGACCTCTCTTAACCCATCCCTCGATCGCCCGGGCTCGGTGGGCGGCCGGTCGCGGCAGGGAGGGGTCCGGCTGGTGCGCGGCGACGCGCGCGTCCTCGAGGGGATCCCCGACGCCTCCGTCGACCTCATCGTCACGAGCCCCCCCTACCCGATGATCCCCCAGTGGGACGAGCTGTTCCGCCGCCTGGGCGCCACGGACCATGCCGCGATGCTCCGCGTCCTGGCGGACGCCTGGAAGGCGGCCTACCGCGTCCTGGTCCCGGGCGGCCTCCTTGCGGCGGTCGTCGGGGATGCCCTGCGCCGGGGGGAGGACGGGTTCCGGCTGTGGGCCAACCACGCCGCGACGCTCCTCGACGCCGAGGCCGCGGGGTTCGTGCCGCTGCCGTACGTCCTGTGGAAGAAGCCGACGAACCGGCCGAACGCCTACCTCGGCTCCGGTTTCCTTCCTCCGAACGCCTACGTCACGCTCGACTGCGAGTTCGTCCTGCTCCTCAGGAAGGGCGCCCTGCGGGGCTTCCCGCCCCACGACCCCCGCCGCGAGGCGAGCCGGTTCACCCGGGCCGAGCGCGACCGATGGTTCTCCCAGGTCTGGGACGACGTGCGCGGGGCCCCCCAGCGCGGACCGCGAGGGAGAACAGGGGCGTTCCCCCCGCACCTTCCCGAGCGCCTGATCCGCATGTTCTCGGTCGTTGGCGACACCGTGCTCGACCCGTTCGCCGGCACCGGAACGACCGTGTGGGCGGCGGCGCGCCTCGGGCGCCGGGCGATCGGGGTCGAGTACGATGCCACGACGTTCGCGTCCCTCGTCGCGGACGCGCGGCGCCGGGGCCTCGTCAGGGCGTAGGCGCCGCGGGCGGCGGTGCGGCCGCCGGGGGAGCCTCCGCGGGCGGGGCTGGGGCCGAGGACGCCGCCGTGGGCTCGGGCGTCCCGTCGGGGTCCGTCGAAGTGAGGGGCGCGATCGGGGTCGGCGGCGGGAGCGGCCCGGGGGAGGTCCTCGCCCGGTGGGCGAGCTCCTCGTCCACCGTGGTGCGGAGGTAGCGGAGCGCGGCGTCCCCGAGGCGGTCGAGGTGCAGGAGAAGGTAGTGGAGGTAGAGCCGCTCCGGTCGGGAGAGCGGCCCCGGTAGACGGACCCGCTCCCCGAGCGCGGCGGGCGGGGGGCGATGCCGCTCGAGGGTCTCCGCGTGGTGCTCGTGGTCCGGGCCGTGGTAGTCCCGCCCCGCCGCTCCCACGAGCGGAGGGTAGACGTGGCCGACCGGGTCGTAGCGTTCCTCGGGGGCGTTCGCCCCTCCGTTCCCGCCTCTTCCCGACGCGGCTCCGAGCTTCGCCTGGAGGTACGGGTGCACGGGCCGGCTGGGGTCCTGGAACTCCCCGATCGGCCGACCGGAGACGTCCTCGACGATCGTCTTCAGGCTCCAGCTCGCGCGTCGCCGCGCCGGGCCGTCGGCCGTCGCACCGTCCGGCACGCCGGAAAGGGGTCGTTGCCCGGTCTATAAACCCCCACCTCCATCGGAACGGGTCGCCGACCCGGGCTCGGCCCCCCGGGCTCCGAGGGCGGCGCTGATCAGCTCGAACTCCGGGGTCGAGGCGACGAGCGCGAGCGGAAGGTGCCAGCCGCCGACCCTCCAGAGCGACTCCGCGTAGCCCGCCTCCCGCGGCAGACGCGCCCGGGGAAGCCACTCCGCCTCGGACGCCGACAGCCCGAAGAACGCCCGGCTCGCCTCCGAGACCTCGGGAAGCCGCAGGAGGCCGACGGCGAACAGGTTGCGGAGGAGCGACCGGCCGCTCGGACGGCCGAGGAAGTCGTCCGGATTCTGCGTGACGAGGAGGACGCCCGCCTCGAAGTGGCGGACATGCCGGACGAGCCGGTCGAGGAACTCGGTGGTCCCCTCGTGTCGGGCGACGAGGTGGGCCTCGTCGAGCAGGAGGAGTTTCGGGCCGGGCCCCCGGGCGAGCCGGTGGTAGGACCAATCGAGCAGGTACGTCAGGTGGAACGGGAGCTGGTCGTCCGGGATCCCCGAGAGGTCGATCGCGGTGAGGGGGTCGTCGACGCGCAGGGTCGTCGGCCCGTTCACGCCGCGGAGGGACCCCGACCGGAAGACCTCGAGCAGGGTCGCGAGCCGCGCGGCCCCCGGTCCGAGAGCGTCGAGGTCGTCCCGGAGGGCATCGAACGTGACCCCGTCCGCCGCGCGGTCGTACTCTCGGCTCAACGCGGCATCGAGGAGCGCGGTCTCCTCGTCACGCAGGCTCGGGAAGAGGGCCCGAAGCATGGTGCCGACCCTTCCGGCCTTCTCGCGACGATCGCCGGCCGTGGTGGCGAGGTCGAGCGGGTTCAGCCGGCCGGACTCCGGGTCCGCGAGGCGCACGACGGTCCCCCCGAGCGAGCGGACGAGCCGCGAGTACTCCCCGAGGGGATCGAGCACCAGCACCTCCGTCTCGGGCCGGAGCCACCGCGTCCGGAGGACCGTGAGCGCCGCGCCGAACGATTTCCCGGAGCCGGTCGTTCCGAAGATCCCCCACGAGTGGCTCGCGTGGGCCCAGCGGTCAAGGAAGACCGGGCTCGCGTCGGCGAGCGCGAGCCCGAGCAGGACGCCGCCGGGCTCGAGGACCGTCTCGTCGCCGAACGGGAAGAGGGCCCCGACCCCGTCCGTGGTGAGCGTCTGCCAGTACCCTCGGGGCCGCCCGGAGGACCGGGCGAACGTGAGCGGGGCGAGGGCCTCCGCCGTCTCGTAGCGGGGGACGCGCGTGCGGAACCCGAGCGCGGCGAGCCGCTCGGCGAGCTGACGGCGGGCGGTCTCCGCCCCGGCCCGCGAGGAGCTGTTCGCGACGAAGCGGAGGCCGGTCCTCCAGAGCTCCTGGACGCGTCCGGCGAGCGCCCGACCGAGCTCCTCGGCGGCGACGCGCTCGACCTCGAGCTCGGGCGTCGCCGGCCCGCCGCCGCCCGCGGCCAGCTCGGCCTCCGCGACGGCGCGCGCCGCTTGAACGACCTCGAGCGCCCGGGCCGGAGGGAGCCGTTCGGCCTCGAGGGCGACGTGGACGGGCGTCGAGGAGGAGGCCACGCGCCCGACGAACCCGAACGGGACCTCGGGGGGGAAGCGGTGGACGAGGAGGGGGGCGGCGAAGCGGCGCCCGACCCGGAGCCACGTCGGACCCTCCCACCGGCCCGACGTGCGGTCGCCCGACCTCACGGGACCTCCCGCGGTGCCGCCTTCGCCCTCGTCCGACGCCCGGTCGCCCAAAGCGGGACGAGCGCAAGGCCGAGGAGGAACCCGCGCTCGGTCGCCAGGGCGGGGGGCGGATCGAGGAACAGCCCGACCATCCCCGCGAGCAGGGCGAGGGCCAGCGCCGGAGCGAGCCGGGAACCGGTCGCCGGGCCGGGTCCGGCCGCCCGTCGTTGCCGGGAGGCCCAGCCCGCGACCGCGAGGGCGGCGAGGGGGAGCAGGACCGGCGCCAGCGTAGGGACGGCGAGCGACAGCGCTCCGGCGATGACGGCAAGACCGCACGCGGTGCCGAACGCCTCGAACCCGAGGTCGGAGGCCATCCGAGCGCGCCCGATCATCCCCGCGAGGACCTCTCCCCGAGGCCCATCTTCCGGCTCGCGTCCTCGAGCGCCCGATCCCGCAGCCGCTCCGGCCGGAGCCCGAGGCCGGCGAGCCGGTCTCGGAGCGCCGCGATCGAACTCTCGAGCCGGCCGTGGTCCTCCGGACCGGCCCCCTCCACGGCCACGGCGACGTAGACCCGTCGCACGGACCGTCGTCGGGCGAGGAGCCCGACGAGCTCAGCGTAGCCGTCGCGGGCCTTCCGCTCGGTCCCGACGGGCGCGGGCTCCGCCGGGGCGAGCGCGTTCGCGAAGATCGGGGCGGACGTCGCGACGATCGCGAGGCTCCCGTCCAGGGACCGGAGGAGCTCGCGGTACTGTTCGAACGTGCGGGCGAGCTCGTCGGGGGGGAGGTAGGCCAGTGGTACCCCGCCCGTGCGGACGATCCCGGCCAGCCGGCCGTCCTCGAGCCGCACCGTCGATCTCCTTCGGGTCGGGGAGGCCCGCTCGGGCCCGGTCACGCGGTTCCCTCGGGCGAGCCGTCGGCCCGTCCAGCGGAGCAGGGGGCCGAGGCGCTCGTGGAGGGGCTCGTGGCCGGGACGCGCCATCGTGAGCGCGGAGGCGAGCAGCACGACCGGGACTCCGGCCCAGGGCCCCGCCACAAGGGCGAGGATCCCGCCGATTGCGGCCCCGGTGACGAACCCGAGCGCCTCCCGCCCCGAAGGGAAGGGACCGAGCCGAAGCCTCCGATCGAGGCGTTCGGGCACGGCGACCCGCGGCGGCCCGTCACCGTCGGCCATCCTCGCCCCGCTCCGCGGAATGGAACGGCGGCAGCCGGGGCGGTCGGTCGCGGAGGCCCGGGCCGTGTCCCAGGTGGCGCGCGAGGTGCCGGGCACCGTGCCCGAGGAGCTCGTGGACGGCGGTGGGGATCGCGAGGGGAGCGGTCGCGCCGGCCACCGAACGGACGCTCCCGAGGGCCGCGCGGGCGGCCGGGCCCGATGCCGCGGCGGCGCTGGCGGACGGGGCGACCAGCCCGACCCCCGCCGACGGAGCGCTCGCGAACCCCCGCTGGACGCCGCTCTGGGCGAGCCCGCCGGCGCCCGGGAAGCCGAGGGCGACCAGGTGACCGCCCGCGGTCGAGAGGAGGAACGGGGCTCCGAGCGCGGCGGTCAGGTAGCCGACGAGGAGGATCGGGTTCGGGCTCCCGACGGCCAGTTCGAGCGGCACGACGAGCACGCACGGGAGGAACGCGAGCTCCGCGAACAGGAGCCAGGCCCGTCGCGGGATCGAGGAGAGGGGTCGGAACGGCCAGAGCAGGGTGAGGAGCGGGAGGACGACCAGGAGCGTGGCGAGCACGGCGTCCCGGATCCCCACCGCGAGCAGGAGCCCGAAGACGAGGGCGAACTCCGCGACCGCGAGCACGAACGCGAGCGCCCCGTTGTCCCAGGAGAAGCGGAGCTCGCCCCAGCCGGCGAGGTCGACCCAGTGGGTCCAGGCCCCCCCGTCCCAGCCCGCGACGACCGGGTAGAGGCCCCCGGCGACCGAGAGGATCCCCGCCGCGATCGGGACGGTGAAGTTGGCGGCGAAGACCGCGATGACGAGTCGCGTGAGGAGCCCGTCGAACTCGACCGCCCATCGGGCGACGGTCGCCCGTGCGAGGTAGAGGAGCGCGACCCCGAGCGCGAGGAGCGCGACGAGCGGGTCGACGACGTTCCCGAGCAGGTACGCGGAGAACGCCGCGGCCTTCCCGAGGAAGTCCGTGGGGCCGCTTCCGTACACCGCGGGGTAGAGCGCGGACGAGGCGAGCTCGGGGACGAGCAGGTGGTCGTAGGTCGGGCCGACGACGGCCGCGACCAGGGCCGTGAGGTCGGCGAAGAGGAGGAAGAGGATCGTGCGGACCAGATCGCCGACGTCGACCGCAAGCATCGTTCCTCCTACGAGCCCGTCACGACCCAGTGGGCGAGGCCCCAGACGAGGCCGCTCACGGCCGCGGTGAACAGCAGCGTGCCGACGAGCGCGTCGCGTGCGCGGTCCTTCGCCTGGACCTTCTTCGTGATGTCGTTGGAGAACCAGCTGAACGCGACGCGGGCCCAGACGAGCGCAAGGATCCCTCCGCCGGCGAACCCGACCAGCTCCACGAGCCGGTTGATCGCCGCGGTGAAGTTCGCGACGGGACCGCTCGTCCGATTCGGCGCGGGGGCCGCGTCGGACCCGTTCGAAGAGGGTCCCGGGCCCGGACCGGTCGAGAGGAGGAGGAGGGCGGCCGCCAGCACCGCCCCGATCCCCGGCCGCGTCGCGCCGTGAGCTACGGAGCCGGCCGGTCCGACCATGTCAGCACCTCCTCGCCGTCCACCCCGCGCTCGGCGCGCAGGGTCCCTTCGGCCTTCAGCCGCTCGATCGTCGAGGCGACGACCTCGAGCGGTACGCCGTGCTCTTCCGCGAGCAGCTCGACCGCCGCCCGGTCCGCTCCGTCGGCCGGGCTCACGATCCCGCGCAGGACCGCGACGGGATCGGACATCACCGTCGGGGGGTCCGCCTTCCCGCGCCGGAACCGCCGGAGCATGACGACGACCGCCCCGGCCCCCGCGGCCGCCACCACCGCCCCCGCGACGATCGTCGCAAGACCCGTCCCTGGGGCCCCCGGGGTCGGGGCTGCGCCCGGAACGGTCACCGTCACCGCGGCGTCCGCCGTGACTCCGAGCGCGTCGACCACCTCGAGGTCGAACGTCGTCGGACCCCGAGCGCCGGTCGGTACCGTTCGCTCGGTCGAACCGTTCTTCCCGAGGGTGCCGTTCCAGCGTTCCCCGACGGAGTCGGTCCAGAGGTAGGTGTACGGAGGACGGCCGCCGGCGATCGTCCAGACGAGCGTGACCGAGCCCGGACCGGTCCCCCCGGCTTGGGCGGACACGGTGGGCGGCGAACCTAGCCGCGCGGTGAGGTTGAGCTCGGTGAGCCGGCCGACGCCGTCCACGACCACGACCGCCACGGGGAGCGTCCCCTCCCCGGGATACGTCCCGTTCCAGGCGAACGACCCCGTCGAGTCTAGGAGGCCGGACGGACTGGAGTTCCCGCGCGTGGGGGCTCCGGGGACGATCGCCCAGAGGAACGGAGGCGCGCCCTCGGTGACGGTCCCGCCCACGTAGAGGACCTCCGCTCCGGGGGTCGGTCGTCCGGAAGCTTGTGCCTCGGCCTCGAGCGGCGAGGCGAGAACGAGCTCCACGGTCGAGTTGCGGTTCGCGACCCCGAGCGCGTCGGTCGCGGTCAGCGAAAGAAGCTCGGCCCCCGGCACGGAGCTTTCGACCGGGAGGTAGACGGTGCCGGGGGTCGAGACCGTGAGGTTCCCCGAGACGTTTCCCCCGACGAGCGCCCAGACGAGCCGATACGGGGCCACCCCGCCGAGGATCGCGAGGGGGACGTAGACGGTCGAGCCGACCTCCCCCGTGATCGGGCCCCGGGGGAGAGCGAGCCCGAGGTGGGGAACGACCGGCTCGTCGAGGGTCGCGGTCGCGACCTCGTGCGGCGACGTGAGCCCGACGCCTTCGAACCGGACCGGCCAGGTGCCGGGCGCATCGAAGAGGCAGGCGAGGCCCGGCCCGCCGACGGGAGGGCCGCCGCCGGGCGTGCTCGCGTGATCGCACGTCAGGGCCGACACGAACGACGGAGGCGCGTGGACCGTCGCGACCCCGAACGACGCCCGGACGCCGACCTCGGCCACGGGCGCGGAGGGCACGACCGCCCCCGCGAAGGCGAAGCTGACGTTCTCCGCCTCCTCGACGGCGCCTTCCGCGGACCAGCCCGCGGCGTCGGAAGCCAGGAGGCTCGGGCGGTACGTCCCCAGGGGGTACACGTGGGCGACGCTGAACGGCCCCGAGGCGGACCGCGCGACCCGCGTGACGGTCCCGTCCCCCCAGTCGACCCGGAGACGGTAGGGGGGTTCGCCACCGACGAGCACCCCCTGCAAACGGTCGATCCCTCCGACCAAGGTCGGATTCGGACCGATCCGCAGGTCGCTCACCCGGAGGGGTGCGGCCACGCGGACGAGCGACGAAGCCTCCGCCACGATCGCGGTGACGTTCGCTCCGCACCGCAGGACCGCGGTCGACCGCGCGACGATCGTCGTGACCCCGCCCGGGCCGTCACCGGCCTCGAAGAGCGTGGAGGAGCCGCTCGTCGGATCGAGGCTCCCTTCCGCCCCGCCCGGGGCGATCGACCATCGGGTCCAGCCGGGCTCGAGCGTGCACGCGGGCGGCGTTCCGGCCCAGGTCGCGGCGAGGGAGACGTTCCCTCCGTCCCGCAACCACCAGTCGGCCGGGGCGATCGTGATCGTGAGGTTCGTGTCCCCCGGGGACCCGGGTCCGAGGGCAGGGCGGCCCGTCGGGCCGCCCGCCGCGGCCCCCCACGGAAGGACGAGCGCGACGAGAACGAGGGTCGCCGCGAGCGCGCGCCGCGCCTCCGGGCCGCTTCGAGGCTGCCGTCCGCTCACCGCCCACCCCGCGGAAGCGACGGCGGGCCCCTACAAGCGGGCGCATCGCCCGGAGGAAGATGGAAGGAGCCCTTACCGGTGCGTGGCGAGGGCGACGTGCTCCCGGGAGAACGGCCCGAGCGCGCTCTCCTGGTCGATGACGAACCCCGCGTCCGCGAGGGTCGCGCGGGCCTCCCGCACGATCGCGGGCGCCGGTCGGCGCTGGGTGACCGAACGGACCTTGAGCATGAGGACGCCGCGTCCGTGCTCCGCGAGGCACGCGTCGGCGTTCTCGACGAAGATCCCGACCTGGTCCCGCTGGGCGAGGTCCTGGTACAGGAAGTCGACCTCGCCGACATCCGCCCGGTAGCGCTCCGGGAGCTGGGCGTCAGCGAGCAGGGGGAGGAGGTTCGCGCGCCGTCGCGCGACGGCCAGGAGCGGGGCGAACGAGGTCGGGCTCTTCTCGATGACGTAGATCGACGCGGCGGTCCAGAGGTCGGAGAGGTGGCTCACGGTGGTTCCGTGGGCGCCGCCGAGATAGAGGGCGCCCCGGGGCGGCGCGAGAAGGTCGGGGCGGGCGCCGTGGACGAGGAACGCAGCGAGCTTCGACCGCCACGGGTCCCACAGGCGGTACTCGACCCCGTCGACCGTGCGGAGCTGCTCGCCGTGGACCCGAATGCCGGGGTCGGCGTTCGGCGTGAAGAGGTCGCGGCCCTCGCGCCGGACGCCCGGCCAGCGCGTCGTCTCCACGGCCGGTCTACCCGATCTCGACCAAAAGCTCGACCTCGACCGGCGCGTTCAGCGGAAGGCCGGCGACCCCGACGGTCGACCGGCTCGCCTGACCGGCCCCTCCGAAGAGATCGCGCAGGAGGTCGGTCGCCCCGTTCGCCACCTCGTGCTCCCGGTGAAACCCCGGCGAGACCGCCACGAACACGCCGACGCGGACGACCCGCCGGACCCGGTCGAGCGAGCCGAGCTCGTGGCCGAGCGCGCTGAGACCGAGGAGGGTCGCCCGATGCGCGAGGTCCCGGGCGACATCGGCCGGCACGTCCCGGTCGACGCTTCCGGCATGGACCACACCTCCCTGATCGGTCACGATCTGACCGGAGACCCAGGCGAACGGTCCGGCGACCACCACGGGCGCGTACGAGCCCTTCGGCGCGGGCGGCGCCGGCAGCGCGATCCCGAGCTCCTTCAGCCGGGTGCTCGGGGTCGACATCCGAACGCGCGGAAGGCGCGACCGGTCGAAAACGGTGCCGGGGCCCCGCGACAACGGCTTTAGCGAGGGGGGCCCATCGTTCCGTGGTGCCGCCGCTCTTGCGACGTCGGAAGAAGGAGCACCCGGCCCCGGAGGCCCCGGCTCGTCCGCCGGCTCCCCGCGCGCTGGCTTCGGCCCGCCCCTCCCGGTCGCCTCCCGCCCCAAGCCGGCCGAGCTCTTCTTCCGCGGGCGCTCCCCTCCGGCCGGGTGCCCCGGCCTCCCGCGTTCCCCCTCCCCTCCCCGAGGCTCTTCCCGAGGGACCGGCCGGCCGGTCGCGCACGACCTACACCCGCTGCTTCGTCTGCGGCTCCCCCCTCAGCTTGGGGGCGTGTCCGCGGTGCCGGATGACCTGGGTCGAGTGAATCGACGCGGAAGCCGGGGACTTCCGGGCGACAGCTTTTCTGCCCCCTTTGTTCGTGCGACCAATGGCCGCAAACGGCGAGTTCGACCGCCTCGAGCGCGAGATCGTCGACCACCTCTTCATGTTCCAGCCGTCGTACGCGGTCGCCCTCGGGCTCCACGAGTACGATGGTCGCCTGCCCGACCTCGCGAGGGCGGCGACCGACCGGTGGGCCGAAGGGGCGGACCGGCTCCTCGTCCGCCTCTCCGCGATCGAGCCCTCCGGCCTCGGGCGCGACCGGGCGATCGACCATTTCCTCGTCCGCCTCCTCCTCGAGAGTCCGCTCTTCGACCTCCGCGACGCGCGGGAACTTGACCGCAACCCGATGGCGTACATCGGCCAGTTCTCGCTCACCTCGTACCTGGCGCGGGAGTACGCGCCCAAATCGGAGCGGGTCGAGTCGGTCCGTCGGATCCTCGAGGCCGCTCCCGCCCTCCTCGCGGCCGGCAGGACGAGGCTCGTCGGCCCGTTGCCGCGCCCGTTCGTCGATCTCGCCGTGATGATGGGGGAGGCGCTCCCGACGCACTTCGGGGAGGCGGAGGAGTTCGCGGCGGGGGCCGGGCTCGCCGGCCGCATCGCCCCGGTGCGAAGGACGGCGGAAGAGGCGCTCGCGGAGTTCGTCCGCTGGCTGCGCGAGGAGGAGCGTCCGCGGGCGACGCCCGACTTCGCGCTCGGGACCGAGAAGTTCCGCAAGCTGCTCTTCGTCCGGGAGGGGATCGAGACCCCGATCGAGGCGATCCGGCGGGACGGGGCGTCCGACCTCGCGCGCAACCAGGCCCGCCTGAACGAGATCGCGCGCGAGGCCGGCCGCTCGCCCGTCGACCTCGTCCGGGGGCTCGCGGAGGACCATCCCGCGGCCGACCAGGTCCTCGGCACCGCCCAGCGGTTCGTCGAGGAGACCCGCGCGTTCGTTCGGGTGAAGGACCTCGTCTCGGTGCCCGAGCCGGCCGTCTGCCGCGTCGAGGAGACCCCGCCCTATAGCCGGGCCCTCACCACCGCGAGCATGAGCCCGCCCGGGCCGTTCGACACGGCCGCGTCCGAAGGGATCTACTTCGTCACGCTGGTCGACCCGACCTGGACGCCGAAGCAGCAGGAGGAGTGGCTGCGCTCGCTCAACCGCCCCCTCTTGAAGAACATCACCGTGCACGAGGTCTTCCCGGGGCACTATCTCCAGTTCCTCCACTTCCGGGCCGCTTCCGCGTCCCTGGCCCGGAAGGTCTACCTTTCCCCGTCGTTCACCGAGGGGTGGGCCCACTACACCGAGCAGCTCGCGATCGAGCACGGCCTCGAGCCGACGGGCCACGCGGCCGAGGTGGCGCAGCTGCACGACGCCCTCCTGCGGGACTGCCGGCTCCTCTCCGCGATCGGCCTCCACACCGAGGGATGGTCCGTTGAACGGGCGACCGCGCTCTTCCGGGCCGAGGCGCACTTCGAGCAGCTGCCGGCCGAGCGGGAGGCGATCCGGGGCACGTTCAACCCGGAGTACTTCTGCTACACGCTCGGGAAGCTCGCGATCCTCGACGCCCGGGACCGCTGGCTCCGCGCGAAGTTCGGGGGCCGGCTCCGCGCCTTCCACGACGCGCTGCTCGGCTTCGGGGCGCCGCCGATCGGGCTCCTTGACCGCCTCTTCGGCGGGCTCCCGGCGGGCTAGATCGCCCGCGATCCCCGCGGTCCTACGACCCAAGCTTCTGGCCGCAGTTCGGGCAGAAGGTGAACGCCCCGAGCGGGTAGACCCGGCTGCACCCCCGGCACGCGATCTGCGCCGCGGGGGCCGGGGTCGCTCCGGGAGCGACGGTCCCGGGTGGGGTCTGCCGCTCGCGGATCGCGTCACCGAGCTTCACGTACCCGATGAGGTAGAAGATCCCGGGAAGGATCCCCACGAAGAGCGAGAGGATCCCGAAGAGGAGGGTCGGGGTCTGGGCCCCCTCGAGGTCGTCGTTGCGGATGCGGAGGTAGGCGAGCGTGTAGGCGAAGTAGAGGAAGACGACCACGACCACCGCGACCCCCCCGGCGGCGATCAGGGCGGCCCACGAGTACGGGAACGGGAACAGGATCGAGAACCCGAACAGCCAGGCGATCCCCCCGAGGACGAACATGCCCCCGACGACCTGCAGGAGGAGGGCGACCAGCACCAGGGTCTCCGCGGTCCGCGCTGAAGGCGCACG
>JAWOKS010000026.1:0-7707 GCA_033854115.1 Thermoplasmata archaeon
TCCATGATCTTGTCAAAGAGGAAGGAGTGGCCCTTGAACACGAACCCGTCGGTCGCCGGGTCCCACTCGTAGACCGTGTTGGTGATCAGCTCGTTGGTCTCGGGCTCGAAGCCGACGATCTCGAGCACCTGCTTCAGGCGCCGGACGACCCCCTTCTCCGTGCGGGTCTGGAGCTGGATGACGACGTTGTTGAGCGCCGAGAGCAGGATCCGCGGGGTGTTGATCGGAGGGTTCTCGAGGCGGTTGACCATCGACTTCACGCTGTCGGCGTGCATCGTCGAGTACGTCGTGTGGCCCGTCGCCATCGCCTGGAACATCGTGTAGGTCTCCTTCCCGCGGACCTCGCCGACGATGATGTAGTTCGGACGCTGCCGGAGCGCGGCCCGCACGAGGTCGAACATGTCGACCTCCCCCGCGGCCTTCCCGTCGGGACCGCGGTCGCCCGTCCCGCTCCGCGTCGCGCCCGGGATCCAGTTCTCGTGCGGGAGGTTCACCTCGCGCGTGTCCTCGATCGAGACGATCTTCGCGGTCGGGGGGATGAAGAGCGCGATGGCGTTGAGCGTGCTCGTCTTCCCCGACGCGGGGCCCCCGCAGATGATCAGCGATTCCCCCTGCTCGGCCGCGAGCCAGAAGTAGGCGACCATCTCGGCGCTCGCGCTGCCCATCGCGATGAGGTCGACCGGGGTGAACGGGCGCTCCTTGAAGCGCCGGATCGTGAAGCTCGCGCCGCGGGTCGTGACCTCGCGGGCGTACGTCGCCTGGACGCGGTGGCCCTCGGGCGTCGTCCCGTCGAGGATCGGCGAGGAGACGCTGACCGACTTGAGGCAGCGCTGCCCGAGCATGACGATGAACGAGTTGAGCGTCTCCTCGTCCGCGAACGAGACGTTCGTCTTCACCGACTCGTACTTCGCGTGGAAGACGAAGAGGGGCACCTCGACCCCGTCGCACGAGATGTCCTCGACCTCGGGGTCGCTGATCAGCGCGTCCGCGGGCCCGTAGCCGACGAAGTCGCGGAGGACGTAGTAGATGATCCGCTCGAGCGAAAGCGGGCTCAGCGAGACCCCGCGCGAGCGGAAGTAACCCTCCGCCTCGCCACGGAGGTACGTCCGCTTGTCGGCGGAGGAGAGCCGGACGATGTCCGCCCCGATGATCTTGGTGAGCGTGTCCTTGAGGTGCGCGACCAGCTGCTTCTCGTGCGCGGAGAGCTGCGGCTCGATGACCTCGTAGAGGTACTCCTTCGTCCCCTCGTTGTAGCTGATGCGGGAGTAGGAGTACGGCGGGTTGATCGCCCGTACCTGGAGCTCCTTGATCTCGGGGTTCGTGATCGGCGGGATCGCCGTGATGAACGTGCCGGGGAGCTCAGCCGCGGGGGCCCCCGCCCCGCCGGGAGGGGCCGCGGGGGCCTCGGGCGCTCCGGGCCGAGGGATCTTCACGCGGAGCGAGCTCGAGACCATGCTAGAGGCCTCCCGGGGTGAACGTGATCTGGTCCTGCGCGAGGAACGACGACGCGTAGTTCACGTTGTAGACCACGAGCGTGACCACGTACGTAGACGAGACCGACGGACGGCAGACATGGGCGACCGTCGGGGGCACGCTCGGCGCCTGGGGTGTCGACCAGTTCCCGGTGAGGGTGAACGACGCGGAGTCCGCGCTGTAACTCGCCTCGGGAATCCCGCTCGCGTTCATGAGACCGTAGAGGTAGCTGTACCAGGCACAAACCCCGTAGACGCTGAAGGTGAGCGTGACGTCGAAGCAGGGGTTCCCGCAGCCCGGGACGTTCGCGAACCGACCGGTCGACGTGATCTTGGAGTGGCTCGCGAGCGTCGTGTAGACGTCCTTCGAGCCGGGGGCTGTGTACGACGCCGAGGTGCTTCCGAGGATGAGGTAGCTCGACTGGACGCTCACGTTGCCCGGGGTCGAGCTCACGTTGAGGGGGGGAGGCACGAGCATCAGCTGATGACCCCCTGGCTGGATGCTGACGAGAGCATCGTCCTCGAAGAAGTACGTGATGGGTGTGTAGTATCGGTTCGGCAGGTTCATCTTGAGGTAGTACGTCGGAACGTTCTCCGAGAGCGACGCCCCGCTCGTGGCGTTCCGGACGTAGCTGAGGCTCTGGTAGAGGCAGGAGGTCTTCGGGCTCCCTGTGGGGCAGCCCGGGAGGAACTGGAGGCTCCCCTGGGTCGGCTGAGCGATCAGCGGGATCCCCTCGGAGCTCATCGTGAACGGCACGGCGTAGGTCGGGGGACCGCCGAGGGCGTACTGCTCGTCCACGTCCGACTTGAGGGTCGCGAGCGACGCCTGGGCCTCGTTCGAGAACTGGGTCTCGTTCTGGGTCATCCAAATCGGGACGTACTGCGTGAGGAAGATCCCGAAGAGTGCGAAGAAGACGAGCAGCGAGAGGAGCGTGCCGACGACCGCCGCCACCCCGCGCTGTTCCCCGCGCAGGTCCCGGGAATGTCGGAAGCCGCGGCGCGACCGTGCGAGCCTCCGGACTCCCATGCACTTCTCGCCCGGGGGCGACCTACCCCGCGGCAGGGCTCGTTAGGTTGGGACGGGGTATAAATACATGCGCGAGAGGCAAGAGGACCCGGCGTCGAACGTATAGTCCGGAGCGCCGTCGGTGTCGCGCGATGGTGCTTCGGGAGATCTCGCTGAGCCTTCCGAACCGCCCGGGGGCGCTCGCCGGGGTCGCGCGAGCGCTGGCCCAGGAGAGGATCAACCTCGCCGCGATCAGCGCCGACTCGTCGTCGGGCCGGGGGAGGATCCGCCTCATTGTCAGCGACCCGGATCGCGCCGTGCAGCTCCTCAAGGGGGCGGGCTACACGCCCGAGGTCCGGGAGATGCTCGCGGTCCGGCTCGAGGACCGGGCCGGGAGCTTCCTGCGGGTCCTCGAGGTCCTCGCGCGCGAGAAGGTGAACATCCAGAGCGTCGCGATCCTGGTCGCCCGGGAGGGGAACCAGCCGCTCGTCGCCCTCTCCTCGAGCGACCTCGGCCGCGCCCGGAAGCTCCTCCAGCGCGTGGGGTTCGTCAGCCGCGCCGCCGAGGGGCTCGTCTCGAACGACGACCTCCTCGCGAGCGCGCCCTCGATCCCGAGCGAGTCGGTGGGGCTCCTCCTGTAGGGGTCCGGGCCACGCCGGCCGACGTTCCCGCACAAACGGTAAGTGAGGGACCGGCTGCCTGCCGTTCGCGCGGTTGTGGTCTAGTGGTTAGGACGGTAGCTTCCCAAGCTACCTACTCGGGTTCGAATCCCGACAACCGCATCCGTAGCCCTTCCCCGGGCCCCCGGACGGGAACCCCCGGCCCCGGTTCCCAGCGTCCCGGGCGACGTCCCCGCGGCAGGGCACGCTTTCAGGTCCCGGCTGCCTGACTCGAACAGGCGACCTGAGGATCTCCACGGGGGCCGCCGGGGATTCCGGCAGTCTCGCCTACAGTCCCCCGCTCTACCACTGAGCTAAGCCGGGACATCGGCTCGGACCGTGGAGCGACCTATAAACTTGGCGTCGGCGCTCGCGTCGCCGGGACCAAGGTGCGCGCGCTCGTCCATCGTCGGCATAGCGAGCGCGAGGTGGGAGGGCTCCACCTCTCGCCTCGGGGGGTTTCGCTCGCGCGCGAGGTCGGCCGGGCGTCGGGGCGGTTCGACCGGGTCGTCACCTCCCCGAAGCCCCGGGCGGTCGAGACCGCCCGCGCGATGGGGTACGAGGTCGACGCGGAGCTCTCCGAGCTCGAGGAGGTCCCCGAGGAGGTCGCGCACCGCCTCGACGAACGCTCCCCGACCTCCTTCGCCGAGTACGCCGAGCTCGTCCGCTCGTCGCGGGAAGCGGCGACCTACGCCGCCCATCTCGCCCGCACGTGGCTCGCCGAGCTCGAGCGGGTCCCGGACGGCGGCCGCCTCCTCCTGATCTCCCACAGCGGGATCATCGAGCTCGGCACCGCCGGGGCGGTCGGCGCCGCGGTCGAGGAGTGGGGACCCGGGCTCGGCTTCCTCGAGGGGGTCCAGCTCGAGCGACTGCGCGGTCGCTGGGGCCGGGCGGAGGTCCTTCGCGTCCGTTAGGGCGTCCGCACCCCCGGCGGGCGGAGCGCGTCAGGGCGTTCCGCCCGGTTCGACGAGGCGCCGGAAGCGGACGGCCACCTCCGCGGGGGATCCCGAGGCGTCGAGCCCGCGGAGCACGCCCCGGTCCCGGTAGAAGCCGAGCAGCGGCTCCGTCGCCTCGGCGTAGACCCGGAGGCGGACCTCGATCGCCTCCGGGCGGTCGTCCGGACGCTGGACGAGCTCGGTGCCGTCGCGGTCGCATCGGCCGGGCTCCCGGGGCGGGTGGGCGTCGAGGTGGTAGACGGCCCCGCAGCGGGGGCAGATCCGTCGCCCGGCAAGGCGGGCGATCAGCTGAGTGCGCTCGATCTCGAAGGAGATGACGAGCTCGATCGGCGTCCAGCGCTCGATCTCGGCGGCCTGGGCGAGCGTGCGAGGGAAGCCGTCGAGGAGGAAGCCCGCCTCGGCATCGGGCCGCCGGAGCCGGCCCCGCAGGATCTCGAGCACGAGCTCGTCGGGAACGAGCTGGCCGGCCCGCATGTAGCCGTCCGCCGCCCGCCCGAGCGGAGTACCGGCCGCCACCTCCGACCGGAGAAGATCCCCGGTCGACAGATGCGCGTAGCCGAGCTCCTTCGCGAGGGTCCCGGCCTGCGTTCCCTTGCCGGCCCCGGGCGGGCCGAGCAGCACGATGTGCCGCGCGCGGGGCGGGGTCACCGCGCCGTTCACCGCCGCTCCCCGCCTCCGTCGCCGACGAGCGTCCCGTGGAACGCGCGGCCCCCGATCGCCGCTTCGAGGTTCGTGAGGTCCCGGCCGGCGACGATCGCGAGCGGGATCCCCGCCCGCGCGAGGAGCTCGGCGCCCAGCCGGTCGAACGGGAACTGCTGGCCCGGTTCGCCCGAGGCGGCCGCGCGGACGAGGTGCAGGAACTCGGGCCAACCGAGCCGCTCCCGTCGCCGCGCCCCGGGGTGGGCCTTCGGGTCAGCGTCGTAGACGCCGTCGACGTCGGTCGCGTTGACGAACCGCGCGGCCCTCAGGCGGACCGCGACGAGCGCGGCGACCGCGTCGGTGGTGTGCCCGGGCTCGGTGCCGCCGAGGACCACGGGGGAGGCGCGGCGGACCGCCTCGACCGCCTCGGCGACGGTCGCTGGAGGGCGCGAGGGCGTCGGAGGGCCGATGCGCCCGGCGAGGAGGCGCGCATGCAGCCGCGTCACGTCGATGCCGAGCTCGTCCAGCTCGACGTCGGTGAGCCCGAGCGACCGTCCGAGCCGGATGTACTCCCGCGCCGTCCGGCCCCCGCCCGTGGTCACGACGAGCGGTCGCGTCGGGCCGAGACGGCCGAGGAGATCCGCGAGGGCGTTCAGGTAGGCGAGGTCCCCGTCCCCGGTCAGGAGCACGGAGCCGCCCATCGACACGACGACCGCGTCGGTCGGATCGGAGGGGGTGCCCATCGACCCGCGGGAGCGGACGACCGAGATATCCGTGTCGGGCTCGGAGCGCACGCTTCAAGTTCCGGACGCGCTCGCCGGAGCGTGGCGGGCGCGCACGAAGCGGCGAAGGTCGCCGCCGCCCGGCACGCGGTCGACCGCTACGTCCAGCCGGGGCTCAAGCTCGCGCTCGGGACCGGTTCGACCGCCGAGGAGGCCGTCCGCGCCTTGCGCGCGCGGTTCCCCGGGACCGCCTTCGACTGCGTCGCGAGCTCCTCCGCGACCGAGGAGCTCGCGCGCGGCCTCGGCCTCCCGGTCCGCCCCCTGCGGGGCGACGACCGGTTCGACCTCATGCTGGACGGCGCCGATGAGGTCGCGCCGTCGCTCGAGCTCACGAAGGGCGGCGGGGGGGCGCTCCTCCGGGAGAAGCTCCTCGCCCGGCTGTCGCGACGGCTCGTCGTCCTGGTCGACCGCTCGAAGCTCGTGCGCGCCCTCGGCGAGCGGGCCCCGATCCCGGTCGAGGTCGTCCCGTTCTGCCGCCCGGTCCTCGAGCACGAGCTCTCGAGCGAGGGCTACGCCGTGCTCGTCCGGGTGGGGAGGGACGGACGCCCGTTCCGTACCGAGAACGGCAACGAGCTCCTCGACCTCCGCCCTCCCTCGCCCGTCGTCGCGCCCCTCGAGCTCGACCGCGCGCTCCGCGCGCACGTCGGCGTGGTCGAGACCGGGCTCTTCCTCGGGCTCGCGGAGCGGGTGATCGTCGGCGACGACGACGGGAGCGTCCACGAGCTCCTCCCGCCCTCCCCGTCCGCTCCGTCCGCCCGCGGCCGTCCGCCGGCCCGCTAGAGCGGCCCCGGTTCAGCGTCGGCGTTATCCGCCCGCGTTCGTGGCCTCGGGGACCAGACCGGTACGGGACGGGGACGATGCGCGGCAAGTTCATCGGGACGCGGCTCGACGACCACGTCGGCTACATCGAGATCGGCAAGCCGAAGGCGAACACCTACGACCTCGCGATGATGCGCGAGCTCGACGAGGCGGTCGAGGAGCTCCGCTTCGACGAGAACGCCCGCGTGATCGTGCTGACGAGCACGCTCCCGGGCTTCTTCAGCGCGGGCGCGGACATCGAGATGCTCCGCAAGAGCGAGCCGGACTTCAAGGCGATGTTCTGCCTGCACTGCCAGGAGACGCTCAACCGGCTCGCCACGACCCCGAAGGTCGTCCTCGCCGCGATCAACGGCCACTGCGTCGGCGGGGGCCTCGAGATCGCGCTCGCGTGCGACCTGCGCGCGATG
Source organism: Thermoplasmata archaeon (assembly GCA_033854115.1). GTDB lineage: Archaea > Thermoplasmatota > Thermoplasmata > Lutacidiplasmatales > UBA184 > Lutacidiplasma. The sequence continues at coordinate 6,741 of JAWOKS010000026.1, forward strand.
GCGAAGGACTCCGGGAAGATCGGCCTCCCCGAGGTCACGCTCGGCGTGCTCCCGGGCACGGGCGGGACCCAGCGCCTCCCGCGCCTCGTCGGCGCCTCCCGCGCGCTCGACATGATGATTACGGGCCAGCTCCTCACGCCGGAGGAGGCCCTCGCGATCGGCCTCGTCAACCACGTCTACCCGAAGGAGACGTTCGCGCGGGACGTCCAGGCCTACGCGAGCAGCCTCGCCCACGGTCCGGTCCGCGCGATCAGTCTGATCAAGCGCTCGGTCGTCGAGGGGGTCGAGATGCCCTTGACCGCAGGCCTCGCCCTCGAGCGCGAGCTGCAGAACCGTCTGTTCGTCACCGAGGACGCGAAGGAAGGCCTCGGGGCGTTCGTCGAGAAGCGCAAGCCCGCCTTTAAGGGGAAGTGACGTCCTCCGTTCGATGGGTGGTCCCGTGACCTCCGCTCCCACGCCGGGCGCGCCCGTCGCGCCCACGCTCCAGGACGGCCGGACCGTCGAGCCCGTCCGCGAGATCCTCTGGGGGACCTCGGCAGGCGTCCGCAAGTACGAGACGGCGGAGGAGGTCCCGCCCGAGATGCGCCGGCTGATCGTGAAGCTCATGGTCGTCCAGGCCGACACGGAGTTCGCGTCGATCCAACAGCACCGCCCCTGGCTCGACCGCGCCCCCTGCCTCGAGGACCGCTGGATCGAGGCAAGGATCGTCGCCGACGAGGCCCGCCACGGCCTGCAGGCGTGCCGCATCCTGCGCGACTTCGGGGAGGAGGGCCAGCGGCTGATCGACGAGCTCCTCACGAAGCGGGAAGGGGAGCACAAGCTCGACGCGTTCAACATGACGTTCGACCGCTGGTCGGACGTCGGGGCGTTCACCTGCTTCGTCGACCGCGTCGGGGTCTACCAGCTCCGCGCCTTCCAGGAGTGCTCCTACGGGCCGCTCGCCCGCGCGATGCCGCTCATGCTCAGC
>JAWOKS010000027.1:0-91274 GCA_033854115.1 Thermoplasmata archaeon
CCGGAGCTCGGGGAGGTGCACCGGTGACGCACAGCCACGGGATCCACAGTCACGAGGGACGGCGGTTCCACAACCGCAGGTCGTTCCTTCCCAGGCCTCGAGAGGAACTATTTTCAGGACACCACACTGGTAGCCGACCCGCGAACCTTTATCGGTCGGACCCGGCCTCCTCGGGCCCGGAGCGACCGTGCAGGACGTCCACATCCGCACCCTGGACAAAGTGACGCTTCGCGACCCGATCCTGGTCGAGGGGTTGCCGGGCGTCGGGAACGTGGGGAAGCTCGCCGCCGACTACCTTCGCGACCAGCTCGGCGCGAAGCCGCTCGCGACGATCTACTCGAAGTTCTTCCCGCCCCAGGTCTACGTGAGCGAGACCGGCATCATCCGGCTCGTCTCGAACGACCTCGCGTACTGGAAGGCGCCCGCCTCCTCGCCGCACGACCTCCTCGTCCTCGGCGGCGACTACCAGGGGATCAGCCCCGAGGGCCAGTACGAGCTCACCGAGCGCGTCCTCGACTACTGCGCAGGCCTCGGCGTGAAGCAGGTGTTCACGCTCGCCGGCTTCGCCCAGGGACGCGTGGTCGAGGCCCCGAAGGTCCTCGGCGCGGCGACCGCGCCCGCCCTTGTCGAGGCGATGAAGAAGTTCGGGGTCCACTTCTCCCGCAACGATCCGGGCGGCGGGCTGATCGGCGCGAGCGGGCTCTTCCTCGGCCTCGGGCGCCTCTTCGGCATGGAAGGGGTCTGCCTCATGGGCGAGACGAGCGGCTACTTCGTCGATCCCCACGGTGCGGAGGCCGTCCTCAAGGTCCTCACGAAGGTCCTGAAGGTCGAGATCGATTTCACGTCGCTCGAGGAGAAGGCGCGGGAGATCGACCGGATCGCCCAGAAGATCCACGAGGCGGAGCAGCGGGGCGCCGAGCCGGGCTCGGGCGCCGCGACGACCCCGCGCGAGGACCTCGGCTACATCGGCTGAGCCCCGGGAGGTCGCCGGGCGACCGTGGAGGCGTCGCGCCGGACGGGGTCCGCCCCTCTCGCGCCCGCCGTCCGTGAGGCGCTCCTCGAGCGCGCCGACCGCGACGGGTTCGTCCCGTTCGAGCAGTTCGTCGACGTCGCGCTCTACGGGCCGAGGATCGGCTACTACGCGCGGCCGCGCACGCCGTTCGGGGCCGCGGGCGACTTCTACACCGCGCCCCGCGTGCACCCGCTCTTCGGCCGGACCCTCGCCCGCCGTCTCGCCGAGGTTCGCGCGGCTCTCGGGGAGGCAGGGCCGTTCCAAGTGGTCGAGCTCGGGGCAGGCGACGGCACCCTCGCGGTCGAGCTCGTGCGCGAGCTCGTGAAGTCCGCCCGGGAGGGCGGGCTCGACTACGTGCTCGTCGACCGGTCGGACGCCCGGCGACGCGACGCGGCCGCGCGGGTCCGCGCGACCGCCGGGGAGGCGGGGGTCGAGGTGCGCGAGGCCGCCACGCTCGGGGACGTGGGCCCGGTCCGCGGGGCAATCGTCGCGAACGAGCTGCTCGACGCGCAGCCCGTCCTCCGGCTCCGCTGGGACGGGGAGACGTGGAAGGAGGTCGGTTTCCGCCTCGACGGGGAGCGGCTCGCGCTCGAGGAGCGGTCCGTGCGGGCGCCGCGGCCGCCGCCCGCGCTGCCGACCCCGGGGCGGGCCGGCGTCGTCCTCGACCTCGCTCCCGCGGCCGAGGGGCTCGTCCGCGAGATCGCCGACCGCCTGCGGGCGGGGCTGGTCGTGCTCATCGACTACGGCGCGGAGGAGAACGACCTCCTTGCCGGCCGACCGGGCGGGACGCTATCGGCGATCCGGTCCCACCGCGTGGTCGAGCCACCCTGGGAGGCCCCGGGGGAGGCTGACCTCTCGGCGTTCGTCGACTTCGACCGGGTCCGCGCCGCCGCGCGCGCGGCGGGCCTCATCGAGCTTGCCTACGGGAGCCAGGCGGAGGCGCTCGGCGCCTGGGGGTTCGAGGATGAGCTCGCGCGTGCGCTCGCGGCGAGCCGGTCCGCCGAGGAGGAGGTGAGGACGAGGCTCGCGGCGAAGAACCTCCTCTTCAGCTTCTCGAACCACCGCGTCCTCGAGCTCGCTACCCCGGGGAGCGCGGGGTCGCTCGCCCGCGCTACTTCGGCTTCGCGAGCGGCGCCGCCGTGACCGCATCTGCGACCTTCGCCCCGACGAGCAGCGCGGCCGTCTCGGCGGGCAGCGAGAGGACATCGTCCTCGCGCAGGTCGACCGTCTCCGAGCTGAGCTCGAGCGGGCGGGTCGCGCGCACGATGCGGACGTAGGCGGTCGCGGTGCCGGCCGCGGACGGGATCGACGTCGACGCGGGGCGGGGAGCGACGGGGGCGGGGGCCGCGCGGGCCGCTGGGTGGACCGGGAGCGACGGGCTCGGCGCGGGCGCGACGACCGGGGCCGCCGGCGCCGCCGTCGGACCCGGTTCGAGGTACGGTGCGCTCGTCCTTCGGAACTCGAGGAGGGTCTCGAGGAGCCGGTCGAAGATCGCCCGCTCCTCGGGGAGCGCGTTCGGCAGGTCCCGCGGGGCGCCGACGCTCGCGTGGAACGCCGCGGAGAGGACCTTCTGCATCCGGGCCTCGAGGATGTCGCGCGCGACCTGGCTCGCCCGCTGGTAGGTCTGGCGGGAGATCTCGCCCTTCCGCCCCGAGGGGTTCTCCCGGAGGTCGGTCTCGTACGAGCGGCGAAGCTCGAGGAGGTAGCGGGCCGTGCGGGGGTAGTAGTCGGTCTCGAGCTTGGCGAGCGCCCGGCCGCTCGCCTCCGCCCGACGCCACTCGAGCATCTGCGAGAACGGGTCGGGCATGGGGCGGGGAGGACGAGTCGCTAGGCCTATAGGTGTTGCGCGGCCTCCCTTCCGGTGGCCGACCCCGAGGTCCGTCGGCCGACCACGGTGCGCGGAGTGGGGGCGCCGGAGCCGCTCGAGGCGTTCGACGAGTTCGTCGAGCTCTGGCAGAGGCTGCTCGCCGAGCAGGACGGCGAGGCGACGGCCCTCGTCGTGGAGGGGGAGCGGGACCTCCGCTCGGTGCGGGCCCTCGGATGGGACGGCCCGGTGGTCCTGGTCCACCGGGGACGTACGATCTCGGCGACCGCGCACGGCCTCGTCGCCGCGCGGCGCAAGGTGATCGTCCTCACCGACTGGGACGTCGAGGGAGGGCACCTCGCCCGCCGGCTCAAGGAGTTCCTCGAACCCGAGGGCCTCGCGCTCGACCTCGACTACCGCCGTCGGCTCGCCCGGGTCCTGCGCGGAGAGCTCGTCCACGTAGAGGGGCTCTTCGGCTGGGTCCGGCGCCAGGTCGAGCGCCGAGGCGAGCCGCTCGAGCAGCTGTTCGGCCCGCGCGACGAACGCGGCGCTCCCCGCCTCAGGGGATGACCTTCACCTGGGTGCGCCGGGTGGGGCGGCGGTTGCGGGCGCGCGATGGACGGAACCGCTCCGCGCCCTTCCCCTTCCAGCGCAGGCCCCGACCCTCGGTCCCCGCGCTCGTGAGCCCCCGGTAGACGCGGCCCTTGTGCGGAGGGTCCGCGATCCAGGAGATCTTCGGGTCGGCGAGGATCTCGGGGTGGACCGGGTCGACCAGGACGACCTCGTAGAACTTCTGCTGGCCGTCCTCCCCGACCCAGTAGGAGTTGAGGACCTCGAGGTTCGGATAGTGCTTCTGCGCGCGTTCCTCGGCGATCCGCTGCAGGCTCTTCGCGAGCGTCATGCGGAGGATCCCCTTGTGCTTCGGGCGGCGTCCGGCGATGATCGCGCGCTTCCGCTGGCCGCCCCGCCGCACGCGCACGCGGACCACGATGTACCCGCCCTTCGCGCGGTAGCCGAGCGCGCGGGCGCGGTCGAGGCGCGTCGGACGCTCGAGCCGGGTCACGGTGTGCTCCCTCCGCCAGGCGAGGAGCCGCTCGTGCCGAAGCGTGGCCCCTTCGTCCCCCTGCGTCGCCCGGAACGACCGGCCGACGTAGCGGTACATCGAGCTCGACATCGGAAGCGGGCGGGGGACCCGGGCTCGAGTTATAAAGGTACCGGCGAGCGGGGGACGCTCGTGCGGCCGGAACTACGCCGGGCCCTCGGCGTTCGCCCCGTTCGATGGGGCCCCGTCCCAGGGGAGGTGCGAGGTCGGCGGGCGGATCACCTTCGCCGTCGCGTGGCTCTCCGTCGAGATCGCGCGCTCGAGGTGGCTCACGATCTCGCGGACGAGGCGGTCCATCCGGCCCCGCTCGGGCGGCGGGAGGTCGACTGGGAGCTCCCAGACGACCGCCGCCCCGCCGCTCGTGGGGTAGAAGCGGAACGCGAGGGCCGACGCGGCGCTCGGGACGGCCGGGTTCATCCGGTCGAGGCGGCCGGTGACGCGGCTCTCGTTGCGCTCCGCGGAGTCGTCCCGCTCGACCGCGTACCCGATTGTCGTGAGGTAGTCCGCGAGGTACCCCGCGAACCGCTCCCGTCCGATTCCCCGGACCCTCAGCCAGTCACCGTTCCCTTCGCCCATCTCGACCACCCCGGTCCAACGCATGCCCGACGCTTTGCAGGAGCCCGAGCATCATCCGGGTCTCCGCCTCGGTCGGCGTCGCCCGGCCTAGAACGCGACGGAACAGGAGGATTAAACCCCGTCGTTTGTGCGCCGGGTAGGTGGTTCGGCCGAGGAGCGCCTCGAGACGGGCGAGGAACAGCTCCTTCTCCCGACCGTTGAGGTCGAGGACCTCGGGCGCGGGGGTCGACTCCGGGTCGGGGCTCCCGCGGGCCCGGTGGACCGCGTAGAGGACGATCGCGGCCGCGTGCGAGAGATTGAGGGTGGGGAACTCGCGCCGGGCGGGGACGTGGACGAGGAGGTCGCAGCGGGCGAGCTCCTCCCGCGAGAGGCCGTTATCCTCGGGGCCGAAGACGAGCGCGAGGGTGCCGACCGCGGCCTGGGCGAGCTCGCCGAGCCGCTCGGGGCTCACGCTCCGGCGCAGGTAGGAGCTCGAGCGGCCGAGCGAGAGGTCGGTCGTCCCGACCACGAGGTCCGCCTCCGCGACCGCCTCGGGGAGCGAGGTGGCGCGCCCGGCGGAGGTGAGGAGCGCGAGCCCCCCCATCGCGCGACGCCGGGCCTGGGCGCCGAGGCGCGCGCGGGGGGCGACGAGGACGAGGCGGGAGGCCCCGAAGTTCCGGGCGAGGCGGGCGACGGCCCCGACGTTGCCGTCCTCTTTCGGGCGCACCAGGACGACGTCGATCCGGGCCGTCACCCGGCCGCCTCCTCCGCGAAGAGACGACGGATCATCCACTCCGGGTCGAACGGCCGAAGATCGTCGTAGCCTTGGCCGAGGCCGACGAAGACGATCGGCTTCTTCGTCACGTACGTCACGCTGAGCGCCGCGCCGCCCTTCACGTCGGCGTCGAGCTTGGTGAGGACGACCCCGTCGATCCCGATCTCCTTCTCGAACAGGCGCGCCTGCTCGACCACGTCGTGGCCGGCGAGGGCGTCCCCCACGAACAGCGTGAGCGCGGGCGACGTCACCCGACGGATCTTCTGGGCCTCGGCGATGAGGTTCTCGTTCGTGTGCTGGCGGCCCGCCGTGTCGACGAGCACGACCTCGACGCCCTTCGCGCGGGCGTGCTCGATCGCGTCGAAACCGACCGCCGCGGGGTCGCTCCCCTCCTGCTGGCGGATCACGCGGATCCCGAGCCGCTCACCGTGGACGAGAAGCTGCTCGATCGCCCCCGCCCGGTAGGTGTCTCCCGCGGCGATGACGACCGAGAAGCCGGCCGCCCGCAGCCAGACCGCGAGCTTCGCGACGGTCGTCGTCTTGCCCGTGCCGTTCACGCCGACGAACAGGATGACGAACGGCCGCTTCGCCTCGGCCCGGATCTTCGCGGCGAGGTCGAACGGGGGCTGCGTGAGCACCTGGCGGACGCTCCGCTCGAGCGTCGCGCGGATCACCGCCTCGGCGTCCACGCCGCGGCGGAGCTTGCGGCCGGCGAACTCCTTGCGGACGTCCCGGCGCAGGCGCTCGACGACGGGGAGCGCGACGTCCGACTCGAGGAGGCCGATCTCGAGGTCGTCGAGAAGATCGTCGAGCGTGTCGTCGGCCAGCTTCTGGCCGAACATCCCGTCCGAGAAGACCTCCGCGCCCGCCGGGGGCGCCGGGGGAGGCGGGGGCGACCTCGACGTAGGATGTCCTCGGGAGGGGGAAGGTGCGGGGGCGGGGACCGGGGGGCGGGACGGAGGGGGCCGCGCCGGGGCGGCCGGCGCGGCCGCAGGTTGGGTCGGGGTCGCCTCGCCCTCGGCGGAGCGCTTCCGAAGCCTCGCCTTAAGGGCCGCCCACATCGCGCTCCCCTCCGGGTTCGCGCGAGGCGGCCTCGAGCCTACGGGAGACCGCTTGGATCCTCTCGTCCAGCGTCGTGATCTGACCCTCGAGGTCGCGGATCGCCTGGTCGAGCCGCCCGAGACGCTGCGCGAGGAGCTCGATGACCTTCGGGCGCTCCATCTCGACCACAACGCCGGAGCCGACCCCGAGCAGGACGGGGCCCGCGCGGTCGATCCGGCCGCGGACGTACGCTTCGCCCCCGAGCGGGAGCAGATACTCGGTGCTCGCCTCCTCCCGGTCGATCCCCTCGAGGCTCTCCCGGGCACGGAGATGGTCCTGGCGCGAGGCGGCGAGGATCTGGCGCTGCTGGGCAAGGCTGTTGAGCTGCGCGCGGTAGGCGTCGAGGCGGACGAGGTCCTCTTCGACCTGCCGCTCGGGGCTCGGGGGCGCGGGCGTGCTCATGAGCTCGCGTTCTCGGCGACCGCTTCGATGCGGATCAGGTGGCGCTTCACCCCATGGCAGCCGCCGATCTCCGAGAGGGCCCACTCACGGGCGATCTCGGGCGTCGGAGCCTCGTGCTCCTTCGCGAACGGCTGCCAGTACCCGCGGCGCGCCAGGAACGAACCGCGGACCACGAACGTCGGCATCGCAGTCCTACCGGGCCGTGCCACCCGGGTGACCTTCATAACCCCTACCGTCGGCCGAGCGGAGGACGGTGGTCCGCGGGGAGGGCGGTCCGCCGGCCGAACCCGGGGAAGGGGCCGCGGGCGAGGCTCCCCCGAGCGCGAGCGCCCGTACGGCGGCCCACCGCGCTCGGACCTCCTCGTCGCTCAGGCCCACCGTGGGCGAGAAGACGACGATCTCCCCCCACGTGGCACGGGCGGCGGGGTACTCCTCGACGCCGATCGGCAGGACGACCCCGTCGGCATGGGCCTCCCGAACGGCGGAGCGGAGGAGCTCGGCCCAGGTCGCCGGCTCGGGCCCCGCGTCCGTGAGGCGGAGCTCCGCGTCGAACCGCTCGAGCACGTCGTGCGCGAGCGGGCCCGCGGAGGGCGGGACCACGAGCCGGACCCGGCACCCTCGCTTCATCATGAGGTAGGCGCCGAGCGCGCCCCGCTCGCCGTCGATCAGCGCGACGAGGCGGCCGGCCACGCCGAGCGGCAGGCCGCCCGGACCGCTGGACCGGTCGAAGTAGAGGTACGTCCGCGGTCCCCGGACCTCGACGAACAGTTCGACGTCGGGATGGGTGAGGTCGACCTTCAGTCGACGGTCCGCGAACGCCGCGAGAACGTCCGCGCCGAGATCGCGGGCGAGCTCCTGGCTCGTGAACGGGTGCTGGCCGGTGCGTCGGGCCCGGACGGCGAACGAGCACCCGTGGCCGAGCCGCGGAGCGGCCTGCTCGAGCAGCCGCTCGCGGATGATCTCGCGATCGGTCGGGACCTCCTCGACGGCGCTCACCGAGGTGACCCCGAAGACCCGGCGGAGGATCGCCGTGCCGCGGTCGGCGTCGTCGACCTCCGCGTAGAGGTGGCCCCGGTCCGAGCGCAAGCGCAGGGGGAGCGACGCCTGGACGAATTGACGGACGATGTTGCGGCGGAGCGCGGTCTCGAACTCGCGCCGGACCGGCGGAGACTTGAGCGCGAGCTCGCCGTACCGCACGAGGAGGAGCGCCGTCACGGCGAAGGGTTAAGTCGGCACCTCTCGTAAAGCCGCCCCGGGCCGGGGCGACCGTGGGGATCTCGAGCGGAGAACCGGCGCCACCGACCGACCCCTGGACTCCGTGGGTCGCGGCGGTCGTGAGCGGGCTGTCCGCTGCCGCGCGCTCGCTCGAGATCGATCTCCCTCCCGAACGCGTCGAGGCCCAGCTCGAGGTCTCGGCCTCGGGGACGCCGGACCTCGCCTTCCCGGTCCACCGGCTCGCGGCCGCCGCGCGCGAGCCACCCGGCGAGTTCGCCGTCCGTCTCGCCGGCGGGTTCCGGCCGACCCCGGCCCTCCCCTCGGTCACGGCGTCGGGGCCGTACGTGAACTTCGTCGTCGACCCGAAGGAGCTCCTTCGCTCCACCCTCGCGCTCGCGCTGGGGCGCGGCCCGCACTGGGGCGAGGGACCGCCCGACGGCACCGCGGTGTGCATCGAGCACACGAGCGCGAACCCGACCGGACCGTTCCACATCGGCCGGGTCCGCAACGCGATCATCGGCGACACGCTCGCGCGGACGGTCCGCGCGGCCGGCGGGCACGTGACGACCCAGTACTACGTGGACGACCTCGGGCGCCAGTCCGCCATGATCACCTGGCTATGGACGACCCCTCCGGACGCGTGGCCCGAGCCCGTGCGCGCGGCCGTCGCGGGGGCAGGGGAGGCGGGGGAGAAGGCGGACCGTCGCCGGGGTCGACCGTACCCGGCGTTCAGCGCGTACCTCAAGGATCACCCGGAGACGGCGGCGAGCGTCGCGGACCTCGTCCGCCGGATCGAGACCGGGGACGCGCCCCGCGAGCATGCCGCGCTCGCGAGGGAGGTGCTCGACGGGATGCTCGCCTCCCTCCGTCGTCTCGGCATCGGCTTCGACGAGTTCGTCTGGGAGTCCGAGTTCCTCCGCAACGGCTCGGTCGGGCGGGTCCTCGAGCGGCTCCGCTCGGCCCCGCACGCGGTCCGGGAGGAGAACGGTGCCTGGGCGATCGATGCGCGCTCCTACGGGCTCCCGAAGGAGAGCGACCGCGTCGTCTTCCAGCGCGCGGACGGCACGAGCCTCTACGTGACGCGGGACGTCGCCTACCACCTCGCGAAGTTCGACCGGTTCGGCCGGGTCGTGGACGTCCTCGGCCAGGACCATCGGCTGCACGCTCGCACGCTCGAAGCGCTCCTCGCGGAGATCGGGGAGCCCCGCCGGCCCTCGTTCGTCCTCTACCAGGACATCACCGCCCCCGAAGGAGGCCGGATGTCGACGCGCGGCGGCTCGGCCGTCTGGCTCGACGACCTCCTCGACGAGGCGCTCGAGCGCGCGCGCCGCGAGGTCCTCGCCCGTCGCACCGACCTCTCGCCCGAGGAGGTCGAGCGGGTCGCGGAGGCGGTCGCGACCGGCGCGGTCCGGTTCCACGTCGTCCGCGTCGCGCCCGACAAGCCCGTGAAGTTCCGCTGGGAGGACGCGCTCTCGTTCGAGGGTCGCAGCGGCCCGTTCGTCCAGTACGCCCTCGCCCGGGCCTCGAGCGTGCTCCGCAAGGGCGAGGCGGATGAGCCGCCCTACCCTTTCGAGGTCGACCGCCTGACCGATCCCGAGGAGCTCGCGCTCGCGAGGGTCGTCTCCCGGTTCCCCCGCACCGTGAGCTACGCGGCCCGGTCGTCGCACGTGCACACCGTTGCGGGCTACGCGCACGAGCTCGCCGACCGGTTCAACCGGTTCTACCACGCGGTGCCGGTGCTGTCGAGCGGGGACGCGCGGGTGAGCCGGATCGCGCTCGTCGCAGCCGTCCGCCAGACGCTCGCGAACGCCCTCGGGCTCCTCGGGATCGTCCCGCTCGCGACGATGTGACCTCGCGCCGCGGGATCGTCCGGAACCCTTCGCAGCGCGCGTCCGCAGCCGATCAGGACCGGGCGCGCCGGAGCTTCGGTTGGGCCGCGACGAGGGGGTCGGTGACGCCCGCCGCGCGGAACCCCCGGGCGCGGAGGCGGCAGCTGTCGCAGACGCCGCACGGTCGTCGGCCGCCGGCGTAGCAGCTCCAGGTGAGCTCCCAGGGGACCCCGAGCGCGTTCCCGCGGCGGACGATGTCCCCCTTCGAAAGACGGAGGAGGGGCGCGACGAGGCGGATCCTTCCCCCTCGGCGGTCGACCGGGCGGACCGCGCGCCGCGCGAGCGCGTTGAACGCCCGGACGAACTCCGGCCGGCAGTCCGGGTACCCCGAGTAGTCGACCGCGTTCGCGCCGAAGTAGATCCGTTCGAGACCATGGCTCTCCGCGTAAGCGAGGGCGACCGCGAGGAGCACCGTGTTCCGGGCGGGCACGTACGTGCTCGGGATCCGGCCGGCTCGGGGACCCCCGGAGGGAAGCCGGCGGTCCGAGCGCGTGAGGGACGAGGCGACGAGCGGAGCGAGGGGCAGGCGGATCACGCAGTGGTGTCGCACGCCGAGCCGGCGGGCGACGCGCCGCGCGGAGGCGATCTCGCGCGCGTGACGCTGGCCGTAGACGAACGTGAGCGCGTGGACCGGCCGGTCCCGCCGCGTGGCGATCGCGAGGCACGTGGCCGAGTCGAGCCCGCCCGACAGGAGGACCACGGAACCCGGACGACGGCGAGAGGGGGTCAGGGGAGTCCCCCCACGGCCCGCCCGATCCCGAGGGCGAGCCCGAGCGTCACGAGCATGCCGAGGAAGTTCGTGCTGCCCTTCGTGAGGTGGCCGCGGTTCTCGAGCGTTTCGCCGAGGACCGAATCGACCTGGCAGCCGAGGAATCCCGCGACCCCCACGCCGACGAGGAATTCCGCCGGCGGTCCGATCGGCGCGGAGAAGAGGGCGAAGATCGCCCCGCCGACCAGGGCCATCCCGAGCGAACCGGCGACCGCGAAGAGCTGGCCTGCCGAGGAGATCCCCCCGTTCGTCCCTGGGGTGACCTCCCGGAAGGTGAGGATGCTCACGGCCCGTCCCATGAGGACCCCGAACTCGCTCGCGAGCGTGTCGGCCATCGCGAAGGCGAGGGCGCTCGCGAAGAGGAGGGCGCTCTCCTCGAACGGGAGGACCCCCGAGCCGCCAAGGAGCGCGATGGCGGTTGGAAGGACGATGTGGGCGAGCACGTTCGAGACCCCACGCTCCCCCGCGCGTCCCTCCTGGACATGGCGTCGGGCCTTCTCGGCGAACCGGTAGCGGGTCGCGAGCGAGGTCACGACGACGAACACGACGAGGAGGGCGAGGAAGCTGAAGCCGGCGACGAGGACGATCGCGATCCCGAAGACGGCGGCGACCGCGCCCGCGGCCGCGGTCAGGGCCCGGCCGATGACCGCGGTCGCCGCGAGCGCGATCGTCGCGACGACGCCGACCGTCGCCGCGACCGCTCCGAGCACCCCCGGCCTCCGACGCACGAGCGGGGGAGTCGCATAACGTTCGCGACGTCCCCGCCCGGCCCGGCTAGCCCCGCGCGAGGACGCGGGCGACCGCCCCTTCGAAGGAGTACGCGATGAGGTCGGCGACGACGTTCCTCCGGAGGAGCTCCTGGGCCACGTCCGTCTCGTGGCCGGGCGAGAGGACGAGGGCGGTGAGCAGGCCGAGCTTCCGGCCGGCCTCCACGTCGATCGAACGGTCCCCGACGATCGAGGAGGCCGCCAGGTCGAGACCGAGCTCGTCCCGGGCCCGCTCGAAGAGCGCCGTCCCGGGCTTGCGGCAAGCGCAGCCGCGCTCGGGGGCGTGCGGACAATAGTAGAACGCGTCGACCCGGGCGCCCGCCGGCGCGAGGAGCTCGTTGAGGCGGGCGTGGATCCGGTGGACGTCCTGTTCGGTGTAGAGCCCTCGCTCGATCCCGGACTGGTTGGTGACGCACACGACGAGCTCGCCGTGCTCGTGCGCGAGGCGAAGGGCCCGCCCGACGCCGCGGAAGAGCTCGAGCCGCTCGGCCTCCTTCAGGTAGTGGAGGTCCGGGTTGAGCGTGCCGTCGCGGTCGACGAAGAGCGCCCTCCGCCTCCGCACCGACGATCTCCGGGCCGCGGGGGGCTCGGGCATCGGGTTTAGGAGTGCGGCGGTACCTTAACGCTTCGTGCCGCCCCCCCACGCCTCGCCCGCTCCGGCCGAGAGCCCCGCGGACGTACGGGGGGAGTGGCGGGCCCTCGACCTCGCCCTCGAGGCGGCCCTCGAGCCGTTCTGGGCGGAACCGCGCCCGCTCACCGTCCTCTTCTCGGGAGGCGCCGACTCGGGGCTTCTTGCCTGGGAGCTTCGGGAGCGGTCCGGGACCCGGCTCCTCACGGTCGGCCTCGCCGGGAGCGACGACCTGCGCGCGGCGGAGGAGGGAGCCCGCGTCCTGCCGCTTCCGTGGCTCCGCCACCCGGTCGACGACGAGCTCGAGCTCCTCGCGGGGAGCCTCCGGGACGAGCTGGGCTCGCTCCCGGGACCTCGCCGGGGGATCTTCCTCGCCCTCGCCGCCGCCTTCGCGAACGCCCCGGACCCGGTAGTGGCCTTGGGGCAAGGGATCGACGAGCTCTTCCTTGGTTACGCGCACTTCCGAGGGCTCTCGCCCGAGGACGCTCAGCGCCGGTCCGACGCGGACCTCCGTCGCCTGGTGGACGACGATTGGCCGCGGACCGAGCGTCTCGCGGCGCGCTGGGGTAAGGAGGCCCATGCGCCGTTCCTCGCCCCCGGGTTCATCTCGGCCGCGACCGCGATCCCGCCGGTCGAACGGCTCCCCGCGACCCTCACGAAACCGTGGTTCCGGTCGTGGGTGCGGCACCGGGGCGTGCCCCCGATCCTCGCGGACCGGCCCAAGCGGGCCGTACAGTACGGCAGCGGCGTCGACCGCTGGCTCCGCCGGCACCCCATCGGACCGGGCTAGACGACCCGCGTCCCCGCCTCGCCTCGGAGGGCCCTCGGCAGCGACGGGATGTCGGTGATCACGAACCGTCGGCCCCCGTGGCGGAGGAAATCGAGGCCTGCCTCGACCTTCGGGCCCATGCTCCCGTCCGCGAACTCTCCTTGCGTGTGGAGGCGGGCAAGCTCCGCTGCGGTCACCTCGCCGAGCCACCGCTCGCCCGAACGGCCGAAGTCGACGGCAGCGCCCGGCACGTCCGTGACGATGGCGAGCGTCTCGAGGCCGAGCTCCCGGGCCACGAGGGCGGCGGCGAGGTCCTTGTCGACGACCGCCTCCACCCCCTCGTAGATTCCCCGGGCCCGGCGCACGACCGGGATCCCTCCCCCACCCGAGACGACGGGGATCCAGCGCGAGCCGAGGGGGCCTGCGAGCAGCTGGCGCACCGCCGGTCCTTCGAGCCACCGGATCGGCTTCGGGGTCGGCACGAGCCGTCGCCATCCACCCCGCGCGATGTCCTGGACGAGGACCCAGCGGTGCTGTTTCGCGAGGAGGCGGGCCTCCGCTTCCGTGTAGAATCGCCCGACCGGCTTCTTCGGGGTCCGGAACGCGGGGTCGTCCGCCCGCACCTCCGTGCGGCTGATCACCGTGAGGACCGAGCGCTGGACCCGGGCCCGGAGCAGCGCCGGGGCGAGCTCGCTCTGGATGAGGTAGCCGATCTGGCCCTGGGTCTCCGCTCCGAGGACGTCCATCGGGCGAGCGGGGACCTCGCCCGAAGCGAGCTCGTTCTGACGGAGCAGAACGCCGACCTGAGGGCCGTTCCCGTGGGTGAGGACGAGGCGACCTCCGTTCGAAGCGACCTCGGCGAGGACCGGGGCGACCCGCCGCATCTGACGCTGGGCCTCCGCCCAGGACCCGTCGCCCCCGGCCCGCTGGAGCGCGTTGCCGCCCAAGGCGACCAAGGTACCCGGCATGGAGGACGGGGGCGCAGGGGGGTCGGCCTTCAAGAGGGCGTCGGCACGCGCGGCCGGGGGCCGGGCACGGCGCCGCGACCTGCCCCGGCCCCGCCGGACCGCCGGCGGCGAACACCGATAAATACGGAGGTCCCGGTCCCCCAGTGTGACGGACGAACGTTCGTCGTTGTTCTGCCCGCTCGAGTTCCGCTACGGCCGGGACGAGGTCCGGGGCCTGTTCTCCCGGGAGGCCCGGCTCGGGCGCGCGCTCCGTGTCGAGGCGGCGCTCGCGCTCGCCGAGGCGGAGGTCGGGCTCGTCCCCCCTGTCGACGCGGAGGCGATCGCCCGCGCGGCGACCGTCGAGCACGTCTCGCTCGCCCGGGTCGACGAGCTCGAGCGGTCGCTGCGCCACGACGTCATGGCGATGAGCCGGGCGCTCGCCGAAGCGGCCGGTCCGGCCGGGCGCTGGGTCCACTACGGGGCGACGAGCGCGGACATCACCGACACGGCCCTGGCCCTCGAGCTCAAGGAGGCCGTCGCGATCCTCGACCAGGACCTGGTTCGTTTCGCGCGCGCGCTCGCCGAGCTCGCCCGACGCCACCGCGCCACGCCGTCCGTCGGACGCACCCACGGTCAGCACGGCGTTCCGCTCAGCTTCGGCTACAAGATGGCGGTCGCCGCGGCCGAGGTCGTGCGCCACCGGCGC
Source organism: Thermoplasmata archaeon (assembly GCA_033854115.1). Classification (GTDB taxonomy): domain Archaea; phylum Thermoplasmatota; class Thermoplasmata; order Lutacidiplasmatales; family UBA184; genus Lutacidiplasma. The sequence goes on from JAWOKS010000027.1 coordinate 14,442, forward strand.
CGGCTCACCGAGCTCGCCCGTCGCCTCCTCGTCGGCAAGATCGCGGGCGCCGTCGGGACGGGGGCCGGGTTCGGTGAGCAGGCCGTCGACGTGGAGGAGGGCGTGATGCGCCGGCTCGGCCTCGGCGCGGACGAAGCCCCGACACAGATCGTCGGCCGGGACCGGCTCGCCGAGCTCACGAACTTCCTCGCGCTGCTCGCCGGGACCGCCGAGCGCCTCGCGACGGAGGTCCGCAACCTCCAGCGCACCGAGATCGCCGAGGTCGCCGAACCGTTCGACGAGGAGCACCAGGTCGGCAGCTCCACGATGGCCCAGAAGCGCAACCCGATGGTGAGCGAGAACGTCACCAGCCTCGCCCGCCTCGTGCGGGCGTTCGCCCTGCCTCCGCTCGAGAACATGGTCCAGTGGCACGAGCGGGACCTCGCGAACTCCGCGAACGAGCGGATCGTGCTCCCGCATGCGATCGTGCTCGCCGACGACCTTCTCACCAAGCTCACGGAGGTCTTCACGGGCCTCGAGGTCGACGCCGAGCAGATGGGTCGCCAGCTCGCCCGCGGAGGCGGGGCCGCGATGACCGAGAATCTGCTGCTCGCGCTCACGACGAAGGGGCTCGCCCGCGCGGACGCCCACGAGCTCCTGCGGAAGCTGACCCGCCATTCGGCGGAGGGTCCCTCGCTCACCGAGCGGGCGAAGGCCGACCCGACGGTCCGTCGCCTCCTCTCGGAGGCGGAGATCGCCGAGCTGCTCGACCCGGCGAGCTACGTCCGGGCCGCGAGCGCGAAGACCGACCGGATCCTCGCCCGGCTCGAGCGGGAGCTCGGGGCGTGACCCGCCCGGCCCCGAGGTGGTCGGCGACCGTCGCGGTCGCCGCCCGCCGCGCGGAGCTCGCCCGTCGGCTCGAGCAGGCGCTCGCGCCCGAGGCCGCCCGGGAGGTCCCGCGCGCGCGGACGACCATCCGGCGACGCGGGGCCAAGGTGGTACTCGAGGTACGGGCGGAGGATGCCGGCGCGCTCCGGGCCGCGCTGAACACCTACCTCGGCTGGGTCGCGCTCTCGCTCGCGGCCGACCGGGTCGCCCGTGCGGCCCGCCCGGCGCCCCGGCGTTCCGAAGTCCTTATCTCTCGGGCCCGGTGAGCGCCGACGTGGCGCTACCGGCGAAGCTCCAGAACGACCTGAAGCAGTTCCAGCGGCTCCAGCAGGAGCTCGGCGGGGTGCAGCAGCAGCGCCTCCAGCTCGACCTCCGCTTGCGCGAGATCACCCACACGCTCGAGGAGCTGAAGACCGTCCAAGAGGACGCGGTGGTCTACCGGCCGATCGGCGGTCTGCTCGTCCGTGCGAAGGGCCGCAAGGAGGTTGAGGACCTCCTCGCCGAAGAGAAGGAAACGCTCGAGGTCCGCCAGAAGGCGGTCGAGCGCCAGGAGAACCACCTCAAAGAGCGCTACACCTCGATGCAGCAGGACCTCACGCAGCAGCTCCAGGCGGCGGGCGTCACCGCGGAAGGACCCGGCCCCTCCGAAGGGGCGGAGCCGCCCTAGGACGACCGCCGGGTCAGGCGCGCCGCGATCTCGCGCACGAGCGGCTTCGCGTTGCGGCGGATCGAGCGTGTGCGCTCGAGACGGTCGAGGGCGCGCGCGGTGAGCGACGCGATCTTCGCTTCCGAGTAGGCGAGCGCCCCGCTCGTGCGTAGGGCCTCGCGCGCCCGCTCGACGTCGCGCTCGGAGGCGTCCGAACGGCCCAGGACGCGCGCGATCGCCGCGCGCTCGGCACGCGCACCGTGCTGCCAGGCGCGCACGACGAGGAGGGTGCGCTTCCCCTCGATGAGATCGTTCGCGCTCTTGCCGATCTCGGCCGCGTCGAACCCGGCGCCGAGCACGTCGTCGCGGAGCTGGAAGGCGATCCCGAGGTCGGTCGCGATCGCCTCGAGGTCGTGGAGGCGCTCCTCCTTCGCCCCGGCGAGGAGCGCGCCGATCTTGAGGGGCGAGACGACCGTGTAGATCGCCGACTTGAGCCGATGGACGTCGAGGACATCCCGCTCCGCGACGCGCGCCGGCGCGAGCGTACCGTTGCGGAGGTCGAGCAGCTGGCCGTAGGCGGTGAGGTGCGTCATCCGGGCCAACTCCCGAAGCGCGGCGAGCAGCGCGGATCGCGGAGCCTCGACCTCGAGGAGCGCGCGAACGGTGAACGGAACCTCGAGATCGCCGAGCGTGATCGCGACGCCGACCCCGTAGTCGTCGCTCGGGCCCGCCTTCCGGGCGCGGGCGTGCTCGCGCGCCGCCTCCCGGTGGACGGTCGGGCCCCCGCGGCGGAGCTCGGCGTGGTCGATGATGTCGTCGTGGATCAGCATCCAGCTCTGGAAGTGCTCGAGCGCGGCGGCGGCCGGGAGGGCGGGCGTGGGGTCGCGGCCCGAGGCGAGGTGGTAGCCGGCGAGCACGAGGAGAGCTCGGAAGCGCTTCCCGCCGCGCAGCGTGAATTCCCGGTTGAGCGCGAGGAACGGCCGGAGCGAGCCCGGGGTCGAGGCCCGGGAGAGGTCGTACGTCCGGGCGAGCCGGCGCTCCACGAGCGGAACGTACCGAGTCAACCCGGCGAGGTCCACGGCGGCTGCGTTTGGACGACCATCGTATTTAACGGCGCGCAACTTAGCCCGGGTGATGGCGACCGGGGCGTTCGTCCAGCTCGCGTCGCAGCTCGTCGAGGCGATGGGCCAGCGGCTGAACGCCGCGAAGCCGACGCCGGAGGGGCTGGTCGTGAGGACGACCGACGGGTTCCTTTTCGCCTTCCTCGAGGACCCGAACCGGGTCTCCCTCGAGACGATCCGCCGGCTCTCCGCCTCGGACTCCGGTTCGCCCGTGCGCGTGGTCGTCTTCACCCCGGGCCGCCTTCCTCTTGTCCTCTCGGAGGAGCTCAGCCGGGCGGGAGGCACGCTCGTGGAGGGCGCCCGGTTCGCGGAGCTCGCCCGTCAGCTCGGTCTCGGCACCTGGCTCGGGGAGGAGCCCCGGGCCCCGCCGGTCGAGGAGCGGCGGCTTCTCCCGAGCGCGCTCCAGCTCGACGGCGTGATCCACCGCGCCCGGGTCTGGCTCGAGTGGGGCGTCCCCGCCCTCGCGCTGAGGTTCTACCGCCAGGCGGTCGAGCTGAAGCCCGAGTTCCTCCCCGCGAAGATCGGCCTCGGCCGCGCGCTCCTCGCCCTCGGGCTCACGGAGGAGGCCGACCGCGAGTTCGATGAGGTCCTTGCGAGCCGACCCGAGGACGTCGACGCGCGCCTCGGGAAGGCCGCCGTCCTTGGGGCCCGCGCCCGCCCGAAGGAGGAGATCGCCCTCTACCGCAAGCTGCTCGAGGAGGACGCTACGCGGGCGGAGGTCCGGGCGCACCTCGTGGCCGCCCTCGTCGACCTCGGAGACTGGGCCGGCGCCCGGGTCGAGATCGAATCGATGCTCGGCCGGACCCCCGAGGACGCCCAGCTCCGCTTTCTCCACGGCGTGGCCCTCGAGAAGACCGGGAGGGCCGCCCTCGGCCGCACCGACCGGGAGGAGGCGCGCCGCCTCGGCCTCGGCTACGAGCGGGAGGTGGCGCTCTGCCGTCAGCTCGGCCTCGCCGCGCCCCCCAAGCCGACCGAGCGGCCGGGGAAGCGGCCCGCCGGGGTCGCTCCCGTCGGGGCGCCGCCCTCACGCCCCGGGGCCGGACCGGTCCCCGCACCGCGCACCGCACCGCCCTCGGCCCTGCGACGCCCGCCGAAGGCGCCCGCCGTCTCGAGGACCGCGTCCCGGAAGCGCCCCACCCGCAAACGTAAGTAGCCCACTCCCGACTCGACCGAGGTCGGGGCCGAGGATGAGGATCGTATCGGTGCTCCCGAGCGCGACCGAGATCGTCTGCGCGCTCGGCGCCCGGCGCGAGCTGGTCGGCCGGAGCCAGGAGTGCGACTACCCGGAGACCGTGCTCGACCTGCCCGTCGTGATGCGCGCTCGGACCCTGGACGGGGACCGGCCGTCGGGCGAGATCGACCGCCGGGTGCGCGCGTCGCTCACCCGTGGTGAGAGCCTCTACGAGCTCGACCTCGAGCTCCTCGGTCGCCTGCGGCCAAACCTTCTCTTCACGCAGGACCTCTGCGGGGTCTGTTCGGTGACCGACGCGGAGGTGCGGGCCGCCTGCTCCTCGGCGGGGATTGCGCCGTCGATCGTCTCGCTCACCCCGCGGACGCTCGAGGAGGTCTGGGGCTCGATCGAACAGGTCGGAAGCGCCCTCGGACGGAGCGACACCGCGCGCGAGCTCGCCGACGAGCTCCGGGGGAGGACCGTCCCGGAGCGCTCGGGGAGCGGCGCGCGGATCGCCGTCGTGGAGTGGCTCGATCCCCCGATCCTGGCCGGCCTCTGGACCCCGGACATGATCCGGGCCGCGGGAGGCGTCGCCCTCGGCCCCGAGCCGGGTCGGCCCGGGCGGCGGACGACCTGGACCGAGCTCGCGCGGGAGGGGCCCGACCTCGTGGTCCTCAGCCCGTGCAGCTTCTCCCTCGCGAGGACGGAGCTCGAACTTCGACGCGCGAGGTCGACCGCGCGGGCGATCTCGGAGCTCGGGCCGACCACCGCGACCTTCCTCGCCGACGAGGCGTACTTCAGCCGGCCCGGCCCGCGCCTCGCCCACGGCGTGGAGCTGCTCCGTTCGCTCCAGCATGGAGCCCCCGGACCTTTCCCGATGCCCGTCCGCCGCTTCGTTCCACGGGCCGGCGAGGTGGCGGCGTGAGCGGGGGCCTGACGTACTACTACTCGACCGTCGCACCTCGCCCCCGGTTCGGAGGGTTCTCCACGTCGCGCCAGGAACTCCTCCAGATCGGCCTCGCGTACGTCGTGCTCACGGTCTGCTTGACGATCATCCTCTCCCAGCACACGATCCTCTTCGGCGGGGCCCAGGCGGAGAGCCTCTCGACGATCTCCCCCTTGCTCGTCGGGATCTCCGCGATCGCCGCGTTGAGCGGCTTCGTCGCGCACGAGCTCGCCCACAAGTTCGTCGCCCAACGGCGGGGCTTCTGGGCCGAGTTCCGCATGTGGCCGGTCGGCCTCGTCCTCGCGCTCGTGAGCTCGGTCGTCGGCATCCTCTGGGGCGCGCCCGGCGCCACGATGGTGGGGGGGATGAGCGACGACGACCGCGCCGACTGGGGGCGCACGAGCGTCGCCGGTCCGCTCACGAACGTCGCGTTCGCCGGGGTCTTCTACGGCGCGGCGATGCTCCTCTTCCGCGCCGGCTCCGACCTCTTCGGCTGGATGCTCCTGCTCGCGTGGATCAACGGCTGGTTCGGTACGTTCAACCTTCTCCCGCTCGGCCCCCTCGACGGACGCAAGGTCCTGCGCTGGAGCGTCGGGGTCTGGATCGCAGCGATCGCGCTCACCGGCGCGATGGCCGTCCTGAGCTACATCGCCTATGCGTACCAGACCCCCTTCCTGAACTTCTGAGGGAGCACCGTCATGCCCGGACCCCGCGTGGTGGACCTGGGACAGGACCGTCGGCTGCTCGACCTCGACTTCCGGGACACCGAGGGGCTGGTCGCGGCCTATCTGCTCCCGGAGCCCGAGGGCTGGGCGCTCGTGGAGACCGGGCCGACGACCTGCCGCGCCGCGCTCCTCCGCGGGATCGCGGCGGCGGGCGTCGAGCGGACGGAGGTGAAGGACGTCCTCGTCACCCACATCCACCTGGACCATGCGGGCGGGGTGGGAGCCCTCGCGGACGAGCTACCGCGCGCCCGCTTCCACGTCCACGAGGTCGGCGCCCCCCATCTCGCCGACCCGTCCCGCCTCCTCGTGAGCGCCCGCCGGGTCTGGGGCGAGGCGATGGACCGCCTCTGGGGCCCCGTGCTGCCCGTTCCCGCGACGCGTCTACATCCGCTGCACGGAGGGGAGTCGCTCCCTCTGCGGGGGGGTGAGCTCCGGGTCCTCGCGACACCGGGCCACGCCAAGCATCATCTCGCATTCTTTGACTCGGGCATCCAGGCGGTCCTCACCGGCGACGGAGCCGGTGTTCGCCTGGAGCACTCCTCCCGACTGCGACCGGCCGTTCCGCCTCCCGACCTCGACCTCGACCAACTGTTCGCGAGCCTCGAGGTGATGCGGCGGACGAACCCCCGCCTCGTCCTGCTCAGCCACTTCGGTCCCACGCCCGAGGGGGCCCGCGACCTCGTGCGCTACCGGACCGTGGTCGAACAATGGCGCGAGGTTGCCCTCGAGGCCGCTCGCGAGCGGCCCGAGGCGGACTGGATCGCGCGGAAGCTTCGCGAGCTCGAGGAGACGACCACGTCCCCCGACCCGCGCGACCAGGCCTCGATGGTCTCGGGTTACGAGGTCGCGGCCCAGGGCTTCCTCCGCTACTTCCAGACGCACGGCGAGCTCCCCGGGGCGAACGCGTGACCGACGTCGACCCGCGGTCGCGGGCGGTGGCAGCGGGGACCCTCATGTTCGCCCGCACGGTCTACGCGTTCAACTGGTACAACATCGGCGGGGTCCTGCCGCTCATCGGGACCCGGTTCGGGATCGGGACGGTCGAGTTCGGGATCCTCCTGGTCGCGTTCCTCGTGGGGGCCGCGATCTTCCAGATACCGGCAGGCTTCGCCGCGATGCGCTGGGGGAGCCGGGCGACCTCGGTCGCGGCGCTCGCCGTGATGGCCGCCTGCGCGTGCGCGTCGGCGGTCTCGCCGAACTGGATCGTGCTCGCCGCCTTCCGGTTCGGCACCGGGGCGGGGGCCGCGTTCTTCTTCGCCCCCGCGCTCGGGCTCGTGACCGCTTACTTCCCGAGCGGCCAGCGCGGGGTCGTCATCGGCGCCTACAACGCCGGGTTCAGCCTCGGATCCGGGGTCGGCGTCATCGTGAGCGCCGTGCTCGGCGAGCTCTACGGGTGGGCCGTCCCGCTCGCGCTCGGCGGCGCGCTCCTCGTGATCGCGACCGGCCTCGCGTGGGTCCTCCTGCCTCGCCCCTCGACCGAAGGCATGGGGCGGAACTTCGGGGAGGTGGCGCGCGCGGCCCGTCCGGTCCTCCGCTCGCGGACCCTCTGGGCGGTCGGGCTCGCGGGGATCGGTCTCTGGGGAGGGTTCTACATCGCGGCGCAGTACTTCGTCGCGTTCGCGCGCGACGTGCATCCGACCTGGAGCCTCGCTCTCGCTGCGGCCGCCCCGACCTTGATGATCTTCCTCGAGATCCCCGGGGCGCCGATCGGAGGATGGTTCGGGGAGCGGGCACGGGACATGCGACGCACGCTCGCGCTCTGGGGCCTCGCGAGCGGAGCGCTGCTCGCGGCCGTACCGTTCCTGCCGTTCGACCTCATCGTACCGGCGTTCGTCCTGCTCGGGTTCGCCTGCGGGCTCACCTTCGCGCTCCTCTACCTGCTCCCGACGTACCTTCCCGAGGTCCGGGGGGATGCGATGGCGCTCGGTCTCGCCCTCGTGAACTCGGTCCAGATCTTCGGGGGCAGTGCGATGGCGATCGCCTTCGCGGTCCTTGCGGCCGGCGTGGGCTACGAGGGAGCCTGGATCTTCGCGGGCGTGGCTACCGCCGCGTTCCTGCCCGCCCTCGCCCTCGCGTCGGCCCCGGGGCGTTCGCGCGGTGCGAGGGCCGGGGACGAGGGTGCTCCGACCCCCCCGGCCCTTCCGTCAGGTCGACTAGGGTGAGCAGGTTCGTCGGACGGCCCTCGACCGGGTAGCCGGCGGTCAACACCGCCACCCCTCCCTTCGGGAACCCGAGCTCGCGCGCGAGCTCCCGCGTCGCCACGCTGAGGTGCTGCAGCTGGCTGTGCGGGAGCGCCGGTCGGCCCAGGACCCCGCTCACGAGGCGAAGCTGGCGGCGCACGTGGGGGGAGCTCGACATCGCCACCACGGGGCAGTTCGGCCGGAGGGCGGCGACGAGACGGGCGGTCCGTCCCGAATGGGTAGGCGTCGCGATCACTCGGGCCTCGACCGCTTCCGCGAGGGTGACGGCGGCGCGCGCCACCGCGCGGTCCGGCTCGGTGCCGGCGAGGCGGGCGCGCGCTTCCCGGAGCGCGCGCGGGTCGAAGGCGGGCTCGGTCGCCTCGGCGATGCGGGCGAGCCACCTCACCGATTCGAAGGGGTACTCCCCGATCGCGGTCTCGTCGCTCAGCATCAGAACGTCCGCGCCGTCGAGCACCGCGTTGGCCACGTCCGTGGCCTCCGCCCGCGTGGGTCGCGAGGAGGTGAGCATGCTGAGCAGCATCTGCGTCGCCACGATCGCGAACTTCCCTGCGAGGTTGGCCTCGAGCACGAGGCGCTTCTGCTCGAGCGCGAGCTTCTCGAGCGGCAGGCTGAGGCCGAGGTCGCCCCGCGCCACCATGATGCCGTCGGACGCTGCGAGGATGCCGTCGATCGCCTCGAGCGCCTCGGGTCGCTCGATCTTGGCGATCACGCCGACCGGCCTCGAGGGGGCCACGTCCCCGAGCCAGCGTCGGACCTCGAGGACGTCCCGGGCCGAGCGTACGAACGAGAGCGCGAGGAAGTCCACGCCCTCGGTCACCGCCTCGAGGGCCGCCGTGCGGTCGCTCTTCGCGAACCAGGAGCCCCGGAACCGCGCGTGCGGGAGGTGAACGCCCGAGTGGGACGCGACGAGACCCCCGTGCACGACCGTGGTGTCCACACCGCCCGAGGCCACCCGATGGACCCGGAGCTCGACACGTCCATCTCCGAGAAGGACCACATCCCCGGGGCGGCTGCCGACCCAGAACCTCGGAAGCTCGACCCCGACCCGGCGACCGTCGCCCGGGGCGGGCTCGGAGTCAAGGCGCCAGGGTCGGCCGGGGACGAGGCGGAGGGGGGACGTGGCGAGCTCCCCGAGGCGGAGCTTGGGTCCCGGCACGTCCGCGACGATCGCGAGCTCGGTGTGCTCCTCGCGCGTAACGGAACGGATCCGCTCGAGCACGGTCCGGTGCGTGGCGGTCGTTCCGTGGGAAAGGTTGAGGCGGAACGCGTCGACCCCCGCTCGGACGAGCTCTCGAATCCCTTCCTTCGAGTCGCACGCGGGGCCCACCGTGGCGAGGATCCGGGTTCGACGCACGGAGGTCGAGCGAGCCGGGACACTTAGCGGTGGGGGAGCCTGTGAGTTCTTGTACCGGGCCCCGTTGTTCAGCCCAGCCCCGTGGTGTAGTGGCCAAGCATGCTGGCCTTTGGAGCCGGCGACAGCGGTTCGAATCCGCTCGGGGCTAAATTAAAGTAATGTGCATGTCGTGGGCCTCACGATGCCTGCCGATCGGATGACTTCCATCTCCGTTCATGCCTCCACCCTGAGGATGCTGAAACCGTTCAAGAAGGGCGACATGACGTGGGACGACGTGCTGATCGACTTCATCGAGGAACATATCCCCAAAGAGTTCGTACGGGCGATGGTCGCGGCCGCAGAGAAAGGGCCCGGGATCCCTTTCGACGAGGTGTACGAGGAGCACGTTCGCCGGAGGCACTAGAGCGTGCCCACCGCCGAAATGACGCACGAGGCGCGACGCCAGTTTCTGTCTCTGCCGGCTGAGGTTGCGGATCGTTTCAAAGAGCTCGCCGATCACCTCAAGACAAGTCCCCTCCGGCTTGCGCCCTGGTTTGACGTCAAGGCGACTGGTCGGGAACGAGGAAGTGAGGTCTTTCGGGCCAGAGTGGGGGAGTATCGTGCGACGTACGTCTTCGACGGCGAGATCGTTCGCTTCACCCGGTTCCGTTTGCGCAAGGACATCGGGTACGCAGCCTTGCCGAAGTCGTAGGATACGACAGCTCTCCTGGCTCCGCCCGGGTGAGTTCTCCAAGTGATCCGAACCGTGGCACGGACCGGGGGGAGCAACGGGCGGGTTCTACTCGGGGTCGAACAGACCGTCAAGGGGCGACCGGAGTACCAGGCGATGCACCGCTTTCCGCGAACCGTTGAAGTGTTTCGCGGGCCCTACATCTGAGCTCGGGTCGCGGCAGGGCGGCAAGAGCTCGAAGGGGCAGCACGCGGGCCCAGTCGCGGACCATCTCCGAGCCCAGGCAATAGCCGGTCTCGATGTGGCCGCCGATGTTGTACCAGGAGCCGAAGTACGGACGGAGCGACTTTCTCGCGGTCACGTCCTTCAGGAACTTCCTCGCAAGCCAAGCGCGCTTCCGCTCACACCAAGAGAGCCAGTCACGCCTCCCCGTACGCAACGCGAACAACCGGGGCTCTAGCTTCCTTTCACAGTAGGTGGCAAACCCCTCCTCGTAGAGCTTCCACCAGGGGTCGGAGCGGTCCTCCCACCGTTCCCCGCGCCACTCCTGATGCGTGAGGTGGGCTACCTCGTGAGCGACTATCCGGCGAGACCACCCATCCCCACCCCGGTGGTTTTCGGCGGCATTCTCCAGCCCGAAGAGGCACGCCGGGCGTCCTTCGTAAGAGGTGGCCCAGCCTGCGCCGCAACTGATCCCCACGTAGATCACGAAACTGACCGGGAACTGGAGGTCCAGGACCCTCCGGGCACGCGCCCAACTGCGCGGGAGGGACTTGAGAAGGTCACGATGGAGCTGCCTCATCCGACCAAGACGGCTCGGCAAGCGATGGAATACATGGTGTCGTGCGACCCTTTTCCAGTCCACGCCGTCGCGGATGTAGCTCTCCTTCTGCTTCGCGAGAAGCTCAGGGCAAGGTCGCATGTACTCCACTTCCCAGCGCGCGACTTGGCGGGCAGGGGGGTCGATGCGCGCGCTCTGCCAGAAACTCTCGAAAGCGGGGAAGGCATCCACGATGTTCGGACCCGCCGTCGCACGAGTGGGTGTCACGGGCTCTGACCCCGGTTCGGGTTCCCGCATGACCTGCCCGCCCAAGAGTCCGCTCCCGGCCGGAGCCAGGGGGTTGACTGTGAGTATACCGTGGTTTCACGCCTCAGGCCCTGCGGGGCTAGCGACGACTGCTTCCTCACGCTCGGGACGGGGTAGCCGCCCACGCCGGAGCTCTTCATCGCGAGCGATTTGGCCTGCGCGCTGGGGACCGTCGGGGGCCCGCTCTTCCCCCACGCCTTCGCCGCGGGTCTCGTGGCGGCCGCGTTCCTGGCACTCGTGGTGATCTCGCTCAGCAGTGCGTAGGGGTTCCCGGAGGCGATGGGCATCCCGCGAGACCGAGCGTTCTGGTGCTACTCCCTCGAGAGCGCCCCGCCCGTCGTCGTGTCGCTGCTGCTTTCCCATCCCCTTGCGCTCGTGCTGGACCTGTTGGCAGCCCTCGTCTTCGTCCTCATCGGGCCGGCTGTCGTCGTGGGGCTGCTGGCCGTGGATCCGCGGGTGATGCACGAGCATGCATCCACCGTGCCTTGGAGGCTCGCCCATCGGACCGGTCTCGCTTCGGTGATCGCCTACGGGGTTGTCGCCCTCGCCTAGGTCGCCGGAGGCGAACCACGCAACCCTCGCGGGGTCGGTTCGACGGGCCGCGCGCGGCGGGCCCTGCTTCCGGCTGCAATCTCGGGGGCCAAGCCCTCGCGACGTCAGGGGTGTTCGGCCAAGTGAAAGGCCGCCCGTCCCTTCTTTCCCGCGCACGAGCTTATCTATCTGGAACCGACTCGCGGCTCGTGGGACGCGTCGACGCTGCCGCGAAGGCGAGGGCCCGGTCGCGCCGGGGCCGCGCCGATCGGAGGTCCCCTCCCGAGCGGGGTCCGCTGTGGTAGGGCTCGACTCCGGGGACATTGCGTGGGTCATCACGGCGACCGCGCTCGTCATGGTCATGACCCCCGCCTTGGGGTTCTTTTACGGCGGGCTGGTCCGTCAGAAGAACCTCGTTGCGACGATCGTGCAATGCCTGATGATCTTCTCCGTCGTGAGCATTGTCTGGGCCCTCTGGGGCTACACGCTCACCTTTGGCCCGGCAGTGGGTGGCCTCATCGGCAACCTCTCGAAGATTGGACTGTTGCACGTCGGTGAGGCGGCGAACACGGCGTACTCGAGCTCCATCCCGGAGCTGCTGTTCTTCGCGTTTCAGCTGAAGTTCGCCGCGATCACTCCGGCCCTCATCATCGGAGCCTTCGCCGGTCGGGCGCGGATGAAGGGCCTACTCCTGTTCATCGTGCTCTGGACGACGCTCATCTACGTCCCGATCGCGATGTGGATCTGGAACCCCGGCGGTTGGCTCCGCGACCTCGGTGTAGTCGATTTCGCGGGGGGCCTAGTGGTCCACACTTCTGCGGGAGTCTCGGCTGTCGCCGCCGCCCTCGTGCTGGGACAGGGTAAGGACTTCGGCAGGGAAGCTCGCCCCAACAACGTCCCCTACGTCATTCTCGGGACCGCGATTCTTTGGTTCGGCTGGTTCGGCTTCAACGCCGGGAGCGCGCTCGCTGCGAACGGGCTCGCCGTGAACGCCCTCGTGGACACCAACCTTGCGGCGGCCGCCTCGGGTGTGAGCTGGATGCTGGTCGACTGGGTGCGCAAGGGCCACCCGACGGCGGTCGGAATGGCCGTGGGCGCGGTTTGCGGTCTCGCGGCGGTTACCCCTGCGGCGGGATATGTTTCTCCCTCGGCGTCAATCCTCATCGGACTCGCGGCCGGATTGCTCTGCAATTTCGTCGCGGGTTGGCGGGCCCGGTCGACGCTGGACGATTCGTTGGACGTGTTCGCCTGCCACGGCGCGGGGGGCATGTGGGGAACCATCGCAACCGGCCTGTTCGCCTCCGTGGCGGTCAATACGGCCGGCCCGAACGGTCTCCTGTTCGGTAACCCCCACCAGCTGCTCGTCCAGCTCTTCGGAGTGGGTGTGGTCGCGTCGTTCGCGTTCGTCGGCTCGTATCTCCTGCTCCGGGCGATCACCCTCATCACGCCCCTGCGCGTCGCCCCTGCGGCGGAGGACGCCGGCCTCGACCTCGCCGAGTTCGGTGAGGAAGCCTACGACCCGTCACGCGGCCCGAGCGCTACTGGACCGCCCTAGGAGAGCGAGCCCGATGCCGCGCGGCTGCGATCCGCGGTTCGGGCGGGACTCACTTTCCGACCCGAAGCAACCGCCCGACGTAGACCGCGCTGGGTCCGAGACTACCGTTCGGCGCCGTAGGACGGCGGGACCTGCTCAGGACGGGCGGTCCGGCGCGTCCCGGCCACGAGAGTCAGGCAACCGTACCGCACCACTGAGGTGGCCTGTAGCCCCGTCGTGAGCGCAAACTACGGCACCAGAGATGACCAGAAGTTCAACACCGGGAGCAGCCTGGGCAAGTCCAACCCTTGGAGGCTCGCCAGGAGGCTATGTCGTGGGTTGCAGGGGAGTTCCGTGGGCGAGCATCCCCCAGTGGTTCAAACTTGTGCGAAAGGGGTTCCTATTCCATGGTGTTGACAAGTGACGCGCTGTACCGTCCGGTCCATCACGACCGAGTCAGCTCCGCCTCTTGCTTGCAGTCGAGAAGGATCAGCTGACAGGCCCCACACCGCCAGCCGCCGTAGTTGTGCACTCCGATCGAGTGGGGACGGATGGGTAGCATGTCCCCTCTGAGCCACAATCGCTCTTTCTGAGAACTGAAGCTGATCCGGGCGTTTGTTCCTACGAACCCGCTCTCCATCGGACTCCTGCACCGTGGGCAACGAGGCGCAGAAGGGAGCGCCGTCGATCTCGCCGACGGCGCCAGGATACTTGAGGTTCGAGGGCAGGGCCGCTCGACCCTGGCGTCCTCGCACGCGGGGCACGGGGTCGTAGCGCTCCTCCGCCACGGGCGAGCCTCATGTCGAGAAGAACCTGACCCTTGGGCGCATCACGGTGCCGACCGTTCACTCCTGCCGTGGAGCTCGTGGTCGCGGGGGTTTGAGATGAGCGCCAGGGCTCATCGCCTCCGGGCCGCCCTGCCGGCGCGAACCCCCACGGGAAGCCAATATAGGATGGGGTCCCGGACGGGGGAGCGCCCCGCGCCGAGGCACGCGGTCTCTCGATGCGGCGTCCTCCCGGTCGAGGGGGTTAATCTATCCGGGGACGATTCCGGCGCGTGGGTGCTCCCCGCCGTCTCGCCGCGATCATGTTCACCGACATGGTCGGCTCCACCGCCCTCGGGCAGGTTGACGAGGCGGCTTCTTTGGCCCTGACCGAGGAGATGCGAACTCGCTTGCGGCCGCTCTTCCGGGACCACCGCGGGCGTGTGATCAAGACGATGGGGGATGGCTTCCTGATCGAATTCCTGAGCGCCCTCGAGGCCGTGACCTGTGGGCTCGAGATCCAGCGGTCGATCCTGGAACGCAATGTCTCGATCCGTCAGGGTCCGCGACTTCTGGTGAGGATCGGCATCCACCTCGGAGACGTGGTGGAGGTGGACGGAGACATTTCCGGAGATGCGGTGAACATCGCCTCGCGCATCGAGCCCCTCGCGGAGCCGGGCGGGCTCTGCGTCACCGAGCAGGTGTACGCCCAGGTCCGACACAAGGTCAGCCCCCCGTTCCAGAAGCTCCCGCCGCGCCCTCTCAAAGGGGTCCAGGACCCGATCGATGTCTACGGGCTGGTGCCGACCGAGCGGCCGGACGAGGCGCCCTCCGGGCGACCCTCCCCGCCGCGTATCGCCGTGCTGCCCCTCGCGAACATCAGCCCGGACCCGAGCGACGAGTACTTCGCGGACGGTCTGACCGAGGAGCTCATCACCGTGCTCTCCCAGATCCGCGGCCTAAGGGTGATCGCCCGGACGTCGGTCGCGCAGTACAAGGGGTCGACCCGGTCCATCCCGCAGATCGGCCGGGAGTTGGGCGTGGACTCGATCCTCGAGGGGAGCGTCCGCAAGGCCGGTGACCAGCTCCGGATCACCCTGCAGATGATCGAGGTCGCGACGGAGGAGCACCGTTGGGCCCACACGTACGACCGGCGCCTGGAGAACATCTTCGCCGTCCAGCGGGAGATCGCCGAGCGCACGGCCGAGACCCTGCGGATCGAGCTCCTTTCGGCGGAGCGGGACGCTCTGGTGCAGAGGCCGACGACGAGTTCCGCCGCTTACAGCCTCTACCTGAGGGGCCTCCACGCCCTGCGCGCGACCGCCTCGCTGGACGACGCGGGCGCGGTCTCCTACTTCGAGGCGGCCCTCCGCGAGGACCCGCGCTTTTCCCCGCCGTACTCCGTCCTCGCGAACGTGCTCATCGGCGCGTCCGGGGAGACGCGACCGAGCCGGGAGGTCCTTCCTCGGGCCCGGGAACTGGTGAACCGCGCGCTCGAGCTGGACCCGGAGTCGTCCGATGCGCACTGCGCACGGGGAAACCTCGCGATGCAGGACACCCACGACTGGGAGCTGGCCGAGCAGGAATTCCTGCGGGCGATCGGGCTGAACCCCAGCAGCTCCACGGCCCGCTTCTGGTTCGGCGTCCTCCTGTTGACCCTGCAACGGACCGTCGAGGCCGAAACGCAGCTCCGCCTCGCGATCGAGCTGGACCCCTTGATCACGGCCCCCAAGATGGTCCTCGTGCGGGTGTTCATGGCCGACGGGAAGTTCGATCGGGCCCTGGACCTGCTGCGCGCGATCCTCCGCAGCTCGCCGGAGCGCGCGGACCTCTACAGCGTCTGGACCGGATGGTGCCTTTTCTTGGACGGCCGCCCGGAGGAGGCGCGGCGGGAGGCCGACGCGTGGTTGCCGAAGCAGGACCGCCCGGGACACCCGGGGCCGGCACTTCTCCAGGCCGCCCTGGGGAACCCCGCTCCCGCCCGCGCGTGGCTTTCCGCCCTGGAGGGAGGCTCCGCCCCCGGGTTCCACACCCTCTCCCATGCGGCCGCGGCCTGTGCGGTCCTCGGAGAAACGCAGAAGGCGTTGGACCTATTGGAACGCGATCTCCGCGAGGGCGAGAGGAACCTGTGGTTCGTCTACGACTTCCCGTCGTTCGATCCGCTCCGTGCCGAGCCGAGATTCCTCGCGATGCTGAGGTCGATGAACCTTCCCACCACGCCCGGCGCGCGAAGACTGTGGTCGCGCGCGGTGCCCCGCGGCGGAGCCCCTGCGCTTACCGGGGACAGGCCCTCATCCCCCGGAAGCTGAACGGCGGTCGGGGGACAGGTTCATTCCCCGGACCAGGGCGACGAACCGTGGGTCCCCGCGTATCGGGTCGAAATAGGGAGTCAGATAGTTGAACCAGAGACCCCTTTCGCCCGCCCGGTCCTCGCGCTCCAGGAGCGCCAGGGCCTTCTCGCGCTCCCCGAGCACCGCGTACAGGCCGGCGATCCAAGTGCCCGCGGCGTACTCCTGGAGCCGGCCCTGCTCCCAGTCCTCGAGCACGGACCGGGCTTCGGAAGCGTCCCCCAGCCAGGCGAGCAGGAGGGCTCGCCCGAACCGGTCGTGGAACGTGGCGGGAGAAGGCAGGTTCCGGGCGATCGCCTTCGCGTCGTCGGTCCTCCCGCGGAGGTAGTAGACGATCCCCAGGTTGACCCGCGGGTAGGCGAAGGCGGGCGCGCGCCGGACGAGCTCCTCGGCGAGGGCCAGAGCCTGGTCGAGCCGTGCCGAGGCGAAGTGGGTGTACATCAGGGAGTCGAGATAGGCAAGGCGGTGGGGTTCCAGGTCGATCGCGGCCCGGAGCTCCCGCTCCGACTCGTCGAACCGCTGGAGGGTGCGCAGCAGGAGGCCGTACCAGTATCGAGCGAACGCATCGCTCGGCTTGAGCTCGAGGGCCCGTCGGAATTCTTCCTCGGCGAGCGACCAATCCAGGTCCGCCTGCATCGCGAGGTTGCCCTTCGCGGAATGCGCGTCGGAGGAGTCGGGGTCGAGCGCGAGGGCTCGTGCCACCAGCTCCCGGGCGCGGGGAAAGACCTCCCGTCCCGGGCTCAGCGCCCCGGCGGCGCCGAGGAGCAGGTGCGCTCGGTACGAGCACGCGGCGGCGAAGTTCGGGTCCTCGCGGATCGCCTGGTCGAGCAGTTGGCCGGCTCGCTCGAAGTCGACCCTCGTGTACGTTCGATACGCGTGGATCGCCTGCAGGAACAACCCGTACGCGGCGAGGTTCTGGGTCGGTTGACGTGCGATCGCCTCCCGATCCTGGCTGCCCAGCTGGAGCTTCAGCGCCTCCGCGGTGCGCTCGGCTACCTCGCGCTGGATCGCGAAGACGTTCTCCAGGCGACGGTCGTACGATTGCGCCCACAGGTGCTCCTCCGTACTCACGTCGACCAGCTGCATGGTGATGCGGAGCTGGTCTCCGGCCTTGCGAACGCTCCCCTCCAGGACCGTGGCCACGCCGAGTTCACCCCCGATCTGCGCGATCGGCTTGCTGGTGGCCTTGTACTGGCCGACAGAGGTCCGGGCGATCACCCGCAGGCCTTGGAGCTGAGAGAGAACGCTGATCAGCTCCTCGGTGAGGCCGTCAGCGAAGTACTCGTCGGCGGGGTCGGGGCTGATGTTCGCGAGCGGCAGGACCGCGAGGCGTGGCGGACCAGGGCGAGCCGCCTCGCGGACGTCGCCGACGGTTGACCACGGCAGGACGACCCGATAGACGCTCGTCGGCTCGCGAACGCCCTTCAGCGCCCGGGCGCCGAGCGGCTCGAGCGGGTAGGAGACCTTGTTGCGGACCTGGGCGTGGACCTGCTCGGAAAGGGTCACGCCCCCCTCCTCCGCCAACGGCTGGATCCGGGACGCGACATTCACCGCGTCGCCCGAGATGTCGCCCTTCGACTCGACCACGTCCCCGAGGTGGATCCCGACCCTCAGACGGACCGCACGCTCCGGCGGGTGCGTGAGATTGTGCTCGCGTGCCTCGCGCTGGATCTGGACCCCGCACTCCAGCGCCTCGAGCGCGCTGGAGAATTCCACCAGGAAGCCGTCCCCCAGGGACTTGACCTCGCGACCGTGGTGTCGACGGAAGATGGGCCGGACGAGCTTGCGGTGCTCCTCTCCCACCGCGAGCGCGAGGGCCTCGTCCCTCTGAGCCAGGGCCGTCGAGCCCACCATGTCCGTGAACATTATCGCCGCAAGCCGGCGCAAACGCGGCACGACTCCCTCAGGGAGAAGCTGGGATTAAAGGCCGTGTCCCGCTCGAACTGAGGCGATTCAGGTCGTGGCAGTGGGTGCGGCCCATGATGCGCGCCAATGACGTCGCACGATGGTCCCTCCAGAAACTTGATGCACCGTCCTGCATCTCTTGCGACCTGAGTCGGCCCTGCGTCTCGAAGCAAGGTCGAACTGGAAATGGGCCCGAATGCCCGCCTCGCTGCCACCCTCGGAACGGCAGTCCCATCGGTCGCGACCATATTCATAGCGTTGTCCATGGGATGGTGGGTAATCCACACCGACGCGAATCCCTGGACAATTGGAGGCCACGAGTACCATTTCGTCGCGACGTCCACCGACCTGCCGGGCTCGAGCTATCGCACTCAATGCTGGGTGAACAATACCTCCATGCCGGGGTTCGGATCCCTTTGCGCGGCGGGGGAAGCCCAGGGGTACCTCACTCCGTACTATTCTTCGGGGGAGGGAAGTGCGAGTCTTGCCCAACTCTACTCAAACCTGTTCTGGGTGGTGTTGCTCTCGGGCGGAGCAGGTGTGGTCGGGGTCTCGGGCGTGGTGGCGCAACCTGCGCTCGCTCGACGCGTCCCGGCGTTCCCTTTCAGTTTCTTCTGGGCCATCCTGCTCGTCGCAGGGCTCATCGCTGTGGCGACCCCCCTCGGGTTCATGGTCGCGGAGCCGGGGGCCTACACGACGATCCATCCGGCAACCGCAGTCAACTCGTTCTGGGGAAGCTGTGCTTCCACGACCGAGCCAGGGTACTGTGGACCAAACGGCACGCAGTCCTGGGGACCCGGAGCCGGCTGGTTTCTCGCCTTCCTAGGAGGGGGCCTCCTTGTGGTCTCGGGCGTTGTGGGTCGAGGAATGGCTCGGACTGCGCATCGACCATCGAACCGATGAGAAGGCGTCGTGGGCCGGTTCGGACCACGTAGCCCCCGGTCCACCCTGCAGGATAGGGCGCAAGGCCACGGCAGGCGGACCCACATGGTGGGCGGCGCTCCTTGAAGTGATTCGGACCTCCTCCTCGGTGGCAGGCCAGTCGTTCATCCCCCCGCCGATCGTTACGCGAGGGGGGGCCTCTTCTGGGGACCCCCTCCGGACGGAAGGATGCAAATCCGCGGTCGCCCGTGGGGTAACCGTGGCTGCCTCGCGGCGCCTTGAGGCGATCACGTTCACGGACTTAGCAGATTTCACCTCAACCACGCAGACGGAAGAGCCTCGTGCGTCACGAGTTCTCGAGGACCAGGAACGACTGCTTCGCTCGATCCGAGGGTTGCATGGTGGGCGCCGAGCAGGATCGATGGGGGACGGCCGGCTAGTCGAGTTCCCGAACGCTCTCGATGCGGTGGAGTGTGCCATCGACCTCCAGCGGCACGTTCGCGATCGCAGCGCCCGAGCCGGCAAGACACGGGATTGCGGAGAATCGAACGTCAGGCCCGCTTCGAGACTATCTCCACAAGATTCCCGTCAGGGTCCCTGAAAGTCGCGTTGCGATTGTTGTTCCCCGTGTCGTGAGGAGGCTGTACGGCCGGCACCCCCGCGGCCTTAAGGCGATGGAACGTCGTGTCCACGTCGCCCGTCCAGAGGACCAGCGCCATGGCTGGGCTTCCTGGAAGGGCATCCACCCCATGCACACGCTTCGCCGCCTCGACCGTCCCCAGTCCCAGGGTAAACCCTCCGACCTTGAACTCCACATGGGTAGGGGTCCCGGTCTTGGGGGTTCGGAACGTCTCCCTGAGCTCGAGGAGATCCCGGTAGAACCGGATGGCGGCGTCGATGTCTCGTGTATACAGGTTGACGAGTCCATCTGCGAACACGGTGCCCGTCAGGAGGCGAGGTTACGTATCGGTTTGGGCCGGCCCATTGGGGAACCACGCACGCGATTCACCCGCCGGCCGTGCGTCTCGTAAGGTACCTTAGGATCGCGCCGGCCGTCGCCTCGGCAGGACCCGACGCGTCTATCGTCACTCCGCAGGGAACCTCGGCGACCAACTTGTAGACCTCCTTGACCGCCTGTTCCCCCTGCTGGTTCCCTCCTTGGGGTTCCACGCCGGCAAGAGGGAGGGGCCGCGTCTTGTCCCGCTCGACGCACACCCGCAACGGTGCCGCCAAAGTGAAGACCTGCAAGCCCCCGTCGGACCGCCCTGCAAGATCGTCGAGTTGCTCCCTCCAATAGAAACACCCGTCGAAGATCACGGACTGCCCGGCTTCCAGGGATGGTTGGGCCTGATCCGCCGCGATCGCGTTGGCTCTGAGAAAGCTCCGGAGCGAGATCCTGTCATCATCCCATTCCTCGAGCTCGTGGTCCTCCAGTATCCGGTCGATTGAAATGTAGTGAGCTTCGAGCGTTCGAGCCAGAGTGATGGCGATCGTCGACTTCCCGACACCCAGAGGCCCTCGGATTACGACCGAGTAGGTCATCCCGAGGCCGAACGGTCCGTTCGGGACTATAGCAGCTCTGGTCCTGTCGCGCGAGGAGCAACCCCACGAGCTGGCCCAAGGGGACCGGCTCACGTGTCAGTCTGATCTCGGTCAGCGTGCACCGTTTTGAGACCGATGCCCCTCGAAGTAATCCGGGGTCATCCGAGAGGGACGGCAGGACTGGGCGGGGCGTCGTTCCACGTGAGGTTCCAAGTAGAACCAGTCAGGTGAGGGAACCGTGGCCGTTTAGGTGCGAGACACCCCACAGATTCCCGTCCCGATTCACCTCCTTGGGATTTCGGGAGGCCGGGAGTGTTCCTCCGACTCGCTGCGCTGCTCGAGATCGCGACCTCCCAGATCCCTCCCTCCGAGACGTTTGCGCGGGTCAGGGCATTCGCGTTGGTGGCTGGAGCCGTCGTCTTCCCCGGGTAGGCCCCGACCCGCCGGCGCACGTGGACGGCCGACCACCAGGGGCGCGACGAGCAGCAAGGCTGAACGGGCCACACGGCCCAGGGAACACGACGACGACGCGTCGAACGTTCACTCCGGCACACCGCCAAGAAGTTCACCACAATCGCGACAGTTGGTCGCTCCGGCCGCGTTCAAGGTGCCGCAACGCGGGCAAACGTCCACCGTCGAAGGGACCAGGACGAAGTGCGGCCCCTTGGGTGTCGAAACGGCCAGCAACCCCCCCGTGAGGCAGAGCGCCATTCCCACGAGGAAGCCGCCCCCGCTGGCAAGCGATGCTGCCGCGAGAATAAGGACGAGAATCCCCGTCTCGGTCCGTCGGTGGTCCCACCCAAACCGAAGGACGAGACCCAGTCCGAGGAGAATCAGCCCGAGGGTGATCCCGAGCCCCCCCAACGGCTGGAGGTTGTCCGGATGGGCCTGGCTGAGACCGATCGGGGCGGGATGGCCACTCGTCCAAGCGATTCCCTCGAGCAGGATGAGGATGCTTCCGATCAGGATCGCGATGAACGCAGCGACGACCCGTTGGTCCGGAACTTCCACCAAATGAGTCCCGGGCTGGGGAGACCTGCCGACGGCTGCCGCATCTGGCCCTTCATCTCTCGTCGACAAGGACCGCACCCGCGAAGCGAGACCCGGAAGGGCCGCGGCCCAAGTAAGCTTGCTCCAGATCGGGTACCTTGACCTCGCGCGCCTGCGCGAATGCAAGGTGCGCTACCGCTTGATCTTCGACGGGGTCGCCATCGGCGCGACGACGGATTGACGGCCGGTCGAATCACCCTGCGGGACGTGACGATGAAGCCTGCCCGGCAGAAGATGCAGAAGTCCGCGACGACCACCACCGAGATAGGCCGGACGTCCGGGGGCTTCACGCCTGAGGAACGAGCTGCGATGCGGGAGCGCCCTCAGGAACTGAGAGGGGCCTCGCGTCGCGGTCCGGGCGGGGATACCGCAGACGCGGAGAGGGCCGTGCTCGCGAAGCTCGCCGAGATGCCCGGGCCGGATCGGGCCATGGGCGGAATAACCCAGGGGATCGTCCGGACCCTGGCCCCGGCGCTCTCGCCGAGGCTTTGGTACGGCATGCCCGCGTACGCCAAGGGCGGCAAGGTGGTCTGTTTCTTCCGTAGCACCTAGAGGTCCCAGGCGAGGTACGCGACGCTCGGCTCTTCGGACGAGGCGAAGCTCGACGAACGCGCGATGTGGCCGACCTACTTCGCGCTGAAGGAGCTGACGCCGGTCGAAGAGGCAAGGACCGCTACCCTCCTGAAGAAGGCAGTCGCCGGAGGTCCCGGCCGCCGGTGGCGTCGCGGGCGCCGAGGTCGTCCGTCGCGACCTCGGCGCCCGATCGGCGGAATCGATCCACGTCGGGACCCGACGGAAGGGCAGGGTCTCCCGGCCCCACCCCGCGGGGTCGGACCCACACGCCGGAGACTGATTCCCCGGTCCAGACTGGGCCGCGCCGACCTATCAGGAGGGGGTCACGGTGATCGTTCCGGACATCCCCTGCCCTTCCTGGATGGGGTAGGGCTCGCAGTTCGGGTTGCAGTACCAGGTGAACGTTCCGCTTTCCGAGAAGGTGACGTCGAAGACGACCACGGCCGGTTGGGACGCGGACGGGGCGGCGGGGAGGGGGGCGTTGATGACGGTCGATCCGACCACGATCGTGAACGTGTGGCTCACGTCCGTCGTCGGCAACGAGGTGACGTACTCGGGAGCGGCCCCAGGTTGGGCGATGATCTCCTCGGTGCCGTTCTGCGACCCTTGCACTAAGGCCGCCTCGGGGTCGACCCCGGAAGCGTTCGTATCGTAGATGGAGAACGTGAACTCGACGGTGGTGTTCTCGGTCACCGTGAAGTTCCCCGGGCAAAACACCTCGGGCCCCCCGAGGCTCGCGGGCTCGACCGTGCTGTTGACGTACTCGACCGCCGGGGTACCCCCGCCCGACGGCGGGGCAGCGCCACTCCCGAACTGGCCGGATTCGTAGACGGCCGCCACGCCGACGACCAGGAGGCTCGCCAACGCGATCGAGACGAGGGCCACCAGGGTGGTGCGCGCGGTGCGGCGGGGAGTCCGCGACGCCGAGGCCGCAGGGGCCGCGACGCGAGCCGTGAGGCCGGTCCACACCGTCGACAGCCACGAGGCGCCGAGCACGACGAGGCCGGCAGCCGCCACGTAGCCGCCCACGACGGAGCCCTCGAGGGCGTAGGAGAGGACGCCCACGAAGGTGATCGTCGAGCCGGCGACCGTGGTCCAGCCGATCCGCGCCTGGACCTTCGGACCGAGAAGGCGTTCGGCCACCACGATCACGAGGACCGAGAGCATCGTGAGGTAGAACGCGATGAACAGACGCGCCCAGGCCTCGGGAGGGGTGCCGACGTCGGTGCTGCCGGTGGGCTCGGTGAAGGTGGTCAGGACGGCGAACATGACCAGCCCGAGGAGGGGCATCACGCGCAACGATGCCCCGGACGGAACGCGCCAACCCGGCAGTCGGCCGCTTCCGACCGCCAGCGCGCCGAGCAAGAGCACGCCCCCGAGGACGAGGAAGACGAAATCGACCGCATCGTTGAGGGCGAGGAAGCTCGGGACGCCCGGGAGCGCCATGATCGAGGGCGGGAGATCGCCCGGCCACATCGTGAAGGCGGCGAGGACCGCCATGAGCATCTGCAGGAGGAGGTCGAGGGCGATCAGGGCGAACCCCACCTGGGCGAAGGTCTTGGCCCTCCCTGCGAGACCGTAGTAGCCGAAGCGGATTGCGACGAGCGCCATCACCCCCGCGGGAACGGCCGAGATCATGAGGTAGGAGTGGGACGCGATGAGGTTGCTCGCGAAGTCGTTGATCGAGCCTCCGAGCTCCTGCGTCGCGTACCAGCCGATCACCGTGGGATTGTTCCCGAAGCCAAGGATCGTCCCGGCCAGGTGACCGAGGAGCGCGGCGAAGAGCATGGTGATCCCGGTGAGGCCGACCGTGAGGAACGGGAACGTGCGGCTCCTCGGGGCGCCCGCCCTCCAGACCTCGAGCATCCCCCAGAGGAGGAGGACGAGGATCTCGTCGAGCGCGAGGAATGCCGCCACCTGGACCCAGAGCCCCACGCTCGTCCAGGGGGCCGACGTGTTGAACACCGCCCCGATGGGCGAGAGGACGCCGGCGAAGAGCGCCCCGCCGAGGATGCCGCGCCGGACGCGGAGGGAAGGGAGTTCGAGGAGGTCGCACGCGACGAGCGCGGCGAGACCGACGAGCCCCGTGTTGAGGCCGTGCAGGTACATCACGACCCAGTAGTAGTTCGAGAACCCCGCTCCGATGTTCCAGTTCGTGGTCCCCGGTCCGCCGACGAACGGGTTGTTCACGAAGATGCTACCCGCGAAGAAGACCGTGATCCAGAAGATGAGGAAGAGGGAGACCCGGCGCGGGGTGAGCCACGCGAGCCGGGGGAACAGCCTTCCTTCCTTCTCCTCGAAAAAGGCGGTGGAACCCGCCTGCGCCTTCGCTTCGCTGCCCTGCGCCATCCCCGGTGCCTCTTGAGAAGGCTGACCAAGGTGGGGACTTTTCTCCGTACTCTCCTGATTCTCCTGACCCCGGGCAGGGGGGTATTTAAGCGCAGGAAGGCACGTCCTTTCGGGCCCGCGCCGAGCTCGCATCAAGGGCCGGGGAGAGAACCCGGGTCGCTGCGCTGTGCCGACGAGGCCGCTATCCGGGTCGGCCCAAGGGCGGTCCCGACCTACGTCTCCACCGGTAGGGGGGCTCCGCCCGCAGCGGATCTCGCTCGTGCGACGGTCCTCCCCCGACGATGCTTCACTCCCCTTAAGTGACGCCGAAGGACTCCATGGAGGCCATCGCCATGCCTCCTGCAATCTCGGTCCCATCCCTGCTCGGGATCACCGTCCGGAGATCGGCGACGATGGGGCGGTACTACCTCGCGTACGGGTCCGTCATGACCTGCCTGGTCGGTGCGTCCCTCGCGTTCGCCACGGGCTCGTCGTTCGTGACCGCCTTTCCCGTGCTCCTTCCCATCTTTGGCACGGTGGGTTCGATGGGGGCACTCACGGTCTTCACCAGCGACCGGATGAAGGGAACGCTCGAGTACTTCCTTGCCTACGGGATCTCTCCCCAGCGATTGTTCACGAACGTGATGGTGGCCAGCCTGGTCCTGGTCAGCGTCGTCGTCGGAATCGCCACCACCGCCAGCCTGGTGATCTACTTGGCTCGGGGGAACCCCCCGTCCGGGGCCTTGGCCCTCGGACTCGGTCTCTACGCGTTCCCGATGAGCTACGCCTCCGCAGCTCTGGCCACGATGGTCGGCACGTACTGGTCGGCGCTCTCCTCGCCCCGAGGCGTGGTCAGCAGCCCGATCGGGCTCGCGCCGCTGTTCGGGATCGCGCCTTCGGTCGCGGTGCTGCTCATCATCGCGGCCGTCGGTGTGACGACGGCGAACCTCGCGACCTCGACCGTGGTCGAGATCGCCGTGTCGGGGATGGCGGTGACCGCGTTCGCGGCGATCGTGCTGCTCGCGTCCAGCGGACGGCTCCTTCGAAGGGAGCGTCTCCTGTCGTCCTCGTGAGGGGGCGCTGATGGGGATCGCGACACCGCTCACGCAAGGTCACGGCGAGGGGTCGGGCCCTCAGGAGCCCCGGATCGTCTGCCAGTCGTTGAGCTCCGGCTACTTGGGAACGGACGTCCTCCACGACATCTCGTTCACCGTCGAGAAGCCGGCGGTGTACGTCGTTCTCGGACCGAACGGGGCCGGCAAGACGACCCTCTTCCGGACGATCTCGGGGATCCTTCGCCCCACTCACGGAGAGGTCCACCTCGGAGGTATCCGGGCCGACCGGGCGGGCGCGACCGGTCAGCTCCACTACCTGTCCCACCTCGACGGAATGCCGGAGGGCCTCACGGTCCGCGAGGCCCTCGAGATGTACGCCCGGGTCGAGCAGGCAGGTCCCGACGACATCGAGCGGGTGCTAGACCTCCTCGGGATCCGAGACCTGGCCGGCCAGTTCCTCTCGCAGCTGAGCGCCGGACAACGGAAACGGGCGTCGGTCGCGCGCCTCTTCCTCCGGGAGCGATCGATCTACCTCCTCGACGAGCCGACGGCCAACCTTGACCCGAAGATGGCGCGGGAGATCCGCACCCTCATCCTCGGGCTCGCCCGGGACAAGATCGTTCTCTACTCCTCGCACAACCTGTTCGAGGCCCGAGAGATCGGCCGCTACGTCCTCCTTCTCCGGGGGGGTCGCCTCCAGCTCTTCAGCGCCATCGAGGATGTTCGGGGGGCACGGTTCGTGATCGGGGTACGCGTGCTCGAACGTTCCGAGGTCCTCACCGGTTGGCCGCGGGAGGGAGACTACTACACGCGCGAGCTCTCGGGACCCGAGGAGGTGCCGGCACTCCTGAGGGAGCTCGACGCTCAAGGGGTCAAGATCCGCGAGCTGCGGGAAATGAACAATCCCCTCGAGGACCTGTTCACGTGAAGGAGGGTCCGGACGGGTTCGGGCCCCCCCCCGCCAGCGGCAGGATTCCAGCCGCAGCGCGAGGAGAGCGGTGCGGGGGCGGAATGAGAGACGTCGGCGCTCGTGGGAGCACCCCTCGAAGCGCCCCTAGGCGGGGGTTCTCGGCCCCTGGTACGTTTACCTAGGCGATGGGCTCGGTCCGTGCATGTGCCATTCGGACGATTCGAGGGCCCCCGAACCTCCCCGACGAGTCCCGGTCGGCGAGCGACGCGAGGTGGAGCTCACCGCGTCGGATGGGAACCGCTTCCGCGCCTACTTCGCATCGGCCGCGGGCAGGGTGTCGGCGGGAGTGGTGATCCTTCCGGACGTCCGGGGGCTGCACCCCTACTACGAGGACCTCGCCGTCCGGTTCGCGGAGGCCGGCTGTCGCGCGGTCGCGATCGACTACTTTGGTCGCACCGCGGGGACGGCACGACGGGATGACACGTTCGACTGGAAGGCGCACGTCGAGAAGACCACGGCGGAAGGTATCGCTCGGGACGTCCGCGCCGCGGTGGACCGGCTCGAGGGCCCCCGGAACGGGTCGAGGCTCCCGATCTTCACCGTGGGATTCTGCTTCGGCGGGTCCAACTCGTGGCGCCAGTCGGCGGAAGGCCATGGTCTTGCCGGGTGCGTCGGTTTCTACGGCGGACGACCGATGGAGCGCGTCGGCCCTTGGATCCCGAAGATGAAGTCGCCGCTTCTGATGTTGCTCGCCGGGAGCGATCGCGGCACGCCCGCCACCGAGTTCGAGGAGTTCGCCGGTAGAGTACGCGGAGCCGGGGTCGAGGTCGAGTCCCACACGTACCCGGGGGCGCCCCACAGCTTCTTCGACCGGTCGTTCGCGGACCACCGGGAGGCGTGCGCGGATGCGTGGGAGAGGGTCCTCGGCTTCATGGAGCGTCATTCCGCGAGGACCTGAACCGCGCCTCTCGTGTCACGGCGCGGCGGCGGATCCTCCCACATCCCCGCGAACGCCTTTGGCCGCCCCAGACGCCGGGACGGTGCCCGAGGCTAGATGCTACGGCCCTCGACAGGGCGGCACGTGTTCCCCTCGAACGCCCGGGCATCTCGTCTTCCGCGACCGACCCACGGGCGAAGGCATCCTCGTCCGGTGGTCGGTAGGTCCCTCTTGGAACCGCCCCTCGAAGGAGGCAGCGGCCTCAGGCGTCGCTCGGCCCCGGCATCCATCCGGTCTCGAGGACCCAGTCGTGGGCTTCCTGCAGCAGCTTCCAGACGACCGGCGCCTTGGCGCGGACGTAGGCGTCGCGGTCGTGGCGGAACCACTCGGCCAGCGCGTGCTTCTCCCGAGCGTACTCCCGGGCGACCGGTGGATGGCTCCGAAGGTAGTCCCTCAGGAGCAGGTTCAGCTGCTCGTCGAACGACCCAGCGCGACGCACGTGGATATGGGTTCGGCGAGTCCCGGGGGGTTCCCGGAAGAACCGCTTGGAACGGTCCGTGTTCTCGACCTGAAGGACGTACCCGAGGCTCTCCAACGCCTCTCGGTAGGGACGGTCCGGTTCGAGAGAGGCGACCGAGACCTGGAGGTCGAGGACCGGCTTCGCGTCGAGCCCGGGCACGGAGGTCGACCCGATGTGGTCGATCCGAAAGGCCCTCGACCCGAGCGCCGACCGAAGGCGGACCGCGATCTCCCGGAATTCGTCGGGCCAGCGTCGGTCGCTGGCGACGACGACCACGGATTCCTCGGGTTCCATCGAAGCCCAGGGAGCGCCGACCCGTTTACCTGTTCGCCCCGGGTTTCGCGCGAGCGAACACCGATCTTCCCGCCGCGGGCGGGACCCTTTCCGGGCCCGTGGAAGGCTGGGCGAACGCGGTTCGTTTCGGGAAGGGAAGTCCCCGTGCTGCCCGTCAGAGGGGAGACAGGGTCCCCCGGGGCAGCCGGATCCAGGGCCGCCCTCCGCACCCGGTCGCGAAGGGACCCCGAGGACCCGGCTGGAGCGCGGGCGCGCTCAGGCTCAGATCGATCGTAGGGCGGCCAGGTCCGCTCGGAGGGCCGAGAGCCATCCGCTCGCGAGGCTCGAGCCCGGGAGCGCGCCGCCGACCGGGGTCAGCGCCACCGCCGGGGCGGCGACAGACCGGGACTTGAAGCTGATGTGCGTCGCGAGGGCCGTGCCGGTCACCTTGAAGTGCTTCATCGGGAAGCCGCCCGTTCCCTTCCAGCCGGTCAGCGGCAGCAGCTTGTAGTGGTACTTGCCGGTCGGGAGACTGAAGGTGACGAGCCCCCGGGCCGCGTGGGACGTGCGGACGTGCTGAGGGTGGCCGAGGAGAAGGTGGCCCGTCTTTCCCACGATCTTGAGACCCCAATCCGTCCCGCTCGGGAGGCCCGATTCGTTGAACGTTACGTTGTACGTCGGGAGCGCCGTGAAGGTCACGTTGATCGTGAGCGCGCTGCCGGTGACGTTGAACGATCCGACGAGGACGCTCGCCACGTAGCCGTCCACTTCCTCGACGTGGAAGCGGTAGGACCCGTTCATCAGCATGAACGCCATCGAACTCGTGGACGAGGTCTGAGCCCCCGCCACGTCGCTCGCGTCGTCCTCGGCGCCCCCGAGGTCACCCTGATCCCCGAGGTGGCTCGTGCCGTGGACGGAGACCGTCCAGTTCGTGCCGTTGGCGAGCCCGGTCTCGATGAACGTCACGGCGAACGTGGGGGCAACCCCGAAGGCGACCGCGATGGGAGGGGGCGAGGCCCCGGAGACGTTGAACGAGCCGTTCGCGGGTCCGATGATCGAGTAGTTCGTGACGTTGTCGACCGTGTAGTTGTAGCTCCCGTTCGGCAGATAGAAGGTGAGCGTGGAGGTGTTCGAGCTGTTGAAACCGGGGGCGCCTCCGTCCCCACCGTCCCCGCTGTCCTGGGAGGATCCTCCGAGGCTGGAGTTGGTCTGGTTGGTGAGGTTCGTCCCGTTGGTCTGGTTCGTCTCGTTGCCTCCCTGCTGGTTGCCCTGACCGTTGTCGCCCTGGTTGTTCCCCCCGAACTCTCCGAGCGTGATGCTCCAGTTCGTGCCGGGGGCGAGGCCGGTCTCCGTGAACGTGACCGCGTAGAGAGTAGGTGCCCCGAAGTGGACCGTGAGGGGCGCGGGGGAGGCCCCGGCGACCGAGAAGCTCCCGGAGTCGGGCGTCGCTCCGGTGTCGTTGACCTCGGGGACCTGGAAGAAGTAGCTGCCGTTGGCGAGAGAGAACGTGATCGTGGGGGACGTCGACGACTGGAGGAGCGCACCGTCATCGTCCTCGCACTGGGGGGTGATGCAGACCTGGACGCTCCAGTTCGTGCCGGCGGCGAGGCCCGTTTCGGTGAAGGTGACCGTGTAGTTGCTTCCCGAGACCATGGGGCTCGGACCCGACGTAGGAGCCGCTCGAGGGGCGCCCTGAAGCCCCGCGGAGACCCCTGCTCCGACCAGAATCAACGATGCTACAAGTACGCCGCTACCCAGAATCGCCCAGAGGGCCGCCCGAGCTACCGCCATGCCCGCCTCAGGACGGGGCGAGGAGGGTCCCCCCATAAAGGCCGCTTGGTGCAAATCCCGAATCTTCTGGTGCACGAGCCAGTGTCGCATCGGTCGACCCCGGCGAGAGGGGTATCCGGGAAGCCCTACCGTTCGTGCCCGGCTCGAGACCGTTCGAGGAGGAGGTGGCGTCCGCAGACCGGCGCTCGTCCCCGGCCGCCGAGAGTCCCCGGGAGAGGCGCTGCTCGGAAAGCCGAGGGACACCTCGGGTCACCGTTGATAACCGTTCGAAGGGAGGGTCAAGCTCGATTCACCCCGACCAAACCCTAATACGTCCGCACGGCCCCCGCCTCCCCGACAGGGGGGCCAGGTCATGAGCATCGTCCAGGACTTCAAGAAGTTCCTCGTGCGGGGAGACCTCGTCTCGATGGCCGTGGCGTTCGTCGTCGGCTTGGCGATCGTCGCACTCATCACGGCCCTCGTGAACGACATCATCAACCCTCTCATCGGAGCCGCCGGTCACGTGGACTTCGCCAGCCTCGGGGTCCTGACGATCAACAACAGCCCGGTGCTCGGCGGGGCGTTCCTTGGCGCCATCATCAATTTCATCATCCTGATGGCCGTCGTGTTCTTCGCCATCGCCTATCCGTATCAGAAGGCGATGGAGCGGCAGGCCGCCCGCGAGGGTCCGAAAGCCGCAACGAAGCGCGACTGCCCGTACTGCTTCAACTCGATCCCGGTGAAGGCAACGCGGTGCGGGTTCTGCACGGCGACGGTCACCCCGGCGAGCTCCTGAACCGGCCACGACCGGGACCCGCCGGCAAGGGAACGACGGAACACCGCCCTCCGCCGGAACCGCCCGCGTCCTCACGGACCGCACCCCGGGGTCGCCGGACGCGGCTGAGCGGGAGGCCGGAAGGATTCGGATCGGGGGGGTCCGTCCGCGGGACGCGCTCGAGGGACCCTCGACACGGGACGGCCTCGGAACGCCGTCTTCCCGAGCTTCGTCCCTCTGGACCCCTTCGGACCCTAAAGCGGAAGGGAGAGGGAGGAAGGGGTTGACCCCGACCCTGCCCTCTTCTCAGGGGGCCGGGCGGAGACCTTGACGTTGCCCGCTCCGGAACGGGGTCGCTGGTGAGCCCCCGGGCCGGAATGGCCAGCGGTCTACAGCGCGGTAACGACGCTCGACTCCACCGGGGAGCCGACGCCCGTGCAGGCGTCGTACCCGGAGCTCGCGTAGTAGTGGCCGTTGTTCCCGCTCGTGATGTCGTGCACGTCCGAGGTCCCCAGCATGCCGTAGAGCAGACCGTGGACGGACCCACCGTTCAGGTTGGACGCTCCGGCCGACAGCGCGTCGGCGAAGATCGCCGCCCACTGCGGCGCGGCCGCGCTTGTCCCCCCGACCTGCACCCAGCCGCTGTAGCCGGAGGTGTCGTAGACCCAGAATCCCGTGTAGGGGCTCGCGTCGTAGGCGATGTCCGGGACGGCCCGGCCCGTCGGGGTCGACGATCCCGTGGAGGTGGTGACCGAGATGCCGTGGGAGCTCTGGTAGCTCGGCTCGGCGAAGCAGGTGCTGACCCCACCGCCGGTCGCGCCGGAGGCGTCGTTCCAGACGGTCTCGCTGCTCCAGGCGTACGAGGCCGTGGTCTTGAGGTTCGTTCCGCCGGCGCCGACCACGCTCGGATCCGCGCTCGGGTAGTCGACCGTGGGGGCCGAGGTCCCGTCATTGGCCCCACTGTCGCCCGAGGCGGCGACGGGGATCGCGCCCGCGCTCGCCGCGTTCGCGAAGTAGGTCGACTCGGAAGCCTCGGTCGCGCACCCGAGGCTGCTCTCCGCCGCCCCCCAGCTCATCGAGATGACCTTCGCGCCGTGCTGCACGGCGTAGGGCACGGCGTCGTTCACGAGGTAGGTGAGCGAGCTCGACGGGGTGACGATCAGGAGGATCGACGCCGCCGGGGCCATCGCGTGCGCCCACTCGACGTCGAGGGATGTCTCGAGGCCCCAGCCCGAGTTCTTGCCGTGGGTCCCGCCGAACGGCTGGACCACCTGGAGGTTCGGTGCCGGCAGTCCGAAGACCTGGTCGAAGCAGCTGAGATCGCTCGAGAGCGAGGGGCTGCCGTACGCGTCGATGATCGCGATGGTCTCTCCGGCGCCCGCGGCGGACGAATAGGAGTAGGCGGACCGGATCTCGCTCGGAGTGTAGGCGACGCCGTTGGGCGCTGGGAGCGAGGTCTTGCAGGACGTAGAACCGGTTGCATGAGGGCTCGCAAGTGGACCGGGGTTCACCACGCTGACGAAGGGCACGGCCGACGGGAGGAGGGCCGGTCCGGTCGCGGGATGCGCGGAGGCGGCCGGTGCGACGCCAGGGAGCGCCGCGAAGCCGAACGCTGCTACCGCCAAAGCGACCAACCAGGCCGCCGAAGAGGTTCGTCGATTGTTGGCACCGTTCTTGGGCGCCCTGGGAACCATGCGCGCGCCATGCTACAGCTTGGCTATGAACCTACCGAACATGTTCGGTGCGGACGGGCCGTCGTTACCCTGGGTCGGTCGCCGGCGGGCCCCGTCGACATCGCGGCCCTTTCTCCCGGTCGCCTCTCGAAGGCGAACCCCAAGCCTACCGTGCGGGCGATCGTCGAGGGTCGGGGGGCCTCGGACCCCGAGATGGTGCCGGCGTGCGTCGGCGACGCCGCGGGCCCGGTACGGGACGGTCAGTGCCCTAGGGGGACCGTTCTTCACCTCACCGAGCCGGCCGGCCCTCCGCGCCGCGGAGACAACGAGTTCGCGGGGTCGGGTGCGGTCTATCCTAGCCCTCGTCGGGAACCGCCCGACTCCGGAAGTCCCCGAGATTCCCCCTGGGTCGCAAGCGCTATATTCGACCCATGATGCGCGTTAGCACACCGCACTCCGTGCGGGTGCAGCGAGGACTCCGCGGAAGTCACGGAGGCTCCTCCAAGTGTGCCCTCTCGGGGTCGGGCGAGGACGAAATGAGAACCACCCGTTGGGGGATCCTGAGCCTGGCGGCGGCGATCGGTGTGGTCGTCACCCTCCTGCTCGGGGCCATCCCCGGATTGCCGACGGCCCATCCCGGGGCCGCCGCGGCCGCGCCAACCGTTTCGTGGAATCCGGCGGCGGGAAGCCGGTTCCATGCGCCCCTTTCGACCATGGGCTTCTACGCCACGACCGGAACACTCCCCGCGGACGCTGGACTCTCCGCCCAGACGGCCCCCGCTCTCGCCCCGGCGGTCGGGGGAGGATCAGGGAGCGTCGCGGTCAATGCACTGCGGTACACCACGGACCTGAGCTACCTGCCCCAGACCGAGACCACGCTCGCCGTGGGCTCCTCGGGGACGCAGACCGTCCTCCTGGGAGGGGTCAACGACGGCCGCTGGTTCTTCTGCAGCACCACGTTCGGGGCCGCGCTCCCGGCCGCCGACTGCCCGAGCGGCTGGACGTACTCGCTCTCGGGCTTCACGATCGGGACGCCCGGCACGAACGCGACGACCTCGACCGTCACGATGAGCGACGACCTGCCTGGGCTCCTGTACTCCTCGACCGTCAACCCGACGTTCGACGGCTTCTTGGCTTCGTGGGGCGACCCGTCCGTGGCGTTCGACCCCGCCAACCATCAGTTCTACTACGCGTCGCTCGCGATCGACCCCTTCACCAACAACAACGGGATCGAGCTCGCCGCCACGACCTCGGCGTTCTGGAGCAACCCCGCGTCCTGCGTGACGACCCAAGCGACCCCCTGGGCCAATCCGTGCTGGTCCGCGTCACTCGTCTTCGGCAACCTCTCCGGGTTCATCGCGAACGGGAAGGCGTCCCACGTTCCCACGTCGTTCGAAGACAAGGAACTGATCGCGATCGACCAGGACCCCGCATCGAGCTACTACGGCGACATCTACGTCACGTGGGACCACTTCTACGGCTCGGGGCTCAGCTCCGGGTTTGCCGCCCGGTGCACGCCGGCGCTCAGCTGCACGATGCTCTCGGGCGGCGGCGCGCCGAAGCTCACGGGTACGGACCCATTCGTGGCGTTCACCACACCTGCCGTGGGCACGGACGGTAGCCTGCACGTGACGTGGTGCAACTACGGAACGGCCACGACCCTCGGACCGATCAGCTGCCGCGTGCGCAGCTCGCCCGCGGGCGGGACGTCCTTCGGGACGACCGCGACGGTACTGAGCTTCGAGGGAACGGGAACGACCTTCCCGAACTACGTCGGCCTGGTCGGCTTCGCGACCGAGCAGTTCCGGACCGATTCGGTCCCGTCGCTCGCGGTCGCGCCGAGCGGGGCGCTCTACTTCACCATCGCCGCCTGCTCGGGCGCCCAGACCTACTACGAGTTCAGCGCGCCCGCGCTCCCGGGTAACTGCGGTCAGTCGACGGTCCTCTTTTCGCGCTCGACCGACGGCGGAGCGACCTGGTCGAGCCCCGTGGGGATCTCACCGGGCTCGGCGTGGGTCAACGTCCAGCCGTGGGTCACGGTGGACAGTTCGAACGGCGCGGTGGTCGTCACCTACTACACGACGGCCTTCGACCCGTTCCAGCACCTCACGGACGTGCTCGCCTCCGTCTCGTTCGACGGCGGGTCGACGTTCACGAACGTGCGCGTGACGAACGTCTCCGACGAGCCGAACTCGGACCCGGGGATGTTCTACTACCCCTCCACGTTCGGCGGCTCGTGGCTCGCGCCGCAGTACGGTGACTACTTCCAGTCGATCGCCGCGAACGGGCAGATCTGGACCCTGTTCACGGGC
Source organism: Thermoplasmata archaeon (assembly GCA_033854115.1). Classification (GTDB taxonomy): domain Archaea; phylum Thermoplasmatota; class Thermoplasmata; order Lutacidiplasmatales; family UBA184; genus Lutacidiplasma. The sequence continues at coordinate 48,912 of JAWOKS010000027.1, forward strand.
AACTACGCGACCGAGCTCGGGGTCTTCCAGGCGGACCCCTTCCTCGCGAGCGCGAGCGAGTAGGATCGAGGTTGCGCACGAGAACGGCCCCGTCGTCCAACCCTTTCCTCCGTTCTCCCCTTGTCCGAGCGGTCGTGCCCTCCCGACGTGCTCCAGGATCCCCACGGTTGTACGCCTCCCCCCACGCAGCCGGCTCGGCCCTCCGGGTGGTGGGGGGAGCCCCCCAGCGTGCGGGGGGAGCCCCCCAGCGTGCGGGGGGACCCCTCGAGAGGGGGCGCCTTGGAACGGGAACTCTAAGGAGCCGGGGCCCTCGTCCCGTGAGCGGACGGCTCGATGGTCGCGATCACGCCCCTCCTCGTGCTCCTCGTCGTCGCGGCCCTCATCGTCCTCATCGCGAAGCAGCTTCGGGTCCCGTACACCGTCGCCCTCCTCCTGCTCGGGCTCGGGATCGGGCTCGCCGGGTCCGTCGTGGGATTCACCCCGCTCGAGTCGGCCGTGCGGGAGCTCCTGTCGCCGGGCCTCTTCTTCGACCTGATCCTGCCCCCCATCATCTTCGAGGCCGCCCTCCACGTGAAGTTCCCGCTCCTGCGGCGCCGGGCGGGGCTGATCCTCTCGCTCGCGTTCCTCGGTGTGATCTTCACGACCCTCTTCACCGGCACGCTCGTCGCCTACGTGACGGCGCTGCCGATCGCGGCCGCGTTCCTCCTCGCCGCGATCCTCTCCCCGACCGATCCGATCGCGATCGTCGACCTGTTCCGACGGCTGCGCGTCCCCGAGGAGCTCTCCACGATCGTGGAGAGCGAGGCGCTGCTCAACGATGCGGCGGGGGTCATCCTGTTCGTGGTCCTGCTCCAGCTCATTCGCACCGGCACGACGGACCCGTTGTTCGCGGCCGGCCAGTTCGCCTTCCTCACCCTCGGCGGGGTCGCGATGGGGCTCGCGGTCGCGGGGCTCGTCTACCTTCTCCACCGCGAGCTCCATGACCCGGCCGTCGAGACCGCCCTCTCGGTCGTGACCGCGTACGGCGCGTTCCTCCTCGCACAGGCGATCGGGGCGTCCGGGATCATCGCGTGCGCGATCGCCGGGGTCGCGGTCGGCAGCTACGTCGCCCCACGCGCGATGGACCCCGAGGTGCGCCACTCGCTCTTCGACTTCTGGAGCGTGATCGTCTACGTCGCGAACTCGCTGATCTTCCTCGCGATGGGGATCGTGATCGCGCACAGCCAGGTGCTCGCCTACCTCGGCCTCATCGCGGCGGTCGTCGTCGTGATGACCGTCGGGCGCGCCGCGTTCGTCTTCCTGCACCGTCCGCTCTCCGTCCGCGGCCGCACGCGTCTCCCGCCCTCCTGGTACCACATCATCGCGATCTCGGGGATCCGGGGAGCGATCCCGGTGGTCCTCGCGTTGTCGCTGCTCTCCACCTCGACCGGTCTCGGTTCGTCCTCGGTCGACGCGATCGTCGCGAGCGTCCTCGGCGTCGCGTTCGTCTCGATCGTCGCCGGGAACCTCGTCGCCGACTGGTACGTGAAGCGCGCCTTCCCCGGTCCGGCCGGCGGAACGCCGGGGGTCCCCCGCTAGGGCCGGACGACCGTCCGAAAGCCCTCGCCGCGCCGCAGGCGGTCGGCGGCCGACGCGATTTCGCCGAGCGGCACGTGCGCCGTCACGACCGGCCCGAGCTGGAGGCGGCCCGAGCGGACGAGCTCCACCACCCGGGGGTAGTCGGACGGGCGGCAACCGAGGGAGCCGATCACCGAGTACTCGAGGAACATGACGCGGTGGGCGGGAAGCACGGCGGGAGCCGAGCTGTACCCGACAAGGCAGAGCCGCCCGCCGCGTCGCAGCGCGGCGAACCCGAGCGCGATCGTCGTGGGGTGGCCCACCACCTCGAGCGCGACGTCGGCGCCGTCGCCCCACAGGCGACGGATCTCCTTCGCCGGGTCCTCGACCTGGCCGGGGTTCAGCGTCGCCCGGGCCCCGAGCTTCCTCGCGACCTCGAGCTTCGCCTCGTTGAGATCGAGCGCGACCACGTCGGCCCCGGCCGCGACCGCGACCTGGACGACGTTGATCCCGACGCCCCCGCAGCCGACGACGACGACCCGCTCCCCCGGCCGGACCTGGGCGCGGCGGACGACCGCGTGGTAGGGGGTGGTGAGCGCATCGGCGATGACGCAGCCGTCGATCGGGTCGATCCCGGCCGGCAGCGGGACGAGGTCCCGCGCCGGGGCGACGACGAACTCCGCGAACCCGCCGTCGACGTGGTTCCCGAGCATCCGGAGCTTCGGGCAGATGTTCTCCCGGCCCGTGCGGCAGTACTCACATCGGCCGCAGGGCAGCACGGCGGGCACGAGCACGTGGTCGCCGACGGCGACCCCGTCCGCGCCGGGTCCGAGCGCCTCGACGCGACCGGAGATCTCGTGGCCGAGGATGAGGGGCGGGGGCTTCGCGGTCGGCACGCCGTGGTCGAGGTAGTGGAGGTCGGTGTGGCAGAACCCGCAGCCGAGGACCTCGAGGCGGGCCTCGCCCGGTCCCGGTACCGGGGTCGGCACCTCCCCGACCTCGAGCGGCTTGCCGGCCGCTCGCAGCACCGCCGCGCGCACGGTCAGGCCCTCCCCGGGGCCGGCCAGACCGCCGGGCGCTTCTCGAGGAACGCCCGCAACCCCTCGTCCGCGTCGGGGAGCGCAAGGAGCCCGTCCACGTAGAGCCGCTCGGCGGCGACGAGCGGACCCCAGGGAAGGTCGGCCCGGATCCGCATCGCCCGCTTGAGGAGGACGAGCGTCTCGCGGCGGAAGCCCGAGAGCCGGTCGGTCGCCCCCCGGACCTCGGCATCCAGCGCCTCGTCCGCCGCGACGCGCGAGACGAGCCCGAGCGCGAGCGCCTGCTCGGCCCCGATCGTCTCGCCGAGCAGGAGGAGGTCCGCCGCCCGCTTCGGCCCGAGCCGCTCCGGGGCCGTGACGGCGGCGAGGGGCGGGAAGACGCCGAGGCGCACCTCGGGCTGCCCGAACGTGGCCGAACGCGCGGCGAAGGCGAGGTCGCACGCCTCGAGGAGCTCGAGCCCCCCGCCAAGGCACGGCCCCTCGACCGCGGCGAGCGTCGGCGCGGGGACCTCGGCGATCGCACGGAGGACCTCGTGGAACGCCCGGAACATCGGCCGGACCCTCTCGGGAAGATGGTCCTCGACCGCAAAGCCGGCGCTCCAGCGATGGTCCGCGCCCTCGAGGACGACAACGTGGGCGGAGCGCACGGGCTCGGTGCGGAGGGCGCGGGCGAGGTCGTCGAGGAGGGCCGTGTCGAAGACGTTGAGCGGAGGACGGGACCAGGTGACGGTCGCCCGCGCGCCCTCTCGGTCGACCTCGACCGAACCTCGGGCCGCCGGCATCGGTCGCCTCACTCCCAGAGGATCGACTCGACGAACGTCTCGAGCTGCAGGCGCACCTGCTCGTAGGCGGTCGACCGCTCCTCGAACTCGAGGTGGAGGTACGGGACCTTCTGGCGGTCGAGCGCGCGTCGGTAGAGGACGACATCCTCGAGCGCGGGCTCGCAGAACTTCGCCGTGAGGAAGATCACCGCCTGGGCGCGGGACGACTCCACCCGGCGGAGGATCGCCTCCCCCTTCGTGGTGGGGGCGGCGCGGACCCCGAGGTCGATCGGGCTCCGGACGTAGGCGGAGGCGAGCTCGACGAGCGGGTCGCCCCCGGGGCCTACCCGGTCGTACCAGGCGTAGCTCTGGAGGAGGTCGTCCTCGACCACGGAGCAGCCGACCTGCTCGATGAGGTCGAGCAGGTCGAGCGTCGGTTGCTCGCAGAACGGTCCCACGAGGAGCACTCGGATCGCGTCGCGCCTCTTCGCGGGGCGGCGGGCGACCTCGGCGAGGGCACGCTCGACGAGCGGGACGTGGACCTCCCGCGGGAGGAGCCCGCCGAGGCGGCGGAGGAGGTAGGCCTCGAGGAACGTGAGCTGCTCGGGCTTCTCCCGGCGGACCGTCGCGAGCTCGGCGAGGAGACGGCGCTGGGTGTCGAAGAGGCCCAGGGAGGCCGCGAGCCGCTCCGGGCGGTACGGCGCTCCGCCCGCGCGCTCGATCTTCGCGCTGAGCCGCCGGTACTCGGCCGTCAGGAACGGGACGGTCGCTGGCGAGCGGAAGTTCTGCGGCAGGTGCAGCATGTGGGTCACGGTGCCGGGGAGCTGGCGCGCCACGATCCCCTCGAGGTTGCGGCTCACGTCGCAGATGTAGGGGAAGACGAGGGCCCGGAACGGGGCGAGGCGGCCGGTGAGCGCGAGCTCGAGGGTCGACTTGCTGATCGAGCAGAGGAACGAGCCGAGCGCGGCGTCGGCGTGGCTGATCTCGACGCTCTCGCCTCCCCCGTGGAGGGCGACCGGGAGGAGCCCCTGGGCGTGGACGAGCTCGTGAGGTGTATAGACCGGGAAGCAGCCGACCGCGCCGCGCCCCCCGCGGGTCCACGCCCGCACGGTGGGATAGGTCGGGTCGGCGATCACCTCGCGCGCGAGCGCGGTGGCCGCCTCGAGCGACGGGGCGCGGCCGAACTCGGAGAGGTCGTCCGTGAGCTCGAGCGCGGGCGGGGCGTCCGTCCCGTCGATCGCCACGAGGCCCGAGGTTGCCGCCATCGTTCACCCGGGAGCGGCCGCGAGCGGGGTCGGGGCGGAGCCGAGCTTCGCGAGGCGCAGGTGGCCGAGGAGCGCCGCGCCGACCGCGGCGGCGTGGTGGGCCTCAGGGTCGGCGTGGACCGGCACGCCGGCGACCTTCTCGAGCGCGCGGACCATCGCCTCGCTGCGGACGAGCCCCCCGACGAGCGCGACCTCGGGCTCGATCCCCACGTAGCGCATCAGGATGAACGCGCGCTGCGCGAGCGAGAGGAAGACGCCCATGAGGATGTCCGGGAGCGGTACCTCCTCGGCGACGCTGTTGATGATCTCGGTCTCCGCGAGCACGGCGCAGACGCTCGAGATGAGGCGGGGCTTCGACGAGGCGAGCGCGCGGCCGGCCATCTCCTCGAGCGGGATCTGGAGGTACTTCGCGCACCGGTCGACGAAGCGGCCCGCACCGGCCGCGCACTTCTCGTTCATCTTGAACCGGACGACGCGGCCGGTCTCGCTCACGGAGACCGCGCGGGACGACTGGCTCCCGATGTCGACCACGTGCCGGGTCTTCGGACGGAGGAGGACCGCCCCCCGCGCGGACGCCGTGATATCGCTCACCTGGAGGTGGCGGTCGGGGAACGCGTAGCGGGCGGCCCCTGTGGTGCAGAGGTAGTCGATCTCGCCCGGGACGACGTTCGCCTCCTCGGCGAGCCGCTCGAGCACGCGGCGCCCGGCGTCGACCGGGTTGCCCCGCGTCGGCACGAGCGCGCTCGCGAGCACCGTGCGACCGTCCTCGAGGAGGACCCCCTTCGTCGAGCCCGCCCCGAGGTCGAGGCCGCAGGTGATCACGGCGCTGCCCCCCCGCTCCGCTCCTGGCCGTAGAGCGCGGCCCCGATCGCGCCGAGGTACTGGGAGAGCGGGCTCACGTTGACCGGGAGACCGAGCCGCCGGTCGAGCGCCCGGACGACCCCCTCGTTCCGCGAGACGCCCCCCGTGAACGTGACCTCGGGCTCGATCCCGACGCGCTGGAGGAGCGAGAACGAGCGGTTGACGATGCTCGCGTAGAGCCCGGCGAGGATGTCCCGCGGCTCCTTGCCGCGGGCCACGTAGGAGCTCACCTCCGATTCGGCGAAGACCGTGCATGTGTTGGTGACGCGGACCGGGTGACGGGCCCCCGCGGCGAGCGGGCCGATCTCGGAGACGTCGTAGCCGAGCGCCCCCGCGCAGACGTCGAGGAAGCGGCCGGTCCCCGCAGCGCACTTGTCGTTCATCGCGAAGTCGACGACCTCGCCCCGCTCGTTGGTCCGGATCGCCTTTGTGTCCTGGCCCCCGATGTCGAGGACGAGGCGGGTCGACGGGTAGAGGAAGTGAGCGCCCTTCGCGTGGCAGCCGATCTCGGTCACCGTAAACTGGCCGAACGTGACCTTGAACCGGCCGTAGCCGGTCCCCGTGACGACGCCGACCTCGCCCCGGTCCCGCCCCGCGTCCGCGAGCGCCTGGGCGAGCGCGCGCTCCGCGTCCTTCACGAGCTCGACCCCGACCGGGGCCAGCGACTTCCCCACGAGGCGGTCCCCTTCGAGGAGCGCGCATTTCGCCGTCGTCGAGCCGATGTCGACGCCGGCGACGAGCGTCACGCCGCCACCGTCCCCGCGGGGCCGGCCCCCTTGCGCCGTTCGAGGGACTCGAAGAAGGCGTCCATCCGGTTCTTGATCTGGGCGGGGGCGAAGTAGCGGGGATCCTCGTGGTCCGACTCGAGGTAGAGGGTCGGCACCCCGAGCTCGTGGATCAGCCAGTCGCGGAGGTCGCCCTGGCCCGCGGTGAACGACCGGCACGACTTGATGCCGTGGATGAGCACCGCGTCCGCCTCGAACTCCCGGACATACTTCGCGAGCAGCTTCCGGCGGAGCGGCCAGGCGAGGTTGACGTAGGCCCCGAGCGAGTACTCGGCGATGCTCTCGAGGGGCCGAGCCGGGTCGTGCCGGTAGCCCTGGTCGAACAGGCCACCGACCTTCGGGTAGGTCGCGGCGACCGAGACCGCGCCCCACGTCCGGAAGAAGTCCCAGAACGTCCGGTAGCTCGGGTACGGCGGAACGCCCTCGACGACCAGACGGTACTTCTCCTCCGGCACCGGGTAGGCCCCGGAGCGGACGCGCTCCTCGACCTCGGCGTTGACCGCGGCGTAGAACTGCGCGGCCTCCTCCGTGCCGCGGAGGACGTTGATCGGGAACATGTAGAAGACCGCCTCGAAGTACGCCTCGATCGGGGACGGCCGGCGGCGCCCCGCGGTGAGGTAATGCGCCCATCCCTCCTCGGCCCGACGCGACCGCTCGAGGGTCCGGCGGAGCTCGTTGCGGTCGAGCGAGCGGCCGGTGGTGCGCTCGAGGAACGCGATGAACTCCTCGAGCTGGGCGACCACGTAGGTGAGGTCTTCCGAGGACGGGGTCTCGTCCCGGAGGTACGGGACGTCCAGCACGAAGAGCGGGACGCCGAACTTCTCGGCGAGCGCCTCCCACCACTTCACGTAGACATAGCAGCCCGAGAAGCTGCAGACGAGAAGATCGGGGGGAGGGATACGGCCGAACGGGGTCTGGCCGCCGACCTCCTGCAGCCCGAGGTCGTTCTTGACGTAGCCGCAGACGTCGAGCCCGTAACCCTGGGCTTCGGCCCGGACGATGTTGGGGAGGGACGCGTGCTTGATCGCGCAGTTGAGCGCGACGATCTCGGGGAAGACGACCTCGTAGCCGAACGCCCGGACGATCTCCGTGAGGTTGCCCCCGACCAGCATGTAGGCGACCGGTCGCTTCGGCCCGCCGGCCGTGGCAAGGTCCGTGTAGTAGGTCTCGACCATCCGTCGCTGGAGCTCGCGCGCGTTCGCGAGGAACGCGGTCCCGTCCGGTCCGGTCGAACCCATCGGTCGGACCCCGCCCCCTACGTCGCGTGCGACGCGCGCTCCCGCTCTCCGCCGAGCGGGGAGCCGCATCGCCCGCAGTAGCGGAACTTCTCGGCGAGCCCGGTCTCCCCGCAGCTGCCGCAAGAGCGCGTCGGGGGGCCGTGGAGGTAGTTCCCGTTCCCCTCGCGGGCGATCCGCTGGCGGAGCTCCGCGACCCGCGCGGGGCGCTTGTCGACGAACGCGTGCATCCCCTCGTACGGCTCGGCGGTGGCGAAGTGCAGGGCGAGCCACTCCTGGGCGTGGCCGATCGTCTGGTTCCAGGCGAGCTCCTTCCAGAAGTTCGTCTGGGCCTTCGTGTACCGCAGGCACTCGGGGAACATGCCGAGGAGGCGCTGGGCGAGCTCGTCGACGGCTTCGTCGAGCTTCCCGAGGTCGAGCCGATAGCCGCGCTCCTCCTTGCGGGCCCAGCCGATCTCCTCGTCCGACGGCGAGGCGACCCATTCGCCGTTCCGGGTGACGGACGGGGCGACCGAGGTCACGAGGCCCCACGCTTGGGCCTGCGCGGCCGGGATCCGCTCGTTCAGGAGAAGCATCGAGCGCGCCCGCCGGTCCCCGACCGCGAGGGGCAGCCACTGGGTGGCCCCGCCGCTCGCGACCGAGCCGACGCCGACGCCGACCTGCCCGAGGTAGACGTGGGAGGCCGCGACCGAAAGGTCGCAAGCGAGGTGGAGCTCGTTCCCTCCGCCGACCGCGATCCCGTTGAGGCGCGCGATCACGGGCTTGCCGCAGCGCAAGAGCGACTCGACGGCGTCGCGGAAGACCGCCATGTACTTCCAGTAGTCGTGCGGGCGCCGGACGAACCGGCCGGCGTACTCCTTGACGTCGCCCCCGGTGCAGAACGCCCGGGAGCCGCTACCGGTGAGCACGATCACGCCGACCCGGTCGTCGATCGCGGCGGCGTTCACCGCGCGGGCGAGCTCGTGCAGGGTGAGCGTGCTGTAGGCGTTCAACGCCTCGGGACGATTGAGCGTGACGCGCCCCACGCCGTCCTCGCGCTCGTAGAGGATCTCGCGGAACGGGGCACCCGTCGTGGTCGCAAGGAGGGGGTCCGCCGGAGAAGGGGCAGAGGGGGCCGGGGTCGGAGGATGGGTTCGCGCGCGCACGGACGCCTCGGGCCACCATCAGGGCCGTAGGGCAAGGGGGTTCTCCCTTACCGGTAGGGGCCCCGGGGCGGACCCGGGTCGCCGGTCGCGCGAATGGAACGGGCTGCGCCAGGTCGATCGCCGAGGGAACCCTCCGGATCGGCCCATCCCGGTTCCTCGGAAGGCGCGAGGATGGGGCCGCGACCCCGAGACCCACCTCCACTGCCAACCAGGTCCCCGCGGCTCCCAAGGACGGGGGCCGGGTCCCTCGGTCCAGGCGCCGCCCTGCCCGTACCGGTGAGGGTGCGCGCGAGCCCTGCGGGACGCGGAGCGAACTCCCGGGCCCGGGGGTTCCGCATCGAAAAATCACTTGAACCCGAACGACCGTCGCGACGTCCGTGCCCGTACGCGAGCGAATCGAGGGGCCGGTCCTCGTGGTGACCATCGATCGGCCGGAGGCGAGGAACGCGATCGACCCGGAGACCCATGCACGGTTGCTCCGCGCGTGGCGGCGTCTCCGGGACGACGAGCGGCTCCGGGTCGGGGTCCTCACGGGGGCCGGCACCCTCGCGTTCTGCGCCGGGATCGACCTGAAGCGGCTCGAGGACTTCTATGCGGAAGCCTATCCCGGGGCCCGGCGCGAGCGGTTCGGCCGGGAGCCGGGCCTCGGCGGCCTCACCCGGAACTTCGACCCGGGTAAGCCGGTGATCGCGGCAGTCAACGGCTACTGCCTCGGGCTCGGGCTCGAGCTCGCGCTCGCCTGCGACCTGCGGCTCGCGAGCCCGAACGCGACCTTCGGGCTCCCCGAGGTCCGGTGGGGGATCATCCCGGGACAGGGCGGGACGCAGCGGCTCGCGCGCGCGATCCCGGCCAATCTCGCCCTCGAGATGATCCTCACCGGGGGCCCGATCTCCGCCGAGAGGGCGGTCGCGATCGGCCTCGTCAACCGGCTCGTTCCCTCGGCCGCGCTCGTGCCCGAGGCCGTCGCCCTCGGGCGGACGATCGCCCAGTTCCCCGCCCGGGCGGTGCGGCTCGCGCGCGAAGCGGTGCGACGGGGCCTCGACCTCCCGCTCCCCGAGGCGCTCCAGTTCGAGCAGGACCTCGCCGACCCGCTCCGCTCGAGCCCGGAGAGCCAGGAGGCCCGTCGCGGGTTCGGAGGGCGGGACCGTAGGGCGTCCCCACCTCCCTCGCCCCGTTCGGGGTCGAGACCGCGACGGCGCCGTCGGGCGCGATGACCTCGGGCGGGACGGCTCAGCGCTCGCCGAGGTGCGGGGCGAGCATCTTGCTCTCCGCCCGACGCAGGAGCTCGGACGCGGTCGACCGGCTGACGCCGAGAATGCGGGAGAGCTCCTTCAAGTTCGTCCGGCGCGGGAACGCGTAGAAGCCGAGGCGGTAGGCGGTCTCGAGCGCCGTCGCCTGGCGGGCTGTGAGGGTCTGCGGCGGAACGAACCGGCGCATCCGGAGGATCGGGGGCCGCGGGTCGTCCCCCTGGCCGAGGGACCGCACGACCGACTTGAGCGCGCCCGGCGCCCGCGGGAGCACGAGCGTCCAGCGGTCCGGCACCTCGCTGCCATCGGCCGGCAGGAACTGGCAGGTCGCGCAGATCACGCCCCCCTCGAAGATCCGACGGCAGGACTCGGGCATCCGGGTCACGGTGCGGACGAACCGCCGCGAGGGCGACAGCACCATGACGGTGAGCTCGAGGAGATCGTCCCGGTGGCGGAGGTAGCGCTCGGCCGCCGCGAGGTCCCCCGGGTCGCCGGTAAGCTCCGCGACCTGGAGAAGGCGGGAGGCGTCCACCCCCATCGGACGGCAGACGTTGAGGCGGACCCGGAGGTTCCAGCGCTCGGTGACGTCCCGGCTCCAGTGGCCGGCGGTCCCGGCCGGTACGTCGACCTCGACGAGCGGCAGCTGGACGAGGTTCGGGGCGATCCGGGGCGAGAACGACTCGGTGGACGGACGGCGGGAGGGTCCCGAACCCACGGACCCCGACGACGGCCGACGCCGGCTCGCGCCCTTCATCCCGTCCGGCCCCCCCGGGAGAGCGGGCGGCCCGAGATAAGCCCTGACCACGCCGCTCTCGCCCATCGGGGTTCCTCGGTCGTTCGGCTCTCGGAAGGAGCGGTGTCCGGATCGGCGGATCAGACGACCGTCATCGTGCCCGACATGTAGCCCGGAACGCCCATCGGAGCCCCCGAGTAGCCGTCCGACCCGCACGGGTCGACGCAGACCCAGGTGTACACCCCGGGCGAGGCGAGGTCGACCGTGAACGTGACGGTGCTCATGCCCGGGCTGACCACGTTGAGGTTCAGGTCCGGGATCGTGAACGTGTGCGCGATGTTCGTGCTCGGGACGTCCGACATCGGCGTGCCGTTGACGGACTCCGTCCCGCCGACCGTGCCGGTCACGTTGCAGGGGCAGCCCGACCAGGCCACCGGCGCATCGAAGTCGAGGATCGTGAAGAGGACCACGCCGTGCGGAACGGTGAAGTTCGCGGGCGAGTACTGGGGCTGGCCGTTCACCGGGTTCACCTGCACGGTGAGGTACATGTGCGCGGGCCCGGACGACGCGGGCGAGGGCGGGGCGTTCGCGTTCGCGCTGGCCGTGACCCCGGTCCAGACGAGCAGCAGCACGACCACGCTGAACGCGAGCCCGGCGGCCACGAGATTGTAGTACTCCCTGTCCTTCACGTTCTCTCCCTACGTCCGAGCACGGACGAGGAGACCGGACCCCACCACGACCTCACCGATCTCCTCCGGTCCGCGCACCGGTCCCCACGCTCGCGGTGGGAGAAGGCCGTACTGCCTTACCGGTTAGGTTCCCGGGCCGCCCCCTCCTCGGGAGGCGCCGGACGACGCCGTCGAGGTGCCGCCGACCCGAGCGGACGGCAGCTCGGGGCCGACCACGTCGGCGAGCGCGGCGATCAGGTCGGGGTCGGCGTTCGGCGAGGGGACCCGCTCGAGCTCGATCCCGCGCCGGGCCGCCCGCTCCTTGAGCTCGATGTCGAGGTCGTAGAGGACCTCGAGGTTGTCCGCCGCGAAGCCGTAGGCGGCGAGCAGCACGCCCCCCGGGGTCGCCCGTGGGAGCTCGTCCACCACGGACTCGACCGACGGGCCGAGCCACGCCTCGCCGGTGCGCCCGACGCTCTGGTACGCGGCGATCGACCGAGCCGGCCCGAGCCGAGCGAGGATCGCCTCGCGGGTCCTCTCGAGGGATCGCACGTAGGGGTCGCCGCTCGCGCTCGCGCGGACGGGAAGGCTGTGCGCGGAGAAGAGGAGGACCGGGTCCGCGCCGGTCCGCCCACGGAGCCTCGCGCGGGCCGAGCGGATGCGTTCCGTCCAACCCTCGACCCAACGAGGTTCGAGGTGCCAGCCCGTCACGTAGCGTACGGGGCCGATGTGGCCCCGGGCCCGCAGGCGGGTCCGGACCTCCGCGAGGTACGTTCCGACCCCCCAACGGGAGTAGTACGGGGTGAGGGGAACGATGGAGAGTCGTTCCGCCCCGGCCTCCTCGAGGGCATCGAGCGCTTCATCGAGGCTCGGGGAGCCGACCACGGCACCGTACCGGCACGGCCTCGTCTGGCCCGCCGCCCGGTAATGGGCCTCGAGCCGTTCGGCCTGCGCCTCGGAGATCCTCCCGAGCGGCGACCCTCCCCCGATGCGGGCGTAGCGGGCCCGGAACTCGTCGACGAGCTCGGGAGGGGTAGGACGGCCCCGGCGGATCCCCTCGAGGAACCGGCCGACCTCGTCGAGCGTCGCGGGGGCGCCGAGCGCGCAGAGCAGCACGCCGTCCGGCATGCGACGCCTCACGCCCCCGGGCCCGGGCACGCGCTCATGGCACGGTCTGGAGGAGGGCGGCCTCGAAGAGGACCACCACCATCAGCGCGAGGTTGACGAACGAGACGGTCCGGCTTCGGCGTCGGAGGGCGCGCAGTTCGTCGTAGCGCTGCTCGCGGGCGAGGCGGACGATCTTCGGACCGTAGTAGAGCCCGTGGAGGTAGACGAGCGCGATGAGCACGACGACGGTGAGCGCCTTCGCGAGCAGCACCTCCCCTGAGAGCGAGGTCCAAAGGGCGCTCGTCGTCGGGAGGTACCAGCTCGCGTTGTAGAGGCCCGTGACGACCAGGACGACCAGGAGCGGCGTGCTGAACGTCCCGAACCGCCGCGCGACCGCCCCGACGAACGCCGTGCGTTCCGACTCGTTCCCGCTGCGCGCCCGCGTCACGGGCTCGAGGACGAGCCAGAAGAACAACGAGCCCCCGACGAAGAGGACAGCGGAGAGGAGGTGGACCCAGAGGACGATCGTCTCCACCCAGTCGATCGACGCGGTCAATGATCAGAGGCCCCCAACGAGGAGAGGCCGCCCGGGCCGGGGCCTTCCCCGACGGGAGGTCGAGCGGTCCCGGCGACCCGAAGGCACGCGGGATCGCTCCCGAGAAGATCGCCCGAGATGGCCCAGGAGCGGGCGCGGCTCCCGCCGCAGACCGCGCGATGGTCGCAGCGCCCGCACGGTCCGTGGAACGCCCGGGCCCGGATCGATCTCAACCGCGGCTCGTCCCGGTACACGGCCACCGGGGACCGCACCCGCACGTTGCCGAGCGGGACCTCCACGAACCCCCCGGGGTAGATCGTTCCGTCGTGCGCGACGAACACGGTGCCGTCCCCGTCGAGGGTGCCCGTCGGGGAGATCGAAGGCGCGCGGGACGGCGGGCCGAGCCTCGACCGGAGCTCGTCGGACCACCGGGAGAACGCCGCGGGGGTCGGTCGGTCCGGCGCCGCCCGGCGTTCGGCCGCGATCCGGCGCACGAACGGTCCCTCGATCGGACGGACGACGAGCCCGTAACCGGTCGCATCGTAGAGGAGGTGCCCGACCGCTTCGTACTCCTCGGGGGAAAGCTCCTCGAGCTCGGCGCCTCGCCCCGTGCGCACCAGGAAGAATACCTCCCAGGTCGGGACCCCGTGCTCGAGGAGCAGCCCGCAGAGCCTCGGGAGCTCCGCGAGGTTCGAACGGAGGACGGTGGTGTTCACTTGGACGCGGAGACCCGCCCGGCGCGCCGCCGCGATCGCGGCGAGCGTGGCCGCGAACGTCCCCGGGACCCCGCGCACCCCGTCGTGCGTCGCCGCGGTCGCGCCGTCCAGGCTGAACGAGACCGAGGCGACCCCCTCGGAGGCGAACCGCTCGAGGACCTCCGCGGTCAGGCGGTCGGAGACCGCGGGCGAGACCGCGACCGGGAAGCCGCGCCCGCGCGCCGAGGCGATGAGGTCGAAGAGGTCGGGTCGGGAAAGGGGGTCCCCGCCGGTGAGGACGAGCACCGGGAGGGGCGACCCGAACGCCGTGAGCGCTTCGAGCAGCCGCTCCGCCTCGTCGGTCGCGAGCTCCCCCGGGAGCGGCTCAGGGCCCGCCCGGGCACGGCAGTGGACGCACGCGAGCGGGCAACGGCGGGTGAGCTCCCAGAAGACGAGGACGGGGCGCTCCGCGAACCTCACGCGGGTCCCTCCTCGGCGACGCGGTCAGGGGAACGGACCGGGGGTCGGTGGGACCGGGAATGCCCGGACTCGATCGGTCCGTGCGACGTTCGGGTGCCCCGCCGGCCTCCCGACCGCGTCCGAAGCCGTCCCCGGCCGCTCATCGCCTCCCGGAGAACCGGGGCGGCTCAAATGTCCTCGTAGGGACCCGTGACCTCGATTGGCTCCCCGCGCGCCGACTCGGGCGCCGGGTGGAGCGAGCCACGGGCGCGGCGGTTCTCGCCGGAGATCGCGCGCACCACATCCTCGCGCGTGACGATCCCGACGAGGTGCTGGCGGTCGTCGAGCACCGGGAGGCGCTTCACGCCGTGGAGCCGCATGAGCCGCGCGGCCTCGTGGATCGTGGCCCGCCGGTCGATCGTCACCACGGAGCGGGTCATCACGTCCCCGACCCGGGTGTTCTTGAGGTGGCTGCGGCAGACCTCGAGGACGCTCTCGCCCTTCGCGGGGGCCGACTCGAGCAGGAGGTCCAAGAGGCCTCGGGCGCTCGCGACCCCCGCGGCCCGGTGGAGCGTCCGCACGAGGTCCCGCTCGCTGAGCACCCCGACGACCCGGTAGGGCGGGTCCACCACGGGCAGGCCTGAGACGTGATGTTCCCGAAGCAGGCGGGCAGCCTGATCGAGACGCGCGTCGGGGGTGGTCGACACCACGAGGCGCGTCATGATCTCGGAAACCGCAGTCCGGTCGTCCATGGTGGTCCCGTCCGTAGGACCCTCTTGTTTCGGCACGGATAGCTCTCAGGTCAACCCTAATGGACCGAGGAGGGGAAGGTCCCTCGCACGAACGGGTTGGGGGGCTAGTCCGGGCGCCGTCCGTCGCCCGGAGGGTCCCCCGGACGGTACCCCGGTGCCGGGCCCCGACCTCGATGGGAGGGCACGAACTGGCCCGCGCGGCCGTGTCCGCTCGGGCGAACGTAACGGGGTCCGAGTCCCCCCGCCACGGGACCGACGGCCACGCCCGCGAGCAGGAAGAGGGACGGAGCCGGCGAGAACGTGGACGCCGTCGCCGGCACGAAGCTGACGGAGATGAGGGCCGGCCCGCCGGCGACGTGCAGGGGGTAGGGCGACCCGTAGCGGGTGTAGCCGTTCACCTTGCCGATCTTGTAGTAGTACGTCCCGTTCGGCAGCGGGAACTGGATCGTACTCGACCCTCCCGACCAGTGCGTCACCTTGCGCGCCGTGACGCTCCAGTTCGTGCCGGTGAGGAGGCCGGTCTCGGAGAACGTCACGAGGTAGGTCACCCGCACGAACGGCAGGTTGACGGTCACGGACGTGCCGAGCGGATTGACCGCCCCGGTATGGTTGATCGTCGCCCAGCCCGAGATGCGGTGGACGGTGTAGCCGTTCGTCCCGTTCGGCAGGCGGAACTTGATCGTGTTGGTGGTCGACGAGTGGGTCACGTTGCCCCCGCTCGCCTTGGCGACCTTGATCTTCCAAGAGTGGCCGACCGGGAGCCCGGTCTCCACGAACTTCACGAGGTAGGTCGAGAGGCGGAACTTCACGCCGTGCGTGACGTTCGAGCCGTCGAGGGTGATGTAGCCGCTCGTCCGCACCTTGTAGTTGGGGACGGGCGTCACGTTGTAGGCGTACTTCCCGGGGTAGAGACCCGGGAAAGCGAGGGTCGAGCTCGTTCCGCAGAGCGAGTAGCCGAGCGTCACACACCAGGTCGTGTTCGCGGGGAGTCCGTGCTGCGCGAAGGTGATCGTGTGCGTCTGCTGCGCGACGAACGTGACCGTGACCTGCAGGCCGCGGAAGTGGAGCACGAGGGGGGAGGGAGGCCAGGGGCTCGCTCCGTAGTGGAGCGGCGGGACGATCGTGTAGGCGTACGTGCCGTAGGGCTCGGAGAACGCGACGTGGCTCGCGTTGGTCGTCGCGGTCGAGCCCCCGAGGGTGATCGACCAGGAGGCGCCGGCGGGGAGGAAGTCCTCGACGAACGTCACGACGAAGGCGGACGGGCTGAGGATCGTGAGGAGGCTCGCCGACGGGTCGGGCACGTAGACGAATCCGTGGCCCGGGTCGTAGGTCGGGACCCCGGGCGCGGTGCTCACGTTGAGGTACTTGACCAGCGCATCCGCGCCGACGATGGCGGCCTGGCCGCTCGAGCCCATCGCGTAGACGTACCCGTTGGACGGGTCGAAGACCCCCGACGTCGGACCGAGGGAGCCGAGCGGCACGGTCGCGCGGACCGAGGTGCCGACGAGCACGCTCGCGCTGTTCGAGCCGGTGTTGAGCACGACGACGCCGCCCGCGGCGGGGTTGTAGACGGCCGCCTGCGGGGAGGTGCCGACCGTCACCCAGCCGTGCACGCTCGTGCCCGAGAGGACCGTGACGTTCCCGCTCGCCGAGTTCACGACATAGGCGAGGCCCGAGGCGGCGTTCACCGCGACCGCGTCCGGCGCGGAGCCGACCGGCACCGTCGCGAGAAGGCTCGCGCCGTCGAGGACGCTCACGGAGTTGCCGAGCGTGTTCGGGACGTAGACGTAGCCGTTCACGCTGTCGAACGCCGGAGCGGCCGGGCCGGACCCGACCGTGAGGGTCGTGACGACCGAGCTCCCGTTCAACACCGTGACGGACCCGTCGGCCGCATTCACCACGTCCATGAAGTGGTGGGCCGCGTCGTAGACGAGAGCGTCGGGACCGGCCCCCACCCCCACGTCCGCCACGTGGGTGGTGCCGTTGAGGATCGTGACGTTGTTCGAGCCCGAGTTCGCGATGTAGAGCGTCTCGTGGAGGGCGTCGTAGGCGATCGCCGCCGGCGAGGTCCCGACGGACGCGGTCCCTGAGAGGACGGCGCCATCGAACAGGTTCACCCGGTCGGTCGCCGGACTGATCGCGGCGACCACCTTGTGCGCGCTATCGTAGGCGGCCGCCGACGGACCGCCCGTGACCCCGAGGCTCGTGAGCTTCTGGACCCCGTTGAAGACCGTGACGTTGGACGAGAGCTTGTTCGCGACGTAGAGGAGCCCGCTGGTCGCGTTCAGGGCGAGCGCGGCGGGGGTCGAACCGACCGCGAGCGTGCCGACGCGCTGGGCGCCGCTCAGGACCGTGACGTTCGCGGAGCCTGAGTTCGCCACGTAGACGTAGCCGTTGAGCGGGTCGTAGATCCCGCTCGCCGGGCTCGTGCCGACCTTGACCGAGCCGACGACCGCCGAGCCGTTCAGTACCGTGACGTTGGCCGAGTTGGCGTTGAGGACGTCCACGAAGCCGTGGCGCGCGTCGTAGACGAACGCGCGGGGGAGGGCCCCCACATGCACGGTCCCGACGAGCGAGGTCCCCTGGAGCAGGCTCACGTTGTTCGTCCCCTGGTTCGCGACGTAGACCGTCGTGTGGACCGGGTCGTAGACGAGGGCGGCGGGGTGGACGCCGACCTTGATCGTCGCGACGACCGAGGTCGCGTCGACCACGCTCACCGTGTTGGAGTTGTAGTTCGAGACGTAGACGTAGCCGTTCGCGGCGTTGTAGACCGCGAACAGCGGGCTCGCGCCCACCGTGAGCGAGCCAACGACGCTGAAGTTGTGGAGGATCGTGACGTTGCCCACGCCGGGCTCGGTGACGAACAGGTCGTGCGTCACCGGGTTGTCCGCGATCCCATACGGCGCGACCCCGAGCGGGATAGTAACCACGGTGGCGAGCCCCTGGAGCACCCGGACGTCGTTCGAGCCGGGGTTCGTCACGTAGACCGCGTGGAGCAGGTCATCGTAGGCGCTGTAGGCGGGGCCGATCCCGACGTTCACGGTCGCGACGACCCCGGTCCCGCGGAGGATGCTCACGTTGTTCGAGAACGTGTTGAGCGTGTAGACGAGGCCGTTCGAGGGATTCCACGTGAGATTGACCGGCGCGAACCCGGTCGGCACGCTCGCGCTGAGCGGCCGGAGCAAAGGGTTCGAGGCGGACGCGAGGGGAACGACCGCAGCCCCCTCGGAGTAGGAGAGCGAGGACGGCTCCTGCCAGGCGGCCGGCGCGCGGGCCGAGGCGGCGGGCGACGTCACCGTGATGGCGGCGTCCCCCGCATGGCCGGGTGGGGCCACCATCGCGGGGAGCGGCGCGGACAGGAGGAGCCCGGTGAGGACGGCCCCGACGGCTCCGAGCGTCCAAGGAAGGCGCGAGCGTCGCGACAAGGACGGCACCCCCGAAAGGAGAGGCGCACTGTCCATAAGGGTCTCGGGGGCCCCCGGGAGACTCCGTCAAGGCCGGGGGAGCCGCCGGGCCTTCGGGGGGGGCCCCGCCAAGTTTTTCCCCCACGCCCGGTCGCGAGGGGCGATGCCGCGAACGAAGATTGTGATCGTGGGGGCGGCCGGGCGGGATTTCCACGACTTCAACGTGCTCTACCGGGGTCGGCCCGAGTACGAGGTGGTCGCCTTCACCGCGGCGCAGATCCCGAACATCGCGGGACGGACCTATCCGGCCGAGCTCGCCGGTCCCGGCTACCCCCAGGGCATCCCGATCGTCCCCGAGAGCGAGCTCGCCGACCTCGTCCGCCGCGAGAAGGTCGAGCACGTCGTCATGGCGTATTCGGACCTGCCGAGCACCGAGGTGATGCACAAGTCGGCGATCGCGATGGCCGCCGGAGCGACCTTCGTCCTCCCGGGACCCCGCGAGACGATGCTCCGCTCGTCGCGGCCGGTCGTGAGCATCTGTGCGGTCCGCACCGGAGCGGGCAAGAGCCCGCTCACGCGCTACGTCTCGCGCCACCTCCGGGACGCGGGACGGAAGGTCGTGGTCGTGCGCCACCCGATGCCTTACGGCAACCTCGCCGAGCAGGCCGTCCAGAGGTTCGCGACCGCCGAGGACCTCGACCGCGCTCACTGCACCATCGAGGAACGCGAGGAGTACGAGCCCCACCTCGCGGAAGGGGTCGTCGTCTTCGCCGGCGTCGATTACGAGCGGATCCTCCGGGCCGCGGAAGCGGAGGCCGACATCGTCCTCTGGGACGGCGGCAACAACGACCTTCCGTTCTTCGCGCCGGACCTCCACTTCGTGGTCGCCGATCCCCACCGGGCCGGGCACGAGCTCGCCTACTATCCGGGCGAGGCGAACTTCCGGATGGCCGACGTCATCGTGGTGAGCAAGACCGACTCGGCCCCGGCGGAAGCGGTCCGCACGGTCGAGACGAACGCCGCGGCCGCGAACCCGCGCGCGACGGTCGTACGCGGGGCGCTCAAGATCGCGCTCGACCGGAAGGTCCCCCTCAAGGGGCGCCGGGTCCTCGTGGTCGAGGACGGTCCGACGCTCACGCATGGCGGCATGCGTTTCGGGGCGGCCATGCTGCTCGCCCGCGCCGAGGGGGCGGAGGTGGTCGACGCCCGAGCGAGCGCCACCGGCTCGATCGCCGAGGTGTATGCCACCTACCCCCACCTCGAAAAGGTGCTACCGGCGATGGGCTACAGCCCGGAGCAGGTCCGCGAGCTCGAGGCCACGATCCGTGCCTCTCCGGCCGAGGTGGTGCTCGACGGGAGTCCGGTCGACCTCGCCCGGCTGGTGAAGGTCCCGCAGCCCATCCTCGACGTCCACTACGCCTACGACGATCTCGGCGGCCGCGTGGAGGCCGTCCTGCGGTCGTTCCTCGAGCGGCACCCGCCCGGGAGCCCCCCACGGGGCGCCCGCGCGAAGTAGGCGGGGTCCGCGGGCGCGCCCGGCGCGCGCGGCGCAGGCTCGGGCCGCTCAGTCGATGCTCTCGACCGGAGGGGGAGGCGGCGGGATCCGCCGGCCCCGGAGCGCGGACGGGACGAGCGCGACCGCGACGAGCGCGGTCGACGCGAAGAAGATCCAGTGGATCGCGTCCAGGAACTCCGGGCCGGCCGAGAACGGCGTACCCGCGGCCGTCCCGAGGAAGATCGCCTGGATCTGCGGTCGGCTGAGCACCCCGGTCATGATCACGAGCGTGATCGCGAGGCTGATCGTCGAGCCGGTGTTGAGGAGCGTCGTGCCGATGCCGGAGGCGATCCCGCGCCGGGTCGGAGGCACCGCGGTCATCATCGCCGCTCGGTTCGGCGCGGCGAACAGGCCCATCCCGGCCCCGACGAGGACGAGCGACGGCGCGAGCGCGAGGAACGACTCGTCCGGGCCGATGGTCGCGAGCCAGAGGAACCCGAGGGCCGAGACGAGGAGGCCCGTGAGAAGGAACGGACGGGGCCCGAAGCGGTCCGAGAGCCATCCGCTCACCGGGCCGAAGACCGCGAGCGAGACCGAGACCGGCACGAGAAAGAGCCCCGCGGTGAGGGGGCTCAGGAACCGGGGCGGACCCTGAAGGTAGAAGACGAGGATGAACGTGAACGCGCCGCGGGCGAGCGCGTTCAGGAACATCGCGAGCGAGCTCGCCGCGAACTCGCGGTTCCGCATAAGACCCAGGTCGAGCATCGGCGAGCTCTCGTGGAGCTCGACCTCGATGAACCCGACGAGGAGGAGACCCCCCGCGATGCCGGTCGCGACCGCGAGCTCCCGGGAGATCTGGCCGAGGGCCCCGAGCGTGACCGCGAGGAGGACGAGCGCGAGACCCGCGGCGAACAGGATGTTGCCCGCCCAGTCGATCTTCGGGGCCGCCTCGGGCCGCGCAAGCTCGCGGAGATCGAAGCGGGCGCGCAGGGTCGCGACGATGCCGATCGGGACGTTGACGAAGAAGATCCACCGCCAGCCGATCGAGGAGGTGATGACCCCGCCGAGGATCAGCCCCGCGACCGCCCCCACGACGATCGACACTTGGTTCACGCCGAGCGCGCGACCGCGCTCGTTGGGCGGGAACGCGTCGGTGATGATCGCCGCCGAGTTCGAGAAGAGGAAGCCGGCGCCGGTCGCCTGGACGAGGCGGAAGAGGACGAGCTCGAGGCCGGTCTGCGAGAACCCGCAGAGGGCCGAGCCGACGGTGAAGATCGCGAAGCCGAGCACGTAGAGACGGACCCGCCCGAACATGTCGGACAGGCGGCCGAAGTTGAGGAGGACGACCGCGGTGAAGAGCGAGTAGCCGAGCAGGATCCAGAGCAGGAGGGTCGCGTTCGTGCCGGGGAGCTCGCGCCCGATCGTGGGGAGCGAGATCAGCACGATGTTCGAGTCGATCGCCGACATGAGGGTGGCGACCGTCGTGTTCGTGAGGACGAGCCACTTGTACCGCATCGTCACCTCGGAGGCGACGAGCGCGGTCCCGCGCGGACCCTCGCGGCCCGCGCGCCCGCGCGGGGCCGGTCACCGCTCGACATCGGAGGTCGGGAGCGTCCCACGGGTCAGCCGAGCGGTCCCGCCGATGACTGGTAGCCCGCGATCTGGGCCGAGAGCTTGTCGATGTACTGGCGGAAGATCGCGATGACCTGGCGCGAGGTGATCATGCCGACGACCTGGTCCCCGGAGCGGACGATCATCCGCCGCACGCCGAGCGACGTCATCGAGCTCGCGACCTCGTCCGTGGGGGTCTCGGGAGCGCAGGCGTGCACGTTCGGCGACGCGAGCGTCTTCACCGGGATCCCCGCCGGGTCGATCCCCGCCGCGACCACCTTCTCGAGGAAGTCCCACTCCGTCACGATCCCGGCGAGGGCGGCCTTCGGCCCCCGCGTGAGGACGGCGTAGCCCTTGCGCGCCGCCACCATGCGGCGAGCGCAGGCGAGCGCGTCGGTCTCCTCGTCCACGGTGAGGAGCTGGGCATCCATGATGTCCTTCGCCTGGAGCACCATGGCGGCGGCGAGGGGGGCGTCCGTTAAGACCCCTCTCCAACGGCGGGGACGGCCGTCGGGGCGCCGGGCGCAGGCATTATGAGCCGGCCCGCTCCCGCGGGGCCGGGTACGGGCGCGATGGCGATCGAGGACGAGGTCTCGCCGAACGCGGTGAAGGTCTATCGAGCGATGAAGGACCTCGGGATGATGGTCGAGGACAAGATGGGGACCGCCGAGCGGATCACGCAGTCGGCGAAGCTTCCGAAGACCATGGTGATGAACGCCTTGCAGGAGCTCCAGACGAAGGGCTGGGCCCGCCGCAAGGTCCGCGAGAAGGCGGCCGGCTACTTTCTCACGAAGTAGTGCGCGGAGAGCGTCCGGCCGTCCGGACCGCGCGGCCTCCTTCCGTCCTTCCGGGACCCCGGGGGGTCTCCGGAAGCGAACCTCCTCCCGGGGCTCAGAGGATCAGGAGGGGCGCGGAGTAGCTCCCCGTGATGAACGTCGTCACGTTGTGGACCGACGTCGAGCTCGACGTGAACACGTAGCTCGAGGCCTGGGCCGAGAACGCGAAGGTCCCATTCGAGGCGTTTTCGCTGAAGAAGACGGCCCCTCCGACCGGGTAGATCGTCAGCGTGATGACGGTCCCGTACGCGGCCCGCCAGCTTCCCGAGATGTGCGACCCGATCGGGAAGGTGAGGACCTCGGTTCCGTCGCTGAGCCACCCCGAACGGAGCTGGGCGGAGAACGTGTGGGTCACTGGAACGAGCGCGAGGACGGCGATGAGGACGACCGCACCGGCGCCGAGCCCGAGCACGAGGAGCTTCCACCGCGGCCGCCCGCTGGAAGGCACGGGCCCTAGGTCCTCCCGGAACGGAGGCGCGGGGGCAGCCGCGCCCACCCCCGAACCGCGAGGACGGGGTGACGCTCCCGACCCTCGTTGGCGGGTCGGGTCTTGGCGGCGGGGGCCATCGCGGGAACATCCATCCTTCCGCGGCGATCCCCTCCGGGGGTAAGAGACCTGGGTGGGGAGGCGCCCCCGGCCGCTCGCCGGGGATCGCGCGGGTCAGAGGCCTGGCCACACGGAGCGCCGAGCGTGAGCTCCTTCTCAGAGATGACGAGGCGCTCGCAAACGGTCGACTTCGATCGGCGGAGGCGACGGGCGGGCTCTGCGAGCGAGACCCTGCGAGGAACGTCGAGGCACCGTTCGCCTACGGACCGCCGGAACCGTTCGCGCTGTCCGCGGCCCCGCCCCCGAAGGCGACCGGGCCGGTCACCTCCCTGAGCACCACCGCCGAAGCCACTGCGACCACCACCCTGAGGGTTCGCGGCCAGGGGCTCGTGGTTCACCTCGCGCGGACGAGACGAGCGCACGGGCTCCCGGGTGCGCCGATCAGGTCCGCGGGGACCTGCACCGGGTCGCACCCGGCTTGCCTCCAGTGGAGTCACTGGGGAACGGCGACCGGAGTCGACCCGACTCGGCGGAACGCCGTGGGCCGACCGGCCGGTGACCGAGGCTAGGAGGCAGCGTCGCGCGGCACCCCGCCCTGCGACCAGACCTTCTCCACGAGACGGCAGGTCGAGCGGAGCGTCACTTCGGTGACGCTGCTCACGCGCGCGACCTGCGCGCGGGAACGGTGCTCGCCGTGGCGCTCGGCGGCGAGGTAGATCAACGCCGCGACCAGGCCGTGCGGGCTGAGGCCCGAGAGCTCGGGGTCCTCCCGGGTCAGGTCGAGCATCGACTCGACGGTCGAACGGACCTCCGACGAGAGAGCGAGCTCCTGCGCGTACCGGGCGAGGAACGCCTTCGTCCCGACTCCCGGGATGGGCAGCCCGGCCCCCCGGTGGATCATTTTGAACGTCCGTCCGACCTCCGAACGACGCGCCGAGACGGCGGTCGAGACCTCACCGAGCGTCCGGGGGATCGTGTAGCGCCGGCACGCTGCGTAGACCGCGGCCCCGACGCAGGAAGGAAGCGCGCGTCCGCGGAAGACGCCCGCGTCGCGAGCCGCGCGGAAGACCCGCTCGGCCTCGTCGACGACCACGTCGGGCAGGCCGAGCCGCTCGCCCGCGCCGAGGATCTCGCCGTGCGCCGGGGATCGGTCCGTACCCGCGTCCGGCCCCCGGGCGGTCTGCCGCTGCATGACCCGCCGGAGGTGCTGGAACTCGTAGCGACGGCGCCAGTCGAGACGACGGCCCTGGCCGTCCCGGGACAAGGAGAGGGTCGATCCGAGCGACCGGCGGGCCCCTCCCGGACGGACGAACGGGCCGATGCCCCGTCCGCTCCCCTCCGCGCTGGGTTCAGGAACCGGCGGGGGACCGTTCACCACGATCACCGCGGAGTCGAAGACAAGGCCGCACTCCGCGCAACACGTCTCCGAACGGGCAGGGTCGACGATACGATGGGTGCTCTTGCACATCGGGCATGGCGCAGCCGCAAGATCGTGCGGCGTGGCCTCCTGCCTGCCCACCTCAGGCATGGTGGACGAACTGCCGGGTGGGGATATTAACCTGCGTCCAACGCTCGGAACTTAGTTACCTCCCAAGAACGCTCGAAGACGGGGACCCCGGCCGGCCCCTCGGAAGCCGCGACCGGCGGCTCGACGCGGGCGGGCTGCCGTGCCGATCGAGCCCCCGAGAGACCAGGAGAGGGGGCCAGAAATTGGATAGGGGGTGCCCTGCTGGGGGCACCTCGTGCGGAGCGGGCTCGTGGCCCTCGGGGCGGCGCTAGCCCTGGTGGGGGCCGGGGTGGTCATCGTCGTCACCTCCACCGGGAACATCCCTACGGTGAGCCGGACCAGCCTCGCCACGATCGACCAGCTCGCGAGCGACGATTGGCGCCTCGACGTGGTCCCCGCGACGGTCGCCGACCCGGCGACCCTCGCGCTCGGCTGGAACGCCTCGGGGCCGATCGACGTGAGCTGGTACGTGGCCGTGCGCTGCAACTCCCCCCTCACCCCGTGGTGCCTGCAGATCCCGGCCCTCTTCACGTGGAACGGGAGCAAGACCGGCTCGTGGAGCCACTCCGGCGCGGCCGCGGCCTACTACGGGCTTCTCGTGGAAAGCCCTCCGGGAGCTCATCCGCCGGTCAACTTCACGGCCGTCTTCGAGGAGCAGTACCGGTCCGGTCCCCTCACCATGCCGTTCTGGCCGCTCGTGATCGCCATGGCCGGCGGGAGCCTCCTCGCCGGGATCGGCGCCGTGGCCGTCTACCTCGGGATCTTCCTTCCGTCCGGCACCTACCCCCGCCTCCCCGACCGTGAGCGGTTCCCCGACACGGGGCTCGACGACCCGGACCTCGAGGAGCCGACCGACGCAGGTCCGACGAGGACCCCGCCCGGTCACTGACCCCAGAACGGGTGGACCGCGCGACGCATGCGGACGACCTCGTCGAGCGCCTCGCGCTCGCGCGGGGTGAGGGGCTGGTCCTTGAGCGCGCGGGCCGCGGACTCCGGAAGGACCACCCAGAGGACATCCTTCTCCCGGAGGTTGCGCCCGACCACCGCCCCGTCGATCGACGCGGCGAGCTCGTCGCCTTCCGGGGCCTCGCTCACGGAAGTGTTCTCCCGCTGGAGGCTCTTGAGGACCCCGACCTCGGTCCCGTCCGAGCGCATGAGGCGGACCCCGGGCCTAAGGGTCCCCCCGACGACCCGGATCCCGACGATCGCCGGCTTCGACATCCGGAAGACGAACCCCTCGAGGACCTCGAGCTTGGCGGGGTGCACGAGCTCAGCCCGCCGCGCCGCCTCGACCTCGCGGGTGCGGACGGCCTTCCACGCGAGGTACTCCTCGATCGACCGGTACATCACGTCCGCGCGGAACAGGTGGACCTGGTCGCCCGCCTCGGCCACGGCGTCCTGGAGGATCGGGACCCCGAACGCGAGCACCGCGCGGTGGACGGGGTCGTGTACGCTCGCGATCTTCATGACGGTCGACCGGCCGACCGGCCCGACCCCCGCCTCGTGGACCGGGATCCCCTTCTCGCGGCATTCGAAGGCGAGCGCCTCGAGGCCGCCGAGCGTGTCCGCGTAGATCGCGACGCCGCTCTCGGCGAGCTCGGCGACCGGGCGCGAGGCGGCGGCGAGCTCGCTCCGGACCGTCTCGGCCTCCTCGGCGCTCCGGACGACCCGGAGGAGGCCCCCCGGCATCGCCTCCTCGATCCCGGGGGCCGCGAGGTAGACGCCCGCGGCCGCCCGGACCTCGTCGAGGGATTCGAGGCGGGTCGGACCCTTCCCCCGCGTCGACTTCACCGGTTGCGGCCGGTAGATCCCGCGGACCCGGCTCGCGAACGGCTCGAGCCGACCCGTCACGACGATCTCGTCGCCGACCTTGAGGCGGCCGCGGTAGACGATCACGCTCCCGACCGGGCCGACGCCCTTCTGGTCGCTCCGCTCGAGGATCGTCGCCTCGCCCCCGTCCCGGACGAGGACGAGCTCCTCCGCGAGGAACCGCTGCGAGAGGCCGACCAAGAGCGCGATCAGCTCCGGCACCCCGACGCCGGTCTTCGCGGAGACCGGGACGATCCCGACGTTGTGCGTGAAGTCGCGCACCCGGTCGTAGCGGTCCGCGCTGAAGCCGAGTTGGTCGAGCTCCTCCGCGACCGCGTAGAGGCGCTGGTCGACCAGCTTCGCGAACTCCGAGCCGCTCCGCGTGAGCTGCTCGGCGAGCGGCACCGGGCCCGAGACCTTCCGCCAGCCCGAAAGGAGATCGATCTTCGTGAGCGCGATCGCGAACGGCGTCTTCTCGCGCCGGAGGATCTGGATCGACTCGCGCGTCTGTGGCATGACCCCCTCGCGCGCGTCGACGACGAGGACCGCGAGGTCGGCGAGCGCGCCGCCCCGCCGTCGCATCGTCTCGAACGAGCGGTGGCCCGGCGTGTCGACGAAGAGGAGCCCGGGGACGACGAGCTGGCCCTGCTTCAGGACGGTCTCGGCGAGGTGACGGACGGTCGGACCCGGCACCTCGATCGCGCCGATGTGCTGGGTGATCCCGCCCGCCTCGCGCGCCGCCCGGACGCTGCCCGAGATGCGGTCGAGGAGCGTTGTCTTCCCGTGGTCGACGTGCCCGAGGAGCGAGACGATCGGCTCGCGCAGCTCCGCCACGGTGCGCCGACCGACGGGGGACCCTTATCGTTTGGGCGGGCCCGCCGAGCGGCCCCGACGGCGGGCGACGGGGCCGGGAGGTTCCGCTCCGACCGCCAGGGTCAGGTCCTCGAGCGACCCCGCGACGAGGGGCACGACGAGCTCGGCCGGTTCGAGGCCGCCGTGCGCGCCCAGCATCGGTCGTCGGGCCCCCGCGCGCCCGGGCATGGTGTAGGTGATCCCCCCGGGGCTCGGGATGAGGACGACGAGGTCGCCGATCCGCTCCTCGAGCTCGGGGTGGAACGGCGGCGGGCCGAACAGGCCTTCCCGCAGCGCCCGACCGGCATCGAGGGCTCGGGCGCCGGCGGGCAGGCGCGCAACGACCTCCTCCGCCAAGCGATCGGCCTGACCCGGCCGGGCCCGAAGGAGCGCGGCCCGGCGGTCCCCGGACGGTGGACGCGCGAGGAGGGCCTCGATCGCGGGTTCGCGGTCGACCGCGAGCTGCCGCTCGGGGTCGGACGGTACCAGCCCGTGATCGGCCGTGACGAGCACCGTGAGCGCACGGGCCCGCCGCGGACCGAGCTCGCGCGCGACGAACGTGAGGAGCGCGCCGAGCTGCTCGAGCTCGAGGGCCACGGCGCCGGACCCCGGACCGCGCAGATGCTCGAGCGCGTCCAGCTCGTCCCAGTAGGCAAGCGTGAGCGGGGGCGGGGAGTCCGCGGCCAGGGTCTCGACGAGCCGTCCGGCGAAGTCGCTCAGGGTCGCGTAGGGGAGGTAGGCCGCCCCGTCGTAGAGGAGGCGGGTGAACCCGTGGCCGTCGAAGCGATCGCGGGAGATCGCGACCGCAGGGACCCCGCTCGCCCGGAAGACCGTGGGGGCGCCCGAGACCAGCTCGGGGGTCCACGCGGGGCCCACCAGCGCCTCCTCGGCGGCCACTCCGAGCGGCGACATGTGGAGGAGCTCGACGACCGCCCCGAAGCGGGGAAGGTAGGCCCGATGCCCGACGAGCCCGTGCCGGGCGGGGGCGGAGGCGGTGGAGAGGCTCGTGAGCGCGACCGTCGTCGTGCTCGGGAAGACGGTCGTGATGGGTCGGGTGTGCGCGAGCCACGCCCGCGCGGGGGCCGACCCCCGCTCGGCGAGGTCGGCGAGGCGGTCGAGCCCGAGACCGTCGACCACGAAGAGGAGCACCGGGCCCTCGGCCCGCCTACCCTGGAACGGATCGACCTCGTCGGCGAGGGGCGGCAGGGTCCCCTCGGCCGGCTCCCGGCCGAGCGCCCGAACGAGCGAGGCCGCGACGTTGGGCACGGAGCGGCCCCCGTAGGCGGGGAGCGGGACCCCGAGCGGCCCGCGGGATGCGATCAGGTCCTCGATCTGCCGGTCCCATCGCCCGCGCTGCCGGAAAGGCCGGGACGGGGACGTTTCGCGAGCTTGGTCCGACACCGTCGTCCCCCGGCACTCCTAGGCCGTCCGGCGCTGCCGGCCGGGACGGAAGTCATCGAGCGAGACCTGGCGCTGGCTCCGTTCGGTGAGGCGCTCGACCCGGACCGAGACCGTTCGCACGGGCCGGCGCCGGCCTGCCCGCTCGGCGGAGAGGAGGGCGCGCGCGAGCCGCTCCGCCTCCTCGATGAGCACCGGCGAGCCTTCCCGGGCGGCCGGGAGGGTCCGCCCGCGCTGGGTCCGCTCGAAGTCACGCCAGCGGAGCGCGACCGCGACGGCGCCGTAGCGCAGGCCTTCCTCCTCGACCGACCGCGCCAGCTCCCCGGCGAGGCGACGGACGGCCTCGAGGACCTCGTCGACCGTCTCGGCGTCCCGGGCGAACGTGTGGTCGACCGAGCGGCTGCGGGGCTCGGTCGACTCGTCGACGGGTTCGTGGGGCTCGCCGCGGGCCAGATCGATGAGCTCGCGGGCGAAGCCGCCGAGGTCGCGCAGGAGGCTCGCGGGTCGCGCGGTGGCGAGCTCGCCGATGGTGCGGATCCCGTGATGGTGGAGGACCTCCTCGGTCCTCGGTCCGACCCCGGGGATCGCCCGGACGGGGAGCGGCGCGAGGAACGCCGCGACCTCGCCCGGCCCGACGAGCAGCACCCCGCCCGGCTTCGCGCGATCGCTCGCCATCTTCGCGACGACGCGCGACGTCGCGACCCCGATCGACGCGCCGAGCCCGAGGCGCTCCTTGAGCTCCGCCTGGACGCCGAGCGCCATCGTCCGGGCCTCCTCCGCGCGGTCGAGGCCGCTCAGGAGCGCGCACTCGTCGATGCTGTAGGGGACCAGCACGCGCGCGTGAGGTCGCAGGAGCTCGCGCACCTCGTGCGCGAGCCGCTCGTACTTCGGAAAGTCGGGAGGGATCCAGACCGCTTCCGGGCAGAGGCGCAGGGCCGTGTGGACCGGCATCGCGCTCCGCACGCCGAACGCCCGGGCCTCGTAGCTCGCGCTGAGCACGACGCCGCGGCTCGGCGCCTCGGTCGGTGGCGGGCCGACGATCACGGCCCGGCCCGCGAGCTCGGGCCGGTCGCGCAGCTCGCAGGCGACGTAGTAGGCGTCAAGGTCGACGTAGAGGACCCACTCCGCCGGCCCCGTCCGGGAGGGCGGGGCCCCGAGGAGCTCGCCCGGGAGTTCCACCGCCGGAAGACCGCGCATCGACCGATCGGTCCGGGGAGGCGCCGCGACCTCAAAATCCCGGGGGTCGGAGGCTACCCGCCAAGGTCGACCGCCTTCGCGTCGACCGAGAGGCCCGTCGGGCCGATCGTGTAGGGCTGGACGGTCCGCACGTGCGGGGTCCGTCGCATCTTGAGGATCCTGAGGGCGAGCCCCACGCGGTGGCCGTCCGCCGCCGTCCGGTAGCCGAGAACGACCACCCCGTCCGCGACGTACTCCGAGAGGCCGTCGCGGCTCACCTCGGTGTGCCGGGGGTCCGCCTCGGCCGTGAGCACGGTCGTCGCCCCCGCCGAACGGCAGGCGGCTGCGAGCGCGAACAGCGTGGCGCGGCGTCCGGCCTCGTCGTCGCTCAGCATGTTGAGCAGCGAGACCGAGTCGACCACGATCCGGCGCGCGCCGAGCCCCTTCAGCTCCTGGGCGAGCTCCCCCTGGATGCGGTGGAGGCTCTGCTTGGTCTCCTTCGGGTCGAGGCGGACGACCTTGAGGAGCCCACCGCGGACGGCCGCGTCGGCCGGCCAGCCGAACTGGCGCGCGGTGTCGAGGAGCTGGGGGACGTCCTCCTCGAGCGAGAGGTAGACGCCCTTCTCGTCGCGGCGCGTGCCCTCGATGAGGAACTGGAGCGCGAGGCAGGTCTTCCCCGTGCCGGGCGGCCCGGTGACGAGGACGACGTGGCCGCCCGGGATCCCCCCGCCGAGCATCTCGTCGAGGCCGGCGATGCCGGTTGGGACCTTCGCGGGGGCGTTCTCAGACGCGCTCATACTGCGTGGTCACCAGCCCGCTCGCCGCGTTCACGCGGATCACGAACCGGCCCTGGTACTCGGGCGGGAGCCGCGAGAGGACCGGCATGAACTTCGGGATCAGCATCGACCGCTGGCGGTGCGAGGAGTTCGCGCTCGTCGTCCAGCGGAACTGAAGGACCCCGTCGACCGAGTCGGTGATCGCCTGCTCGACCGCGGGGGGCACGACGCCGGCCGTGAGCAGGAGGTAGACGATCCCGCCCCAGCTCTTTGCGCGGCGTCGGAGCCCCTTCAGCATCGTGAGGACATCGTTCGCGCCGATCCCCTGGCGGACGAGGAGGTCGGTGAGCGAGTCGACGACGACCAGGTTGTGCGCCCCGCTCGCGTCGAGGGCGTCCGCGAGGCCGCGGAGCGGTCCGTCGGCCGTGCCCGGCGCCGGCGCGCTGAGGATCGGGCCCCCGAGGGAGGCCCACGCCGAGGGCACGACGCTGTCGCGGAAGTACGAAGGGGAGAGGTCGTGGAAGGCGAGGTGCCGGGCGAGGACCTCGGGGTACGAGCCGCCGAACGCCCCGCGCATCTCGTCGAGCACCTGCTCCTGGGAGCGGCTCATGCTGACGTAGGCGACGCCCTCGGGGTAGGTGAACGGGCCGCGGGCGCTGCCAAGGTAGAACCGGTGGAGGTCGGGGTCGTCGTAGTGGAGCATCAGGTGGACCGCCGAGGTCAGGGCGAACTCCTGGTGGCCCGCCCCGGCCTCCCCGATCAGGAGGACGACCGAACCGGCGGGCACGCCGCCCGTGAGGTAGTCGAAGTCCGGCACCCCGGTGGGCACGCGCGGCAGCGCGCCCGCGAGGTCCGCTTGCGGGATCGCGTGGCCCGAGAGCGGCGGAACGAACGGGCGAAGGCCATCGGTCCACATCGGACGGAATGCTCGAGCGGACGGACGCCGGACTCAGGTATTAGTAGCCTCGGCTCGAGCGGCGGCGCGGGCCCCTCCGTCCGCCTCCCCCTTCAGGAATTCGCGCAGGAAGACGGTCGCGTAGGCGCCCTTCGGAAGCGCGAACCGGAACCAGACGCCGTTCGCATCGGCCTCGAGCCCGAGCGGAGGAACGGGCACGAGGAGCGCCCGCCAGGCGCCCCGGCTCGCGAGCTCGGGGGTCGCGGGCAGGTCGAACGACGCCGGGCGGAGGCCTTCGGCCTCGAGCAGCTCGCGGACGAACCGGGCCGGCCCGGTCGCGGGCAGCTCGGTCGCCGAGCCGACGAGCGGCCCCGCGACGAACGCCCGTCCCCGCCGGACCAGTTCGTCGCACTCGGGGAGGTTCTCCGGGCCGACCGGCACCGCGTCGCCCGCCCGGAGCGTGCCGTCGCGGCCGAGGCGGAGGATCCGGTCGCCCTCCGCGGGGCGGTCGAGCGCGAGGCCGGCCTCGTGGCGCGCGGTGAGGTAGCGGTTGAACAGGTAGGCCTGGAAGGCGTGCACGAAGAGGCGGCGGAGCTCGAACGGGAGCGCCCGGAGCGCGCGCGCCGGCGCGTCGCCCCGCGCGAGGCGCCCGAGGATCGCCCGCTCGAACCGGTACTCGCTCGGGAACTCGCGGAGCGCCCGCCCGGGGTCCCGGTGCTCCTCGAACGCCGCCCGCGCCCCGTCCCCGGCCCCCGGCACCCCGGTCGCCGGACGGTCGAAGAGGTAGACCTCCACCGCCCGGGCGAGGTCCCCCCGGACGATCCAGCGGCCGACCTCGTGGGTCACGGGGCGGACCTCGCCGAACCGCTGGGCCCCGAAGAAGTTCGGGACCCCGCCGGCCTGGCGCAGCTCCGCCTCGACCGCGCGGTACCGTCGGACCGCGTCCGCCGGGTCGGGGACCTCCCCGACGTGGATCTCGAACGCGTTCGCGTAGTGCTGGCCGAGCGCGAGCCCGTCCCGGGCAGGGTAGGCGTCGAGGAGCCGCACGCCCGAGAGGCCGAGCTCGCCGGCGGGCGGCTGCCCCCGGTACGCGAAGAGGCGCTCGGAGACGGCGCGGCGGTCCTTCGTCCCCGACCACGCCACGGCCCGGGGGGCGAGCCCGAGCCGGCGGGCGATCGCGGCCGCGAGCTCGTGCTGCTCCCAGTCGCGGCTCTCCACGCGAAGGACCGTGTAGGGGCCGGCCGGGTCGGGGCGCGGATAGCTCGACACCTCGCGGACGCGGAACTCCTCGGGGGTCGCCTTCAAGCGACCGGGCGCCCCGGGGGCCGTCGAGAGGTAGAACCCGATCCCGATCGCGAGCTCGGACGCCGGGAGGGGAGGAGGACTCCCGGGCACGGCCGGGGCGGAAGGTGCGAGTATTTTACGCTGAGGCCCGGTGACGTGCTCGCCGATGATCCAAGCGACCGCCCGCATCCTGAGGAACATCATCGAGATCCGGGTGGGCGACGCCGTCTGGATCGGTCGCCCGATCGAGGCGGAGCAGGAGGGGCTGGGTCGCCGCCTGGCCGCGCTCTTCTCGACCGAGTACCACGTCTACCGGCCGGACGCCCCCTCGACGGTCGAATCGACCGTCTCCTACCGCTCGAAGAACGACGAGATCCGCATCCAGGCGGGCGAGCAGTCGTGGAAGACGACCTCGTCCCTGTTCGGTCCGATGACGATCGACTACGGCGGGGTCGTCTACACGATCCACGAGCGGCTCACCGGCCGCTTCACGATCCTCGGTGGGGACGGGCCGGTCGGCCTCGGACAGCTCGGCTTCCGCTCCTGCGTGGTCCGGGACTACCCGCCCGAGCTCGAGAACTTCCTCGCCCACCTCGCGCTCGGCTACGTGATCCGGACCCTGACCTGGGAGATGGTCAGCTAGCGCGGCGGTTCGCTTACCGGCCCCGGCAGCGTCGCCTGGGCGCTCGCGCGGAGCGGCCGCCGACGGGGGGCGGTCTTCGGCTGGAAGACGTGGTACGGGATCGGGAGGAGCAGGAGCGCCCCCGCGACCACCGTGAGCGCGGCGATGCTGTAGGCGAACTGGACCCCGTAGTTCCCGTACATCCAGCCTCCGAGCAGGATGCCGAGGAGGCCCCCCGCCCCCGCGACCGCGTTGTAGAGCCCGAGCGCGCGTCCCCGCGCCGAGCGCCCGACGAGCCGGACGAGGAAGAGCGTGCTCGCGGTGCTGATGAACGCCCAGGTGACCCCGAGCAGCGCGTTGAGGAGCGTGAGCCAGGCGAGGAGCGCGGAGCTGCCGAGCCCGAGGGCGACGTAGGCGGGGGCCCACAGGAACAAGAGGAGGAGCCCGACGCGGCCCCAGAGCGACTCGATGAAGACCGACTTCGGCGAGTTGGTCTCGACCGCCTTCCCCGAGTGGAAGAAGAGCGAGGTCGACGCCGCGGCCGAGCCGAGGTAGACGATGAAGACGCCCGCGTCGGAGAAGCGGGCGTGCTGCCAGAGGAACACCGGGAACGGCCCGTAGAAGATGTCGAAGCCGACGCTCATCACGCCGAGGGCGAACAGGAAGAGGTACTCCCGCCCCGGGAGACGCTCGGCGGGCGCCCGGGTGAGGTCGATGATCCCGGCGAGGCGCGCCCGGAACGAGCGGAACCGCTCCACGATCCCGCGATGGAGATGGAGAAGCTCGGCCATCGTGCGCCGCTCGACGCGGTTCATCGCCGCCGGCTCCTCGATCCAGGCCCAAGCGACGGCCGCGGAGAGGAGCGCGAGGACGCCGCTCAAAAGGAGCAGCCCGGTCATCACCTCGAGCGCGGGCGAGTTCCGGCCGATGACGAAGAGCCAGAGGAAGCCGAGCGCGAGCCCGGCCGTCGTGCCGATCCCCGAGATGAGGCCGAAGAAGCCGATGTCCTGCGGCCACCAGCGCTTGTGCCGCGTCTCGAGGAGCAGCATCGTCCCGATCGGGGCGCTGGCGGCGCAAGCGAGCCCCTCGACGACGTTGAGCCAGAAGTAGGTCATCAGGTTCTGCGCGAGCGCGATCAGGATGATCGAGATCCCCGTCGCGAGGAACGAGCCGACGAGGAAGAACTTCCGGTGGGCGACGCGGTCGGAGAGGTTGCCCCAGACGATCGTGAACGGCACCTGGCTCATCGCGCTCGCCGCGATGATGATCGTGACGACGAACACCCCCGCGCCGAACCGCTGGAGCGCGAGGAGGGGGATCAGCGGGGTCGCGATCCCGTCGGAGATCGCGAGCGGAAGGTAGGCGAGGAACCAGAGGTCGCTCGTCGACTGCCGGAGGACCGGACGCACCGTGATGTCCATCGCCACGGCCCGGACACCTCCGCAGAGGTGCGGGAGCCGACGGTCGAGGGATAAAGCCGCGGTTCGTCAGGCAAGCGAAACGGCCAGAATCACCCCGGCGCGACGCCCACGGCCGTGAGCAGCTGCTCGTGCTCCTCGTCCGAGATCCACTCCACCTTGAGGTAGTCGCGGAGGAACGCGTCCGAGGCCCCGAGGCCCCGCGCCTCCGCGATGACGAAGCGGTAGGCGTCGATCTCCGTGACGCGCTCCACGTAGCTCACCCCGGGCTCCCAGAGGTTCGCGCCCCCCCGCCGCTGGAGCACGTGGCAGAGCTCGTGGTAGATGTCGAGGAAGAGCACGAGCGCGGGGCTCTCGCGCAGGTGACCGAGGCCGACGACGATGCAGTCCTTGCCGGGCGCAACCACCGGCTGCCACCTTCGGCTCCGCATGCCCGGCGGCTTCTCCCACGGCGCGACGTACATCCAGAGGTCCTGGTCGACGAGCTCGACGCACGTCTCCTCGAAGAGGTTCGCGCGCTGGGCGGCGTCGGGGACGAGGCGCTCGGCCGGGGGGAGCCGGTCGAGTCCCGGGAAGATCGCGAGGAGCGGGTGCCGGCCGACCGGGGCCGTCCTCAGGACCCGGAAGCCCTTCGGAGGCGAGGGGACCTTCGGGGCCCTCGCGGCGGACGGCATCGACCTCGGGGAGGCGTCCCTCCTGATAAAACGCGACGATGCGAAACGGCCGCGCTCGGGTTATCGGGGCTCTCCGGCTCGGGCGGGCGTGGTCGGCCGGACCCGGGACCTCCTGTCCGTGCGCGGGCTCCTCGCGGGGCACGCCGAGGACCCCGAAGGTCGCACCGGGGTCACGGTGGTCCGGTTCGACCGGGCGGTCCCCACCGTGGTCGACGTCCGCGGGGGAGCCTCGGGCACGTTCGACACCGCGTCGCTCGCGCTCGACGCGACGTTCGGCCGCCGCTGGGCGGTCTTCTTCGCCGGCGGGAGCCTCTTCGGCCTGGACGCGGCCCGCGGCGTCCGGGCCTGGCTCCTCGAGAACGGCCACGGGGCGCCGGCGTTCGGGGGGGCCCACCGCATCGCGCCGATCTCGGGCGCGGTGATCTTCGACCTTCCGCGGGAGGGCACCCCGTTCCCGGACTACCTCCCACTCGGCTACGAGGCCGCGCGCCGGGCCGGGCGCTCGACGCTCGCCGAGGGCCGGGTCGGTGCCGGGGCCGGGGCGACGGTGGGGAAGTACCTCGGCCGGCGGCGTGCGATGGCGGGCGGCCTCGGCTCCGCGGCGCGCTCCCTGGGAGCGGGGGGCCACGTGGGGGCCCTGGTCGTCGTGAACGCGGCGGGGGCCGTCCGTGACCCCTCGAGCGGGCGCTGGGTCGCCGGGGCCCGGGCCCGGGGCGGCGGCCTCGTCCCCCCGGACCGCATCCCCCGGCGCGGCGTGGACGCCGGCGGGACCACGCTCACCCTGATCGCGACCGATCTCGCGCTCACGCGGGTCGAGCTGGCACGGGTCGCGAGCATCGTGCACGCCGGGCTCGGACGGGCGATCGTCCCCTACCTCACCGCCCTCGACGGTGACTGCGTCTTCGCGGTCTCGACCGAGGCCCTCGCCCGACCCGGCGCGCGCGAGCGGCCCGGCTCGGTCGCGGACCGGGTGGGACGCCTCGCCGCGGACGCGGCCGTGGAGGCCGCGCTCCGGGCGTTCCGACGGCCGCCTCGCAAGGGGTGAGGCCGGGGCGTCGGGTCGGCGCCCTGCGAGGAGCGCCGGTGAGGGCAGGGGCGAGGGGAACGGAGAAGGGCGGTCCTCCGTGCGCGAAGGGTTATGCGGGGGCCTCGCCCTTCGTTACGGGGCTGACGATGGCCGCCCCGCCCGGTCGGATCTCGTGGATCTCGCCTCCCCCCGAGATCTGCTCGCTCTGCAAGGAGCCGCTCGGCTCCCCCGAGGAGACCAGCTCCTGGAACGGGAAGCCGGCCCACCGCGACTGCGTGCGGATCCACCTCCTCCAGCGGGACCCGGCGTTCCGCGAGGGAGGCGACGTCGAGGAGCCGGTCGAGGACGCCGACGAGGCGTTCGACGGGGTCCTCCCGCGGGACGACGACGAGATCGACTTCGACTGAACGGTCCCGGTGGCCCCGAGCCCGTTCCGCACCCCGACCTCACTTTCGAAGGCATTAAGAATCTCGGCTTCGTGGTCGAGCCCAGCCCCCCCGCGGGGTGTGGAGTGTCGTTTCGATGCCCGAGGTCGTCATCACCTGCGACTGGACGATGATGAGCAACCATCACGGGAAGGAGTTCCTGGGGTTCGGCACGACGACGCCGGCCTACGTCTTCCCGGAGTCGGTCTACCGCCGCCTCTTCTACCCCCCCATGCCGGTCGACGAGCACGGATTCCCGCGGCAGGCGCCGTACGGGATGCGGAAGATCGAGGCGTCGCTGCTGGACGCGGGGATCGACGCCCGCATTGTCCACCCGGGCCACCTGGACAAGTACATGCCGGGCGAGGCGAAGGTCCTCCTCATCTCCGGACACGACTACTTCGGCCTCAACCCCCCGAGCTCGACGTTCGGCGGGGTCATGCGCAAGGAGACCCTCAACTGCGTGAACTTCAAGCGGATGCTCACCCAGCCGGCGGTGGTCGAGGCCCGCCGGCGTGGGCTCAAGATCATCGCCGGGGGACCGTGCGCTTGGCAGCTGAGCCCCGCGACGCGCGCGAAGCTGCCGTGGATCCAGGAGTTCGTCGACTCCTTCGGGGGGATCGACACGGTCGTGGAGGGCGAGGCCGATCTCTTCGTCCGGGACATCGTCCGCAAGGCGCTCGCCGACGAGTTCCTCCCCCCTCACGTCGTCCTCACGCCGAAGGAGGCCCCGAAGGTCGAGCAGATCTCGTCGATCCGCTACCCGAGCGTCAACGGGCTCATCGAGATCGGCCGGGGCTGCTGCCGGGGGTGCTCGTTCTGCTCGGTGACGACGCGCCCGACCCGCTGGTACCCCCTCTCGAAGATCGAGGAGGAGCTCAAGGTCAACGCCGCGATCGGGGTCCGGAAGGGGCTCCTGCACTCGGACGACGTCTTCTTCTACGGCAGCCCGAACATCATGCCGCGCGAGGAGAAGCTCATCCCCCTCCTCCAGCTCGCGAAGCGGTACTACGAACAGGTCGGCTGGAGCCACGTCGCCGTGGCGAGCCTGATGACCAAGCCGCGGCTCCTAGCGAAGTGCGCCGAGGTCCTCATCGACGACCGGCAGGGCTGGTGGGGGGTCGAGGTCGGGGTCGAGACCGGCTCGCCCCGCATGATCACCGCAGCGATGCCGGGGAAGGTCGCCCCGTTCAAGGCGTCCCAGTGGCCCGAGCTCGTCGTCCAGTCCGCGGGCCTCATGAACGACAACCACGTCTTCCCGGCCTGCACGTTCATCGTCGGGCTCCCGCAGGAGACCGAGGAGGACATCCAGCGGACGATCGACCTCATCGACGACCTCTGGGACTTCAAGGCCCTCCTCGTGCCGATGTTCTTCGTCCCGCTCGGGCACTTGAAGTCGAAGGACTGGTTCCGGCGCGACCGGCTCTCGCCGCTCCAGGTGGAACTGTTGAAGCGCGCGCTCACGCACGGCCTCCGGCAGTCGCGGAGGATGCTCAACGACTTCTTCGACTGGGAGGGGAACCACACCCGGCTCTACCGCGCCTCGTTCCGGGGGTTCGTCGAGTTCCTCGAGATGATCGCGAAGATGCACGGCCTCCTCAGCCCCGCGCAGCGGGCCGGCCGGGCGATCGTTGACCCGAACCGTACGCCGGAGCGCCTCCCGATCCCCACGATCCCGGTGCGGGAGTAGGCGGCCGGCGCGCGCCGGCTCACGCCTCGTCCGCGGGGAAGCTCGAGGGCGGCGGTCGCGACGAGCGGAGCGGCTGCGCGGGGTACGCCCGAAGCGGGGACGCCGACGCGCCGCCGGCGGCGACGACCTTGAGGACCGTCTCCTGGCCGTTCCCGTCGTAGGCCCTCCAGCACCCGAGGTCGTAGGGGGCCCCGAGGATCAGGTGGCGCCGGCCCCAGTTCCGGAACAGCTGGAGGTCCGCCTCCGAAGGATGGAGCGCGCCCGAGGGGTGGGAGTGGACGGTGCCCACGACCGTGAGATCGACGGGCAGCATGTAGAGCTGGAGGTTCGCGTGCCGCCGTCCCGCCGTGGTGCCGGGGACGAACAGGAGCTCCGAGATCGTTCCGGGAGGATCGGCGCGGAGAACGCCGCCGAACTCCCTCGGGAAGGCCGACGCCGCGCTCGCGAGCATGCTGTCGAGCGCCCGCCGGGTGATCGCGGTCGGCGTCGCGCCGAGAGGCTCGGCGTCCGCCGGCTTCCTACGCTGGGGGCGGAACATCGGCATCCGCGCCTCGCTCCTCCCCGCCCTCGCTCCACGGCAGGATCCGCTTCCCGCGCAGCCGGCGGAAGAACGTCGAGCCGAACCGCACGAGGGCCGCCCGCCGTGGCGAGCGGTAGATCGTCACCGTGCCGTCCGCGGGCAGCGCGTGCTCGCCGTCCCCGTCCGGGAGGACGACGGACGGCCCGCCGGCCGCGCGCGCCCGGATCCCGACCTTCCGGAGCCCTCCGAGCACGACCGCCCGCGCCTCGACCCGGAACGGCGCGATCGCGGTGAGGACGATCGCGTCGACCTCGGGCTCGACGACCGGCCCGAACGAGCTGAGCGCGTAGGCGGTCGAACCGGTCGGCGTCGCGACGATGAGGCCGTCGGCCTGCACCGAGCCCGCGGGCTCCCCGTCGAACGCGAGCTCGAAGCGCCCCATCTTCCCGACGCGGGTGGCGTGGACGACGTACTCGTTCATCGCGTCCGGGAGCGGCCGACCGTCGATCTCGGCGGCGAGCTTGGTCCGCTCCTCGAGGAAGTACCGGCCGGCAAGGAGACGCTCGAGCGCGTCCGCGAGGGCCTCCGGCGGCCCGCCGTCGACCTCGGCGAGGACCCCGAGCGTGCCCGCGTTCACGGGGAGGAGGGGGAGCGAGGTCCGGCGGAGGGCGTGGAGGAACGTCCCGTCGCCGCCGATGACGACCGCGACGTCCGCCTCGAGTCCGGCCCACGGCGCGTGGGGGCGCTCGGGGGCGAGCGGATGGAGCTCGTCGGTGAGGACGACCGGGGCCCGGTCACCGACCGCGTCCAGCACGCGGCGCGCGAGCTCGAGGGCGCGGGGCTTCTTCGG
This sequence comes from Thermoplasmata archaeon, assembly GCA_033854115.1. Taxonomy (GTDB): domain Archaea; phylum Thermoplasmatota; class Thermoplasmata; order Lutacidiplasmatales; family UBA184; genus Lutacidiplasma. The sequence goes on from JAWOKS010000027.1 coordinate 88,570, forward strand.
GTTGGCATGGAGCGCGAGCTTCACGGCGCGGGCTCCGGCCAGATCGACCGCGCGAACGCGGGGTCCCCCCACGCGACGACCGTCGTCCGCCGGTCGATCGCGAGCGGGAAGCCGTCGAGCGAGCGGCCCTCCGCGTCGCTCGCGCCCCCTCCGGCCTCGAGGAGGACGCGGTAGGAGGCGGCGATGTCCGTCACCCGGAGGTTCGTCGCGTCGCTCGAGTTCTCGAAGACGTAGGCGTCCCCCGAGCCCTCCGCGACCATCGCCATCTCGAGCGACGCGCAGCCGAGGGCCCGGACCCGCCGCGCCCGGCCGACCAGGCGGACGGACCGCGGGCTCGCCCGGTGCCCGAGGTTGACGAAGACGACCTCGCCCTTCCCGGGCCAGGGGCGCGTGCGGATCGGCCGGCCGTCGCGGTAGGCCCCCGCGCCGCGGACCGCCCACCACGTCGTCCCGCGCACGACGTCGCGCACGAGCCCGATGTCGATCCCGCCGAGGTTCTCCCGACCGAGCGCGAGCGAGACGGTGGAGAACGGGAGGTTACGCACCGCGTTCGCCGTGCCGTCGACCGGATCGACCACGAGGGTCGCGCGGCCCCCGCGGTCGACGTGGCCGATCTCCTCCGACACGACGTTCCAGTCGACCCCCTCCTCGTCGAGGGCGCGCAGGACCGCGGTCTCGGCCTGGCGGTCGAGCTCCTCGGTCGGGGTGCCGCTTGCGCCCATCGCGACCACGTCCGCGCGGTGGGGGGAGCGGGTGGCGTCCCGCACCACGCGCTCGACGGCGAGGCCGATCCGGTGCAGGACCTCGAGCTCCCGGCCGCCGGACGCGCGCACGGCGAGAAGGAGCCCGGCTGGGGTCTTGAGGCCTTGCCCGGAGGGGTGGGGGGCGAGCCACCGTTATCTCGGGGGACCCCTCGGTCGCGGGCGATGGAGTTCCGCTTCCTCGGGGGGGCGTCCGAGGTCGGTTCGCTCGGCCTCGTCGTGCGCGACGACGGCCGCACGCTCCTCTTCGACTACGGCCTCACGCCGACCGATCCCCCGACGTACCCCCGACCGGCCCCGACGAACGTCGACGTGGCGTTCCTCTCCCACGCCCACCTCGACCACTCGGGCATGACCCCGGTCCTGAGCCGTCTGCCGAAGGCGCGGCTCGTCGCGACGCCCGTCACGATCGCGGTCGCCGACCTCCTCACGAAGGACGCGCTCAAGGTCGCTCGCCTCGAGGGCTACCTGCCGCCGTACGCGCCGAGCGACATCCACGCGCTGCACGGCCGCTTCCAGGCCGTCGACCGGCACGGCACGTTCCGCCTGCACGGGGTCGAGGTGGAGCTCACGCCGGCGGGGCACATCCCGGGCGCGACGATGCTGCTCTACCGTGGCGAGAAGGACGTGCTGTTCACCGGGGACCTCCAGACGATCCCGACGCACCTCGTCGGCGGGGCGGAGCCGCTCGAGTGCGACGTGCTCGTCATGGAGTCGACGTACGCCGGTCGCGAGCACCCGGACCGACGGGAGACCGAGCGGAAGTTCCGCGACAAGGTCGCGGAAACGGTCGAGCGGGGCGGGAAGGTGATCGTTCCCGCCTTCGCGGTCGGACGGGCCCAGGAGGTCCTGATGAGCCTCGCCTCCGCCGGGTTCGAGACGTACCTCGACGGGATGGCCCGCACGGTGAACGAGATCTACCTCGCCGCTCCCGAGTATCTCGCGGACGCGCGACGGTTCCGCCACGCCCTCGAGCGCGTGCACGTCGTCGAGCACCCGGGCGACCGCAAGAAGGCGCTCAGGGAGGCGGACGTCATCGTCACCACGGGCGGGATGCTCGATGGAGGCCCGGTCCTCTATTACGTCGGCGAGCTCTACCGCGACCCCCGCTCGTCGATCCTGCTCACGGGGTTCCAGGTCGAGGGCTCGAACGGCCGGCAGCTGATGGACGAGGGGACGCTCACGATCGACGAGACGACCGTCCGGCCGCTCGCCGAGGTCCAGAAGTTCGACTTCTCCGCTCACGCCGGCCACAGTGACCTCGTGAAGCTCGCGAAGGAGAGCCGGGCTTCGAAGGTCGTCCTCATGCACGGGGACCACCGCGAGGCGCTGCGCGACGCGCTCGAGCCGTTCTGCGAGGTCGTCCTTCCGGCGAACGGGAAGCCGTTCACGGTCTAGGGGGCGCACCATGGGGCACGTTCGCCCCGAACCGCCAGGTTGAGGACCCGACGAACCGCTTCGACGCCCGCATTTTGGTGAGGGGCCCGCTCGGACGGGGGCCATGGCGCGGCTCCGCACCCCTCCGATGGCCGCCCGGTCGGCGCTCGTGATCGTGGGCCGATGGGGAACGGCGGTGTTCTACGAGGGGGCGCGCCCGGATCGGCCGACGACCGCGACGCGGGCTACCTCGCCGCCGATCGAGCTCGGGTCGATCGTTCCGATCCTCGCGATCCCCGCCTCGGAGGGCGAGGAGGGCCCGATCCCCGACCGACCGGCTCGGAACGATGGTGACCGGACACGGGTCGACGGGCGCACGAGTGGTGCGCGACGGGTCCGGTCGGACCGCGGGGCGACGTTCCGCCGAACCCCCGCGCGTCGCGACCCCAAGTAGCGCGCGGCCGCCGTGCCGGGCCCCGGCTCGTGCCGCCCGCTCAGGGCGCCTCGAGGACGCTGGAGGGAGAACTCAGTCGGGCGCACCCGCCGCGGGACCGCCGGCCCGAGCGT
>JAWOKS010000028.1:0-40807 GCA_033854115.1 Thermoplasmata archaeon
CAGCCACTGCCGTGGTCCCGCATCCGCATACCGGGTCAAGCACTACGGCGTTTTCGTCCGTACTCGCGGCGATGATGCGTCTCAGCAGCTCTGGAGGTTTCTGCGTGGGGAATCCCAACCTGTCTTCGGCCCCTGACGCAAGCGGGGGTATGTCAGTCCAAATATCTTGGAGGTCCGAGCCTTCTCGATCATCGATGTATTGTTTGAAGGACGGCGTTCCCCCAGGCTTGTCGGGCCAGATGATTCTGCCCATTTCCTCCAACCGGTCGAGGGCGTCTTGGACCGTGGTTGCAGGCGGATCCATCTTCTTCCTGAGGTAGCCGGGGAGAGCCCAATGCCGCCCGATGGTGCTCGGATCGACCCCCTTCCACGGTTTGCCGTACTCTCCCTTACGAAGGCCGGGTCCGGTAAGGATAGTGGTACGGTATCGGTGCCCGTCGGGGTCCTGGAACTTGAAGAACCCTGACTTGTACGACTCGGTGTACTCTTGGCGCTGCGGGTGCCAGACGTACTCCTCCGTCTTGGTGTAAGCGAAGATAGTGTCGTGAACGCGGCCAAACGCCCGTGTGGTTCCATGTGAGTAGGTTCTCTTCCAGATGATCTCGTTGAGGAAACGACTCTCTCCGAAAATGTCGTCAAGAAGCAGGCGAATCTGTGCGCTCAGGTGATCGTCACAGTGTAAGTAGAAAGTCCCCGTTTCCTTGAGTTTGTCCGCCGCTGCTCGGACACGCGGCTCAAGCCATCTGAGATAGCCCTGCTTGCCCCCGATCCAACGGTCTTTGAAGTGGCGTATTTCGACACCATCCCTGAAAACAACTTCGTAGTCAGTCCCGGACCCAAAGGGGGGGTCCATGTAGACAAGGTCAACGCTCCCGTCTGGGATGTACTTCTGGAGAGTCGGGAGACAGTCGCCGCAAAAGAGGGCGTTCTTCGCGGGCGTGGCAGGGATCACGATGCTGCGGCACGACTTCCGGGGTAAAGAGCCGGCACCCAGTGGTACGGGACACACTTGAGCCGTGCGGGCCGCCACAATCTTCCCACGCGGAAACTTCGTCTCGGTTCCGTTCGTGCATGCACATGCATGCTTGTCGACTTGTGCGGCAAGTCGGAACAACGACAAGCGGGGCTTTATCGTAGGGCAGGCCCTCCGCCTGCTCGGTAAGACACCCGCCATGCCGAAGTTCGAGTACCGGTACGTGGGCCGGAGTGGTGAGCACCACGTCGTGATCGAGGCGTCCAAGGAGGACGCCGTTCATGTCTTCGCCGAACTTGCCCAGCGCTTCGAGCGGATCGGAATCCGACCGACCGAAACCCAAAGAGAGCGCCCACAGAGAGTAAGGTCGGCGACGCCGAGCGGGCCCCCGGTCGACTGGGAGAAGATTAGGGCCAAGATGCCCACGACCAAGGCGGTCGGCGAGTACATCAGGGGGCTACCCGAACGGAGACACTCACACCCTGATGTATCCCGGCACTTCTTCGGCAGGGTGGTGAAGGTTAGCGGTGGTGAGGAGGAACACGCCCTCTTCTTTGGGCTGCAACGGAGGATCGAGGAGGCAAGGAAGAAGATGGTCCGGGCCGAGAAGGGGCATCGCTTCCAGGCAGACGCCCTGGTCTTCGGGAAGCCCAGGACCTATCGATGGGTGGAGGCAGGCGCGCCGGAGGGCGCCGTTTGATACATCCCTTTTACTATGGCGAGGGGAAGGTGGGAGGGTTGTCAAGCCCGGTCAACGACGCCAGCCCTCCAAGCTGGTCGGCGAAGGCCGTTCGCGCGTTCGAATCGCGCCCCTCCCAACTTCCCCGGGGGTGGAGAGCTGGACCAACGTTCGGAGTTGGTAAGACACCCAAGGGTGGTCCCGCTCCCCATCCTGGAACGGCCAAGTCGGCTCTTTAAACCCCACCATCAGAAATCAATCGAAGTGTACACACGCGAGTTGTACGAGTCGTACTTCTGCTTCTGCTTGTAGTAGTTGTACTTGGAGTTGCACGAAATTGATTCTTCGAGAACTTTCGTCGTACAGTCTCAGACCTTAACGATCCTTTCGATCCGCCCGCACTTCGGGCAGGCGTACGCGTCGGTGCCTACCCAGGTTCCCTCCGATTGATAGTACAGCTTGCACATCCGGCGACCGCAGGCCTCGCACTTGATCACACGCATCCGAAGATCGTAGGTGCGATTAGTATATATTGTTACAGCGCTTGCCCTCTATTGGTAAGACACCCATGACGACCACACCGTGGGCCGACCAGCGCACTCCGGCCCTCGCCCTGCTCGCGCGGGGCGATCAGTTGAGCGCGCGCTCGCCGAACGAGTACACCGTGCGTAGCCAGAGCCGCCCCGAAGTGACCTACAGGGTACGTGCGGAGCGGGGGCGGTGGGCGTGCGACTGCCCCTTCTTCGCGGAGACTCGGCTTGCGTGCCTGCACCAAGTCGCGGTGAGGCTCTTCTTGGGGTTCCAGGAGAAGCCCGCCCCTCCCATTGAGACCGTTCCCGCGTGCGTTCGCTGTCACGGCGGCCCGGTCGTTAAGATCGGCGTCCGCGTCAACAGGAGCGGCCGCGTCCGACGCTTCCGGTGCCGAGGGTGCGGGGGGAGCTTTACCGGGCGGGAAGGGTACCACCGCCGCCGCGCCGACCCGGAAATCATCAGCAAGGCCCTCGACCTCTACTTCCGCGGGGTATCCCTACGTCAAGTTGCCGAGCACTTTGGTCAGGCCTACGACCTCAAGCTATCCCCGACAACCGTCTACCGCTGGATCACGCACTACTCCGCCCTCGCCGCTGAGTGGATGAACGCGCAGGGCGCCAAGGTCGGCGAGACGTGGCACGTCGATGAACGAGTGGTCAACATCAACGGAGAGAACCGCTACTTGTGGAACGTCATGGATTCCGACACGCGGTTCCTGCTCGCCTCGAGGATAAGCAAGGGGCGTGGCGTCCCTGAGGCTCGGGCCGCGTTTAAGCAAGCCAAACGAGCCACGGTTGTCCGCCCGCAGGAAATCCGGTCGGACGGCCTGGGCGCCTATCCACCCGCCATCAGCAAGGAGTTCGGGCGGCGTCTCAAGGGGAAGGTCGCTCGGCAAGCCGGGATCGCCTACTTCACTCCGCACGTCGTCGTCCCGAGCATACGCGCACCGAACTCCAACAACATCCTCGAACGACTCAACGGGACCTCCAAGGATCGGACCAAGACGATGCGGGCGTACGACAACCTTACCGGGGCGTCGTCGCTCTCAGTCGGGTGGCAGGTTCACTACAACCTGATCCGGGACCACCTTGCCCTCGGGAAGACTCCGGGGGAGGCGGCGGGATTGCCGCACATCGATGGGTTCCGGTGGAGGACCCTCATCGACTTGGCCGTACGCCGAAACGAAACGGTGAGCCCGGCGCCCCCCTCCTGAGGACGGATGCACCGCTAACGGGACAGAACCGCGAGCCGTCCGGACGGTGGGTGGGAGGCGGGGGCCGACCCTACCGATGCCCGGGACCCGGGCTCGTGGGCCGAGGAGGCTCCCCGGGCCGGGTCGCCGCGAGGAAGTACCAGGTGCGGCTCGAGAACGACTCTCCGACCTCGAACCCGGCACCCTCGAGCCAGATCCGCACCTCCTCCGGTTCCGCAAGGTGCGCCCCGTGACCTCGATGGGCTCCGCACCGCGCGAGGAGGCGAGCGTGCCAGGACCCGGGCCGCATCTCCTCGATCACGAGCCGGCCCGCCGGTGCGAGCACCCGGAACGCCTCGGCGAGGAACCTCCGGGGCTCGTCCATGTGGTGGACCGATCGCACGGCGACGACCCGGTCGAAGCTCGCGGGCTCGAACGGGAGCGCTTCCCCCTCGCCGGTCACGTAGCGCAAGTTCGGCCGCCGCGAACGACCCCGGGCGACGCGGGACGGGTCGGGTTCGACGACCGTGACGCTCGCGAACCCGCGGGCATAGCGCTCCGTGAAGACGCCGGTCCCTCCGCCGACGTCGAGCAACCGCAGGTCGGGGGCGGCCCTCGCGAGCTCGCCGAGGCGCCTCGCCTCCGCGGCGCGCCCGAGCACGCGAAGACGGTCGGCGAGCGTGGGACCGAGGGTGGCCACGGGCGTTCCGCTCCTTCAGCCGGGGCCCCGCGAGCTGGGAGGCACGGCGGTCTGAGGACCGGCCGCCCGACGTGCGTCGTCCACGCGTTCCCACCTACGGGGGTTGCCCGGGTCCGGGGACGTCGGAGCGCGCGGGGGGAGCCTCCGTCGAGGACCCCGGCTTCGGGGCGAAAAGAGGTCCCACGAGATCGTCCTCGACCGGCAAGCCGAAGAAGTCGCGGAGGACGCGTCGCGTGAATCCCCAGACCACGTGGCCGTCGTGGACGCTCGCTACCACCCTTAGCGGCCCCCGGTCGGTCGCGCGGGTGGAGAGCGACGCCTCGGTGAGGCGCTCTCTCGGAAGCCAGAAGACGTGGGCGACCTCCCGCGGGCTGCCGACCGTCGGCGTCCCCGCGGAGCCCGCGAGCTCCGCCGCAAAGATCGCCACGCGCAGGTCGAACCGACGGGCGGTCTCGCACCCGACGAAGCGCGGCGCCCCGGCGAGATCGGTCGACCCGAGGCCCACCTCCTCCCGGAGCTCGCGCAGCGCGGTCGAGACGAGCGAGCCGTCGCCGGTCTCGACGCGGCCGCCGGGCAGCGCGACCTCGCCCGAGGCCGGATCGCCCGCCCTCTCCGCACGTTCGATGAGGAGCGCCTCGACATCGCTCCCCCCGTCCCTCAGCACGATCGTCACGGCCGCCCCGGCGGTCGAGAGGGGCGGACGCAGCACGGGATACCGCTCGAGGAGCGCCCGGGCGGAGGCGGAGCGGGCCGCTCGGGGGCCCGGCGCCCTACCTTCCGTCATGCCTGCCAGTCGTAGACGACCTTCTGGCGGACCGCGGTTCGGTCCGTGGGGTGCTGACCCTCGGACGTCGACGCCTGCCGCTCTAGGGCGGCCACGCGCGCCCGGAGCTGCCGCACCTCGCGCTCGAGGTCCGCGAGCCGCTCGGCCAGGTCGTCGCTGGGGTTCTCCGGCATCGGGCCGGGATTCCGCCCTTCGAACATAACGGTGTGGGCGCCTATCCTCCGCTCAGCCGGGTCGACTCGGCCCGCGCTCGGCCTCGACCGAACGGACGAACGCCGCGATCGCCTCCGCCGTCTCGTCGGGCCGCTCGACGGGCACCATGTGGCCGGTCGAGGGAAGGATGCGGATCTGCGAACGCGGGATCGACTGTCGAAGGATCCGGCCGTGTGCGGCATCGACGACCTGGTCGTCCATGGCCTGGACGATGAGCGCGGGGGGGACGAGCGTGGCGATCCGCTTCCGCTCGTCGAACGTCGCGGCCTCCTGACCCCAAAGGACCGCCGCGCGGTAGTCCTGGCGGGGCGTCTCGGCCCGGAGCCGGTCGGCGATCTCGAGGTGCTCCTCGATCCAGTCCGGATAGTAGAGGTCCTTGAGGAGACGGAGCGCGAACGCGTCCGGTCCGTCGTGGGCGAACGTCTCGGCCCATCGCTCGGCGACGGCCCGGGTCTGCCCGTCGGTGTAGAGCGAGCCTCCGACGAGGGTCACGCTGCGGACCCTCGCGGGCGCGTCGAGGCCGAGGCGGAGCACGAGCTGGGCCCCGACACTGAGCCCCACGAAATGCGCGGCGTCGATCCCCCGCGCATCGAGCAGATGAAGGAGGTCGGCGGCGAGCTCGGCGAACCCGACCGGGGTCCCCGGGGGCGCGGGGGAACGGCCGTGACCCCGCAGATCGGGGGCGAGCACATGGAACGAACCGACGAGCCGGGGGATCACCTCGTTCCAGACCGTGTGGTTCCCCCCGAGGCCATGGACCAGGACGACGGGGGGACCCTCGCCGGCTTCGCGACAGTGGAGCTCGAGCGGCGCCGGGCCGGCCACGGGGCCGCCGACCGCTCCCCTCACTTTACCTCTCGGAGGGAGGCCGCCGCGCCGCGAGTCCCTATATAGCCTCGGACGGGTGGACGGGCCGATGGCCCGCGGCGTGATGATGATGAGCGGGGGGATCGACTCCCCGGTCGCGCTCCATTACCTCCTCCGCCAGGGCCATGAGATGCTCGCGGTCCACCTGGACAACCGACCGTTCACGGACGATTCGCCGCTCGCGAAGATCGTCGACCACCTCACCGTCCTCCGCGGGCGGTACCAGCAGCCGATCCCGCTCTACCTTCTTCCGCACGGGCCGACCCAGGTGACGCTCATGCGCTCGACCGACCGCCACGTCGGCTGCGTGCTCTGCCGCCGCTTCATGTGGCGGAGCGCGGCGCGGATCGCGGAGCGGGAGGGGGCGACGTTCCTCGCGACCGGCGAGGCGCTCGGCCAGGTCGCCTCGCAGACGCTCCCCAACATGCGCTCGGCGACGGTGTCGGTCGACCTCCCGATCGTCCGTCCGCTCATCGGCTTCGATAAGGCCGAGATCGAGGCGGTGGCGAAGGAGATCGGGACGTACGCGATCTCGACGCGGCCGGGCGTCTGCTGCCAGGCGGTCCCGGACCGCCCCGCGACCCGGTCGAACCTGATCCAGATCCTCGGTGAGGAGGAGAAGCTCGACGTGGAGCAGATCGTCAACGACTGCGTGCGGCGGGCGGTCGTCCTCTAAGCACATCCGAGGGAGCGTGACCGTGGCCGCGCCGAACGGGCCTGGCCCCTCGCGGTCCCCCTCCGCGGTGAACACGATGTACCGCACCGTGCGCCTTTGCGCTCAAGGCGGCGGCTTCGAGGCCGTTCCCGAGGCGGGCCGGGGCCTCGACCTCGGCCGCGTGCGCGAGGCCCTCGAGGCGGAAGGCTTCACGGTCCTCGATGCGCGGGTCCTCCTCGTCGTCGCGATGGACCCCGAGGTCACGATCGCGCGTTCCGGCCGCCTCCTGTTCAAGACGGCGGACGGGCCGGTCGCCCAGCGCGCGCTCGAGCGCCTCCGCCCCCTGCTCGAGCGGAGCCCCGCCCCGACGTCGCGGGGCCGCGCCGGTCACGTTATGGCGTGAGCCGGGCTTCTCCCGGTCCCCCTCGATGCGCGAGACGTGGGTCGTCGGCGCGGCATCCAGCCGTTACGGCAAGATGGCCGAGAGCGCGCGGGAGGCCGCGACCCGGGTCGCCCTCGAGGCGATCGCGGACGCGGGGCTCGAGCCGAAGCAGATCGGGCACACGTTCGTCGCGAACTGCTTCGGGTTCACCGAGCACCAGGCGCACGTCGGACCGCTCATCAACAACGGGCTCGGCATCCCCGACGTCCCTTCGGTCACCCTCGAATCGGCGTGCTCCAGCTCGAGCGCCGCGCTCCACGAGGCGTTCGTGCACGTGGCCGGGGGGTTCGAGGACGCGGCCCTCGTGGTGGGCGCCGAGCGTCTCGGCCACCTCGACACGCTCAGCGCGACCGCGTTCTTCGCGTTCGGCGCGGACTATCCGTTTGAGACGCGGAACGGGGCGACGTTCCCCGGGCTCTACGCCACGCTCGCGAGCGCCTACCGGACCCGCTACCGCGTGACCCCCGAGATGCTCGGGGCGATCGCGGTGAAGAACCACGCGAACGGCGCGCACAACCCCCACGCGCACTTCCAGAAGGAGATCACGCTCGAGACGTACCTCGCCTCGCCGATGGTCGCGACCCCGCTCCGGCTCTACGACTGCTGCCCGTTCTCCGACGGGGCGGCCGCGGTCGTGGTCGCCGCCCGGGAGTTCGTGAGGACGCCGGCGCGCGAGCCGCTCGTCGTCCGCGCTTCCGCGCGCGCGGGAGCGGTGACCGCGCTCCAGGACCGGACCGACCTGGTCGGCCTCCCGTCGACCCGTGCGGCCGCGGAGAAGGCGTTCCGCCAGGCGAAGCTCACGCCAAAGGCGATCGACTTCGCCGAGGTCCACGACTGCTTCACGATCGCGGAGGTCCTCGCTCTCGAGGACCTCGGGTTCTTCCCGCGGGGGACCGCCGCCCGCGAGGGCCTCGAGGGGACGACGGCCCGGGACGGGAAGCTCCCGGTGAACCCGTCGGGGGGCCTCAAGGCGAAGGGCCACCCGGTGAGCGCGACCGGGGCGGGCCAGGTCGTCGAGATCTTCGAGCAGGTCAACGGCCGGGCCCGGGGGCGCGAGGTGCCGAGGACCGAGACCGCCCTCGCCCACAACGTCGGAGCGACGGGAGGCTCCTGCTCCGTCCACATCTTCGCGCGCCGCTAGGTCGGTCGATGACGGGACCGGGGGTTGCCGCACCGCACACGATCGCCGACTTCGTCCGCGGCTACGAGTCCGAGCGCGCGCTGCGGGGGTTTCGTTGCCCGTCCTGCGGCTCGGTGACCGCGACCTGGGGGCTCGCGTGCTCGCGATGCGGCGCCCGGCCGCTCGTCGAACAGCGGCTTTCCGACCAAGGGGCCCTCGTCGCCGGGACGATCGTCACGGTCCCGGGCGACGAGCTCGTCAACGACGCGCCCTACGCCTACGTCCTCGTCGCCCTGGACGGCGGGGGGGTGGTGTCGGGCTGGATCCCGTCCGTCCGGTCGGAGGACGAGATCGCCCCGGGCACGCGCGTCCGCTTCGCTCCGGGCTATCGGGCGGGGGTCCAGTTCGAACGCCTCGCCCCGGTCGCGGGGGCGACGGAGGCTCCGTGACCGCGGTCCGCTCCGCGGAGGTCGAGCCCCCCTGGCTGCGCCGGTACCCCCGCGAGGTGCCTCCGCACCTCGACTACCCGGAGGTCTCGCTCGATGAGCTCGTCGAGCGGTCGGTCGAACGGTGGCCGGACCGCGACGCCCTCGTCTTCTACGGGTCACGCTGGAGCTACCGTCGGTTCTGGTCGGAGAGCGAACGGCTCGCAGCCTCGCTCGCCCGGGAGGGCGTCCGCGCGGGGGACCGCGTCGCGCTGTGCCTCCCCAACTGTCCGGCCTACCCGATCGCGTTCTTCGCGGTCCTCCGCCTCGGCGCCGTCGTCGCGCAGGTGAGCCCGCTCTGGATCGGGGACGACCTCGAGGGGGTTCTCCGCGACGCGGAGGCGAAGGCGGCGATCACGCTCGAGCTCTTCTACCCGAACCTCGAGCGCTCGCCGAGCGGTCGGAAGATCCCGGTTGTGCTCGTCGCGCGCCTGCGCGAGTTCTACCCCCTCCTTCGCCGCCCGTTCGTCAACCTCGTGGTGCGGAGGCGGGGCCTTCCAACCGCCTTCCCTCGCGACCCCCGGGTGCGCCCGTGGCGGAGGGCCGTCCGCGCGCCGGGCACGATAGCGCGCGCGAAGGTCGACCCGGCGACCGCGGTCGCGGTCCTCCAGTACACGGGGGGAACGACCGGCACGCTGAAGGCGGCGATGTTGACCCACCGCAACCTCGTCGCGAACGTCCTGCAGGCCGACGCGTGGAACACCACGAAGCGGCCCGGCGAGGAGGTCGTCCTCGCCTCGATCCCGCTCTTCCATGTCTACGGCCTCACGGACGCCCTCCTGCTCGGCCTGGTCGAGGGCGGGACGATCGTCCTCCAGCTCCTGCCCGAGCCCGGGGAGATCCTCCGGCTGATCGACCGCTACCGGCCGACCCAGTTCCCGGCGGTGCCGGCGCTCTACAGCGCGTTCGTGCGCCGTCCGGACCTCGGCCGCTACCGGATCCGCTCGATCCGGTTCTGCGTGAGCGGCTCCGCCCCGCTCCCGGTCGAGGTCCAGGCGAGGTTCGAGGAGCTCACGGGTGGCCACCTCGTGGAGGGTTACGGCCTCACCGAAGCGTCCCCCGTGACCCACGTGAACCCGATCGACGGCTCGCGCAAGCCGGGGTCGATCGGCCTGCCCGTGCCGGACACCGAGCAGCGGATCGTCGACCCCGACGGCGACCGCGAGCTCGGGCCCGGCGAGGTCGGGGAGCTCGTCGTGCGCGGCCCCCAGGTGATGCTCGGCTACTACCGCCAGCCGGCGGAGACGGCTGGCGTCCTCAAGGACGGCTGGCTCCGGACCGGGGACCTCGCGAGGATCGACGCCGACGGGTTCGCCTACATCGTCGACCGGAAGAAGGACCTGATCCTCGTCGGGGGGTTCAACGTCTATCCCCGGGAGGTCGAGGAGGCACTCCTCCTCCATCCCGCGGTCGCCGAGGCGGCGGTCGTCGGCGTCGCCGACCCGGTCCTCGGGGAGGTCCCGAAGGCGTTCGTCGTCCGGACCCCGGGCGCGAGCGCCGACGAGGCCGAGCTGATCGCTCACGTCCGCGAGCGTATCGCCCACTACAAGGCTCCCCGCTCCGTGGAGTTCCGTGCGAACCTTCCGAAGACCGGCGTCCAGAAGATCCTCCGCCGGAAGCTCCGGGACGAGGCGAACGGTCGGACCGGCGCGGGGTCGGCCGCCCCCCCGGGTCCCCGCGCGCCGACCTAGATGCCCCGCTCGAGGACGTCCCGCGCGACCACGAGGCGCTGGATCTCGTTCGTCCCCTCAAAGATCTCGCTGATCCGCGCGTCGCGGTACGCCCGCTCGATCGGGGTCCCGCGGATGTAGCCGAGCCCGCCGTGGACCTGGAGCGCCTGGTCGATCACCTCGCTCGCCCACTCCGAGCCGAGGCACTTCACGGTCGCCGCCTCCCGCGTCTTCTCCATCCGCTCGAGGCGGCCCCACGCCCGCGGGTCCGTCCCCATGCGGTCCTGGTGGGCCGCGGCCTGGTAGACGAGCGGACGGAGCGCCTGGATCTTCATCGCCATGTCCGCGAGCTTGAACTGGATCGCCTGGTGCTGGACGATCGGGGTCCCGAACTGCTCCCGGCGCTTCGCGAACTCGAGCGCGGACTCGGCCGCGGCCTCCATCGCGCCGAGCGACGCCGCCCCGAGCGACACGCGCCCGACGTCGAGCGCGGTCATCGCGACCACGAAGCCTCGCCCGACCTCCCCGAGCACGTGCTCGGGGCCGAGCTGGACCCCGTCGAGGACGAGCTCCGCCGTCGAGGTGCCGTGCAGGCCCATCTTCTTCTCGCACCGCCCGACCGTGAAGCCCGCCGTGCCCTTCTCGACGACGAACGCGGTCACCCCGCCGCTCGGGCCCCGGGCCGGGTCGTTCGACGCGAGCACGACGATCGCATCGGCCTCACGGCCGTTCGAGACGTAGATCTTCGTGCCCGTGAGCCGCCAGCGGTCGCCCGCGCGCTCGGCCCGTGTATGGACCGCGCCCGAGTCGCTCCCCGAGCCGGGCTCGGTGAGGCTGAACGCGAGGAGCTTCTCCCCCCGCGCGGCCGGCACGAGCCACCGCCGCTTCTGCTCCTCGGTACCGAAGTAGAGGAGCGGCGTCGTGCCGAGCGACGTGTGCGCCCCGACGATCGTGCCGTGCGAGGCGTCGACCCGGCCGAGCTCCTCGAGGAACAGGCAGTAGCCGACCTTCCCGAGACCGAGCCCGCCGTACGCTTCGGGGATCGGGACGCCGAAGTACCCCTCCTCCTGCATCTTGCGGACGGTCGCGGCGGGGAACTCCTCCCGCTCGTCCATCTCCGCGACGATCGGGGCGACCTCCCGGGCGAGGAACTCGCGCGCGCTCGCGCGGAACGCCTCCTGGTCGGGCGTGAGAGAGCAGTCGATCGCCACGGCCTACTCCCCGCGGAATTTCGGCGGGCGCTTCTCCGCGAACGCGGCGATCCCCTCCGCGAGGTCCCGGCTCGGGAGCACCTCGGCCAGGAACAGGCGGGTCTCGAGCGCGATCCCCTCCGCGAGGGAGAGCTCGGCCCCCTCGACGATCGCCCGCTTCGCGGCGCGCACGGCCCTCGGGGCGCGCTGGCCGATCGTGTGGGCGAGGTCGCGCGCCGCGCGAAGGTCCTGGCCGCCCGGGACGAGCTTGTTCACGAGGCCGATCCGGAACGCCTCCGCGGCCGGGACGAGCGCGCCCGTGAAGATGAGTTCCCTCGCCTTCGCGGGGCCGACGAGGCGCGGGAGGCGCTGCGTCCCGCCGTAGGCGGGCATGAGGCCGTGCCCGACCTCGGGAGCCCCGAACTTCGCGGAATCGTCGGCGATGCGGAGGTCGCCCGCGAGCGCAAGCTCGAACCCGGCCCCGACCGCGAGCCCATGGACGGCCACGACCGTCGGCACGGGGAGCTCGGCGACCGCGCGAAACGTCGCCTCGACCTCTCGGAGGAGCTGGGGGGCCTCCTTCGGGTCGATCTTCGCCATCTCCTTGAGGTCGGCGCCGGCGGAGAAGATCGGGCCGTCGGCGGCGAGCACGACGGCCCGGACGCTCCCGTCCGACGCGAGCTCGCGAGCGGCCGCGCCGAGCTCCGCGAGGACGGCCCGCGAGAGCGCGTTCACCGGTGGGTGACGGAGAACGAGCGTCGCGACCCCGTCCTCCTCGCGGTTCCGGACGAGGGGGGACTCCGCCGCCACACCGCCTCCGGCCCGGGGACGCTCGCCCGAACTTAACGGGTCGTAGGGCTTCGCCGACCCGGTGACCGTTCCGGCCATCGCGGTAAGTAACCTGCGAAGGTGACGAGCGCGATGGTGCGCCGCGAGCTGCTCGCTCTCGCCCTCTACTCGCTCCTCGCGAGCAACCGGGGCGGCCTCTTCGTCGTCTTCCTCCCGCTCTACCTCGTGGAGGTGAAGGGCGCGAGTCTTCCCGCGGCGCTCGTCATCCTCTCGCTCGCCTACGTCCCTGCGAGCCTGATCGGGCCGTGGGTGGGCCGGCTCTCCGACCGTGTCGGCCGCCGCCGCCCGTTCCTCCTCGCGGGCGAGGTGACGGCGTTCCCGCTGTTCCTCGCGATCGTCTTCGCCCCCGGGTATCTGGCCGCCGGGGCGCTGTTCATCGCGGCCGAGCTCGCCCTCGCGGTCGGCGGACCCGCGTACACCGCCTACGTCGCGGACGTCACCCCGACGGGGGGACGGGGGTTCGGCTACGGACTCCTCAACGCGACGTCGAACGCCGGAGGGGTCGTCGGCTTCCTCGTCGCCGGCGGGCTCACGCTCGTCTTCGGGCTCTCCGCGCTCTTCCCGTTCGTCGTCGCCGTGATGGTCGGCACGATCGCGGTCGTGGTCTTCCTCGTGCCCGACCTCCCAGTCGGAGCGCCGGCAGGGGCGGGCCGGCTCCCGTTCGCCACGATGAAACCGGTCGTGGCCTTCTCCTTCGCGGTGTCGATCCGAGCGATCGGCAGCGGGGCGATCGGGACGTTCTACGGCTTCCTCGCCGCCCAGCTCGGGGCGAACGGCTTCGAGGTCGGCCTGGTCGCGATCGCCGGGCTCCTCACTGCGGCGCTCGTCTCCCTGCCCCTCGGTCGCTGGATCGACCGCCGGGGCGAGATCCGGGGGATCTGGTACGGCACGGTCCTCAGCCTCGTCGCGGTCGCCCTCTTCGCGATCGCGACCACGTGGGTCGAGACGGTCCCCGCCCAGGCGGTCCGCGCGGCCGGGCTCGCGCTCGTCGGGCCGGGAATGCAGGCCTGGGTCGCCCGGACCGCGCCCGCCGGCCAGCGGGCCGAGGCCCTCGGGATCTTCGCGCTCGTGAACTCGACCCTGTGGAGCGTCGGGCCGCTCGTCGGCGCGGTCTCGATCGCCCTCGCCGGCTACCTCGGTCTCTACGTGATGGCCGTGGTCACGACCGCGGTCTCGCTCGTGATGATGGAGTTCCTCTACGGCGAGATGGGGATCCGCGCGCGCTGGCCACGTCCCCCCGTCCGGCCGGCGACGCGCCCTCCCGGCGCCAAGCAGTCTTGATATAACGTGCCCCCCGTGCCCGCGACGTGGCCCGGCCGAGCTCGTTCGCGGACGCCTCGGCCTCGTTCGACGACGCGGAGTTCGTCCTCCTCGGGGTGCCGTTCGACCGGACGACGTCGTTCCGCCCGGGGGCCCGGTTCGGTCCGGACGCGATCCGCCAGCACTCCTGGAACTTCGAGTCGTACGACCTCGAGACCGGCGTCGACCTCGCCGACGTGAAGATCCACGACCTCGGCAACACCGACGAGTTCGGCAGCGCCGAGGAGATGGTCCGGGGGGTCCGGGAGGAGGTCCGTCCGATCTACCGGGCCGGGAAGTTCCCGATCGTCCTCGGGGGCGACCATGCGTGCGCGCCCCCGTCCGTCGAGGCGTACCCCGAGGACGCCCCGAGCCTCGGCATCCTCTACCTCGACGCCCATCTCGACTTCCGGGCGAGCTACCTCGGCGACGCGCGCAGCCACGCGTGCTCCGCCCGCCGCATGCTCGAGAAGGTCGGCGCGCGGAACATCGTCGTCCTCGGTGTCCGCTCGGTCTCCCGCGAGGAGGTGGACGACAACCGTACGCTCGGCATGCCGTTCGTGAGCGCGCACGAGATCGCGCGGGACGGCATCCAGGCGTCCGTCCAGCGGGCGCTCAACATGCTGAAGACGGAGCGCCTCTACATCACGCTCGACATCGACGCGGTCGACCCCGCCTACGCCGGCGCGACCGGGACGCCCGAGCCGTTCGGCCTCACGCCTCGCGACGTGAAGCACGTGATCGACCAGGCCGCCCCGCGGCTCGTCGGGCTCGACCTCATGGAGGTCTCGCCGCCGTACGACCAGGGGAACACGAGCGCGCTCGCCGCCCGCCTCGCGCGCGAGGCGATGGTGCGGGTCGTCGCCTCCCGACGCGGACGCTAGGCGGGCCGCCGGACCGACTCAAGCCATGGTCGCGGACGAAGCGGAGGGCCGGACGGTCTCGCGCGGGGCGGAGGCGTCGCTCCGCGCCGTCGACTGGTGGGGGTTCCCGGCGCTCCTCAAGGACCGCGACGTGAAGGCCTACCGCCCGAAGGCGCTCGACGACCGCCTCCGGCGCGAGCGGACCCGGACCGAGGCGCGGCTGCTCGTCGAGGCCCGTCGCCTCGGGGTCCGGACGCCGATCGTCTACGACCTCGACGTCGAGCGCCACCGGCTGATCCTCGAGGAGCTCCCCGGTCCGACCTTGAAGGCGATCCTCGGCGACCCGGCCCTCGCGCCCCCGCGGGTCGCCGCCGCGGTCCGCGCGTTCGGCCGGGCGGTGGGACTCCTGCATGCCGGTCGGATCTCCCACGGCGACCTCACCAGCTCGAACGTGCTCTTCCCCGAGGGCCCGGACGGGCCCCCCGCGTTCCTCGACCTCTCGATGGGCTCGCGGAACGCCGGCCTCGAAGAGCTCGGGATCGACCTCCACCTCGTGGAGGAGGACCTGAAGGCCCTGAGCGCGCGGGCCCCCACCCTCGTCCGCGCGTTCTACGCGGGGTACGTCGAGGGGAATCCGGCCGGGGCGAAGGACGTGCGCGCCCGGGCCCGGGCGATCCGCGGCCGGGTCCGCTACGCCTGAACGGTCCCGGCTACTCGCCGCCCCGGACGCGGTGGAGTCCCGCGACGAGCGCCGCCGGGAGTTCGTCGAGCACGTCGGTCGCGACGAGCCCGAACCCCCGGTGGGACGCGGCGAGGACGCCGGCCTCCCCGACCCAGTACGTGCCGAGGCGCCCGGCCGCGAGCACGGGGAGGCCGCTGCCGAGCAGGCTCACGAGGACCCCGGCCAGGACGTCCCCGAGGCCGGCGACCGTCATCGCGGGATGATGGTGGTGGTTCTCCACCACGACTTGGCCATCCGCGATCAGGTCCGGCTCGCCCTTCGCGACCAGCGCGAGGTGGCGACGGGCCGCTGCCTCGGCGACGGCCCGGCGCCGCTCGTCCGGGTCGTTCCCCGAGGGCCCGGCGAAGAGCCGGGCCAACTCCCCGACGTTCGGGGTCCCGAGGACCGGAGCGGGGCCCCGCGGCTGGAGCTCCGGCCCGGCGGCGAGCGCGGTGAGCCCGTCAGCGTCGATCACGAGCGGCACGGTGCCGGCGAGCTCGCCCTCGAGCACGGCGAGCGCCGCGAGCGTTTCGGGATGCGCGCCCGCCCCCATGCCGAGGGCGACGGCGGCCGGCGGGGCTGAGCGCACGAGCGCGACGACCTCGGGTACGTCGACGGGGCGGAACCGCTCGGAGCCGATGGCGCGCACGACGAGGTTCGGCGAGAACCCCTGGACGGCCTCCGCGCTCCCGTGGGGGGCGATCACGGTCGCCCGCTCCGCTCCCGACCGTAGGGCCGCCATCGCGGCGAGCGCGGGGGCGCCGGCGTACGGGCCTCCGCCGATCACGAGGATGCGGGCAGAGCGCCCCCGATCGGTCCGACCGGTCGGCTCCCGGAAGAGGACGAACTCGCCCGGGCCCGTGCGCTTCCAGGCGTTCTCGGGGATGCCGATGTCGCGCACCACGACCGTGCCGCTCCCCGCCGGGTCCATCTCGGCCTTTGGAGCGGTGAGCGCGACGGTCCAGCGCGCGCGCACGCCGTCCGGGTCGCGCGTCCCCGTGGGAAGATCGACCGCGAGGACCGGTGCGCCGCTCGTGCGGATCGCGACCGCCGCCTCGCGGACGGGCGAGCGCAGC
The DNA here is from genome assembly GCA_033854115.1 of Thermoplasmata archaeon. Lineage (GTDB taxonomy): Archaea > Thermoplasmatota > Thermoplasmata > Lutacidiplasmatales > UBA184 > Lutacidiplasma. Next base: position 16,310 of record JAWOKS010000028.1, read on the forward strand.
CGATCGGTCTGGCCGGTGCCGAGGAGCGCGTCGATGACGAGCGGCATCGACGCCAGGTCGTCCGCGCGGGGCGCCCCGACGTGGACGGGGAGGCGGTGCTCGATCCGTTCGAAGCACCGTCGCGCCGAGCGCGAGCGGATCTCGAGCGGGGCCCGGAGGAGCCAGACCTCGGGCGAGTACCCCCACTGGTGGAGGTAGAACGCCGCGCAGGTCCCGTCCCCGCCGTTGTTCCCGGTCGACGCGACGATCGCGACCCGCGCGGGAGGGGCGGGAAGGTGCCGCGTCGCCTCCTCGGCGACCGCCCGGCCCGCGTTCTCCATGAGGGTGTCGAGCGAGACGCCGAGCGCGACCGCGTTCCGCTCGACGACGAGCATCTCCGCCGACGAGATCGGGCGGGGAAGGGCGGCCCACATCGCGGGCCTACGTCGGGGTGGCGTCCTCGGCCGTCGGCTCGGGGGCGAGGAATTCCGCGAGGGAGTTCGGGAGGAGGTTCCGCCGCGCGAGGTACTGCGACTGGGTCCGGCTGTAGCGGAAGAGGATGTCCGCCTTCCCCTCCTGGAACCCCCAGGGACGGACGACGAGGAGGTCCCCCTCGCGGATCCACATCTTCTTCTTCATCTTCCCCGTGATGCGGCCCATCCGCGAGACGTTGTCCTCGCACATCACGCGGATGCGGGCCGCCCCGAGGAGCTGGCTTGCGATCCCGAAGACCTCGCCCCGGTTGCGCCGCGGGAGCGGAAGGCGGCCGACCTCCTCCCCGCCCTCGACGACCTCGACGCTGGTCGGGGCCGCCTCCTCCGAGGGCGCGGGAGGTCGAGGGGGCTGCTCGGGTTCCGGCACGGTCGTGGGACGCGGGCTCACTATTTCAAGTGAGCCCGCCGATGGGCTCCGGTCCCCCGAGGTCCCCGGGCGCCCCGGGTCCTCTCCTCGGGTCGGTCCCTTGGCCCGTGCCCCGCGGCTCAGCCGATGTTCATCTTGCGCAGGAACGCCGCGTACCGGGGGTCCCGGCGGAGCGGAGCGAACAACGGCGAGATCTGGAACGCCTGGAGCGGGAGGAAGTGGCTCTCGCGGGCACGGTCGAGGTACCGGAAGGTCGCGTCGAGGTCGCCGATGAGCCCCCAAGCGTTCGCGAGGCTCCAATCGGGATCGCCCGCCTTCTCCATGGCGCGGACCTTCTCCACGGCCCGGGCCCGGTCGCCCGACGCCCCGTAGATCTCGGCGTAGAGCAGGCGGACGTAAGTGGCGTCCGGCTCGACGCGCTCCACCGGGCCCATCTCGCGGAGCGCCTCGGGGAACTTCGCGCGGGAAAGGAGGTAGAGGGCGCGGAGGCTGTGGGACCAGGAGCCATCGGGGTCGAGCTTCGTGAGCTTCTCGATCTGCTCCTCGGCCTCGGCGAACTTCTCGAGCCAGATGAGGAGCGCGATGTAGCCGTCGAGGATCACGAGCGAGTGGGGGTCGGCCTCGATCGCGAGCGTCGCTTCCCGCAGCGCGTCCTGGACGCGCCCGAGGTCCTCGAGCACGAGGGAGTACCAGTAGTGGGCGAGCGCGTTGCTCGGGTTCGCGGCGAGCGCGATCCGGAACTCTGCCTCGCAGGCGACGAAATCGAAGTCGTCCCACAGCACGAGGCCGCGCGAGGCGTGCGCGTCGGCGAGGTGGGGGTCGAGCTCGATCGCGCGCTCGGTGAGCTCGCGGCCGAGGCGGTCCCACTCGGCGCGCGACGGGCCGACCTGGCGCCATCCAAGGATCCGCGTGGCGTCCGCGAGCCCGGAGTAGGCCGCGGCGTTCGTCGGGTCAAGCTCGATCGCGCGCTCGAACTGGACCTTCGCCTCGGTGAGCTTCTCCGTCGAGCTGGTGTGGAGCAGGCTCCGTCCCTTGAGGTAGGCGAGGTACGAGTCGGTCCGGAACGTCCGGGGTCCGGCGAGGCGCGCCTCCTCCGCCTCGTGCAGGCGGACCTTGAGCACGTCCGCGATCCGCTTCGCGATGTCGGCCTGGACGGCGAAGACGTTGTCGAGCTGCCGGTCGTAGGTCATCGCCCAGCGGTGTTCCTGGCTCGCGACATCGACGAGCTGGGCGGCGATGCGGAGCTGGTCGCCGGACTTCCGCACGCTGCCCTCGAGCACGGAGTCGACGCCGAGCTCGCTCCCGATCTGCGCGACGGACTTCCCCTGGCCCTTGTAGCCAAAGACCGACGTGCGGGCGATCACGCGCAGTTCACGGACCTGCGAGAGGTTCGTGATCAACTCCTCGGTGAGCCCGTCCGCGAAGTACTCGTCCTTCGGATCCGGACTGATGTTGGTGAACGGAAGGACCGCGAGACGGACCGGGCCGTCCCCCGCCCCCGGGCGCGCTTGCCCGGACGGCGCGACGGTGAGACGGAAGACCTCGAGCGGGAGGCGGACGTTCTTGAGCGACCGCGGACCGAGCCGCTCGAAGCGCTGGGGGACCTTGTCCCGGACCTGGACGAACACGGGCTCGCTCACGACCACCCCCCCGGGCTCTGCGAGCTGGACCACCCGGGATGCCACGTTCACCGTGTCCCCCAAGATGTCGGTCCCACGTCGCTCGATGTCGCCGAGATGGATGCCCACCCGGACGAGGATCGGCCTCTGCGCCGAGCCCCGGTTGCGCTCGCCGAGACGGCGCTGGATCTCGACCGCGCACTCGGTCGCCTGGAGCGCGCTCGCGAACTCGACGAGGAACCCGTCGCCGGTCGACTTCACTTCCCGGCCGCCGAACCTCGCGAAGAGCGGACGTAGGAGCGCCCCGTGCTCCTCGAGGTCGCGCAGCGCGGCCGGCTCGTTGGCCTGCGTCGCCGCCGTGAAGCCGACCACGTCCGTGAACATGACGGCCGCGAGCCGCCGCTTCGAGGGCATGCGCCGGGCGCGACCGCGGGCGAGTTAATCACCGCTCCGTCGCCCGAACGGCGGGGCGCCCTCCGGCCGGCCCCCGGGCGGGGTCCTTACGGGAAGAGGCGCCGCGGGTTCTCCTCGAGGATGCGGCGCTGGAGGTCCGCGTCCAGGGGGAGGGCCCGGAACGCGTCGAGGTTCGTCCGGATCTCGCGGACCCCGGGGCCGGGCCAGTCGCTCCCGAAGAGGACCTTGTCGGCGAGGCGCGGCAGCTGGGGGAAGTAGGTGAGCAGGCGCGCCGGGGGGACGCTCGAGATGTCGAGCCAGACGTTCGGACAGCGCCGGGCGAGGAAGACCGCGCCGGCCGTCCAGAGCGGGCGACCCCCGTGGGCGAGGACGATCGGGAGCTCGGGGAAGTCGAGCGCGACGTCCTCCACGAAGAGCGGGTCGGCGAACCGGTTCCGCGCCCGGGGGAAGATCGAGGTCCCCGTGTGGAAGATCACGGGCCAGCGCCGCCGCTCGCACGCCGCGTAGAGCTCCCGGAGCCCGGGGAGGATCCCGTCGACGTAGGCGTTCGGGCGGAAGAGCTGGTGCGGGGGGTGGAGCTTGAGCGCGCGGAGCCCGAGGGCGTCCGCGAGGTGCTCGACCTCGGCCGCCGGGTTCGGGTGGTCGGGGCGGATGCCTCCGGTCGCGAGGAGGCGCTTCGGGTCGGCCCCTTGGAACTCGCTCGCGAACCGGTTCGCCGCCTCGGTGTAGCCGATCACCTCGGGGGCGACATAGTTGACGAGGACCGCGCGCTCGATCCCGGCCGCGTCCAGGTAGTCGAGGAACGCGCGCGGGTCCCGGACGAAGTGCTCCCGTTCCGCCGCGACGTCCTCGAGGACCGCGAGAGCGTCCGGCCGCATCTCCCAGAACGGGTTGATGTGGACGTGGCAGTCGGTGACGCCCATCCCGCGGGCGGCACGGGCCGCGGGATATAAGGGCGGGACGCGCGGCGTCTCGACGCGAGCGTTTATCTCCCGAGCCGTCGGTCGCCGGGCCGATGGCCGCGCCGTGGGAGTCGAAGAAGCCGCCGAAGCTCCTGAGGGCCACGTACCTCGCCGACCAGGAGTACCTGCTCGAGGAGACGCGAGCGACGAAGCTCCTCTACTTCCCGGGACCGGTCCTCTGGACCGCGGTCTTTGCGCTCCTGAGCTATCTCACCTGGGCCCCGCGGTACCACCTGCCCCACCTCGCGGTCTACACGGACGCGCTCGCGCGCGCCGCGAGCTTCGTCCATCTCGCGAGCTCCACCCTCAGCTTCTACCTCGGGATCTTCTTCGACGTGCTCGTCCTCGCGGGGGCGATCTGGATCGCGGTCCGTTACGTCCGCTGGATCCGCACCGTCTACGCGGTGACCTCGCACCGGGTGATCATCCAGCGGGGGATCATCGGACGGGACTTCGACGAGATCCCCGTGACGCAGGTCCGGGGGGTCGACGTCAACCAGACGATCGGCCAGCGGCTCCTCGGCTACGGGACGGTCCGGGTGAGCTCGGAGGGCGGCGGGCACCTCGGCAACGAGAGCTGGCGGGGGATCCCGAAGCCGTTCCTGTTCCAGCGCCTCGTGGAGACCGCGGCCGAGAGGATCCAGACCCCCGGGGCGAGCGCGTCCCCCCCTCCCCGGTAAGGTCGCGGCCCGCCCTGCGCCCCGCGGGGTGCGCGCACCGTTAAATCGAACGGGGTCCGTCGCCGGCCGAGCGCGATGGCCGACGACTTCGATGTCATCGTGGTGGGCGCGGGGATGGCCGGCTGCGCCGCGGCGATCCGCCTCGCCCGGGGCGGAGCGAACGTTCTCCTCCTCGAGCGGGGAGCCGAGCCCGGCACGAAGAATCTCTCGGGGGGGATCCTCTGGGGCAACGATCTCGACGCGATCCTGCCGAACTGGAGGACCGAGATGCCGCTCGAGCGGCACATCGTCCGCAAGCGCTTCGGCTTCCTCGCCCCCGAGCGATCGATCGCCTTCGACTACGAGGACACGGCCTGGCGCACGGCCCCGCATGTCGCCCACAGCGTCCTGAGGTCGCGGACCGACGCCTGGCTCGCGAAGCAGGCGGAGGCCGCCGGGGCGACGGTCGTTCCCTCCGTACCGGTCGACCGCCTCGCGTGGGAGGACACGACCGTCCGCGGGGTGGTCCAAGGCGGGGAGACGATGCGGGCGCCGGTCACGATCGTCGCCGACGGCGCGAACTCGCGCCTCACCCTGGGCACCCCGATCCGTCCCGCGCCGCGGCTCCACGAGGAGGCGACCGAGCTCGGGATCAAGGAGGTCTACCGGCTCGATGCGGCCCGGATCGAGGAGCGGTTCCGGCTCGCCCCGGGCGAGGGGCACGCCGAGGAGTGGGTCCTCGGGATCTACCCGCCCGGGGTGATGGCCGGCGGCTTCCTCTACACGAACCGCGACACGATCTCGCTCGGCGTGATCCTGAACATCGCCTCGATCTATGGGACGGGCGCCTACGCGTACGACCTGGTCGAGGCGTTCAAGCAGCAGCCGACGATCCGCTCGGCGATCGAGGGCGGCGAGCTCGTCGAGTACGGGGCGAAGATCCTCGGGTCGGGGTGGGCGAGCCGTCCGGCCGCCTTCCACGGCGACGGCTGGATGGTCGCCGGGGACACGGCCGGCTTCGTCTTCTCGAACGGCCTCGTCATCCAGGGGATGAACTACGCGATCCGCTCGGGGATCGCGGCGGCCGAGACGGCCCTTGCGGCGAAGGCCGCGGGCGACGCCTCGGCGTCCCGCCTCGCCGAGTACGCCCGCCGCCTCGAGGCGTCCGGGATCCTCGCCGACTTCCGCGACTTCGAGGGGCTCGACCGGGTCAAGTGGAACCGCCGGTTCTACACGGCCTATCCGCGCTTCGCGACCGAGCTCTTCCGCGCGATGATGGCGGAGGGCGGGGGACGCAAGGAGCGGCTGCGCCACCTCGTCCGCCGCGCCCAGCGCGCCGCGGGCCTTCCGACGACCGCGCTCGTGCGGGACGGGATCGACCTCGTCTGGCAGATGTAGCCGCGCGGTCCGCCTAGCCGAGCCCGCGCGCCTTGCGGACCTCGACGGTGAGCGCCGGGACGATCTCGAAGAGATCGCCCGCGATGCCGTAGTCCGCGACCTTGAAGATCGGCGCCGTGGGGTCGTTGTTGATCGCGACGATCACCCTCGAGCTGACCATCCCGACCAGGTGCTGGATAGCCCCCGAGATCCCGACCGCGAGGTAGAGCTGGGGGGCGACCGTCTTCCCCGTCTGGCCGACCTGGAGCGCGTTGGGACGCCATCCCGCGTCGGTCACGGCCCGGCTCGCCCCCACGGCCGCGCCGAGCGCGCCCGCGAGCTCCTCGATCAGGTGGAAGTTCTCCGGGGCGCGGACGCCGCGGCCCCCCGACACGACGATCGCGGCGTCGCTGAGGGCCGGGCCCGTCCCGCCCGCGACCGCGGCGACGCCCTTCCTCTCGGGGAGGGGCGAGCTCGGCGGCGGGGGCGCGTTCGCAAGGGGCTCGAGCTGGAGGGAGGCGCCCGGACCCTCGCTCGCCGGGAAGGCGTGGGGCCGGAACGTGAGGACGTAGCGTCCTCCTTCGAGCCGGCGCGTCTCGGTGGCGCGCCCGCCGAAGACCGGCCGCTTGACCCGTAGCACGTCGCCGTCCGCCTCGACCTCGGTGACCCCGTTCGCCGCGGCCGCGCGGAACGCGATCGCGAGGGGGCCGGCGAGGTCGCGGCCGAACGTCGTGCCGCCGAGGAGCACCGCCGTGGCCCCGACCGCCTCGGCGGCCGCGGCGACGGCCCGCGCGAGCGCGGCGGGCGGCGCGCGGTCGTAGCGGGGGTCGTCGGCCGCGAGGACCCTACCGATCCCGGCCCGGGCGAACGCGGCGGCCGCCTCGGCCGAGCCCCCGCCCGCGACAAAGCCGGCCGCGGCCCCCGGGCCCGCCAGACGGTGGGCGACCGTGACCGCCTCGAGGGCGACCGGGGCGAGATGCCCGGCGTCCTGCTCCCCGACAATGAGGACGCGCGCGGTCACGGGAAGACCTTCGCCTCCTCGCGGAGGAGGCGGACGAGCTTCTCGGCCGCTTCCTGGGGGCTGCGGTACTCGATCATCTTCGCCCCCTGGCGGGGAGCGGGCAGCGCGAACCTCTCCGGCAGGCTCTGGGGGGTCCCCGCGGCGATAGCCGTCGGGGTGCGGTGCGCGATCGGGGCCTTCCGCGAGCGGAGGATCGCCGGGAGCTTCGCCGTCCGGGGGTCGTTCCAGGCCTGCTGGAGGCCGACAACGAGGGGGAGCGCGGCCTCCCAGGTCTCCTCCCCCCGTTCGACCGAGCGACGGAACGTGAGCCGGCCCCCGGCGGGTTCCGCCCGGAGGTCGAGGACGAAGCCGACGAACGGGAGACCGAGGATCCCGGCGACCGCGCCGCCGACGACCCCTTCCTCGTCGTCGCCGGCCTGCTTACCGAACAGGACGAGGTCATGGCCGATCGCCGCGATCGCCTCGGCGAGCGCGCGGGCGGTCGCGATCGGGTCGGCGAGCGGGGGCGCGTCCAGGTCGACCGCGGTCGCCGCATCGGCGCCGAGCGCGATCGACGCGCGGAGGACCTCCTCGGTCCGGCCCGGGGGGCCGGCCGCGACGACATGGACGGTCGAGCCCGGGGTCGCCTCTTTGAGGAGCAGCGCCTGCTCGAGCGCGGACTCGTCGTACCCGGCGAGGACGAACTTCACGCCCTCGACGTCGAGCGCGGCGCCGTCCGCGGTCGCGCGGAGCCGGCTCTCCGCCTCCGGGGCCGGCTTCACGCCGACGACGATCTGCACGCCCCGGCTCCCGCCCTAGCTGTACGCGCGGAGCAGCTCGCGCGCGATCACCGTGCGCTGGATCTCGTTCGCGCCCTCGTAGATCTGCGTCAGCTTCGCGTCGCGCAGCAGCTTCTCGACCGGATACTCCTTCATGTAGCCGTACCCCCCGAACGTCTGGATCGCCTCGTCGGCGACGTCGAGCGCCGCGTCGGAGGCGAAGCACTTCGCGATCGACGACTCGAGCGTACCCTTCCCGCCCCGGTCGATCGTCCAGGCGGCGTGCCAGGTGAGGAGCCGCGCGGCGTGGACCGCCTGCGCCATGTTGGCGAGCTTGATCTGGATCGCCTGGTGCTCGGCGATCGGCTTGCCGAACGTCTCGCGCTTGAGGGCGTAGCGCGCCGCGTGGTCGAGCGCGGCCTGGGCGATCCCGGTCGCGAGCGCGCCGATCGGCGTCCGCGTCTGGTCGAGGGTCCGCATCGCGAGGGCGAACCCCTCGCCTTCCGCCCCGAGCCGGTCGGCCACGGGGACCCGCACCCGCTCGAAGCGGACCGTGCTCGTCGAGGAGGCCCGATGGCCCATCTTCTCCTCGTCCTTCCCCGGGGTCACCCCTTCCGCGGAGCGCGGGACGGCGAACGCGGTGATCCCGCGGTGGCGGGCGGCCGGGTCGACCGTCGTGAAGACCGTGTAGAGCGAGGCGTGCGGGGCGTTCGTGATGAAGCACTTCTCCCCGTCGAGCACGTAGGCGTCCCCGTCGCGCCGGGCCCGGGTCGTGATCCCCCCCGCGTCGCTCCCCCCGCCCGGTTCGGTGAGGCAGAACGAGGCCAGGTGGTAGTCGGCGCAGAACGGCTTCAGGAAGCGCTCGCGCTGCTCCGGCGTCCCTCCGAGGAGGATCGGCTCGAGCGCGAGGCAGTTCGCGATGATCGAGGTCGTCATCCCGCCGCAGCCGTAGGCGAGCTCCTCCACGAGGAGGCACTGCTCGAACAGCGAGAGCCCGCTCCCGCCGAGCTCGGTCGGGACGTTGAGGTTCATGAGACCGAGGTCGTGGGCCTTCCGGTAGATCTCCTCGGGGAACCTCGCCGTGCGGTCGCACTCGGCCGCGTGGGGGGCCATCTCGGTCCGCGCGAACTTCCGCGCGAGGTCCCGCAGGCTCTCGGCCTCCGCGCTCAGCGAGAAATCGACCATTCTTCGAAGACGCGGCGCCCACGGGAACCCGCTATATCAGAGCTAGGGTCGCGGGGGACGTGCGCCCACGCTCCCGGCGGCCGGCGCGGAAGAAATCCTCCCGCGAGCTCGCGATCGGCGGCTACGCTCGGCTCGACCACGATCGCGGTCGGCGCCTGGGGGTCCCCGAGGTGGTGCTCGCTGAAGGGAAGTCCGTCGAGCACCTGGTCGGCATCGTCCGGGCCCTGATCGCCCGCGGCCGGGGGGCGCTCGTCTCGCGGCCGACCCCGGCCCAGCTCCGCGCGCTCCGCCGGCTCCGCGCAGGAGGCGCCCCGCTCCGCGAGCTCGCCGGTGGGCGCCTCGTGCGCGTGCCGGGACCGCTCGGGACCCGCCTCCGGGCGGGGACGGTCGCGGTTCTCGCGGCGGGCACGAGCGACGTCCCGTTCGCCGAGGAGGCCCGCGCGCTCCTCGAGGAGCTCGGGGTGCGCGCCGTCCCGGCCTACGACGTCGGCGTCGCCGGGATCCACCGCCTCCATCGTGCGCTCCGCCAGCTCCGCGCCACCCGCCCCTCGATCTACCTGGTCTTCGCGGGGCGGGAGGGGGCCCTCCCGACGGTCGTCGCGGGGCTCGTGGGCGCGCCGGTCGTCGGCGTCCCGACCTCGGTCGGCTACGGGCGGGGTGGCCGGGGCGAGGCGGCGCTCTCGGCGATGCTCCAGTCGTGCGCGCCGATCGCGGTGGTGAACATCGATGCGGCGGTGCCCGCGGCCCTGTTCGCGGCCCTGAGGTTCGCCGTGCCTGGCCGGGACCCCGCCCGCCGGCCTCGCACTCTGGGGCCCCGGCGAGCGCCTTAAGGTCCCCCGGTCGCGCCGCGGGTCCTCGGGCCCCGGTCGGACCCGGAACCGACGGGTGAGGGCCGTCGGGGCCCCGGACGGGCCCTCCGCGGCGCTTCGAAGGTCTTTTGTGAACTGCGGATGGTCGGAGGGTCGTGGCCCCCCGCATGGCCCTCTCCGAGGAGTCCGACCGGGAGGAGCGCGACGACCGTCAGCGCCTGCGCTACCTCGAGAAGCGGTTCGAGTCGCTCCTCGAGCGGCGGCGCGACCTCCTGACCCAGCTCCGCCAGCTCTCCTCCGAGCAAAAGTCGCTCTACGACCGGCGCCAGGCCCCCCAGGTGGAGGTCGAGAAGCTCCACGACGAGCATGCGAAGCTCGGGCGCCGCCTCGCCGAGCTCCGTACCGCCCGCGACGAGGCCCGCCACCGGGTCGAGGAGGCGGTGATCCGCCGGCGGGAGCTCCTGCTCACGTTCGACAAGGCCGAGCGGGAGCGCCCCGAGCAGATCCGCCGCGAGATCGCCGAGCTCGAGCTCCAGCAGCAGACGCGCGCGCTCGCGATCGAGGAGGAGAACGCCCTCATCGCTCGGCTCCGCAAGCGCAGCACCGACCTCAAGGAGGCCGAGGCGCGCGGGGCCGTCGTCGTCGAGCACGAGCGGCTCCGCAAGGAGGCCGACGAGGCGATCGCCGCGGCGCGGGCGGAGGTCGAGCGGGTCTCCGAGGAGATGGTGGCGACCCGCACCGAACGCGACGGGAGGATGGCTGCGATCCACAAGCTCCTCGAGAACGCGGGCGGCCTCGTCGCCGAGCTGAGGGCGAAGGGCCTGGCTCGCCGCGACGTCATGGCCGAGGTCGAGGCGTGCTCGAAGGAGCTCGCCGAGGTCGACCGTGAGGGTCGCGAGCTCCTCGCGAAGACGCGGGCCCGCCGCGCGGAGGCCCAGAAGACGTTCCGCCAGTACGCCCGACCGCGCCGGTCGGCCGACGAGGCGCTCGCCTCGATCGCCGAGGCCCACCTCGAGGAGCTGATGAAGCGCGGGAAGGTCACCCTGTAGGCCAGCCCCGCCTTCTCAGGGCGGGACGATCGTGACGACCGTCACCAGGAAGATCAGGGTCTCGCCGACGACCTCGTGGTTGTAGTTCTCCACGAAGGTGTTGTTCGTCGGGTTCACCGACCAGACGAGGAAGCTCGTCGACGAGCAGACCGTCACGCTCGGGATCGTCCCCGCGACCTGGCCGACGCTCGAGCTCGAGAGCTCGCTCGTGAGCGTGATCGTGCTGGTCGTGACGTCCGTGACGCGCATCGTCCAGCCGTACGGCGAGCTCGTGTCCCCGACGGTCGGCATGCGGTCGACCACGATCGCGGTCGAGTTCGAGCTGAGCACGGTGTCGGTCCAGCCGTACGTGGGGTCGGCGAAGACGATCCCGGTCGTCGACGCGATCCCGGGGTAATCCTTCTGGAACTGCGTCGGGGTCTCCGTGACGAGAACGGGCAGGGTCCGGACGAGCGGAGCGGTCTTCAGACAGGAGCTCTTGAGCGGGCCGTACCCCTCGTTGGGAGGGACGTTCGCGTACCGGCTCTGGTTGACGGCGAGCCCGAGGAGCCCCTTCCAGAACCCGGTGACGACGCTGCCGTAGGTCACGTTGCCGATCACGTAGCCGCCCTTCGGGGCCTTCGCTCCGACGTGGACGCCGAGCGGCGTGTACTGCGACGGCTTTCGCGGCGTGAACTGGAGCGACTTCGGGTAGGTCGCATTGTCGAACGCCACGGACTTGATCGACGTGTCGAAGACCTTGCCGAGCTCGGGGCCGCTCCCGAAGAAGCCGATGTAGTTGACCGTCGCGTTGTCCCCGACCGCCACCGTGAGGGGGCCCGCGGGCCGCTTCGGGTGGTTGTGCTCGTAGAGGAGGCCCGCGCCGACCCCTCCGCCGATCACCACGAGGGCGACGAGGAAGACGAGGAATGCGAACGACGGCGGACCTTGGGCCAACGCTTACGCTCCGGTGACGGGCCTGGGGGTCAGCTCGTCGCAGCTCTCGTCACGGGATCGGAGAGACAGGTGTTCCTCATTCCCCCGCCTCCCGAGCGAGGGGTCCATATATAGCCTGCCGCCGCGCCCTGCGAGGAGAGTCCGGAAGACGTCGCCCGGACGGCCCCGACTAGGCCCGGCGGAGCTTCCCGACGACCGGCTCCTCGAGGACGCCGCCTTCCTCGAGCCGGCCGAGCACCGCCTCCGCCCGGGCCGACGGGACGCCCCGCTCGGCGATCCCGCGGAAGACCTCGCGGACGTCCGCGTAGCCGTCCAGCGAGCGGCCGGCGGCATCGTCGACGACCTCGAGGAACACCGCCTCCTCCTCCCGCTCGGCCGTGGTCGGGGGCGGCGCGGGCGCCGGGGGCGCGTCCACCCGGACGGTCACCGCCCCGGCTCCGGCGGGACCCAGCGGGGCGACCCCGTGGCCCGCAATGTGGGGCAGCGCGGCCCGGAGCTCGCGGCGGAACGCCGCCCGGTCCGCGTCCGGGTACCGCCGGAGCGCCTCCCGACCGGCGCGCACCCAGAGAGCCGGGACCCCGTCCTCGCGCAGCTTCTGGTCCGGGACCGCCGGCTCATGCTGGAGGCGTTCGAGGAGGTCCAGCCGGTCCAGGGTCTGGCGGACGACCTCCGCGAGCACCGCGCGCTCGTCCGCCTCGGCGACCGACCGGACCGCCTCCGCCCGGACGGAGACGTACCCCACGCCGTCCCGCCCCTGGTAGAGATGGACCTTGCCGATCACGATCGCGGGCCGGTCCGCGGGGGCCGCCCTCAGCTGGGCCATCGCCCGGGGCTGGAAGCTCCCCGCCGTGACCGCCACCGTCCCGAGAGGGTCGGTGAGGCGGGCCCTCCAGAAGGTCGCCGGCTCGTCCCGGCCGGCGGGCTCCGCCGCGGCGAGGCGACCCGCGACGACGACCCGGTTCATCCGGGCGCCGAACGGGCTCACGAGGTACGAGGCGACCCGGTCGCCCGTGCCCCGCTCGACCTCGAGCGAGCTCTCGAGCTCGCGGCTCGTGACGCGCCAGGCCGGCTCGCGGAGCGACACTAGCCCCCTCCGTCGAGGCGCTGGGCGAGCTCGTCCGCCGCGGCCTCGAGGTCGACCTCGGCCGGCTCGATCACCTCGGGGTCGATCGTGAGGCCGAAATCGTCCTTCGAGGCGGAGCCCCGGACCCTCAGGCGGCGGCCGACGACCGCCTCGTGGAGCTGCTCTTCGAGGACGGAGGGGTCGGGTAGCTCGCGGAGGCGGGCCCGCGCGACCTCGAGGGTGATCCCCCACAGCCGCTCGGTCGCCTCGCGACCCGCCGCGACGGTCGCCGCGCCCGTGCCGTCATCGAGGACGATCCGGGCCCGGAGGTCCGCGACCCCGGCGACGGCGCCGTGGAGGCGGCAGAGCCCGCTCGTCACGATCCTCCGGCAGTTCGGGCAACGGTAAACGACGCCGCTCGGCGGGAGCAGGCCCACGACGAGCCCCTCGACCGCGGCCGCCTCGCCGCCTCCTTCCTCCTCGAGGTCGGCGATCGGACGCGGGGGACGGTGCAGAAGCTCGGCCGGCTCCGGTAGATCCCCCCCTTCGACCCGGACGACGAGGGCGCGTTCGTCGAGGACCAGCTGGCGCCGGCCGCGGAACGAGCGCACGTAGCCTCCCGAGAGGCGGACCGCCTCGCCGGGGGTGAGGCCGAAGTCGCTCCAGGAGGAGAAGGCGAGCGTCCCCGATCGGTCGGCGACGAGCCCCTCGTAGACGATCCGTCGCTCCTCGCCGACGCTCACCGGCTTCGGGCGGACCGTGACGACGCGGACCTCGAGCCGGAACCCCTCGGCCCCGCTCTCCAGGTCCCGGACGGTGCGGAACGGGAACTCTTCCCCGTCGACGCGGGGCAGCTCCGCGGGGCCGGCCTCCGCGACCTTCGTCTTCCAGGTGAACACGAGCTCGGGGCGTCCGCGGAACTCGCGGACCTCCGCACCGACCGCGCGGACGATCGTCCCGCGTTCGATCCCCTCGTGGGGCGGGTCCCACCACGTGCAGCGGATCGTCGCCGAACCGTCGCTGAGCCAGCCGGTGAGGAGCGGCCTCCGGCTCCCGTCCGAACGCCGAAGGACCTCCCGGCGTCGCACGCTCACGAAGCGGCCGACGACATGGACGAGCGGCGAGGACGCCCCGACGTCCCGGAGCCGCTGCTCCGGGATCTCCCCGACGTCCGACCCCGCGTCCATCCTGGCCTCCCTCGGCGAGGGGTCCCTCCGATAAATCCGTCGCGCGCGTCGCGGACGATGAACCGCGCGCGGGCCCGGTTCGGCGCGTTCCCCGGGTCCCGCACAGACCGAACAATCCTTTTCTCCCGGGCCACGTGCCCGGGAAGGTGCCGGGCAAGTTCTCCCATCGTCTCGACCAGATGCTGAGGAGCCGGGATTCCCTCCTCTGCGTGGGGCTCGACCCCGACCCGGCGCTGATGCCGCGATCGCTCCGCAAGCTCGCGCCGCCCCTCCAGCTCGAGCGGTTCATGGCGGGGATCGTGCGCGCGACCTCGCCGCACGTCGCGGCGTTCAAGATGCAGATCGGCTCGTTCCTCCAGTACGGGGCCGACGGCTTCCGCGTCCTCGAGCGCTGGAGCCGGAAGATCGGCTCCGAGCGGCTGAAGATCCTCGACCTGAAGGCGAACGACATCCCCAACTCGATGCGGATGATCCGCGACGGGGCGTTCGGCCCGCTCGGCTTCGATGCGGTGACGATCACACCGTGGAACGGCTGGGAGACGCTCGAGCCGTTCTTCGAGGACCCGTCGCGGGGGATCTTCGTGGTGGCCCACTCGTCGAACCCGGGCTCCGGCGACTTCCAGGAGATCCCGACACCGCGCGGGCCGCTCTGGCTCGCCGTCGTCGCCGAGGTCCGCCGGCTCGCCGAAGCGCACGGCAACGCGGGGGTCGTGCTGGGCGCCACGTTCTCCGAGGCGGTCCGCACGGCCCGCGCCACGCTCGGGAACGGGGTCCCGATCCTCGTCCCCGGGGTCGGGGCCCAGGGAGGCTCGCTCGCGACGACCGTCCGGGACGGGGCGGACGCTCACGGGCGGGCCCTCCTCGTCAACGCCTCCCGCAGCATCCTCTACGCCTCCGCGGGGGACGACTGGGCCGAGGCCGCCGCGCGCGAGGCCGAGGCGACCCGGGAACGGATCAACCGGCTGCGCGAAGACCTTCGTACAACCGGATGAGGTCCCGCGCGACCTTCGCGAGCGCGTAGCGCTCCTCCGCCCTCGCGCGGCCCGCGGAGCCCATCCTCCGGGCCTCGGCGGGGTCGTCGAGCAGGCGCCGGATCTTCCGCGCGAGGTCCTCGGCGATCAGCGGCTCCACGAGCAGGCCCTGCTGGCCGTCGTCGATCACCTCGCGCACGCCGGGGACATCCGAGATGACGACCGGGAGCCCCGTCGCCATCGCCTCGGCGACCGCGAGGCCGAACCCCTCGAGCCGGTTCTGCGAGGGGAACGCGAAGACGTCGCCGAGCGCGAGGTACGACGGGAGGTCGTCGTCCGAGACCGAGGCGCAGAAGCGGACCCGCTCGGCGACGCCGATCCGGCGCGCCATCCCGGCGAGGTCGGCCAGGCGCGGGCCGTTCCCGATCACGAGGAGCGCGACGTCGTCGGGGAGCTGGAGGAGCGCCTGCAGGATCACGTCGACGCCCTTGTGGGGGACGAGGCGGCCGGTGAAGGCGACGACCCGCTGACCCTCGAGCTCGAGCATGCGGCGGAGGCGCGCGGTGTCGAGGCCGGGGCGGAACCGTTCGAGGTCGACGACCGAGGGGATGATCTGGAGCTCGCGGCCCCGCAGCATCGCGGAGGTCGTGCCGTAGCTCTGCGTGTGGACCACGATCCGGTCGACCCGGGCGAGCGTCGGCGGCAGGAGGGTCCGTTCGTAGAGCCCCGCGAGGAAGCGGCCCGGTAGGCCGTCGAGGAAGAGGTCGCAGTGGTAGGTGAGGCAGACCGGGACCGCGGAGCCGTCGAGGGCGCGCGTCGTGAAGAACGAGGTGAGCGGCGGCGGATAGTGCAGGTGGACCACGTCCGGGTCGAGCTGGCGGACGATCCGACCGGTGCCCGGGTCGATCGGGGTGTTGAAGAGGACCCCGAGCGAGCGTCCTCGGACGATCCGGTAGCCGTCGACCGACTCTTCGGCCGGCAGCGCCCGCCGGAAGCGCGACGTCACCACGAACACCTCGTGGCCGTCTCGCGCGAACTGGCGGGCGAGGCTCCGGACGTGCGACTCCACTCCGCCGGCGTGGGGGTAGAAGAACGGAGCGACCTGGACGATCCGCACCGGGCCCCGCAAGGCGAGGCTCGGGTAAGAGCGGTTCGGCCCCCGAGGCGGGGTCCGGCGGCGGGCCCGCGGGGCCTAGGCGGCGGCCGGTGGCCGCCGGGCGGCCGCCGACGGGGCGGCCGTCGCCGACTCGCGCCCCTGGAGCAGCCCCTCGGGCGGGATCTGGCCGATCTCGAGCCCGTGCATCAGCTCCCCGAGACCGCTCGAGACGCGCGCGAGGACCTCCGCATCGTCGAAGTGGAGCGACGCCTCCACGATGGCCTGCGCGACGCGCTTCGGGTGCTCGGACTTGAAGATCCCGCTCCCGACGAAGACGCCGTCGACCCCGAGAAGCCGGCAGAGCGCCGCGTCCGCGGGGGTTGCGATCCCTCCCGCCGCGAAGTTGACGACGGGGAGGCGCCCGAGCGCGCGGACCTCCTCGAGGAGGGAGACCGGCACGCGCTCGCGCCGGGCCCAGCCGGCGAGGCTCTTCTTCGGGAGGCGTCGGACCTCCTCGACCTCGCCCGTGATCTGGCGGATGTGCCGGACGGCCTCCACGACGTTGCCCGTCCCAGCCTCGCCCTTCGTCCGGACCATCGCGGCCCCCTCGTCGATGCGGCGGAGCGCCTCGCCGAGGTTGCGCGCGCCGCAGACGAACGGGACGCGGAACTTGTGCTTGTCGACGTGGCGGAACGGGTCCGCCGGGGTCAGGACCTCCGACTCGTCGATCATGTCGACGGAGAGCGCCTCGAGGATGCGCGCCTCGGCCGTGTGCCCGATCCGGCACTTCGCCATCACCGGGATCGAGACCCGGTCCCGGATCTCGCGGATCCGCACCGGGTCGGCCATCCGGGCGACGCCGCCGGCCGCGCGGATGTCCGCCGGCACCCGCTCGAGCGCCATCACCGCGACGGCCCCGGCCTCCTCGGCGATCGCCGCCTGGTCGGCCGTGGTCACGTCCATGATGACCCCGCCCTGTTGCATGCGGGCGAAGCCGCGCTTCACGAGCTCGGTTCCGAAACGGAGCTTCTCGATCGGTGCGCTCATCGTCGTCGCTCGCCTAGCAAGGGACCGGGACCGCTAAAAGCCGTATCGTGCCGCCCAGCGAACCCCTCCGCGAGCGCCCAGGGTCGGGCCACCGGAGCCTGCCGAGGACGGGCTGTGCCGCGGCGTCGAGCCCGGGCGCCAACCGTAAATCGATTCGCCGGCTGTCGGCGGGCGCAGGGGGAGCTGGGAACCGGCTGAGAGGACGAGGGGCACCTCGTCGACCCCACGAACCTGCACGGGATAATGCCCGCGAAGGGAACGCGATGGACGCCCTGAAGGGACTCTCCGCCGGGTCTGCGGAGGGATGAGCATCGTCTCGAGCGAGGTCGGGCCGCGCCGGCTCCGACGTCCGGGCCGCACGGGCCGTGTCGTGCTGGCCGTGGCCCTCGTGGTCGCCGTCGCGCTCGCCGGCGCGGGGACGTACGCCTACGTCCTTGAGACGTTCGGCGGCACGACGCTCGTCATCTACACCTACCCGAGCCTCTTGGGCGGCGCGAACTGCAATGGGGCGGGGGGGACGTTCGCCGCGGTCTTCGGGGCGTTCGCCTCGGCCCATCACGTCCGCATCGACGTCCAGTGCCCCGCGGGTACCCTCTACAACACGCTCCTCGCCCAGAGGGGCGCCCCCACCGCGGACCTCGTGATCGGGCTCGATGAGATCACCGCTCCGGAGGCGGAGGCGGCCCACCTCCTCGTCCCGTACGCCTCGAGGGCCCTCGGGGACGTCCCTTCCGACCTCGTTGCGCAGCTGTCGCCCGCGCACGGGGTCACGCCCTACGAGTACGGCTACCTCGGGGTCGACTACAACCTCTCGTTCGCCGCCGCGACCGCGGGGGCGGTCGCCTCGTGGAGCTTCCCGGCGACGGTCGCGAACGCCACCTGGGCGAAGAACCTGCTCGTCGAGGATCCGACGCTCGATATCACGGGCCAGGAGTTCCTGGTCTGGCAGATCGAGTTCTACGAGCACGTCCTCCACCAGGACTGGACGTCGTTCTGGACCGACCTGCCGGCCGGGGCGCCGCCCCTCTCCGACAGCTGGGGCGACGCCTACTCCGCGTTCCTCGCCGGCACCTACCCGATGGTCGTCAGCTACACGACCGACTCCGCCTACGCGGCCTACTACCACGGGAACCAGAGCGGCCCGTTCAACTCGACGGTGAGCTGGTGGAACGGCACCGCCTACGGTTGGCGCACGGTCTACGGGATCGGGATCGTGAACGGGAGCCGGCACCTCGCGCTCGACCAGGAGTTCGTCGACTGGTTCCTCACCGGGGCCGTCCAGAACCTGATCCCGACGAACGAGTGGGAGTACCCGGCGAACCTCACGGTACCCCTCCCGCCGGCGTTCGCCTTCGCGATGCCGCCCGCCTCGATCGTCGCGCTCAACAACGACACCACCCCGGCGGAGGTCGGCGCGTCGGTCCAGGGCTGGGTCGACACCTGGAACAGCCTCACCCTCGGGCACGGATGAGGCGCGGGGCGCTCGGCCTCGTCCTCCTCGGGGCCGTCGCAACGTTCGTCGCGCTCTTCGCGATCGCGCCGGCGGTCGAGCTGTTCCTCCGTTCCGTCGCGGGGGCCGGCGGGCTCGGGAGCGTTCCCCGGCTCCTCGCGGACCCGGGGAACGCGGTTCCGTTCGAGAACTCGCTCGTCCAGGGCGGTCTTTCCGCCGTCCTCGCGGTCGCCGTCGGGTACCCCGCGGGCGTCTTCGTCGGCCGCTACCGCTGGCCGGGCCGCTCCGCGGTCCGCTCGTTCTTCCTCCTGCCGTTCCTCCTCCCGAGCCTCGTGATGGTCCTCGGCCTGCTCGACCTCGTGGGCCCGGACGGCCTCGTATCGGGGCCGTTCCCCGCGCTCGCCTGGTTCGCCCATGGGCTCCCCGCCATCCTCGCCGTGAACCTCCTCTACAACGTGCCGGTCGTCGTGCTCCTCACGGCGACCGGCTGCGAGGCCTCCTCCGCCCCGCTCGAGGAGACCGTGAGCTCGCTCGGGGGCAGCCCCGCCCGTGCCTACCTCGAGGCGTGGGCGCGGCCGAGCTGGGTAGGGGCGGGCTGCGGGGGCCTCCTCACGTTCGTCTTCTCCGCGCTCTCGTTCGCTCCCCCGATCCTGCTCTGCGGGAGGTCCTGCGCGACGGCCGAGGTCCGGGTCTACTCGCTCTCGCTCGTGCTCGCCGAGCCGAACGTCGCGGGGGTCCTCGCGCTCGTGCTGGTCGCCGGCTTCGCGCTCCCCGCCGCCCTCTACCTCGTCCTCACCCGGCGCCTGCGTCCGGCGCGGGGGACGACCTACCGGCCCCGGCCCGTCCCGTGGGCGAGCCCGGTCGCGTGGGGCCTCGCCGGGACGTTCGCCGTGGTCGCGGCGAGCGAGGTCGCGCTCCTCACTGCGGTCGTCCTGCGCTCCCTCTTCCCGTCGGGTGGGGGCTCGTTCGGTGAGGGCTGGACGCTCCTCTTCGCCCCGTCGACCGCGGCGCGCCTGCACGTTTCGGTCGCGGGCACGGTGCTCAACACGCTCCTCTTCGCGGGCGCTGCGGCGGGGGTCGGGGTGGTGCTCGCGATCGTGAGCGCGTTCGTCGTGGCGCGGTGGCCGGGCGCTTCCGCCCTCCTCGGTGGACTCCTGTTCGTGCCGGTGCTGCTCTCCCCGGTCGTCCTCGCTGCGGCGCTCGCCGGCTTCTGGCGGCCTCTCGTGCTCGGCGGGAGCGCGGACCTCTGGCTCCTCGTGATCCTCAGCCAGGCGCTCCTCGCGGCCCCGTTCGCCCTGCAGAACCTCGAGATCCCGCTCGCCGGCCTCCCACCCGCCGGACGGGAGGCGGTGGAGACGCTCGGGGCGAGCCCGTGGGGGGCGTTCGTCGACGCGGAGCTCCCGCGGGTCCGTTCGGGGATCGAGAACGGTCTCCTCTTCGCCCTCGCGCTCGGCCTCGGCGAGTTCACGGCGACCTACTTCCTCGTGAGCTCGAGCTCCTCGCTGTTCACGCTGCCGGTCGCGGTGTACGCCCTCCAGCAGGACCGGCTCTACCCCGCGGCCGAAGCGGCCGCGGCGCTCCTCCTCGTGCTCAGCCTTGCAATCTTCGCCGCGATCGTCGCGGGAGGGCGCCGTGCCCGCCGCTGAGGTCCTGCTCGAGGTCGAGGACCTCTCCGCGAGCTGGGACGGCGTGCCGGTCGTCCGGTCGGTCTCGTTCACCGTGGCGCGCGGCGAGCTGCTCACCCTCCTCGGCCCGAACGGAAGCGGCAAGACGACCCTCCTCCGCGCGATCGCCGGCTTCGAGCGGCCGACGCGCGGCCGCGTTCGGCTCGGGGGGATCGACCTCGCCGGGGTCCCGCCCCACCGTCGCTCGATCGGGCTCCTGTTCCAGGACCCGACGCTCCTTCCCCATCGCACGGTCTACGAGAACATCGCCTACGGGCCGATGCTCCAGCGCCTCGGGGACGCGGAGGTCCGAGCGCGCGTCGCCGAGGTCGCGTCGCTGCTCGCGCTCGGACCTCTCCTCCGCCGAGGCCCCGGGGAGCTCTCCGGCGGCGAACAGCAGCGGGTCGCGCTCGCGCGGACGCTCGCCGCCCGCCCCCGCCTCGTGCTCCTCGATGAGCCGTTCGCCTCGGTCGATGTCGAGGTCCGGGCGGGCCTCCATGCCGAGTTCCGCCGGGCGCTCCGCGCCTTCGGGGCGACCGCCATCCACGTGACGCACGACCGCGAGGAGGGTCTCTTCCTCGGGGACCGGCTCGCGCTCCTCTTTGAGGGTACGCTCGAGGCGATCGGACGCCCCCGCGAGGTGTTCGGTCGCCCGCCCTCCGCGCGCGCGGCGAGGTTCCTCGGCTACAACGTCCTCGCCGGTCCCGACGGCCCGGTCGCGGTCCTGCCCGAGGACGTCGCTCCCGAGCCCGCGCGTCCCGGAGAGCCCACCTTAACCGTCCGTGCGAGCGGCCCGGTCGGACGGGGGTATCTCTCGGTCCTCGAGGGGGAGGACGGGACGCGGGTGGAGATCCGGGGCGACCGTGCGCTCGAGGCCGGCTCGACGGTCCGGCTCCGCTGGGACCGCGCGGTCACGCTCCCCGCAGAGCCCAAGAAGGGCCCCGAGGTGGGGGCCGCGTGAGCCTTCCTGACCCCCTCGGCGTGACCGAGAAGGTCCGCCTCGGGGACGAAATCGCGACGATCTATCGTCTCGACCGCCTGAAAGGGGTCGACGCCGGGCGCCTCGCCCGGCGGCCAAGGACCGTCCGGCTCGTCCTCGAGAACGTCCTCCGCCACTTCGATCCGGGCATGACGGACCCGGCCGCGCTCGTCGCGCTCGCGAACGGGGGCGCCGCTTCCGGGGTGACCGAGCTCGCCTACTACCCGGAGCGCGTCCTGCTCCAGGACTTCACGGGGGTCCCCGTCCTCGTCGACCTCGCGACGCTGCGCGACGCCGCCCAGGCGCGCGGGGTCGATCCCGCCCGCGTCGACCCGGTCGTGCCGGTCGACCTCATCGTCGACCACTCGGTGCAGGTCGACAGTTTCGGCACGGCGGGCTCGTTCGCGACCAATCTCGAGCGCGAGTACGAGCGCAACGGCGAGCGCTACCGCTTCCTGCGCTGGGCGAAGGGGGCGTTCCACCGGCTGCGCGTGGTGCCTCCCGGCAACGGCATCTGCCACCAGGTCAACCTCGAGTTCCTTGCGAGCGTGGTCACCGAGCGCGACACCGCGGACGGGCCGGTCGCCTTCCCGGACACGCTCGTCGGGACCGACTCTCACACGACGATGGTCAACGGTGTCTCGGTCCTCGGCTGGGGGGTCGGGGGGATCGAGGCGGAAGCGGTGCTGGTCGGGGAGCCGTACTTCCTCCCCCACCCCGAGGTCGTCGGGGTCGAGCTCACCGGCCGTCTCCCCGTCGGCTCGACGGCGACCGACCTCGTCCTGACCGTCACCCGGCGCCTTCGCGAGAAGGGGGTCGTCGACCGGTTCGTGGAGTTCTTCGGACCCGGGGTCCGCAGCCTGTCCGTTCCCGACCGGGCGACCGTCTCGAACATGTGCCCCGAGTACGGGGCGACCGCCGCGCTCTTCCCGATCGACGAGACCACGGTCGTCTATCTCCAAGGGAGCGGGCGGCCGGACGCCCTCGTCCGCCGCGTCGAGGCGTACGCCCGCGCGACCGGCCTCTGGGGTTCCCCGGACCCGGGCGAGATCGACTACGACGACGTGCTCCGCCTCGACCTCTCGAGCGTGGTCCCCACCGTCTCCGGCCCCCGGAACCCCGAGGAGAGCGTTCCGCTCGGCGAGGCGCCGTCGTCGTTCCGCCGGGCCCTCGAGAGCTACCGGGCGGTCCATCCGCGCGCCGCCGGCGCCCCGAGCGGCCGCCGCTATCCGTCCGACGACCCTCTCGACCCGTTCGATGGGGAGCTCCAGCGCGCGAAGGGGAACGGGGGCCCGGCGGCCGCTCCGGTGGCGATCGACGACGGGGCGGTGGTCATCGCCGCGATCACGAGCTGCACCAACACGTCGAACCCCTCCGTGATGATCGGGGCCGGACTGCTCGCGAAGCGGGCGGTCGAGCGCGGCCTCAAGGTCCCGCCCCACGTGAAGACCTCGCTCGCGCCCGGCTCGAAGGTCGTTACCGACTACCTCGACCGCTCGGGCCTCTCCCGCTACCTCGACACGCTCGGGTTCCGCCTCGTCGGCTACGGGTGCACGACGTGCATCGGCAACTCCGGGCCGCTCCCGCCCGAGGTCGACCGGGCCGTGCGGGAGCGGGACCTCTTCGTCGCGAGCGTCCTCAGCGGGAACCGCAACTTCGAGGCGCGGATCCACAACGCGGTCCGGGCGAACTACCTCGCCTCCCCCCTCCTGGTCGTCGCCTACGCGCTCGCGGGCCGGATGGACGTCGATCTCGCCCACGACCCTATCGGCCGGGGCGCGGACGGCCGGCCGGTCACGCTCCACGACCTCTGGCCGGAGCCGGAGGAGGTCGGTCGCCTGGTCGCGGCGAGCCTCTCTCCGTCCGTCTTCCGCGAGAAGTACCGTTCGGTCGAGACGGGGGACCGCCACTGGGAGGCCCTCGACACCCCGAACGGGGTCCGCTACCCCTGGTCGGACGGCTCGACCTACCTCGCCGAGGCGCCGTACCTGCGCCTTCCCCCGCCGCTCGTCCCGCGCGACGGGTCGCTCGTGCGGAGGGCCCGGGCCCTGCTCGTCCTCGGTGACAAGGTCTCGACCGATCACATCTCGCCGGCGGGCGAGATCCCCGAGAGCTCGCCGGCCGGGGCCTATCTCCGAGCGCACGGGGTCCCCCCCCGGGAGTTCAACACGTACGGCTCGCGGCGAGGCCATCACGAGGTGATGATCCGGGGAACGTTCGCGAACGTCCGCCTCCGCAACCAGCTGGTCGCCCCGAAGGAGGGAGGGTACACGCTCCACCTACCGAGCGGATCGACCGTGTCCGTGTTCGACGCTTCCGAGCGGTACCGCGCGGAAGGGACCCCGCTCCTGGTGCTCGCGGGTAAGAGCTACGGCCAGGGAAGCTCCCGGGACTGGGCGGCGAAGGGTCCCCGGCTCCTCGGGGTCGGCGCGGTGATCGCGGAGAGCTACGAGAGGATCCACCGCTCGAACCTCGTCGAGATGGGAGTGCTGCCGCTGCAGTTCCGCCCCGGCGAGGGATGGGCGAAGCTCGGGCTCACCGGGCGCGAGTCGTTCGACCTCGCGCTCGCCCCGGGCGAGGAGTTCGGTCCCGGAGCGGAGGTGCGGGTCCGCGCGGAGGGCGAGGACGGGGCGGTCCGCGAGTTCTCGGCGACCGCCCGGCTCGCCTCCTCGGTGGAGCTCGACCACTACCAGGGTGGCGGCATCCTTCCCTACGTCATGGCCCGTCGTTTCGCGCGCTAGGCGGGCCGCATGGCCGGCTCTTTCCAGCGGCGTCGTATCCGAGAACCCGGCCGTGCCCAAGGTCTCGAGGCGCTCACCTCGGACGTCTGGTACACGCTCATCTACCTGCCCCCGAGCGAGCGGCGGCTCCTCGTCGCGCGGCGCACGCGGATCTGGAGCGAGCCGTTGCGCCGGCACGGCCTCACGCGGGATGAGGTCGACCGCCTGCTCGAACGGAAGGCCCGCTGGCTGGATCGCGAAGAGGTCCGGGGCCGCACTCCCCCGGTCGCCGAGCAGGTCGAGCGGGTCTGCGCCTGGGCCGGCTGCCGGACCGATCCCCGTGCGATGGCCGAGGAGCTGGATCGCGCGCTCCTGCGCGCCCGCGTCCGGCCCGCCCCCGGGGTCGAGCGCGCGCTGCGCGCCCTCGAGGACGAGGGCGTTCCGCTCGGGATCGTTTCCAACGTCCTCCACGAGACCGGCCGCGGAGCCCGTGGTCTCCTGGACCGCCTCGGCCTCCTGCCCCGGTTCCGCGTCGCGGCGTTCTCCTGCGAGCATCCTTGGGCGAAGCCGTCCGCGGGGCTCTTCCGGCTCGTCGCGCGTTACCTCGGGGTCCCCCCCTCGCGGACCGTGCACGTCGGCGACCTCGGCTACGACCTCGCGGGGGCGCGCCGGGCAGGCTACCGGGCGTGGCT
>JAWOKS010000029.1:0-3917 GCA_033854115.1 Thermoplasmata archaeon
GCAAGGTCGTGCTAGAGGGCCCTCCGGACTGACGAAAAACGGTGCGGTGAGGTGGACGTAGGAGGGCGCGGAATTTAAATACTGGAACCCAAGCTCTCGACTCTCGTGAGCGTTAGTCGGGAGGACCTTCCGTCAGGTCGAGGTCTGATCTCTCGTTCCCGCCGATCGATTCTCGTCTTCCTCGCGGTCTTGGTGATCGCGGGCGTGGCGGCCAGCGGATACGCCCCTCTCGCAAACCCGCATGCTGCGCCGGTCAGCGGCCTAGCGCCGACGGTCGAGCCGACTCCTCGGCCCGCGGCGGCTCCCGCCGCCGTGACCCACGGGGACCTCGTCGTGAGTTCGGGAGAGACGTTCTACATCCCGTCGGCGAACCCTCCCCCGGGCCACGCGACCTACTTCCAGGGTGGCAACATCACTGTCGAGGCCGGCGGGCATCTCGTTGTTTCCAACACGACGCTCTCCTTTGTCCAATTCGTCGGGGAGACCGGCGTGCCGGCGACCCGGCTCGGTCACGTCTTCCATTTCACTGTCCAGAACCAGGGTACGGTTGTGCTGCGCAATTCGACGCTTACGACCACGACGGTGGCGCTCAACCCCTACCTCAAGCTCCAGATCGTGGTCAACGGCCAGTTGACGTTCTGGAACTCTACCCTCGCCACCGCCGGTTCGATCTCCGTCGGGAGCGGCGGCATCCTCACGTTCAACCAGTCCGCGGTCGCCCCGAACCCTGCGGCGGGTACGTTGAACGTTCCCGATGCGATCCTTGGAGACGCCGCCTTCGCCCCCACGCTGAACGTCTCGAATGGGGGAGCGGTCAATCTGTTCGCGAGCTCGTTCAGGGGGCTCTACGCGGACAACTTCGCTCAGAACGGGACGCCCGGCCCTCTGCCGCTCATGGCGAGCGGTGTGGATGTGGCGAACAGCACCAACTGGAGCGCGTGGTCCACGCCCACCGACGTGGTCAGTCTCGCGCAGGACTACGCCTACCCGAACGGCATCGTCGGCGGCAATCTCTCGATCGCGTACTCCGATTCGAATCCCACGACCTCCACCACCGCGCGCGTCACGGTATGGTACGGGGGCGCGAACTACTCCCTCGGGGCGGTCACCCTCCACTACGCGACGAGCGGGACCATCGTTGTCCCGTTCTCCGCGGGCCTGGTGGACGCGATCAACACCGCCGGCATGCTCGCCTACCTCAACTTCACCGGCGACTTCGGTCTCCCATCGAACATCTCGGTGGCCTTCGAAGTGACGAGCGGGCCGGACGTCGGCGGAACGGGCCTCTCGTTCCGCCTCGCCCCGAAGATCTCGTTCGACCTCGACGTCACGGATCCCGCTAGCCGGCTTAGCACGGTTGACTCAACCCTCGGCCTCAACTTCGCGATCCCGAACGCGAGCACGCCCTGGACCTCGCACAAGCTTGTCGTCTCCGGGGGAAGCACCGCGTACCTCGCGAACCTCACGGTCGCGGGCGGGATCAACACGTCGAGCCCCTACGCCCCCTCCGCGATCGTCACGCTCGATTCGAGCCACGCCTACCTCTACCGGTGGGCGCAGTTCAGCCTCATGGGCCTCGATGCGGTCCTCGGGGTCCTGAACGGCACGGTCACGGCCCAGTACGCCTACGGCGTGAGCCAACTCGACAACACGACGGCGAAGACGCTCAACGACCTCTCGACCGAGAATCCGGCGATCTGGGGCTACGTCCAGTACTCGGACGGCGCCCACGGGGCCGCCGGTTACGGCAAGTCGAACGTCCACGGAGTGGCCTCGCTCCTGCTCGCCTCGAACGATCAGTATGCGACGAGCGCCCCGGGGGGCGACTTCCTCGGGGATTACCACATCATCGCCACGATCCCGATCGCGACCGAGAACGTTCAGGCGTTCAACTGGTCGGTCAGCCCCTACCCGATGGGGGTCGCCAACGGTACCCCGGGCTACGGGCTGCCCGACTTCGGTCCGCAGCTCGTCTACCCAGGCTACTTCGCGA
This sequence comes from Thermoplasmata archaeon, assembly GCA_033854115.1. Classification (GTDB taxonomy): domain Archaea; phylum Thermoplasmatota; class Thermoplasmata; order Lutacidiplasmatales; family UBA184; genus Lutacidiplasma. The sequence continues at coordinate 1,994 of JAWOKS010000029.1, forward strand.
AGGTCTCGGTTGCCACGATCCAGGTGACCGCGAACGGGACGATTTCACCCTCGGTTCGCATCGGGCAGGTCCTCGGCTTCGCGGTGAAGCTGAAGGACAATGGGACCGCACCGATCCGCACGCTCCAAGGGGTTGTCTTCTACAACGCCGAGAGCGGGAAGATCGTCGCGTCGCAGACGAAGACGGTCTACTTGACGGCCATCGGCCAGACCAAGGTCCTCAATCTCAATTGGACGGTCAACGACGCGGTCACCGGCCTGCAGGGCCACCGCTTCTCGAACGCCTTCGTGCTCAACCTCTTCTGGAACAGCAACATAGCTTCTCAGGGCGGCGGAGCGATCCCGCCCCTGCCCGAGACCGTCACGATCTTCCCGAGCCAGGTCGCGGTCCGCTTCGTCACCGCCCCGTCCTCGAACTCGCTCGAGGCGGCGACGGGCTACTTCACGCACGGCTACGTGATCTACAACGGGAGCGGCACCTCGGTCGTTCAGCTCACCGCGACGCCCACAGCGGGCGGGTCCCCCATCTCTCTCGGGGTCTACCGTCCTTCCCCGAACGGCACGGGTTCGCAGAAACTCGCATTCGGGATCAGCTGGAACAGCGCGCTCCTCGCGACGGGGACGAGCTACGTCCTCACCGTCACGGCGACGTACAACCAGCAGTCCGCGAACTACACGATGCCCGGTACCTACGAGATCCCGACGGCCAAGCCGTCGAATTTCCTCTTCGAGAAGTTCCTCGGGGAGCCGCTCTGGCTCTGGCTCGTGATCCTCGGGGTCGTCGTCGCGGCGGTGCTCCTGTTCCTCCTCTACACGCGGCGGCGCGCCGCGGGCAAGCTCGTCGAGTGCGGCGAGTGCGGGAACCTGATCCCCGAAGCTGCTAAGATCTGCCCGAAGTGCGGCGCCGAGTTCGAGCCGAACGTCGTCCGCTGCAGCCGCTGCGCTTCGACGATCCCCGCGGACTCCCAGTTCTGTCCCGAGTGCGCCGCCCAGCTGCTCGGGAAGCCGGTGGAGGGCGCAGCGGTGGACCCGGACCGCCAAGCGTACGCTGACTTTACCGAGCCGTTCCGCGCCGTGGCCCGCAAGGAGCTCGGTGCGAACTACACCGAGGGAGCGTTCTGGGACTGGTGGAAGCGCCAATCGACGTACACCCCCTTCGGGCAGTGGAAGACGCAACAGGGCCAGGGGGCCTCGCGCACCGGCGCGGCCGCCCCACCACCCGGTGGGGCTCCGCCGTCCGGCGGCGGGGCTGCGGGCGCGCCTCCTCCGGCCTCGATGTCGGGCGGGGGAGGGCCGACGCGGCCCGGGACCGGCGGAGCCGAGGCGTCGGCGGTCCCAGCCGCGGCCCCCGGCGCGCTCCGGCCCTGTCCGAGCTGCGGGAAGCAGATCCCCCCCGACTATCTGGTCTGCCCGTTCTGCGGAGCCGTGACCCAGTAGACCGACGAGCAGGGCTGGGAATCCGCACGGGCTCACTCGCCCCATGGGGCGGGAGCCCGGCCGGGGGGTCGCGCAGGTCGACCTCGGGTTCCGAGCCTTTATGGCAGGCCGCTCTTCGGGCCGTCCGCAGCGATGCTCGGGGATGCCGAACGCGGGCAGCAGAAGATCGACTGGGCCCGGGCCCACATGCCCGTCCTTGAGGCGGTCCGGGCCCGGTTCGCGACGGAGCGGCCGTTCGAAGGGCTGACGGTCTCGGCGGTCCTCCACGTCGAGGCGAAGACCTGCGCGCTCGCGCTCGCCCTTCACGCGGGCGGGGCCCAGGTGAAGCTCGCCGCGAGCAACCCCCTCACCACGGACGACGACAGCGTCGCGGCGGTCCGGGCGGCCGGCGTGGAGACGTACGCGGTCCGCGGCGAGTCGTTGGACGACTACCGTCACGGCCTCGAGGCGCTGCTCGCCGCGGACCCGCACGTCATCGTCGACGACGG
>JAWOKS010000030.1:0-15832 GCA_033854115.1 Thermoplasmata archaeon
GCCCGGGGGAACCCGATCCGATGGATCTTCTCCGAGATCGCGGCCGGTTCGTTCCGATGGCGGGCGGAGGAGCTTCGCCACCCTCCGTCGGGCTGGGTGGTGTACGAGGAGATGCGGATCCGCCGCCACGTCCCCGGGACGACCCCGGGCGAGGTCGACGCCCGCGCCCGCGGGTAAGTCCGCTCCGTTAGGCTGTAGTATCCCGAAAAGACTTCCTCTCAGAGCTGTGGGGGGCTCCGTTGGGGAAGCTCTCCCGCCGCGATGTCCAAGAGATCCTCGATCGTCGGTCGAACTGGCGAATCACCGTCTACGGGCTCTCCCGCATCTACGGCGTCAGTCCTCGGTGGATCCGCGAGATCCGCCGACGGGCCGAGCGGGGCCTACCCCTCCCGGGAGAGCGACGGCGGGGTCGTCCCCCCCGCTTCCGCATCCCGGACGAGCGGGAGATCGTCCTCGCCGCCGAACGCCACCACCGCCTGCACCCGCAGGCCCTCGAGCGGTTGCTCGCCGAGGAGTATGGCGTGAAGGTCCCCCACAACCGCGCCCACCGCATCCTCAAGGCCGCCGGGCTGGTCGTGGATTCCCCGAAGAAGCAGAGGCGTCGGAAGTGGGTGCGCTTCGAGCGGCGGCACGCCAACAGCCTCTGGCAGATGGACTACACGCAGCTGGGTCGACGCGACTGGTTGCTCGTCCTCCTGGACGATGCGAGCCGCCTGATCGTGGGGTGGGCGAGGGTCCCCTCGCCCACCGCCGAGCCGGTCTGGGAGACGTTCCGGACCGCCGGGGAGCGTTGGGGGTATCCCCGACAGATCCTGAGCGACAACGGGAGCCACTTCACCGCGCGTCCCCACGACGCGGTGGGGTACTTCGATCGCCAACTGAAGGCGCTGCGCCGGGCCCGGGGGATCTCGACCCGACACATCCACTCGCGCATCCACCACCCTCAGACCGGCGGGAAGGTCGAACGATTGTTCGGGACGCTCAAGCCGAAGCTCAAGGCCCGATGGCCGGACGGGGAGCCCCTGTTCGAGTCACTGGAGGAGCTGGTGGCGTGGTACAATGAGGACAAGCCCCACCTCTCGTTGGACTTCGAGCACGCCGAGACGCCGCTCCATGCGTTCGTTCGGAAGCTGAGGCCTCGGGAGAGGGCCGACCTCCTTCGGCGGAGACCGGAGCTCGGGGAGGTGCACCGGTGACGCACAGCCACGGGATCCACAGTCACGAGGGACGGCGGTTCCACAACCGCAGGTCGTTCCTTCCCAGGCCTCGAGAGGAACTATTTTCAGGACACCACATTCGGGACGAGCGCGCCGTCGGACCTCGCGAACGGCATCCCGCGGACGCGGGCCGGAGACCTCGGGAGAAACGCAACCGTTAAACAAGGGCGCCCGTCCTCAAGCGGCCGGAGCGAACACCCATGGCCTGGACGCAGCAGGAGGTTCGAGAGTTGAAGGAAGGACGCTACCTGCTCATCGACGAGGAGCCGTGCCGCATCCTCAGCATCCAGACCTCGAAGCCCGGGAAGCATGGGGAGGCGAAGGCCCGCATCGACGCGGTGGGCCTGTTCGACGGCTCGAAGCGCAGCGTCGTGTTCCCGGTGAAGCACAAGGTCCAGGTCCCGATCATCGGGAAGCGCCAAGCCCAGGTGCTCTCCCTCAGCGAGGCGGAGGTCCAGCTGATGGACCTCGAAACGTACGAGACGTTCCAGCTGCCGATCGACGCGGAAACGAAGGGCGGGCTCACCCCCGGCACCGAGGTCCAGTACGTGGACGCCATGGGCAAGCGCCGCATCATGCGCTCCTAGGGTCCACCGAACCCGCCGCTCCCGACCCTCGGCCTGAACCCGTCGCGGGGGGGACCGGTCCGGGGCGAGCTCGTTCCCCCACGAGCGATTTATAAGGGGGCCCGAGCATCGAATCGGTGCTCGTCAGCATCCTCGAGGTCGAGGGTGCGTCGGGCGGGGGAGGCGCACGTCCGGTCCATCCGACCTAGGGGTCCTACAGTCGCCGCGGCTCAGCCGCATCCTCAAGGAGAAGGCGGACGAGCTGCGCCGCAAACGCGAGGGCGCCGAGGCGGCCGAGAAGGAGGCGGAGGAGCGGATCGCCCAGCTCACGAAGCTCGGCCTTGTCCTCCCCGGCATCGAGGAACAACGCGCCGAGCTCCGGGAGCTCGCGCATCGCAGTGTCTGGGACCAGCTCGAGACCGCGGCGCGGGCGCTCCTCCAGCGGCTCGCGGGCGAGGTCCCCAACCTCCTCGAGGGACGACGCCGTAGGGCCGAGGAGTTCGCCGGACGTCTTCGGGGCCTCGGGGTCGCGATCCCGGCGCCGGTCGCGAACGAGCTCGGGGGGCTCTCGGGATCCTCCGCCCCGACGGACTGGGTCGAGATCGTGGGCCATCTCGCGGCCGTCGACGAGGGGCTTACGCGGGCGGCGATCGATCACGTCGAGCGCGCCCGCACCCAGGCCCTCGAGATCGCGCGGTGGGCCGGGCTCGGGCCCGCGCGGCTCGCCGAGTTCCAGACGGCGCTTCCGGATTCCGCGGCGGCGGTGCGGGAGGACCGCCTCGGAGAGGCCCTCGGGGGCCTGCGGAGCCTCCTCGTCGACCGTTTCCCCGAGATCGGCCAGCACCACGGCCTCGCGCGGACCTCCGCTGAGAAGCTCCGGGCGTCCGCCCTCGAGCTCGGCCTGCCGACCCCCGCGCTCGACGTCGCGCTCACGGCGGACGCCTCCGCCTCCGTCGAGGCCTGGCCGGCGAGCGTGAAGCGCCTCGAAGAGGCGGCCGCCGAGCTCGGCGAGGCGATGCGACGTTCGACCCTCGAGGCGCTCGAGGCGCTGCGTCGCGCGCTCGGCGGCCTCGGGAGCTTCGGGGTCGATGCCGCGGCGGCCCGGGCGAAGGTCGAGCTCGCGCTCGCCCGCCTGCCGGCCGCGCCCCCGGAGGAGATCGCCGGGCTGCTCGGCGAGGTTCGGGCCGCGGCGGAGGAACCGATCGTCACGGTCGTCGCGGGCCTCCTCGACGAGGTCCGCCCCCGCATCGCGAGCGCCCGCAAGCTCGGCCGGGACCCGAGCGACGTCTTCGCCGCGATGTACCGCGCCCGCGAGGCGCTGCGTCTCAAGATCTACTCGGAAGCGATCGCGGCGGGCCAGGAGGCGCTCGACAAGGTCCGGGCGCTCACCGAAGACCTCGACGCCGCGCGCGAGGAGCTCGCGACCCTTCAAGAGATGGTCGAGCGGTTCCGCTCCGTCGGCTTCACGAGCGCGACGGTCGTCGCGCAGCTGGAGCGCATCCGCCTCCACCTCGACCGTTCTGAGGTCCCCCCGGCGCGCGAGCTCCTCGCCGAGGCCGTCCGCGACCTCGGGAACGGAGCGGTCGGCTTCTTCCTCGAGCGGTGGAAGGCGCTCGACGGGGAGCGCGCGTTCGCGGAGGCGCGGGGGTTCCTCCCCGCGGAGGCGACGACCGAGCTCCACGAGGCCCGCTCGATCCTCGACCGCGGGGACCTCGGCGGGGCGGCGGACGCCCTCGCGAGGGGCGAGGTGGCGCTGCGCACCGCGGCCGCCCCGTTCGTGGCCCGACGCGTGGAGGAGATGGAGATCGCGCTCCGCGAGCTCCCGGACGAGCGGCTCACGACGCCGGTCCGGCGGATGCTCGCCGACGCCGACGTCATGCTCCGGGTGAAGGAGGACCTCCTCGGCTCGCTCGAGAACCTCCGCGGCGCCGAGAAGGCCCTCGCGTCCGCCTTCGCCTCCCACGCGGCCGCCCTTATCGCGGCGCTCGAGGAGCAGGCGCAGGTGCTCGCCGCGATCGGGGGCGCGGGCGACGAGATCCGTCACCAGATCGCCGAGGTCGAGCAGCTCTTCCGGGCCGGCGACTTCGTCCGGGCGTCGCAGGCGTGCAAGGAGATCCGGGCCCGCGCGGTCGAGCAGCAAAAGTTGCGCGCCGAGGAGGCGGTCGCCCACGCGAAGCTCGCGCTCGCCGAGCTCGAGGCGTTGGACCTCGACCTCGCCCCGATGCGCAAGGCGCTCGAGGAGGCCCAGGGGTTCACCGAGGACCACCGGTACGCCGACGCCTACCGCGCGGCCCGGGTCCTCGAGGAGGACGCCGGCCGGCGCCGGGGGGTCGCGCGGGAGCTCCACGCGCGCTTCGAGCGCGCGGAGGCGACGCTCGGCCGCGTCCGCGACCTCGCGCCCGAGGCCGCCCCGGCCCTCGAGAAGACCCTCACCGAGGCTCGCGCCGCCCTCCGCGAGCTCGAGTTCGACCGGGCCGGGACCCTCGCCGCCGACCTCGAGAGCCGCCTCGAGGAGGCGGAGGCCCGCGCCGAGACCGAGCGCCGGCTCGGCGAGATCGCGCTCCTCATCGAGGACGGCCGCCAGCTCGGGGTCCCGATGGAGCCGTTCGTCGCCCGCCTCGACCGCCTGAGGACGGAGGCCACGACCGCTGCCGCGGAGGCGACCCGTGAGGGGACCCGCCTCCTCCACGAGGAGCTCGTCGCCACGGTGCGCCCGATCCTCGAGGAGCACCTCCAGGCGCTCGAGCGCGACCTCGATGTCGCGCGCTCCGCGGGGGTGGCCCTCGAGGCGATCGTCACGAAGGTCGCGGAGGCCCGACGCCGGCTCGCGAACCCGGTGCCGACCGGCTCCGCGAAGGTCCTCGACGAGCTCCGCCGGGAACTGTTCAGCGTCCGCGGGTTCGTCGACCAAGCCGAGCGGGTCGCCCGTCGGGTCCGCGAGGCGCTCGCGCAGGCCGACCTCCTCCACGTCGACGTGGCGGCGCTCCGCGGGAAGGTCGACGAGATCGAGCGCGCGCTCGACGCCCGCGAGTACGCGAGGGTGATCAAGCGCGGCGGCTCGACCGAGCGCGAGCTCATCCAGGCGACGTACGAGCACGTGTCGAAGACGCTCGCGAGCTTCCAGGCCGGGGTCACGCAGCTGCGCCGCGCCGGCGGCAACGCGGCGGTCGCGGAGAACCTCCTCCACCAGGCGCGGATGGCCCTCGACGAGGGGCGGCCGGTCGAGGCGCTCCAGTTCGCCGCCCGGAGCGAGAGCGAGCTCGAGACCGCGACGCTCCAGCACCGTCTCGCGGAAGGCTCGCTCAGCGCGGCCGAGCAGTCGCTCGTGCGCGCGACGGACGAGGGGATCGTGGCGACCGAGGCGACCGACGGGCTCAAGGCGGCCAAGGAGGCGTTCGCGCGGAACGACTTCCCCGAGGTCCTCGAGCAGTCGATGGCCGTCGCCGAGACGCTCGCGGCGGCCCGCGACGGCCACCGCCAGGCGCGGGACGCGCTCGCCGCCGCGGACCGCCAGCTCGCCGAGGCGGTCGAGCTCGGCGCCGACGTCCGCGAGGCGACCGGCCGCATCTCCGAGGCCCGCGCGGAATCGCTCGCCGGCCACTACCTCGCCGCGGTCCGGCTCGGCCGGGAGGCGATCGAGCGGGCCCGCTGGTCGATCGAGCGGATGTTCAGCGCGCCGCTCGGCGAGCTCCGACACGAGATCGACGTCGCGCGGACGGCGGGGGCCGGCCCGGAGGTCGACGCGCTCGACGTGGTCGTGACCGAGGCCGAGGCCTCGCTCCGCGCCGGCAGCTGGGCTCGCGTGAGCTCCGCGCTCTCGCGCGCCGAGGAGGCGGGGGGCCGCCTGTTCGCCGCGCTCGTCGATGCCCGGCGCCGGGAGATCGAGGCGGAGGCGGGCCCGGGGGGCGGCGGGTCGGACGAGGAGGCGGCCCGGGCGGCGGAGATCGCCTCCCGGCTCGAGAAGTCCGCCGCCGCGCGCGACCTCGAGGGGGCGCTCAAGCTCCTCCAGGAGGAGCTCGAGCGGGTGCGCGAAAGTCGTCGCGAGGAGCTCGGTCGGGCGCTCGCGTCGTTCCGCGACCGCCTCTGGATCGGGGAGCGCCTCGGGGTCGACACGACCCCGGTGATGCAGACGTTCGGCGAGGCGCGGATCGCGCTCGACCAGGGCCGGTTCCAGGTCGCCGACCGCCTGCTCCGGGAAGCGTCCGAGGCGCTCGTGGGAACGCTCAAGGCGCCGTTCGGGAAGCGCCGGGACACCGTCGCGAACGAGGTCGCGTTCGCGGACGGGGGGCTCCACGTCGAGGTCGAGCCGCTCCGAACCCAGCTCAAGGAGGTCGACGAGCTCGCGACCGCGGGGAAGCTCCTCGACGCTGCCGCGCAGCTCGCCCGGACCGAGCAGGAGCTCAACCTCAGGAAGTCGCTCCACCGCGAGCTCACGAACCTCCACTACCTGGTCGACGCGGCGCTCGCGCGGGCGGACGAGAAGAACGTCCCGGCGGACGACGCCCGCGCGCTGCTCACCGAATCGCTCCGGCTACGTTCGACCGACTACCCGGCGGCGCTCGAGAAGGCCCGGGAGGCGCTCAAGGTCCTCCAGGAGAAGGGGATCAGCGTCGGCGAGGCCGCGCCCTCGGCCCCGGGGAAGGTCTGGCCGTTCCAGAAGATGCCGGACGGTCGCGTTCCCTAGTCCTAGTGCCGGACCAGGGCCCCGCCCACGACGCCCGGGCCGACGACCCCCGGGGGCAGCCGGGGCGGTCCGAGGGGGAGGCGGTCGTACTCTACGGTGTGCTTGATCCCGCGGCGCCGCAGGAGCTGCGCGACGTACTCGGTGACCTGGACGACCTCCTGGCAGCGCGACGGCTTCGCGAAGTAGAGCTCGACCCGGCGTTCGTCCTCGATCGGGAAGATGAGGCGGAGCCCGAACGGGTCCGGGCGGTTGTAGCCGACCGGCTTGCGATCGCCTTTCAGGTCCCGGAGGTTCTCGTCGAGGAGGACCTCGGGCAGGAGCGGGTCCGCCTCCTTCACGAACGGGCGGTTCATCTCGACGAGCCGCCGGTGGATCTCGGGGTAGACCTTCACGAGGTCCCGGTAGGAGCGCTTCGGGTCGAGGAGGATGTGCCCGCTCCGGGCCTTGACGGGAGGTGTCACGCGGGTTCGACCGCGCCGGGCCACTTAGGTTCTTCGCGGGGGTACACGGGCAAGGTCCGCCCGGCCCTCCCCCGGAGCTCTCCGGGGACCCGAGCTCGAGCTCCGGGCGCGCCCGCCCCCGAACGAGGGCAACGTTCTTGGGGAGGTCCTGCTAGGGGGCGAGGGCGCTCCCGTAGTCTAGTGGTCAAGGATAGAGGCCTCTCGAGCCTCTGACGCGGGTTCAAATCGGACCGGCGCGGCCGGTCCGGGAAACTCCCGCCGGGAGCACTCCCCCTCTCGGGTAATACCTCGCCTATTCGGGAAACGGACCGTCCCGGAAGACTGCGAGGAACCGCTCGGCGTCGGTGGCGCCCACGAGGCACTCGGAGAAGTAAGCGATGACGAGTTTTCGATTTCGTCGGTCGTTCGAGGCGACTGTTGCACGAGAAGGCGCTCTGCCCGGAGGCGCAACCGGACGCCTCGCTACGGGGGCGGCGGCGGAGACACATGCCGGTACCGCGGCGGCTCGCTCACCCCGTCCTTCATACGTGGGAGGACCCGGACGTCGCACGGATCTCTAAGGAGCTGCGGTCCATGCGGCCGACGGTGTTCACCTTCCTCGACACCCCCGGGATTCCGTGGCACCACAAGCCTGGGGAGAACCCCGTGAGGCAGGGCGTTCTCGATCTGAAGATTGGTGGTGGCCGTCGCTCGTGGCGTGGTGCCTGAGTGCTGCAGCACTTGATGTCGGTCTATCGGACCCGTCAGATGCCCGGAGTGAGCTCCCTCGAGTTTGTCCACGACTCACCGCGTAGGAAAGACCACCCGGCGTTCGGCGCTCCGTCAGTCTGGCCAGAAAGCTGATGGCCGCGGGGAGACCGGCCAAGTGGGCCGGAAAGGATCGCCTGGAGTTCGGCTCACGCCAAACTCAAGGGTTGCGACGTGGCAGAGTGCCCGTAGAGTGTACCTGCTTGGCACGGACCCGTGACCCTTAGAACTAATAGCATGCTATGGCTTGTCACTAGCGTGCCGGTAGCCCACCGCCTGAGGCGTAGGAAGAGAGGACACCATGCGGACAACCCCACGACTTGGCCCTGATTGGCTACGACCTTGAGATCGAAGAAGTGCAGGTCCGCCTCACGCCGCTTTTTCTCTCTCCTTCGAACGCCAGTGGTTCTGGGGGTTTGTTCCGTGGTGATCGTCGCGGGAGTTATGGTGCTCGTTGCGCCCGAGACTTCCGCGACCTCGGCCAACTCCGGTCCGGATTGTATCTTTGTGCACGTCTCGCTCAGCATCTACAACGTCAGAGTGACTTACCAGGCTACAAACGCCACGGTCAGTTGGTATGAGAACCAGTCCTCCGGTTTCGCGACCACATTCTATTGGGGGAATTCAACCAACTATCAGTACTCTCCCATTCACGTCAGCCCGAGTCAGACCTACGCGAATGGAAGCGCGAGCTTCGCAACGCCCCTACTCGACTACTTGGAACCGACGACAGAGTATGACTTTGAGATTTACGTCCATCTCGGGTCAGGGCTGTGTGGTAGCGGACCCTGGGAGCACACCGGTTCGTGGACGGACGGCGCCGATTCACTTCTGTGGATCAATGGGACCGTCGTAGGAAAGAATTCCCTGCCGGCATCCAACATGCTCGTGCACGTTTCGTGTGTCAGTCAGGCCTTCAACCCGTGGTATACTTACGGGCTAACGGACACCTCAGGGCGCTATGCGATCTACGTGGGGCACTTCAACGGCGTCACTACGGTGCCTTACTGCGACCAAGAGGCTCCCCTTGACCTCGGGTGGGTCGTCACAGCGACGAATGTTCGGGATGCGTATGGCTCCACCTCGTCAGTGTGGCCCGGCCACTTCAATGTCAGCGTGGTCACTTGGGATGTGCAGGTGGTGCGTTTCGTCCTGCCCTTGAATTACAACTCAAGCTACATGCCCGTCATCACGGACTTCAGCAACGCGAATTCCACGAATGGCATGCAGCGGTACAGTAACATCAACTACACCACGGGGACCACGTACAGCACGAGCGAAAAGGATTGTTCCACCTACTTCTTTAAGTTCGGATCCGGTTGCCACTCCACCACCACGGAATTCAACACCACGCACACGTACGATTCGGCCGACGGCAACGACTTTGTTTCGCAGCGGTACCACACATCGGGTCTTGTAATCGCTGACGGGTTTAACCGGACTCAGTGGCTGTCTTGGGTGGACTACTTCGCGCCCTATGGTAACCCACAGGACCCAGCGCTTCAGCCGATAACGGACTGGCTCGCCCCGAGCACCTACGTGAGCCACGGGGGGTATCTTCTTGGTGGTTGGGGGGCCAACGGGCTAGGAGTGCTGATTAACCGCTTCCACCCCCAGGGTGGCAGCGTCACGACCAGCACGACCAACGCCACCACGGGGGTGAAGGAGCTTTCGGTTGCAATCGACGTGAGCTACTTCGTGGGGGTGGGGGTTGCGGTCGCAGACCTCAGTTGGTCCCAGACCAGTTCCGAAACACAAACCAGTACCCTATCATGGTCTCTCCAAATCCCGGCCAATGGTACCGCGCCTAAGTGCGCTGTAGTGTACGGTCAAGGTGGGACCGCATCGCTAAACACTGCTGACATCATTGGGGTTTGGGTCTACGCCCCCAGTGGGTCTCCAGGAAGCTACACTTGCCCTCTTCCCACCCAGTAGCGCGGGTCCCTTAGCCCCGTCTCTCACATGGGTTCGATTCATCGCCTTAGGTTCGGATCGCCCGGGCGACGGGCCGCTCTGATCGGTTGCGTCGTGTCGTCCCTTGTACTTACGGCAGGGATCGGTGTCTGGTTCCAGGTCACAAGGGATCATCCCCAAGCGACCGAGAAAGGGGATGGTCCGGACTTCCACACGGCGCTGTCGGAAGTCAACCGGTCCGTCCTAGCGTCCCCGGGCGGACCCTGGATACTGTATGCCGTCTGGGGAATTGCCTCGGTCCTTCCCTTCTCCCCTAATTCTCTCGGTTGGGCAAGCTACAACCTGACCGTGAGCCAGTGCCAGGCCCAATTCAACGGTCTAACCCTTTGGAATGGAACCATCCCGCTCTTCGACGGCAGCTTCGACTCCGGAACGGCCCCGTTCTGGCAGTTTGCCTTCTTCTCTAACGTGAGTCAAGGCATCCTGATCTCGACGAATGTCCTCGGCAACCCCCATACCTATCCTGCGATGTCCATGGAGAGCCCGTGCGCCCACGCGACGGGGCTATGGTACGACCCTTGGGATTGGGCACGCCTGATGACCCCGTTTCCGGCGAACAGCCCGGCCATGGCGCGCGCCGCGTGGAGCGCGGCCGGCGAGAGTTGGACCGCGGAGCACGCTCCGGCATACGAGGTCTACGTCTTCGGATTCAGCTACTGGGGCTCGGCGAACCCGGAGGGTCTCATCGTGAAGTTCGGCCGATGCGGTCAGCTCGGCGCAGCCGGAATCCAGCCTGTCCTCGACGTCATGATGAAGAGCGACGGTTCGTGGGACTCGACCTTTGACGGGATTCAAGGGTGCGGGAACGTCGCCACGTTGGACCCGCCGAGCTACGTCCCCTATGTGCTGAAGTTCTCCAACCTGAGCGTTACCACGGCCGGCAACACGAGTCAGGCCGCCCAGTCATTCCAGGTCACGGACGGACTCGCCTACTACGACATGAGCGGTCTAGTGACTTGGATGACCACCCTGAATCTCTCCGACGCCGCCGGTCAGCGATTAGCGACGGTCGCTCCCGCCTGCGCCCACTGGGTCAGCTCGATCGTCGCCTGCGCCTCGGTGCCATCCGGATGGTATGCGGTGCTCGTGTCCTCGAACGGGGCGTGGCAGGACAGCTTTCCTTCCATGACCGGTGGCTCGGCCTGGGAGATCCCTTCCGTCAGTTTCGCGAGCAACCAGTACCTCGTGATCGTCACCCCATCTTCATGGAACGTGACGGGCGATGTGTTCTCGATCGACGGAACCTCGGCTCAGGCCGCTGTTGGCGGGTCTTCCACCGTCTGAGCACGGTCAGGGCCGCCCCTACGAGTTCTCCCTGCCCCTCGAGTCCATGGGTGGGCATCGTCGCTCGCGTTCGGGGCCGAGAGGAGGGGCGAATTCTCCATCGAGGACCGGACGGTTCGCTCAAGCACATCCAAGCCCGCCCGGAGGTCCGCGAGTTTGACCGGTGGAGCGTGGGGACCGGAGGGAGCTCGTCGGCCAACATCACGGATCTTCCTCCAGGGGGCCCTCGAGTACGTCGACGGGGTTCTCCGGGTCCTAGACGATTCGGGCGTGCGTGCCGTACCGCCACGCAACAACGGTCGACCCCGAACTCGGGGCCGCCAGGGCGACGCCCGCCGGGAGCACCTCACCCCGATGTGTGGGACGAAGGCCCTCTCGGGGCGAAGCCACGATAAGGCGATGCGTGGAGGGCGCACCTGGGGTCGGGGCTGGGATCGGGGCCGAGCTGGTCGCTCGTGCGCCCGGGCGGCGCCTGTCGCCGTACGACCGGGGTCGGCTCCCGTGGCTCGGCCGCCCCTAGCATCCCATAAATACCGCGCCCCGTCTTGCCCTAGCATGGCCCGCGGGAGCGCGGGTTACCGGGGGGGCGGGCAGCCATGAGGATGGCGACGTACGTGATCCGCCGTCTCATCCTCGTGATTCCCGTCCTGATGGGGGTCGTCACGGTCACGTTCCTCCTCTTCGCGTCACTTCCCATCCCGTATCAGCTGCTCGCGGCCTGGGGTCCCCCTAACCCCCACCAGCGGTGCGGGTACAACCCCTCGTGTCAGTGCTCGGTCATCGGGACGATCAAATCAACCTCGCACGGCGTCATCTGTCAGTGTCCCGCGCCGCCGATCGTCACGACGCCGAACGGGATCTGTCCGAACCCCGTCTACAGCACCGATGTCCACAAACTCGGACTTGACCAACCGATCTTCCTCCAATGGGCCAAGTACATCTATAGAAGTTTCACCTTCCATTGGGGTAACGTCTCGAACTTCAGTGCCGTCGGGAGCGCGTTCCCGGTGCTCAAGGGGGTCTCCGTCGCCACCGCCCTGAGCTGGGAACTTCCCTACACCCTCGAGCTCGCCACGCTCGCCCTCATGATGATCCTCGCGGTCGCCATTCCGCTCGGAAACGCTTCGGCGGTCAACCGGAATCGGCCGATCGACCAGATGTCACGGGTGATGTCGTTCTCCGGTTACGCGCTTCCGGCGTTCCTCCTCGGTTCGTTCGTGATCGCGGGCCTCACGGTGGCTTTGCTTCCTTACACAGGGATCCTCGTTCACAGCCCGTGGTGCAGGTCGGGGGAAGCCCTCAACCTCGAGTTCACCTATTCCTGGCCCCCGTCGACCAACTGCTACGTCCTGCAGTTCGGGTACAACTGGCCGCAGTGGATGGCGAACGGCATCCACACCACTCCCACCGGGGTGCCCACGCTCGATGCGGCCCTCAACCATCAGTACTGGCTCGCCCTCGATTCGCTCATCCGGCTCCTGCTCCCGGCGTTCGTGATCGCCTACGGCACGATCGCGACCCTGCTCCGGTTCGTCCGGAACAGCATGCTCGAGGTGATGAACCTCGACTACGTCCGAACGGCCCGAGCGAAGGGGGTCCCCGAGAAGATCGTCACCTCGAAGCACGCGGGCCGCAACTCGATGAACGTCACGGTGACCGTGCTCGGCCTGACGTTCGCGGGCTTCGTCGGTGGATTCCCGGTCATCGAGGACGTGTTCAGTCTCAACGGCGTGGGCCGCGTCCTCGCGGTGGCGGCGATCCCGGCGCCGACGCTCGATTTCTCGCTCATCTTCGGCTCGACCCTCCTGTTCACGTTCCTCGTCGTCGGCGCGAACATCATCGTGGACGTCCTCTACGCGTACCTCGATCCGCGAGTGCGACTGGGGTAAGCCATGGCCGCAGGCACGACACCGCCGCCTCCCCCGGTCCTCCGGCGGCACCGTCCCCACCCGCAGCTCGAGCAGTTCAAGCGGACGTGGTACTTCTTCCGGCGCAACACCCTCGCGCTCGTCGGTCTCGGCATCATCCTCTCGATCGCGGCCATCGCGGCCTACGCGGTGACCCTGCCGATCTCCTGGACGGTCATGCCGGCCTGGTGCGCGACCGACTACGGACCTTCGAGCAGCTCCCCCTCCGTCGGTCCGAACGGCACCCTGATCCTGAACTGTCCGACGACCTCGCCCTACATCTGCACCTACGAGTACCATCCTCCGTCGGACGCCGCGAACTACTGCGGAGGACATTGGTACAAAGGGGTCGTGCGTAGCGGGATCTCCGAGCCCGGGCTCGTCGCCCCCACGCTTTCGGTCTCGCCGTTCGATCCGGGGCCGATGCCGCTCGGGGCCCTCGCGCTCTCGACCGGGGGGACCGTCCCCCTCTACAATATTGCGAGCGAGCTCGCCCGAGGGGCCGACTGGTCGCTCATCTTCTCCGTGTCGATCGTCGGGCTCGGCGCCCTCGTGGGCTTGTTCGTGGGGGCTCTCGCGGGGTTCTACGGAGGACTCCTGGACGACGCCCTGATGCGGGTGGTCGACGTCTTCCTGTCGATCCCGATCATCCTCTTCGTCATCGTCGTCGTCGCGGTCCTCAGCATCGACATCGGGGGCGGGGGCCAGTACGGGACTCTCGTGAAACTCGGGGGGATGATCCTCGGCTTCGTGATCGTTTGGTGGCCGTTCTACGCGCGTCTCGTCCGCGGGCAGGTCCTAGTCGTCCGGGAACAGAAGTACGTGGAGGCGGCCCGAGCGGCCGGCGCGTCCCGGGGCCGCATCCTGATGAAGCACATCATCCCGAACAGCATGTACCCCATCTTCATCCAATTCTCCCTCGACGTGGGCGTGGTACCGCTCCTCGTAGGGGCCCTTGTCTTCCTCGGGTTCGGACCCGTCCTCTTCCCGAACGTTCCGTTCCCGGAGTGGGGCGCGCTCTCCGCGCTTTCCGTCCAGGATCTCCAGACCGAGTTCCTCGGATCGTGCTACGTCGGCGTGACCGGCTGCCTCATCCCCTGGTGGCAGCTCTTCTTCCCCGGTCTTGCCCTCTTCCTCTACGCGATCAGCGTCAATCTCCTCGCCGACGGGTTGCGCGACGCGCTTGACCCGCGGCTCCGCCGGTAGGTGGGTCCGTGGCCGCTGACGCTGCTCCACCCAACCGCCGGTACCGCCCGTCGAGCGGCCACCGCACGTTCGGCTTCGGCGCCCCGCGCCGGTCGCTCGCGCCCCAACCCCGGGCCGCGGCAACCCCTCGCGGCGAAGCTCCCGCGAGAACGCGCCCCCCTACCCCGTCGCTCGAGAAGGGCCGGGTCGTCCTCGACATCCAGGACCTCAAGACCTACTTCTTCACCTACGACGGCGTCGTCCGGGCGCTCGAGGGCATCAACCTCACCGCGCGCGCCGGCGAGACGACCGGGATCGTCGGCGAGACCGGCTGCGGGAAGAGCGTGACCGCGTTCTCGGTCGTGCGCCTGATCGGCGAACCGGGCCGCGTCATCTCCGGCAAGATCTTCCTGAACGGGGCGGACCTTCTGTGGGGGATCGACAAGGAGGCCCGCTACCGCAGGGTGAAGAAGACCGGTCGGGTCAAGGTGATCCGCGCGTACCGCCGCATCAAGGCGGCGAACGAGCGCATGTCGGCCGTGCGGGGCCGGGGCGTCGGCATGATCTTCCAGGAGCCGATGCAGGCGATGAACCCGGTCTTCTCCATCTCCGACCAGCTCGGCGAGGCGGTGATGCTGCATCAGGGCGTCGAGCTCCTCGAGCAGCTTCTCCGGGCGGACCGCCGGGGGACCCGGGTCCCGGTCCGGGCGGTGGTGCATGACGTGGCGTCCGGCGAGGCGCTTGCGGAGAGCCCGGCCGCTCTGGCCGCGTCTCCCACCGGGACGGATCCGGTCTCCGTGCTCCTTGCCGCCGCCACCGTCGGCGATCAGGACAAGACCCGGGCGGCGGCGCAGGTTCTCGCCGACGAGTGGGGCCTTCCGAGTCTCGCGACTGAGCTCTTCTACCTGGTCCGGGACGCGGGGGCCTCCGCCCCGGCCCGTCGGGCGCGGGTCTTCCGTACGCTGCGGCGGACCCGGCTCACGTGGCTCCAGCGCCGCTACGTCCGCTACCAGCGGCGGCTCGCGATCCTCGACCGTCAGATGAAGGATGTCTACGTCCAGGAGATGCGCACCGCCAAACCAGCCCGCCGCGCGCGCGGGAAGCTGGCCATCCGCATCCGGCTCAGCAAGATGGGCCACTTCGTCTATGGGATCTGGGGCATCGGCCGGCGGGCCGGGCGTCCGATCAAGAACGAGCTGTTCTGGCGCACGGTGCAGCTGCTCGAAGGGGTCCGTATCGCGAACCCGGTCCAGGTCGCGCGGGGCTACCCGCACGAGCTCTCGGGCGGGATGCTCCAGCGGGCGATGATCGCGATGGCGCTCTCGAGCGAGCCCGGGCTCCTGCTCGCCGACGAGCCGACGACCGCGCTCGACGTCACGATCCAAGCGCAGATCCTCGAGCTCATGCGGCAGCTGCGCGAACGCGTCGGCACCGCGATCGTGCTCATCACCCACGACCTCGGAGTGGTCGCCGAGGTCTGCGATCGCGTGAACGTGATGTACGCCGGCCTCATCATCGAGAGCGCGCCGGTCCGGGAGCTCTTCCGTCGCCCGCTCCACCCCTACACCCAGGGCCTGCTCGCGTCGATCCCGCGCTTCGACCAGCCCGACAAGGAGCTCGCCTCGATTCCGGGTTCGGTGCCCAACCTGATCCACCCTCCACCCGGCTGCCGGTTCCACCCCCGCTGCCCGTACGCGATGCCGATCTGCAAGGAGGTCCGGCCCCTTCCGATGGATGTCGGAGAGGAACACATGGTCGCCTGCCACCTCTACACGGAGGCCCCTGGAGGGGCCGCCGCTCCGACGGC
>JAWOKS010000031.1:0-49393 GCA_033854115.1 Thermoplasmata archaeon
CGCCACTGTAGCTCAGTTGGCAGAGCGGCTGATTCGTAATCAGCAGGTCGGGGGTTCAAGTCCCTCCAGTGGCTCTCGGGCGTCGACGGCCCTGTTTCGCCGCGCATCGCGGCTTCGCCGGCCCGCAGTCCGGGTGACTTCGGTTAGGCCTTCACCGCAGACCCCCGCAGGTCGTGGGGAGCGTCGGGCAGCGAGCACGAGACGGACAGGCCGCCGAAGGCGCCGGTCCCCCTCTCGGGCGAAGCCGCAGCGCGGCCGAGGGGCCGATTCCCCAACTCAGTGGGATGTGCCCTTGACCTTCAGGTACTCCGCCTTGATCGCAGGGGCGTCTGCCCCGAACTCCGTTTCGAGGAACTCGCGTGCGGCAGCCTCCACTTCCACCGGGTCGAGGGTCTTCGAGGTGAACTCGCCGTACACGTCGATGCGAGTCTTGGACCCGTGAGGGGAGTAGACGTAGACCAACTTCGAGCCTTCCAACACCCCCTCAAGCCACTCGGTCACGACGGAAACGGGCGGGAACATCGAGATGCGCATTCGGTCGGGTGCCCACTTCCCACGGAGGTAGCGCTCCGACCCGTACTCGATCGTGATGTCGGAGAGTTTCTTGAACTTCGGATTCCGTGTGGTCTTGTGGGCGGCATCGTGGGCCTCTCCGCCGAAGATGTACTTCCATACGAAGTCGATCGGTGCGTCGAACTCGCTGCCCTCATCCCGCAGGTAGACCATGGCGCTTCACCGTCCTGTGGACCTCCCATCAACCGCGTGCTATTTGGGTCAGCAGGCGCACGAAAGTAGGACACTCTTGAGCCGCAGGTCTCCGCGCCGAGGGCGTATCCGGGTCCGCCTCAACTTTTCGGCCTACCCCGTTCAGGCGAGCCTCGGGGTTCTCGGCCGGAAGTGGGCCCTCCTCATTCTCATGGACATCGCCTTGGGGCGGGCCCGTCGATTCAACCAGTTGCTCCGGAACTCTCCCGGCATGAGCAAGAGGATCCTTGCGATGAGACTTCGCGAGCTGGAGGAAAGCGACTTCATATCTCGCGCCGAACGGCGGACCGGGTACGTTCGCTGGCAGCTTACGGCGAAAGGGGCGGACGTACTCCCGGTCCTCTTGACCCTCATCCACTTCGCGTCGAAGTGGCGGGGGTCGATCGGTTCCTTCGGGGCAACGAGCCCGTCCTTGGGGAAGGCCTTTGAGGTAGCCTATCGGGAGTCCCCTTCCTGAACCTTGCGGCCCGCATACGTAGGACCATCTCACCTCGTCGATTCGAACATGTCCCGCGATCGAGGGCTCCGGGATTTCCCTCAGAAGAAGTCGCGTTTCGTAGATTGGCACCCGCAGGGATTGGAACCGTTTGGGGACACCCTCCAGTGGCTCTCCATGCTGACCGAGCCGGCTGGCCGGCCCACGTCGAGTGCTCATTCTGGCGCCCGATGGAAGACTCGGCAAGACGCCCGCGGCCAAGTACGCCAGGCTCCCGACGGGGATTTGGTGCCTCCACCTTGATGCCAGCTCTCCTCGGGGTCGCTCGACGCGTGGAAGCACTCCGAGGACCCTCGCCCGTTCCTGCGGCTGAGGTGGTCAAACCGTTCCCGTGGCCTTACTTCGTTCGCAAGTAGTACCTTCCGTCGTTTGTCGTCACGACGCCCGCCCCAGCACTCATCTTGAGCCATCGCTCGCTCAGGCCGAGGTCGTCCGGGGTCCTGGCCGTGTCGGCCGTGACCGCCCCGACTTCCTTGAGTCTCTGCTTCGTCCGCTCGATAACAACCACGATGGTCGCATCCGCACCCGCCATCTCCAGAACCTCCGCCTCCTTGGGACTCTCCACCACCGGCGTTGAGCGCCCGCGCCGTTCTTGGGCGAGGTGGGGCTTATCGGGTCGGTGCGCGGAACTTGACCAGGGACCGAGCGGTCGGTCTCGCGCCGGACTCCTTGGCCTGCGCCGTCGCTGCCCCGCGCGGCGAAGCCCGCGGGCCGGAACCGTGCTACCGCTTCGGGGGGTGAACCCTCCACGATAGGGGGCGTAGCTCAACCCGTGGGTTTGCCCCGGGGATCATCGCGATTTCGGCCCGGCGCGGATCAGCCTACTCTGCCCAAGCTGACGAAACTTGCCCCGACCTTGTGGCGCAGCCTTATCGCTCGGGGGCTGATGAATCACAGAACGGCGCGGCTCATGTCCGTAGTCCCCCCGCTCGGTCGGCCAGCCTCCCGGGAAGCCCTTCCTCCTCAGTCACCTCTCCCGGACGACTCGGCAGGGCCGACCCCCCGGTCCGGCGGGCAGCCCCCCGCCCTCCCCCCGAATCGGAACCGTGCCGATCTCTCGGTAGCGATCGTCGTCATCGTGGTGGCGGCTGCCGTCGTCCTCGCCAGTGTTGCAGCGCTCGCCTGGTTCACGGCCCACGCGCGATTCACGTGCCCCGGGGTGGTATGGACGATCGACTACACTGGTTCGGACTCGGGGTACCTCGGGAACGATCCTCCGACCGGCTGTCTCGGCTACCCGGCAAGCGCACCCGCGGGATTCGAGATCGTGATCCTCCTGACGCTCACGAACACGGCTCCGTCGGTCGCGCATCAAGTCACCTCCATCACCGTGGCCTCCCCCTCTTCCGTGAACTCGATCTCCCCCGCTCTTCCCATCGAGCTGTCACCGACGGGATCCTCCAGCATTGCCGTCGCCGTCACGATCCCTACGCTGATGGGAGATTACGTCGTCTACGGAGTGATCTCCACGTCCTAGTTCTGGAGGCTGACCCCGGTCGAACGGACGGGCCGGAGTCGGGCACCCCTGCCCCCACTTCCCACTCACGCTCAGGGGATCCTATCCCCCGTGGCCATGCACTCGAGAAGTGGGTGAGCGTCGAGCGTTCGTTCGGACGTGCAACTTCAACCCCCAAAGAGCTCCCGCACTCGACCGGTTGGAGAGTGATCGAGGATCACAAGGCGAACTCGCGCTCTCGCGATATCGCTTGAGGCCGGAGCCGGACGAACTCGCGTGACCCAGGCGGCGAGCGGGACGGGAACGTCGAACGCCCGCGCCCCTCAGGGGTCGAGGCGGGCCACGGTTCGCGGGCCGAGGGTAGTGTAGCACGCGGTCAGGGCAACGTCATTCCCGAGCCCCCCGAGAGAAGGGCCGGAGCGCTTCGGGACGGGTGCCGTCAGCGAGAGCTCGATTACCTGACCTAGCGGGGCCACGACCGTGAACGTCCCGGTGACCACCGGACCCCCCCGGACCTGGGCAGCGTAGCCGTACGTCCCATTGATCAGCTTCGCCCTCAACTTCGCGGTCGCCCCGCTGAGGCTCAGGTTCCACGGCCCGGTGAGATTGACGTACCAGCTCGTTCCGAGGGTGTGCGAGGCGTCCTTGAACTTGATCGTTCCCGTGAACGGCCGGAACTTGACGGGCTTCACCACCGGCTTACCGCCCACCCCGAGCGCTCCGTGGAACGGCGCGGCGCGATACTCCGGGCTCTTCGTGACCAGGAAACGGTAGTGCGTTCCTCGCGGTAGGGACCAGCCGACGGAGGAACCGTTCGTGCTGGCGGACAGGACGCTCGGGTCCTCCCCTCGCTGGGTCGGGAAGAGCGTGACGTTCCAGGTCGATCCGTTCGGGAGGCCCGGCCAGCTCGAGGTCCTTGTTTCCGCGAAGCTCACCGGCTGGAGCGCTCCGAAGTGGACCACGACCTTCGTGGCGGAGGTCGACGCGGCGTTCACCGTCACGGCGGAGAAGCTCGTCAGGGCCGGTCCGGTCACCCTCGCGACGCCGTAGCCCGAAGGCGCCTGGATCCGGAAGGAGACCGTCCCGTTCAACGACCCGAAGCCGAGCATCGAGGATCCGGAGCTCGGGACGACGCCGCTCGCGGATGCGTTCGACCAGAACCACCAGCTCACGGTGGCCGACCAGGTCACTCCGGCGGGCAGTCCGACCTCGACGAGGTCGAGGGACCGGCAGGCCGAGGGGGCGAAAGTGACGGACGCTGCGATGCTCGAGCCGTTCACGGTGAGGTTCAAGGGAGCGACCCGGTAGCACGGCGCGATCGGGTAGAAGCTGTAGGATCCGTTCGCCACGGAGAAGCTCACGGGGTTGGATGCGAACGAACGGCGGAGATGCCCGTTGAGCTCGACCGACCAGAGGGGGTAGGCGGACCCGACCCCGCCGAACAGCCCGCTCTCCTGGATCACGACGCTGTAGAGGGTGGAAAGAGGGGTCGAGACCGGGGCCTCGAACACCTCGGGAAGCACGACCTGCTTACCTTGGTACTCCCCCCAGTAGGTCCCGTACGTCCAGCTGACGGCCCACGAGGTGTTCCCGAGGTAGGTCACGCCGATCGTGTCGCCCACCCAGTAGCCCGGCCACCCCAACCGGTCCGACACGAGCTCGGGCGAGGAGAACCGCTCCGTGCCCACGACGAACGTCTGGACGTACGTGCTCCAGCCTCCGGTGA
Source organism: Thermoplasmata archaeon (assembly GCA_033854115.1). Classification (GTDB taxonomy): domain Archaea; phylum Thermoplasmatota; class Thermoplasmata; order Lutacidiplasmatales; family UBA184; genus Lutacidiplasma. The sequence continues at coordinate 4,444 of JAWOKS010000031.1, forward strand.
GCGTGTCGTTCGTCATCCAACCGACCAACGCTTCCCCCGAGGGACCGCCGGCCGGCGTGACCATGATCGTGGCGTACGGAGGCGCCACGGGGGCGCCGACGTCCAGCAGCGTCCAGGAGGCGCCGTCGTTCGAGGAGAACGCCAGCTGGGGCTGGTCCGCCCCCGAGAGGGTCTCGGTGGTGAAGCCCGCATAGAGCGTGCCTCCGTCGTCGCGCGACAGGGCCCCGTTGATCCACCATTCGGTGTTCGGACTCGGGGAGGGGGAGAGCAGGACGCGCGAGCTCCACGTCCGGCCCCCATCCGTCGACCGAACGAAGTAGTCGTACCCCCATCCGAGAGTGTGGAGGGTAGGGTCGGTGATGTTGTAGTCCTCGTAGACGAGGTCGATCGTCCCGTTCGGCTCGACGAGGAGCGGCGCCGCAAGCGCTCCCCCGTTGGGCCAGTCCGGGGAGACCGGGGTGGGCACCGCCCAGGTGCGTCCTCCGTCGCTGGAACTCGAGAGGACGATGTTGAAGTCCCCCGCGGAGTAGTAGCAGCTGCCTCCCGGCGCGCACGCGATCTGGACCTCGCTGTTGACGGGGGCTTCGTTCCAGGTGACGTAGACGGTCCCGTTGGGAGCCACCGCCAGGAAATCGCGGTCGCCGAAGACGGTCGAGCTCGGGGGGGAAACGAACGCGAAGCCCGAGAACGTGACGCCATGATCGTAGGACCAGGCTACGACCGGGGAGTCGTTCGAGGTGATCGATGGTCCGGAGGTGTGGACCATGTACGACACGTAGACGGTCCCGTTCGGCGCGAGCGCGATCGCCGGGTCCCAGCTGAAGTCGGGGGTTGTGCTCACCGGAAGGCTGAACGCCGGTTGGAAGGTGGCACCTCCGTCGAGCGATCGCGAGAACCCGATCCCGAGGCACCCGATCCAGGCCTCGTAGAGGACGCTGTTCGCCGCGTCGTAGGCCTGCTGGATCTCAGCGTTCATCGTATCCGAAACGTTGCAGGGCACGGCGACCGGGACATTCGCCGGAGAGGAGGCGGGAAGGGTCGTCGGCGCGAGGCTCTCCGGCGCCGGGGGACCTTCCGCCGAGGGCCAACCCGGGACGATGGTGGGTGCCCGGCTCGTTGACGGAGACGGGCCCGGGGGCGCCGAAGGGGGCAATTCCGGAGGGGTCAGCCCCGGTCTCGCGAGGGCCGGAGGAGCCGGTGCCGCCTCATGGGAGGGAACTGACGACGAAGCGAGGATGGTGAGTGCCAGCAGGCCGCTCAGGAGACAGCGAACGGTCGTTCCGGAGATCAGTCTTCCCCCTCGTTTCCCCGGGACGGCCCCCATCACCGACCCTCGAACGACCCCGCGGGGGACCGCCGTGAGGCACGATGGACCGCGATGGGAATCGGAAGCCGCGTGACCCCTCCCGCCGACCCTCCCTGTCAAGGTCTGTCACGCCTTAATCGTTACGTCACGCCCCGCGGCGGTGGCATCCCGCAAAGACGTCCTCTCATAAGTCTGGGAGACCCCTTTGAAGAAACGGTCCCCACCTCGAACGCAACAGCTCCGATCGTGGTCGACCGAACCGAGACAACGCCCCGCCGGACCGGGCGACCCGGCCCCTTCATGACCCTCGCCTCCCTTGGGCGCCAGGCCCATGCACGAAGTGCACCTCGACAGCTGGCTGCGGGAGTTCGGGCTTCCGGGCCACGAGAAGGTCGAGGCCGATTCGCTCGACCAGCTCATGGACGAGCTGGAACGCCGGTACCCCCGGTTCCGGTTCAAGGTTCGGGACGAGACCGGCCACCTGCGGCGGTACGTGCGGGTCTTCGTGGACGGGCAGGATGTCAGCGGGACGACCGGGCTCGCGACCCCGCTGCCCGGGTCCCGAACCGTAGATATCCTCCACTCGATTGCGGGGGGCTAGTCGGGAGGGCGCGCAGATGGCACGTGACAAGAAGCTGAGGATCCTCGTGGGGACTCGGAAGGGAACGTACATCGTCGAGGGAGATTCCCGTCGCCGATCGTGGAAGGTCGGGCCGGTCGCCCATGAGGGGAGCGATGTCTTCCACGTGGTCGCGGACCCGCGCCACCCGGGGGACCTCTACGCGGCCGTCAACAGCGGCTTCTGGGGCCCGATGGTCCAGCGTTCCCGGAACTGGGGCAAGAAGTGGGAGGAGATCGCGACCCCCCTGACGCCGGGCGGCAAGGACCGCAAGCCGATGTTCAACGAGGACGATCCGACCACGCCGGTGCCGAGGCCGCTCAACAACGTCTGGCACATCGAGCCCGGGCTGCCCGAGGAGCCGGAGACCCTCCTCCTCGGCGCAGACCCGCACCTGCTCTTCCGCAGCCGCGATCTCGGGGGCAGCTGGGAACCGATCGACAGCATCAACCACCATCCCTCGAGGGACCAGTGGGCCCCGGGCGCAGGGGGAGCGTGCCTGCACACGATCCTGCTCGACCCGCGGGAGCCCCACCGCCTCTACATCGGCATGTCGTCCGTGGGCACGTTCCGCAGCGAGGACGGGGGAGGGAGCTGGACGCCGACGAACCGGGGGGTCGAGGCACCGTTCCTGCCGAACAAGCACCCCGAAACCGGGCAGTGCGTCCATCACGTGGCGATCGACCCGGCGGACCCCGACACGTTCTACCGCCAGGACCACGGTGGGATGTACGTCTCGCACGACCGCATGGACCACTGGACGCGGATCGGCAAGCCCCTTGGGGACGACTTCGGCTTCTGCGTCGCCGCGCCGAGTTCGGCCCCGGGGAAGGCGTACTTCGTGCGCCTCGACGGAAAGGCCCGCGTCACCGGCGAGGGCCACTTCCAGGTCCACGAGTGGAACGACAAGACCCGCAAGTGGCGCAAGCTCCTCTCGCCGAAGGCGTTCCCCGGCCACTTCGGTGTGCAACGGGAGGGGATCGCCACGGACGGGCTCGATCCGGCCGGCATCTACATCGGAACGACCACGGGACAGCTCTTCGTGAGCCCGGACGCGGGAAGGTCCTGGAAGCTCGTGCCGTTCCAGTTCCCGGGGATCCACGCGGTGAGCGTTGCGGATCCCTCGGCCCGGTAGGAGTCGCCCCCCGGAGGAGGCGCGCGGGCGAGCGGACCGCCGCCGCCGTCCCCTCTCGCGGGCGACGGGGTTCTGACCGGCCGGTGCGGGGCCGATGCGCAAGAAGGGGTAAGTACAATTCGGCGTTGAGCGGACCCGCCGAGAGTCCGCATGCGTCGCGAACAACGGTTCCTTGCCGTCCTGTTCGCCGGCCTCGCGAGTTCGCTCGTGGCCGTTCCGGTCTTGCTCGCGCTGGCCCCCGGCACCGGCGGCGCCCCTCCCGCCGGTTCGCGACTTCTCGCCGGGGAACCGCAGCTCGAGATCGTAAAGACCGTGACCCCGACCGAGGTCTCGAACCTCGTCTCGGAGACGATCGGCGTGACGGTCGAGGCCTCGAACCCCGGGACCTCGAACCTCTTCGACCTCAGCGTGGACGACTCGCTCGCCGGCGCGCTTGTGTGTGCGACCGGGGTCCTCGGGCCCGGGCTTTCGACCACCTGCACGGGCTCGTACACGATCCCGGCGGGCGTGACCTACCTCTTCTCAAACGACACCGCGAGCGCGACGGGGCAGGACGCCGCGGGGCGGACGATCGGTCCGGCCCTCGCGTCGGCGAGCGTTCGCGTGATCCATCCCGGGATCTCGGTGACGGCCGTCGTGAGCCCGACCTTGGTCTCCGACCTGGCGAGCCGCGTCATCAACATCAGCGCGACCGTCACGGACAACGGGGACAGCGATCTCGGCGGGATCGTGGCGATCGATTCCCGGGCCGGCGGACTCGCGTGCCCGAGCTCCTCGCTCGCGTCGGGGACCTCGATGGTCTGCACCGGACACTACACGATTGCGGCCGCGGACCCGCGGGCCGAGTCGAACGACACGGTGAACGCCACCGGCCTCGACAGTCTCGGGAACACCGTCGGCCCGGCGACCTCGACGGCGAGCGTAGAGATCCTCCACCCCGCGATCGGGGCGAGCTGCGGCTGCCGGGGCGGACCGGGCGGCGTCGCCTGGACGGTGGTGGTCACGAACCTCGGGGACACGGCCCTCCTGGTCGAAGTCTCCGACACCCTCGGCCACAGCTACGCGGGCGGCTCGCTCGCGGCCGGTAGCTCGATGATGTTCTCGTTCACCGACCTCACGTCGGTCGCGGAGTCCGACGTCGTGACGGTCCAGGGCGAGGACCTCCTCGGGGAAACGGTGACCGCGACCGCCTCGAACGCCTGTTCCCCGACGCCCGCGGCACCCTGCGCGCCGACCGGACGCCCGACCCCGGGCGAAGGGTACGTCCTCTCGCTGCTCGCGGTCCCTTCGACCACCGTTCGGGAGGGCAACGTCACCCTCGTCCTCCTCTACCACGGCACATCAGGGACGCACGTCGCCCAGAGGGCGACGATGCTCATCGTCTGCGGCCCGCCCGGGACGATCCGCTCGCACAATCCAGCGTTCTGCGCCTGGGGCGAACCCCGGTGGCGCTACGCCGGGGCCCTGCCGGCGTTCGCCTGCGCCAGGGCCTCGGGCCCCTCCGGCTGTCAGGGGAGATTCCAGGTCTCCTTCCCGGAGACCAGCTCCTCGACGGTGCGTTGCACCGTGACCAACGGCGGCACCTGCCTGCTCGGAGGGCAGCGCGCGACCGCGCCGCTTGGCGGATCGGTGACGCTCACCGCGTCGGCCCGGTGCCGGACCCCGACCTGCTGGACCGGCGGCTCGGGCCCGTTGAAGAGCGGCAACTACGGCGTCGATCTTGCCTACATCTCGATGCTGAGCGCGTGCGGGGCGTTCGTGGTCGCTCCCGAGGGACCTCCCTCCGCGACGGGCGCTCTCACCGCTTTCCTGCTGTCGGTCGCCGAAGCCGGACCGTCCCACGACCCCGGTCCCCTCGCGGGCATCGCCGCGGCCGCGGTGTGGATCCGTCGGCCGGAGGAGCCGCGCCCCCCGCCGTAGGCGGACCCGTCCGCGGGGCTCCTCCGGGCCCGGAGTAGGTGCCTCGCGCGTGCACCGGTCCGTGGCGGGGGGTGGTGTTCAGGGCTCGTTGCCGGAGACCTCGGCGGCCGTTGGGCGCAGGTCGTCGCCGGTGACCCGGGAGCGTCGTCGGGCCACGAAGCCGAGGAGCGCGGCTCCGACCCCTCCCGCGACCACGAGGGCGAGGAGGAACTGACCGAGGGGCGTCGAGAGCGCCGCGGTGAGCGCACGCTCGAGCGCGACCTGGTAGATCCCGAGCAGCTGCGAACCTGGGACCGCGATCATCCGGTCCAGGGTGCCGAGGAGCACGGTCACCACGCCCATCCCGATGAAGAGGCCCCCCGCGATGAGCTTCGAGGAGTGGACCTCCCACTCCGCGCGGCCCAGGTGGAACGAGAGCAGGCGGCCCCGGAAGAGCTCCGCGCCCCGGCGCTCGCGTCGGTCCCAGAGCGTGGCCGCGACCAGGAGCGGGAAGACCATGCCGAGCACGTAGGCGAGGCCGATCGCCCCCGCCGCGAGCAGGCTGCCCGAGACCGAGGTGAGGACGACGATCCCGAGGAGCACGGGCGCGCAGCACGAGCTCGCCACCCCCGAGAAGACCCCGAGCGCGTAGACCGAGGGGACATCGCGTCGCTCGAGATCGACGGAGAGGCGGGCGGAGGGGAGGAGCTCCATTCCCCAGAGGGCGAGGAGGCCGAGGACGATCATGAACGCGCCGCCGAGCATGAAGAGGAGCGGGTGGTTGAGCCCGAGGAACGTGGTGAGCGCGTCGGCGCCGAGCCCGATCGGCAGGAGGATCGTCGCGAGGCCGGCCGTGAAGATCCCGGTCATCTTGAGCCGACCCCGTACCCGGTCGAACGACTTCGCGACGTAGGCGGGCAGCAGCACGCTGAAGCAGCAGGGCATCGCGAGCGCGACCACGCCCGCGAGGAACGCGACGATCAGCGAGGCGGCGAAGAAGGCGAGGCTCATGGCGTCGGCGCCCCCCCCACGGCCGTGACGATCGCTTCGCGCAGGGGCTCGGGATGGATGCGGCCCCTCGCGACGAGCCTTCCCCGCACGAAGACGGCGGGCGGGAACAGGATCGAGTTCGCGGTCGCGAGCTCGAGCCCCTCGTCGGAATCGAAGGCGACCTCACGCACCTCGAGGTCGGGGATCGCGGTCCTCAGCTCGTCCAGGAGGCGATGGACCCGGCGGCAGGGGTTGCATCCGGCCTGGGTCAGCAGGACGACCTCGCGGCCCATTGCCTCTCAGCTCCCGAGGGCGGTGACGACCGCCTGGAGGATCTGGCTGTCCGGGACCGACATGTCGGTCGGTCCGTAGTCGGCGCGCCAGAGCACGGTCCCCGACCGGTCGACGAGGAAGAACGAGTGGCCGGGCGCGACGCCCGGCATCATGCTCACCGAGGCGCCCGTGGTGTCGTAGGCGTTGCTGACCTTGAGCGTCGGGTCGGCGAGGATCATCGTGTGCGCGATCCCGCTCGATCTCGCCCAGGTCGTGAGGTCGGAGAGCGAGTTCCCCGTGATCTGGACGATCGTCACCCCCTGCTGGTGGAACTCGTTCGCGTCCTGGTCGAGGGAGATCATCTGCTGGAGGCACGGGTAGCAGCTGAGACCCTCGTTGAAGAACAGCAGCACGTTCGTGTGCCCCCGGTCCGCGCTCAGGGTGAACGACGTGCCGTTCGTGCTCGAGAGCGTGAAGTCCGGGGCCGTGCGGCCAACCCAGTTGCCCGGGGCGTCGAGCCTCTGGAAGTACGGCCCGACGACGATCACCAGTACGGCGAGCACCACGAAGACCCCCCCCAGGATCGCGAGCCGCGTCCCCGACCAACCTGCGGACCGGTGCCGGGCGGCGCCCCCCGACGGTCGCGCGCCCGACCCCGGGTTCCGGCGCTCTCGGTGGAGCGTCTTGAGGGCGCGGCCCGGCGAGGTGCCTGGGTCCGACCGGAAGCCGACCCCCGGGTCGCGCGCGATCTCGTCCCACGTGTAGCCCTTTCTCCGAAGCTTCTCGACCCGATTCCAATCGGTCATTTCATCCGGTCCTCCAGGGTGTTCCGGCGAGGTCGGGGGATGCGACCCTGTAGCGGTCCCTCGACCCGTGGGGATCCCGCGCGAGGATGCCCTGCTCGACCAGGCGTCGGACCCCCTTCGAGACGGTCTGCCGCCCGAGGTCGAGCCGTCGGGCGAGCCCGGACTGGGAGAGTCCGGGCGACCTCGCGAGGGCCCGGACGATCGCCCGCTGCCGGAGGGGCAGGAGGTCGTCGAGCCCGGGGACGGTAGCGCCCGTCGCGACGTACCGGCGTCGGCCCGCGAGCCGGAGCGACCGGAGGGCGTTCTCTCGCTCCAGCACGCCGAGGTGGTAGCTCAGGACGCCGTTCGCGAGCCCGAGGGATGACCGGAGCTCGGAGAAAGTGATCCCGGGGTGGGCCGACACCTCGTCCACGAGCCGCCGGCGGCTCTCCGATCCGTGGAGCTCGGCCGGGCCTAACCTCGAATAGAGCAGAACGACGGCCAGCAGGGCGAACAGGGAAGGCGCCGCGGGCGCACCCGGAAGCCCGCTCGCTTCGGACGAAGCTGAGCCGTCCGAGTCCCCGGCGCCTCCGCCGGACGGACCTCCCGGCGGCGCCCCGGGAGCGGTCGCCGAGCGTGCGTCGGCCGACCGGTCCGCGAGGTTCGCGGGACCGCGCTCGGGGGCCGGCACCGCCGGGGCCGCGGCCGCGGCGTACCGGGGGGCGCCCGCGGATCCGGGAGAGGCTGGCAGGACCGACGCGGGATCCGAGGTCCTTCCCGCGTTCGAGGTCCGGAACGACCCGGGGAGCATGAGCTCACAGGTGCAGTGGCCCGGGCTGGAGGCCATGAGATCGATCGTGGTAGCGTCCAAGACGGCGGAGGTGCAGCTCCGGACCGGGGTGCCCGCGGGGAGGGCGAGAACGAGCACGGAGACGGCGACGAGGAGCGCGAGGAAGCTCCCGCGGAGACGAGGCCGTAGGAACGCCATCGTAGCCTCGCGAGGCACCTTTCAGCCCGTAGCGGGCTCGGCGACCGGGGGGATCATGCTCGGGATCGACGTGAAAGCGTCGAGCGCTTCAACACAGGGGTCACAGTGGTAATACCTGTCTGGTAAACCGGGCGACAAACCTCGCGTCCTGCCCCCTCGGCGGCGGCCCGGAAAGGGCTGGCGGGACGGGGGTTATGGGGACGAGGTGAACCGGGGGTGACGGCGTGCTTTATTCGTCCGCCGTCGAGGTGGGGCGTCCAACGGAGCCATGGGCGACGACCCTCGATACCACAACTGGGAGGTTCGCTACGCGAGCGGGCGGATCTCAAGGGAGGAGTTCCTCCGGGGCCGGGCCCGTCCACGCCGGCTTCCCCGGACGCGTCGACCGTTCTCCGGTCCAAGGTTCGTCGCGGGGCTTGCCGTGGCGGTGGGGCTCTCGGTCGCGGTCGTCCTGCTGGCCGTCTGGCTCTCCGGAGCCGGGTCCGCCCCGTTCGTGAAGGTCCGTCTGTCCACGCCGGCGCTGGTCTCACCCGCGGCGGTAGAGGACTGGCAGAATCTCTCGGGGTCGAGCGCTGCCACGTTCCCGGGGAACGACACGGTGTGGGTCGACGTGCACACGCCGGACCTCCTGGTCGAGATGTCCCCGTCCGACCATGATCTTGAGTTCGTCGTGAACGGGCTCGTGAACCCGGCCGTGCACGTGCCGAGCGGGATCCCGGTGACGATCCATGTCGTGAACCTCGACCCGTCGGAGGACCACAGCTGGGTCCTCACGACGAGGGCTCCGCCGTACGGGGCGTACCCGATGATGAGCGGTGGGGGGATGATGGGCGGCTCCTCGGGGATGTGGGGGACCTCGATGATGGGAGCGCCGCAGGGGGGATCGTACTGGTCCCAGACGATGTGGTTCACCACGGCCGCTCCGGGCCAGTTCTGGTACCTCTGTTCCTACCCGGACCACGCCTCGAGCGACATGTACGGCGCGTTCGTGGTCGGATAGCGCACGAACCCGGGAGTCCCCCGAAGCCTCCGGTCCTCGCGGATATCGGGGACCACGATCCGAACCGTCGGCGCTCCCGGGAGCCCCGTTCCTACGAGGGCAGCCGGGCCGGGATCGGTCCGCGATGCGGGGGCGGTGAGGTCGGCAGGCCCGCCGAGCGGAGCAGCTCGATGAACCGAGGGTGAGAGCGGAGCCGGCCGAACTCCTCGGACTGATAGCACGCCCAGAACGTTCGGTCCCCTTCCCGGAAGTCCCGCTCGAGGACCGAGAGCGCCTTCTCGTCCTCACCGAGCTCGGCGTACACCTCCGCGAGGACGTGCGCGGGAACGTAGTGGGCCCCGGGGTCTCGCTCGTACTCCGCGAGCATCGCCCGGATCTCCTCGGTCCGACCGACCGAGGCGAGGAACCCGGCACGGACCGTGCGCGTGTGCCAGTCGGGCGCGCCGGCGAGCGGTTCGATCGTCCGAAGACCGTCCTCGAGGCGTCCCGCATGGGCATACGCCCAGGCGAGGACCCCACGCGCGGTCGGGCTCGTCGGGAAGTCCTCGAGGAGCTTCTCCGAGAGCGCGATCGCGACCTCGGCCGGCCGCGTGAAGCGGCACGTGGTCGCCTGGCTCAGCCGGGGAGCAAAGGAGAGCGGATCGAGCTCGACCGCGAGGTCGAACTCGCGGGTCGCCTCCTCGTACCGCTGGAGGGGACAGAGGAGGTTGCCGTACCAGAAGTGGGCGACCGAACTGCTCGGATTGAGCTCGATCGCCCGCCGGAACTCCACCTCGCCGCGCTTCCAGTCGAGGTCCGCCTGCATCGCGAGGTTCCCGGCCGCGGTGTGGGCGTCCGAGGAGTTGGGGTTGAGCTCGAGCGCCTTCGCGATCAGCTCGCGGGCCCGGGGGAAGACCTCGCGGCCCGGCCGGCTGATCCCCATGACGCTGATGAGGTAGGTCCCGAGGTACGAGTACGCCGCGGAGAACCCCGGGTCGGCCCGGATCGCCTCCTCGAAGTAGCCGATCGCGAGGTCGGTCTTCGAGTCTTCCGACTCGAGGAAGTGACGGTACACCTGGATCCCCCGCAGGTAGGCTTCGTAGGCGCGGAGGTTGGTGGTCGGGCGTTCCTGGAGGGCTTCGCGCTCGGTCGGCAGGAGCTCGAGCTTGAGCGCCTTCGCGGTCTGCTCGGCGACCTCCGCCTGGATCGCGAAGACGTTCTCGAGCGTGCGGTCGTAGGTCTGCGACCACCGGTGCGCGTCGCTCGGGACGTCGATGAGCTGGACGGCGATGCGGAGCTGGTTGCCGGCCTTCCGAACGCTCCCCTCAAGGACGGTGCTCACGCCGAGCTCGGAGCCGATCTGCGCGATCGGTTTCGCGGTCCCCCGGTACTGGTTGACGGACGTACGCGAGATGACCCGAAGGCCCTGGATGTTCGAGAGCACGGAGATGAGCTCCTCGGTGAGGCCGTCGGCGAAGTAGGCGTCCTGGGGGTCCGGACTGATGTTCGCGAGCGGAAGCACCGCGAGCCGGGGAAGCTCCGGCGACCTCTCCGCGGCCGGAGGACGGACCCACGGGAGGACGACGCGGTAGAGGTCGACCGGCTCATGGACGCCCTTGAGCGTCCTCGGTCCCAGCTTCTCGAGCTGGTAGGGGACCTTGTTGCGGACCTGATCGTAGACCTGGGCCGAGAAGCAGACGGACCCGGGCTCCGCGAGCGCCTGGACCCTCGAGGCGATGTTGACGGCGTCCCCGAGGATGTCCGTGCCCCGGCGCTGGATGTCCCCGAGGTGGATGCCGATGCGGAGCCGGAGGGGACGGGCGGCGTCACGCGTGTTGCGTTCCTGGACCTGTCGCTGGAGGTCGACCGCGCACTCGACCGCGTCGAGCGCGTCGGGGAACTCCACTAGGAGCCCGTCGCCGAGCGACTTCACCTTGCGTCCGCGATGGGTCGCGAGGAGCGGACGGACCAGTCGCTCCTGCTCCTGGAGGAGGTGAAGGGCCCCAGCCTCGTTCGACTGGGTCAAGGAGGTGTAGCCCTCGATGTCGGTGAACATGACCGCGGCCAGCCGACGGTTCCGAGGCACGAAGGCTTCACCACCCCCGCGGATAAAGGGCCCTCTGTGCAACCCTGTTCACGGCCCGTCGGGGGTCGCGGACCGTTCGCTCCTGGCGGGATCGTCCCTCCCGCCGCCGGAGCAGGAGACGACCGCACGGGGGCCTTCGGGGGAAGACGTCGAGCCTGCCGATCCGAACCGGGGCGGCGCGGGGTAACGACGGCGCTCCACCGAGCCCGAGCAAATGGGCGCTGGGAGCATTGGAACGGGAAGGGCCGCGGCCGGCCCGCGGAAGGCTACCCGGGGCGCAGCCACTTTTCGAGGAAGATGAGCTCCCTTCGGGCGTAGCCCTGGCGCAGGTAGAACGCGCAGACGTTCTCGTTCGCCGGCTCGACGTGGAGGTTCACCTTGAGGCACCCCTTTCGAGCCAGCCGACGTTCCACCTGACGGACGAGCCATGCGCCCAGGCCCCGGGCCTGGTGTCGGGGATCGACCGCGAGGTGGTTGATCCAGCCGCGCCGACCGTCGAAACGGCCGAGGACCACCCCCACGACCGTGCGGCCGTGCTCGGCGACGAGGAAGAGATCCGGATCGCGGCGACGGGCGAGGTCGAGCTCGTTCCTCCGGTCGGACGGTCCCCGACGGATCCCGGTCCTCACCCAAAGGTGCGTCACCGCGCGGAAGTCGCGGGGCCGGTACGCCCGGACCCTGTAGTCGGAACCTCGAGTCACCCCGGCTCCACCTCGCAACCGAGGTCGGCCCGCGGGGGGACGAGGTCGACCGGGGGCGCGAGCGGGAGGCTTGCGAGGCCGACCCACGATCGTCCTAGCCGCCCGTGGCCACCGCTTCGACGATGCGGACCGGGCTCCGCGGGCGGTCGTGCGCGTCGCGGGGGACCGCGGCCATCTTCTCGACCACGTCCTGGCCGGACCGGACGTGGCCGAAGATGGCGTGCTTCCCGTCGAGCCAGGGGGTCGGAACGAGCGTGATGAAGAACTGGCTGCCGCCCGTGTTCGGTCCGGCGTTGGCCATCGAGACCACGCCCGGCCCGTCGTGACGGAGGCCCGGTCCGAACTCGTCCGGGATCGTGTAGCCGGGCCCCCCGGTGCCGTCTCCCTTCGGGCACCCGGTCTGGACCATGAAGCCCGGGATCACCCGGTGGAACGTGAGACCGGTGTAGAACCCCTTCCGGGTCAGGCCGAGGAAGTTCTCCGCCGTCTTCGGGGCCCGGTCGCGGTAGATCTCGAGGCGGACGTCGCCGAGGGTCGTGCGCAGGGTGACGAGCGGGTTCGGCATGGTCCCGGGGAAGCGCGGTCTCGAGAAAAAGTCGCGGGAGCACGCCGTTCCCGCCTACCCGTTTATCAGGGGGAAGGCCGCTACTACGCCGAGGACGAGGACCGCCCCCGATGAACCGCTCGATCGCCATGGTGGGGGTCGGCATCGTCGTCGCCGGGATCGCGCTCCTCTCGTTCCCGCTCGCCGTCCTCGGGCGCGAGGAGTTCGACTACGAGCAGATCGCGGGCCTGCTCGTCGTGCCGATCGGGCTCGTCGTGATCCTGATCGGCGCGGTCAGCGTGGACCCGAACCAGACGACGGTCACCGGGACGTTCGGCAACCCGGACGAGGCGGAGATTCGCGCGGCGGAGGCCGTGCTGCCGGTCGCCGCGCCCCGCCGCGTGAACCCGAACACCCCCGTCCACTGCCGCTACTGCCGGTCGATCATCACCGCGGACCTCGCCCAGTGCCCCCGCTGCGCTCGGGCCCGCGATTGCCGGACGTGCGGACGGCCCCTCGGTCAGGTCCTCGACCGCCCGACGTGCCCGAGGTGCGCCCGGGTCGAAGCGTTCTGCAACTGCCCCCACCTCGTGCGCCCGATCGTTCCCCCGCCGCTGCGCCTGCCCCGGAGCCAAATGCGATGAGCCGTCCCCGGGACGACCGCGACCTCCCGCGAGGCATCGCCACGGTCGCCCCGGGCCCGGTCCATGTTCACTTCGACGGCGCCTGCGAGACCGTGGGGGGCCTTCGTGTCGCGGCCTACGGGTTCACGGTCGAGGGGCCGGGCCTCTACCACGAGGAAGCCGGGGCCGCTGTCCCTCCCGGTCACCCGCGCGCGACCAACAATGTGGCCGAGTACGTCGCGGCGATCTCCGCCCTCGAATGGCTCCGGCGCCGGGAGTACGCTGGGGAGGTCGTCGTCACCGGGGACAGCCAGCTCGTCATCCGCCAGATGACGGGCGAGTACGAAGTGCGGGCGGAGCATCTCGAACCCTACCACGAGCGTCTCGTCCAGCTCGTGCAGGAGTTCTCGAAGGTGGAGTTCGTCTGGGTGCCAAGATCGGAGAACAGCCGGGCCGACACGCTCTCGAAGGCCGGGATCGCGTCCGTCTCGGGCGGCTCCGACCGCCCCGGCCGGCCTACGCGACCGAGCGCGCGCCGCGAGGGGACGCCCCCTGCGGGGGGAGAGGACGCGCGGAACTAGCCCCAGCGCACCGTGTAGACGAGCGTTCGCCCCTCGATCGCCGCCCGGGCGCGAGCCGAATCGACGTACGTCGCGAACGCCGCCGCGGCCTCGAGCGAGAGACGGGGTCGGATCCCGTAACCGCGAGGCTCCCCCACTCCGAGGGAGACACCGGGAAGCCGGGCAGGGGGAGAAGGGGCCCGCACAGGTTCCGGCGCAGTCCGAGCCTGGCGCCGGGGGGCCATCAGAGTTCCCCGAGCGACTCCAGGGAGAAGGCGAGGAAGGGGCGCGAGGGCCCGCGATCGAGGCCGTAGAAGCACGGGAGCGCCGCGAGAGGAGCGTCCGGGGGGCGCTCCGGCCCGAGAGGTGCGGCGAGGAGCTCGGCCCAGCCCGGCGGTATGTCCGACACGGCCTGTCGAGCTGTGTCAGACGTGCGTCATACATAAAGGCCGGACCTGCAGTGGAAATCTAGGGGTCCGAAGGCTCTTCCCTAACGGAAGCAGGGCGGCGGACAAAGGGCTGACCGGGGCAAGAGGTCGCTCGAGGGGCGGCTTCGGGGCCTTGAAGACGCCCCGAGGACCACGGACCCGACCCTGCGAAGGACTGTTAAGTCGACCTCCTCTCTCACGAACAGACCGCCGTGCTCGAGACCGAATCGATCGACGACCCGACCCGCTTCCTCCGGTCGGCCGAGGACCAGCTCCTCGTCGCCGCGATCGAGGCGCAGCAGGCGGACTGGGTCTACGCGACGTACATCAACTCCGACACGGAGGCGCTCTCCTCCTCGGCGCTTGCCCGTCTCATCGCGACGACCGTCCACCTTGCCCGCGAGGCGGGCCGGCTCCCGACGAGCCGGCTCACTCCGGCGGAGGCGCGCAAGGCGCGACTCCTCCCGCTCTCCCTTACCGTGCTCGCGCCCGAGGATCCCGCGCTCGCCTCGGAGCTGACCCGGCTCATCACCTCGATGCAGGGGCACTACGCTCGACGACGGCACACCCCGTCCGGCCAGCGCGAGCCGCTGGACCTCCAGGGGCTCTCCCGGCTGCTCAGCGAGAGCCGGGACCCGAAGCTCCTCGAGGATGTCTGGACCGGCTGGCATGAGGTCGGCCGGGTCATCCGTCCCGAGTTCGAGCGGTACGTCGACCTCGCGAACCGCGGGGCGCGTGAGCTCGGGTTCGCGGACACCGGGGCGATGTGGCGCTCGAAGTACGACCTTCCTCCGGACGAGCTCGCGCGCGAGGTCGACCGTCTCTGGGAGCAGATCCGCCCGCTCTACGAGGCGCTCCACACCTACGTCCGGGGCCGCCTCCGGGACGTCTACGGAGACGATCGCGTGGGGTCGACCGGGCCGATCCCCGCGCACCTGCTCGGCAACATGTGGGCCCAGTCGTGGGAAGGGATCTACCCGCTCGTCGCGCCTCCGGACGACGGGGGGTCGGTCGACCTCACGAAGCTCCTCGTCGACCGCGGTACGACCCCCGAAGAGATGGTCGGGTACGCCGAGCGGTTCTTCGTCTCGCTCGGCTTCGATCCCCTTCCCGGTTCCTTCTGGGAGCGGTCGATGCTCGTGCGGCCGCGGGACCGCGAGGTCGTCTGCCACGCGAGCGCCTGGGATCTCGACTTCGTCAACGACCTCCGGATCAAGATGTGCATCGAGATCACGGGGGACGACTTCCACACGATCCACCACGAGCTCGGCCACAACTACTACCAGAGGGCGTACGGCCACCAGCCGTTCCTCTTCCGCGAGAGCGCCCACGACGGCTTCCACGAGGCGGTCGGGGACACGATCGCGCTCTCCGTCACCCCCGACTACCTGGTGAAGATCGGGCTCCTCAAGGAGCGGCCGCCCGAGCGCAACGACCTCGGGTATCTGCTGGGACGGGCGCTCGAGAAGGTGGCGTTCCTTCCGTTCGGCCTGCTCATCGACAAGTGGCGGTGGGAGGTCTTCGCGGGAAGGATCGCCCCCGCCGACTACAACCGCACCTGGTGGGAGCTCCGGCGGAAGTACCAGGGAGTGGCTCCTCCCCAGCCCCGGCCGGACGAGGAGTTCGATGCGGGGGCCAAGTACCATGTCCCCGCGAACGTTCCGTACCTCCGGTACTTCCTCGCCCACATCCTCCAGTTCCAGTTCCACCGCGCGCTCGTCCGCGCCGCCGGCTTCGACGGACCGATCCATCGGGGCTCGATCTACGGCTCGAAGGAGGCCGGTCGCCGCCTCGGGGCGATGCTCACGATGGGCGCCGAGCACGAATGGCCCGCGGCGCTCGAGGCCGTCACGGGAGAACGCCGGATGGACGCGCGGGGCCTTCTCGAGTACTTCGCGCCCCTGCGTCGCTGGCTCGATGAGCAGAACCGCGTCCGTGGAACGAGCGGTTAGCTCGAGAGGTCCGGACCCCGGGTCTCGGCTCTCGCGGGCCCTTGGGACGAAGAGGTGAGGCGCTACGCTGCTCGGCCCGCATGAGACGATCGTGCGGAGCGCCTACGCGGTCCTCGAACGGGGTTCGGACGGCTCCGACCGACGCCGCCCGGGTGTGCTCTATCTCACGACGGAGAGGCTCATCTTCGAGGCGCCCGGCTCCCGGGGGCTCGTCCGGGACCTCGTGCAGGGACGTGAGGTCGACCTCGTGCTCGACCATCCGCTCGGATCGCTCCGGCACGCCTCGGTCCGCGAGGGACGGTGGGCGCGGGCGCGGCTGGTCCTCGAGATCGGCTCCCGACGCTCGGTCTTCGACGTGCTCGAGCCGGCGGCGTGGTCGGGGGCGATCGCCGAGGCCCGACATCGCGCGATGCTCGCCACGAGCGGCTCCGCGACGTCGTCCCCACGCTCCGACCGGGAGGCAGGGTCCCGGGCGCGATGTCGCTACTGCGGCGGGCTCCTCGACGGGCGGGCGGGCCGGTGCCCCTCGTGCGGGGCTCCTGCCTGAATCTCGCTGACCGGCCGCGGGGTCTCAGTTGTCGGAGCGCGGGGCCGGCGTCGGACCGAGCTCGAACGCGCGCAGGGTTGCCGGAAGCATGGCCGGCCCGTCGGCCGGGACCCGGAGCGCCTCGATCGCGTGGTGGAGGAGTTCGTACGCGGCCTCCTCCGCCTCGGCCGGGTCGTCGTCCACCGCCGCCCCTTGGACCCTCACCTCAAGGGTCCGACCCCGAAGGCCGAGCAGGACGAGCCCCCCTCCCTCGCGGCGCGCCCAGGCGAGCAGCGCGCCGTCCGGTCGCTCGAGAAGGCCGACCCACCGCAGCGCACCGAACCATCGGCCCGCGAGCCTTCCGAGGAAGGTCGACGCGGGGATGCCCGGAGGAAGCTCCACGGTCGCGATCGTATGCAGGTCCCGGTCGCTTTCCCGACCGACCCGTGGCGCGCCGCCGAGCGCGCGGTAACCTCCCTCCACCCTCTCGACCAGGCCCTCCCGCTCGAGGCGCCGCAGCGACCGCGCGAGGGACTCGGGATGCGCCCCGAGGACCCGTCGCAGGCCGCTGAACGCCACACGTCCGGACAAGCCCTGGAGCGTGGTGAGGATCCGCTCGTCGAGCGGACCGTCGCGCTCGGGCCCGCCGTGCTCCTTCAGCCCCTCCATTCGCGCGGACGAGACCCCCCGGGGGTTTAGCCGCGTGGTTACGTGGACGTCAGCGGGAGCCGGTCCGTGGGCGCGCGGGGCGCGCGTGTGACCGGTCCCGAAGCAACCCGGTCAATATCCCCGGCCTCGCGGTGAGGGCTCCGACCCCACGGTCGAGGAAGATCGATGATCGAGCACGAAGGAGGACGCCACGACGAGCGGAGCGCCTATGGACCCTGGATCTGGACGGCCTACCGGGCCTACAACGAGCTCCTGCGGGAGAAGGTGCGGCAACGGTTCGAGGCCCAGGAGGGACCCTGGATGGAGAAGGTCGCGGACCTTCTGGTCGCGATCGTGAACGCGCGGTGGGAGGGCGGTCGTCAGCAGGAGAAGGAGCTCGAGAAGCTCTACGCCCAGCTCCGCGAGGCCCTCACGGAGTGAGCCCGATGCCGCTGCCGCTCCAGCCGTTCCCGGCGCCGCCCGCCGGGCCGGAGCCCCTTCTTCCCCGCCCGTAAGGGACCCGGCCCGCCCGGAGATCCTCGGGACGATGGCGCGCACCGACCTCGAGGACCGGATCGTTGCGGTCGTCGAGGCGCTCGCTCCGAGCGTCGCGGCCGTGCGGACCGCGCGGGCGGGGCGCCGAGGGCGCGGTCCGGCCGGAACGCCGGTGGGCCAGGCGAGCGCGTTCGTGGTGGACCGGGCCGGGTATCTTCTCACGAACCAGCACGTGGTCGAGGGCTCGACCGAGCTTTTCGTCCGGCTCGCGGACGGCCGGGAGCTCGAGGGGGAGATCCTCGGCGGGGACGCGGTGACCGACCTCGCGCTCGTCCGCGTCGAGGCCCGGGACCTCCCCGCCGCCCGTCTCGGTGACTCCGGCGCGTTGCGGGTCGGTCAGTTCGTCCTCGCGATCGGGCACGCCCTCGGGCTTCCGGGCGGACCGACCGTGTCGCTCGGGGTCGTGAGCGCCCTCGGCCGGCCGCTTCCCGGCTCCGACTTCATCTTCGAGGGGCTCGTGCAGACCGATGCCGCGATCAATCCGGGCAACAGCGGCGGTCCCCTCGCTGACCTGGACGGCTCGGTCGTCGGGATCAACGCCGCGATGGTCCCCTTCGCGCAGGGCGTCGGTTTCGCGATCCCGATCGACGCGGCGCGCCGCATCTCCGACCAGTTGCGTCGCACCGGGCGGGTCGTGCGGCCCTGGATCGGGGTGATGGTCGCCGAGCTCTCGCCCCAGCTCGCCCGCCAGCACGGGCTCGCGAGGGACCGGGGGCTCTGGGTCGCGGAGGTCGTGGCGCGATCCCCCGCCCACCGGGCGGGCCTGCGCCCGGGCGACATCGTCACGACGGTCGGTCCGTTCCCCGTGGGCTCGGTGCGCGAGCTCCTCGAGGCGCTCGCACGCTTCCCGGTCGGCTCGGACGTCCGCGTCGCCTTCCTTCGCCGATCGCAGGAGCTCGCCGCGAGCGTACCGCTCCAAGAGGACCCCGCCGCGCTCGCGGGGTCCTGACGGCGGGGGACCCCCGCCCGCGGCCCGAAGGGTCTCGGGGCCTGCTATAAACCGAGACGGTTTCCGGAAGGCCACGATGCTGTCGGACGCCTGGGGGCGGACGGTGACGGACCTCCGCGTCAGCGTGACCAAGCGCTGCAACTTCTCCTGCGTCTACTGCCACGACGAGGGGCTCGGCCCCGTCGCGCGGCCCGCCGCCCACCACGGCGACGAGATGACCGTCGCGGAGGTCGAGCGCCTGGTCGCGGCCGCGCGGGAGTTCGGGATCCGGTCGGTCAAGTTCACGGGCGGCGAGCCGCTCGTGCGCGCCGACCTCGAGGAGATCGTCGCCCGGACCGTCCGACAGATCCCGGACGTCTCGCTCACCACGAACGGTTCGATGCTCGCGTCCCGGGCGGAGGGGCTCCGGGACGCGGGGCTCAAGCGGATCAACGTCTCGGTCGACACGACGGACCCCGAGGAGTTCCGCGCCATCCGCCACGGCGCCCTCGGCCCGGTCCTCCGCGGGGTCCGCGAGGCGCTCCGGGTGGGGCTCACCCCGGTGAAGCTCAACACGGTCGTCTTCCGGCGGACCGTCGAAGCGATCCCCCGCATGATCGAGTACGTCGGCGAGCACGAGGGGCTGAAGCTCCAGCTGATCCAGTTCATGCCGGAGCTCGTGCACCACGAGAGCTTCGCGGTCGACCTCGGAGAGGTCCGTCGGTGGCTCGAAGCGCACGCCTCGCACGTCCTCGTGCGGGAGATGCACCATCGCAAGGTCTACCTGTTCGGGAAGACCGAGGTCGAGCTCGTGGACCCCGTTCGGAACCCCGAGTTCTGCGCCCACTGCCACCGCATCCGCGTCACGCACCGCGGCGAGCTGAAGGGTTGCCTCAACCGCAACGACGACCTCGTGCCGACCCGGGGCCTCGACGACGCCGGTCTCCGGGACGCCTTCCGCCGCGTCATCACCGGGCGGGTGCCGTACTACGGCGGTTACGTCACCGACCTGCCGGTCGTCCGGTCGATCCCGCTCCCCTCTTCCGGGACGGGACCGGGTCCGATCGCGGAGGACTCGGCCCGGCCCTGACCTCCTGGGAAGGTCCGGCGCGGGCCGCCCGCAAGCCCTCTTAGGCACGAGGGCTCACCCCCGTGGGGGAACATGACCGTCGATTTCGGCTACGGGCGAAGCCCGGCCCTGCGCATCGCCTCGATCGCCTGGAAGGGGTCCTGGAGCGAGACGAAGATCCGCGCCCAGTTCGAACGGGTCGAGAAGTGGGCAAAGAGCCGGGGCCTGCGCACCGGCCGCTGGATCTTCCGTGAGCCCGGCCCGCGCCGCTGGGAGGTCGCGATCGAGGTCCGCGGCAAGGCCCGCGGGACCGGTCCGATCCGAACGAAGACGCTCCGAGCGTCGACCGTGGCCCGGGTCGTCTTCGACCCGGACGCGGTGTCGCCCCGGGTCATCTACCATGGGCTCGCCGACTGGCTAAGGTGGCAGCGACGCGAGAAGCAGGTCCGTTCCGTGCTCTCGAGCCGCGAGGTCTACGCCGGCAACCCGTGGAAGGAGCCGAAGGTCTGGGCCCGCACCGAGATCCAGTTCGTGGTCCGCAAGTGACGGGCGGCCGGGCCTTCGTCCCCCCGCCCCCGGGGCGTCGCGGCCGATGACCTCTGGGATCCCTCCCCCGTCGACCGAGGAGGCGAAGGCCGCCGGGCACTTGGCCCGAGGGAGCTTTGCCGGGATCGTCGGCGCGCTGCTCGGCGTCGTCGTCCCGGTCGCGCTGCTCCTCGTCGCGGGACGGAACGCGGGCGGGTGGTTCGCCTTCACCTCGGCGTTCCTTGCGACGACGGACCTTTTCGCGGTCGTCGGCGCCTTCCTCCTCCTGCTCGCGTTCATCCTCTACCGGCGGGCGTTCGTGCGCCTGAAGCACGTGGACCCCCGTCTTCGGCCCGCCGCCGCCCTCGCGCTCGCCGGCTCGATCGGCGCGCTCGTCCTCGTCGTGGCCGGGGCGTGGGTCGCCGGCGGGACATCGACGCTCACCGGTTGCCTCGCGGGGAGGCCCTCCCACATCCTCTCCTGTCTGCGGGCGAGCGACCCGGCGATCGGCTACCTCGCGCTCGCGGGGTTCACCCTCGCGTGGATCGGCGGCGTCGGCGTGGTCGCGGGCCTCGCGCTCGCCGCCCGGCACTACGGGCGCGGCGCGATCACGGCGGGAGCGGTCGTCTACGCGGTCTTCCTCCTCGATCTCCTCATCCCGCTCGCGGGGCTCCTCACGGTGGTCCCGGGGACGGTCTACGCGGTCGGGGTCGCCCCGGTCGCGGCGGTGCTCGCCCCGGCGCTCGTCCGCTCGGGCGTCGCCGGCCAGGCGTGAGACCGCCCGCGGTCCGTTCCCCCGAGACGTGAAGAACCTCCCCGGATATCGAGAGCGCCGATGACGCCAGGCCCCCCTTCCCCGAGCGGGCACGAGACCGTTGTCCTCGCCGGAGGATGCTTCTGGTGCACCGAGGCGGTCTTCTCCGAGGTCCGCGGGGTCACGAACGTCCTTCCAGGGTATGCGGGAGGCACCGTCGCGAACCCCTCGTACGAGGACGTCTGCACCGGCCGGACCGGCCACGCCGAAGCGATCGAGGTCACGTTCGACCCGTCGAAGATCTCGCTCCACGACCTCCTCGTCCTCTTCTTCACCACGCACGACCCGACGACGCGCGACCGCCAGGGTCCGGATGTCGGGACCCAGTACCGCTCCGCCGTCTTCTTCCGGACGCCCGAGCAGAAGACCGTCGTCGATCAGGTCGTCCGCGAGCTGGTCGAGGCGCGGGTCTACCGGAGGCCCCTCGTCACCGAGATCGTCCCGTTCACGAACTTCTATCCGGCCGAGGAGTACCACCGCGCTTACTACCAGCGCAACCCGGAGAAGGGGTACTGCCAGGCCGTGATCGCCCCGAAGCTCGCGAAGTTCCGCAAGGAGCACGCCGCGCAGCTCGTCTCGGCCTGAGCGGGCGGGGACCCCGCCCTCTCAGTCC
The DNA here is from genome assembly GCA_033854115.1 of Thermoplasmata archaeon. Lineage (GTDB taxonomy): Archaea > Thermoplasmatota > Thermoplasmata > Lutacidiplasmatales > UBA184 > Lutacidiplasma. The sequence continues at coordinate 25,990 of JAWOKS010000031.1, forward strand.
CCCACCGCGAGGAGGACGAAGTAGGCGGCGAACGCGAGGAGGAGCGCTCCCGACGCGAACACGACGGCGCGTGCCGCCCTCGGCGAGCGTTGCGTCCCGCGGCGGACGAGCGCGGGGAAGCCGACGATCCAGATCGCGATCGCGCCGAACAGTCCCGCGAACAGGACCGCGCCCCCGAGGTAGGCGAAGGCGATCCCCGCGGTCAGCCACCAGACGATCTGGAACGGGTTCGCGAGGCCGAGCCCGAGCGCGGCGGAGAACGTGCGCCGGTCGCCCGGGGGGCTCTCGACGGGCGGAGGACGGCGCACGAGGCGGATCCCGAGGACGGTCATCACCACCGCCCCGAGGACGTAGATCGCGCGGACCACGAGCCCGAGGTCCACCACCGACTCGAGGCCGAAGACGGCCGCCGCGAGGACGGCGTCCGCGGTCATCGCCCCGAGGCCGGTGACGACGCCGGCCCGCCAGGACCTCGCCGCGAGCGCGGCGATCCAGGCGTTCATCGGCCCGGGCGGGACCGCGAGCGAGAAGCCAAGGCCGATGCCGAGCAGGAGCGCCCCGACCGGATCCGTGGTCCCCGCCCCGCCTTCGCCACGACCGGCCCGACACGGCCCCGATCGCGCGGGGGGCTCACGGCGGAGCGGCTACGTAACGTAGCGCGGGGGACCCGGGGAGGCCGGTCGGGCTCACCGATCGGGAGGAGATGATCCCACGGCGGCGAGGTTCAGGCTCGCGGTCCTCGGTCGGAACACCTCCCCGACCCGGAGGGCCGGTCCGCCCGGGCCGCCCGAGCGGCTCAGAGGGTCCAGGTCGGCCCGCCGTACCCCTCGGGGAGCGTCGGAGGTTTCGGCGCCCCGAACGGATCGGGGCGGGGGGTCGCGGCCCGACCGGATTTCTTCGCGAGGTAGGCGTCGATCGCCTCCGCGGCCTTCGAACCGGCCGCCATCGCGTAGACGACCGACCGGCCGCCGGAGGCGAACACGCCCTCGACGTCGGTCATCCAGTCCGGTCGCTTGCCCTCGGGCCACGGATGGCGTGACGGCCGAAGGTCGAGCTCCTCCGGTAGCCCGGTGAGGTCCGCTCGCTCGCCGATCGCGACGAGCACCGTGTCGCACGGGAGGGTCTCGTCCGAGCCCGAGACCTCGACCGTCGTGGGTCGGCCGGAGGCGTCCGGCGGGCCGGAACGGACCTGGCGCAGGACGATGCCGGTGACCTGGCCGTCGCCCTGGATCGCCACCGGGGTCCTCTCGAACAGGAACCGAACGCCCTCCTCGGTCCCTTCGAGCACCTCCTCCGGACCCGCCGGCATCTGCGCGCGAGAGCGCCGGTAGACGATCGACACCTCGCCGTGCTCGGTGAGCCGCAGGGCAGAGCGCGCGGCGTCGAGGGCGACATCCCCCCCTCCCACCACCACGACCCGCCGGTTCTTCCGGCCGAAGAGACCGTCCGGCCCGCGGTTCACGGCGAGCAGGAACGGCAGCGCGGGAAAGACCCCGGGAAGGTGCTCGCCGGGGATCCCGAGCGCCCTCGGGTCCGAGGCCCCGATCGCGACGTAGACGGCCCGGTAGCCTTCGGCGAGGAGGCTCTCGGGGGTGAAGTCGGTGCCGGCCCTCTTCCCGGCGACGAACGTGATGTCGAGGTTGCGGAGGCGCGCGAGGTCGTTCGGAAGCTCCGTGCCGTCGAGATGGTACTTCGGGATCGTGTCGATCTGGCCCCCGAGGAACGGCTGGTGCTCGAAGACCGTCACCGGGTAGCCGCGGAGCGCGAGCTCCCAGGCCGCCATGAGGCCCGCGGGGCCCGCGCCGACGATCGCCACGCGCTCCCGGGGCGGGGCGGTAGGGACGTAGAGGAGGTCGGCCCGTCCGAAATCGAGCGCGGCGCGCTTGAGGTGGCGGATCGCGATCGGGGTGCCCTTGGCCCCCATCACGCAGTCCTCCTCGCAGTAGTGGTAGCAGCACTTGCAGAGGACCGTCGCGAGGGGGTTATCGACCAGCGTGAGGCGAGCCGCCTCGTCGAACCGCTCCTGCGCGATCAGGATGATGTAGCCCCGGCAGTCCTGGGTGATCGGGCAGGCCTGCACGCAGAACGGCATGGCACACTGGAGGCACCGTTGCGCCTCGAGGACGGCCTCCTCCCGGGTGTAGGCGTGCAGGATCTCGCCGAACGAGGCCTCGCGGTCCTCGCGACCCTCCTCGGGGATCGGGGTCCGCTGGTAGCGAAAGACGGTCAAGGTTCCCCTCGCCCGTTTCAAGGTCCCTCCTCCCCTTAGCCCCGGCGGCCCGGGACCTTCCGCGCGGGGGTGCTGCCGAGGACCCCCGCCCCCGTCGCCTGCGATGCCGGTCGAGACCAACGTCTTTTGAACCGGACCCACCTAGCCGCCGGCGATGGCGCCCCCTCCTCCTCCCGAGACCATCGGTCCGCGGCCGCCCGAGCTCGTCCTCTACCGGTGCCTTGTCTGCGGCTTCCAGTCGCTGAGGGGCGAGGAGATCGGCGAGCACCTGATGGAACACACCGAGGCCGCGAAGTACACCTTCGCGAACGTCGTGAAGTAGGCTCTCCTTCGAGCGTCGGCTCCCCTCTCGGCGGAGCCGGCGCCCGGGCCCGTTCGGGCCCCGTACGGGTCGGCTACGCCTCGGCGATCGCCGTCAGCGGGCGCCGGACGACGAGTTCCGGCTCCGCGCGTGGCGGCTTCTCCTTCGGGGTCGGGACGCACGCCCGGGCCGCCTCGAGGTACAGGAGGTGCTCCGCGTACTCCATCTCCTCCACGTCGCACATCGTTCCCGAGCGAGGGCCCCAGGGTAGATAGCGAACGACGCGTCGGCGGTCGGGGTCCTAGCCCGACGCGCGCTTCGGTGGGCCATCCGGCTCGGTCGTTCCGCGGGCAGGCGTCGAGGAGGACGCCGGGACGAACGCGAGCGAGATCGAGTTCACGCAGTGCCGGACGTTGCGCGGGGTGAACCCCTCCCCGACGAAAACGTGGCCGAGGTGGGCTCCGCACCGGGCGCAGCGGATCTCGGTCCGCTCCCCATCCGGGTCGGGCACGCGTTCGACGGCCCCCTCGACCTCGAGGTCGAAGCTCGGCCAGCCGCAGCGGGCATCGAACTTGTCGTTGGACCGGTAGAGCGGCGCCCCGCAACGCTTGCAGCCGTACGTGCCGCTCGCCCAGTGGTGCTCGTACTCCCCCGAGAACGGCGGCTCGGTGCCGCGATGCACGATCACCGACTCCTCCGCTCGGCTGAGCTTCCGCCAGCCGCTCGACCCGGCACCCATGAGCGAGAGTACCCCTCCGGCCTCTTGAGCTCGTGGCGAGGCCCGGGCGAGGTCGAGCGGGCCGGCCTTCCCGACCTCCCGCGATGCCCGCGGAACGGGAGGTATATCTGGGAGGAGCCACCGAACGCCGACGCGATGGAGCGCGCGTTCGAGCGATGGTGGGGAACCGCCCTTGCGGTGCTGGGCCTCGTGATCCTTCTCTTCGGCTTCGTCCAGGCGTACGAGTACACGCAGCACCCCCCGACGGGCGACTACCCGGTGGTCTCGTTCGGCGGCGGAGGGGGCAACAGTTCGGTGAACGGCACGTTCAACGGCCGGTTCCTCGTCTCATTCGCCTTCCTCGGGATCGAGTACCTGGTCGGCGCCTCGATCCTGAAGGCGGGCTGGAACCTCCTCACGCCGAAGGCGGAGACGATCTCCGTGCGCGTGAAGCCGAAGTCGCTCCAGGTGGAGCCCGCGACGCCCCCGCCCCCCCCGAGCGGCTCGGGCTCGTAGGGTGCCCTCCCGGCTACCGCCGCCGCCCGATCCTCAACGGATCGGCCGTGGGGCCGTGGAGCGCGTTCGCCCTCGGGACGGAGCCCCGCGCCGGGGGACGGGCTCGGGCGTAACGGCGGCCCGGTCGAACAGGAACCGCACGTTCTGCTCGTAGATCGAGGAGAAGAGCCAGCTCTCGAACGGGCTCGGAGGGGGACGGAGCGTCGCCGCGTCCTGGTCGAGACCTTCCTCCCGGTCCTCCCTCGCCTGACGGGCGAGGACCGTGATGTAGCGCTCCATCTGCCCAAGGTCGCTCGCCTCGCCCACGGGGCCGTGGCCCGGGAGCGCCCGATCGGGCCCGAGCGCCCGGATCTTCCCGAGGATCGTCACGAACGCCTCGGGATCGCCGTCCGAGAGCGAGGGGTGGTGCCCGATCGAGAGGAGGTCGCCGAGGAGGACGATCCGGGCGTCCGGCAGGAACACGAAGACGTCGCTCGGCGAGTGCCCGCCGCCAAAGGTGAGGACGCGGGCGCTCCTCCGACGGCCGTGGACGATCATCTCGGAGGCGAAGGTGACCTCCGGCGCGGGGATCTCGAGGTCCGGAGGGGTCGCGAGGATCCCGCGCATCCAGCCGTCGTAGATCTCGCGGTCGTCCGGGGACTTCCCGAGCGCGCCGGCGCGGAGGCGTTCGAGCTCGCCCGGGGCCTCCGCGCGGTCGGCGGCGAGGTGGGCGCGGGCCCTCTCGATCACGAGCTCGCGCACCCGCTCCGAGGAGACGATCCTCGCGGCCCCCACCGCGCCGTTCCCGCGCACGTGGTCCCCGTGGTAGTGGCTGTCGACGAGCAGGTCGGCGGGACGACCGGTGAGGCGTTCCGCGGCCTTCCCGAGCTCGGCGCCCGCCTGGGGCGTCAGCATCGCGTCGAAGACGAGCGTGAGCCCGCCGAGGTCGACGATGCCCGCGTTGCAGAGCGCGAAGCCGTCGCGCCTCGCGATGGCCGCGTGGACCCCGTCCGCGAGCTCTTCGAGGCGGAAGTGTCGGCTCTCGAACGGCACGGGAGATGTGGAGGCCCGGGCCGCTTATCGGTCTTCCCGCAGCCGTCGCGACCGAGCTACGGACGGGGACCGTGCCCGCGCGACCCCCGGGGAGGACCCCGACCGCGCGGCCGCCCGCGTCCGCGGGGGCGGCCGCCCCCGAACGGCCGGCCCCCTCCGTGGGGCGCTCCCGGTCCCCGGGAGGGCGGCGCGGACGCCTGGTAGTTGAACTCCGGGATCCGGGCCCGGGAGATCGCGTAGCCGAGCAGCTTCTCGATGGCGACGAAATCGGCCTCCTCCTCGGGGCTGAGGAGCGTGAACGCGTCCCCCCGCCGCTGGGCCCGAGCGGTGCGTCCCACCCGATGGATGTACACCTCGGGCTCGTGGGGCACGTCGAAGTTCACGACGTGGCTCACCCCCTCGACGTCCAGGCCCCGGGCCGCGATGTCGGTCGCGACGAGGACCCGGTGCGCGCCCCGGCGGAACCCCTCGAGCGCGTGGATCCGCTGGGCCTGGCTGCGGTCGCCGTGGATGATGCTCGTGGGGATCCCCCAGATCGCGAGCTGACGTCCGAGACGGTTCGCGCGATGCTTCGTGCGCGCGAAGACGAGAACGCTCGTCATCGTCTCGTCCCGGAGCAGCTCGCGGAGCAGCGCGGCCTTGAGATGTCCCGGGACGGGCAGCGCGAGGTGGGTCACGCCGACCGCGGCGACGGTCGTCGGGTCGACATGGACCATCCGCGGGTCCCGCAGGAACTCGCGCGCGAGCTCGACGACCGCGGGGGGCATCGTCGCCGAGAAGAGCATCGTCTGCCGCTCGCGCGGCAGTTCCCCGAGAATCCGCCGCACATCGGGCAGGAACCCCATGTCGAGCATCCGGTCCGCCTCGTCCAGGACGAGGATCCGGAGCTCGCGCCAGTCGAGATGCCCCCGCCCCATGAGGTCGAGCAGGCGGCCGGGCGTGGCGATGACGATCTCGGCCCCCGAGGCGAGCGCCCGGATCTGGGGCTCGAGGCCGACTCCTCCGTAGACCGCCACGCCCTTGCGGCGCGTGAACCGACCGAGCTGGTGGAGGAACCCTTCCGCCTGGAGGGCGAGCTCCCGCGTCGGCGTCAGGACGAGGGCGTAGACCTTCCCGGGCGGGAGCTCGAGCGTCCGCTCGAGGATCGGCAGGAGGAACGCCGCGGTCTTGCCGGTCCCGGTCTGGGCGGTCGCGACCAGGTCGCGTCCGAGGACCGCCTCGGGGATCGCCCGGCTCTGGATCGGGGTCGCCGCGTGGTAGCCCATCTCGCGCACCCCCTCGCGGAGGCTCGGATGGAGCGGCAGCTCCTCGAAGCGCACCGTCGTGGTCGCCGGCTCGGTCGAGCGCGCGGGCCGATGGGTCTCGGGCATCTTCCCCGCGCGGAGCGACCTCGAGGTTAAGAGGGGGCCGGGGGCCGCCGACGACCTCCGGCGGCGGTGGATCGGGGGTCCCCCGCGGCCTGGCGCCGGCTCGCGCGGCGCGGACCCTCGGTCGTTTAATCCCGGACGGCGCATCGGCCGCCGTGCTCCCGCGCCGCCGCCTCTCGGCGATCATGTTCGCCGACCTCGTGGGGTTCACGGCCCTCACCCAGGCCGATGAGGCCGGGGCCCTCCGGTGGCTCGACGCGCAACGCCGCCGCGTCCGACCGATCCTCGTCCGCCACCACGGCCGCGAGGTGAAGACCACCGGCGACGGCTTCCTCGCGGAGTTCCCGAGCGCCCTCGAGGCGGTCGAGTGCGCGCTCGAGATCCAGGCCGCGCCCGAGGCCCAGCGGGGGCCTGCGGACGGGCCGGGCCGGGGTCGGCTGCGGATCGGCATCCATCTCGGCGACGTCGTGGCCCGGGGCTCGGACGTCCTCGGCGATGCCGTGAACATCGCTTCGCGGCTCGAGCCGCTCGCGGACGCGGGTGGGATCTGCGTCTCGCAACAGGTCGCCGACCAGGTCGCGAACAAGATCGCGTCCCCGCTCACGCGCCTCGCCGATCGGGAGCTCAAGAACGTCCGCGTCCCGGTCGGGATCTACAAGGTCGAGGTCTCGGGGACGGTCGCCGCGCGGCCCGCGGCACCCCCGCGGCGGAGGCTCGCGGTCCTTCCGATGGAGAACATCGGCCACAACCCCAGGGACGACTACCTGGTCGACGGCCTGACCGAGGAGCTGATCGTCCGCATGGCCCGCCTCGAGGGCCTCCACCTGCTCGCCCGCACGTCGATCATGCGCTACAAGGGCACGACGAAGACCGTCGGGGAGATCGCGCGGGAGCTCGGCGTCGAGGCGGTGGTCGAGGGCAGCGTCCGGGTCCACGAGGATAGGCTCCGGATCGCGGCGACCCTCGTGGACGCCCGCACCGAGGAGCCGGTCTGGTCCCAGACCTACGATCGCGAGCTCCGGGACGTCTTCGAGGTCCAGCGCGACATCGCCGAGCGCATCGCGGGCGCGCTCCAGGTCCGCCTCGCCGGTGAGGAGGTGCGCGAGCTCGCGAAGGCGACGACCCTCGACCCCGAGGCCTACGCGGCGTACCTCCGGGGACGGTACTTCTGGAACCGGCGCACGGACGAGAGCCTCCGCCGCGCGATCGTCGAGTACCGCGAGGCGCTGCGCCGTGACCCCACGTTCGCGCTGGCCCACGCGGGGCTCGCGGACGTCTACGCGGCGCAGGCGCTTCTCGAGTTCGTCCGACCGAACGCGGCGTTCCCGCTCGCCCGGCAGGAGGCCGAGACGGCGATCGCGCTCGATCCCGGGTGCGCGGAGGCGTTCACCTCGCTCGGGGTCGTGCGCTTCCAGTTCGACCGCGACTGGGTCGGCTCGGAGGCGGCGTTCCGGACCGCCCTCGAGCTCAGCCCGAACTATCCGCCGGCCCACCACCAGTACGCGGACCTCCTGAAGGCCCTCGGCCGGTTCGACGAGGCGCTGCGCGAGATCCGGGCGGCGCTCGAGCTCGACCCGTTCTCCCTCGCGATCAACACCGGGGTCGGGCACGTCCTCTACCTCGCCCGTCGCCACGACGAAGCGATCGCGCAGTACCGCCGGACCCTCGAGCTCGACCCGAGCTTCGTCCTCGCCCACCTCTGGTTCGGACGCCCGTACCTCGAGACCCGAAGGTTCGCGGAGGCGATCGCCGAGACCGAGCAGGCGTTCCGCCTCTCGGGAGGGAGCACGATCGCGGCCGCGGTGCTCGCGCACGTCTACGCCTCCGCGGGGCGCCGTACGGAGGCGCTCGCACTCCTCGAGGAGCTCCGGGCCCGGAGCTCGACGACGTACGTGCCCTCGTACTGGATCGGCCTCGTCTACGTCGGGCTCGGCGACGACGACGCGGCGTTCACCTGGTTCGACCGGGCGTTCGCCGAGCGTTCGAGCTGGCTCGCCTGGGTGATGGTCGAGCCGCGGTTCGACCGACTTCGCCGCGACCCGAGGTTCGCGGACCTCCTTCGCCGGATGAACCTCCCAGCGCCGGCCGCGACGGGACCCCTCTCGCCGACCGGGAGCGTGGCGGCCGAGGTCGCACGGTTCCGGGCCGCACCCTCCGCCGGGGCGCGGTCGGGGCTCAGCGTCGGGTCGGCGCGACGCCCGCGGGTCCCGGCGGGGCCGCCCCGCGGTCGACGTACCACTCGACCGCGTCGAGGGCCTGCACTCGGGCAGCCGGGAGCGCCGCGCGTGGCCCGCCGCGGTTCGGGTCCGCGAAGACCCGCGCGAGCACCTCGCGCTTCGCTGTCCCGCCGACGAGGAAGAGCACGACGCGCGCGCGGCCGATCGCGTCGAGCGTGAGCGAGACCCTCGGCACGAGCGGAGGTACGGCCGGACGCGGCTCGGCGACGACCCAGCGGCCGCCGGCCTCGAGCGTCGGGGAGCCCGGGAAGAGGGAGGCGGTGTGGCCGTCCGGCCCGACCCCGAGGAGGACGGCGTCGAACGTCGCCGCACCGGGTGGTCCCGGGAAGAACTCGCGGAGCTCCGCCTCGTAGGTCCGGGCCATCGCGTCGATCCCCGGCCCGTCCGTACGGATCGGGTGGACCTGCCCGTCCGGGACCGCCGCCGGCCCGAGCCAGAGCCGGCCGGCCTCGCCGAAATTGCTGCGCGGGTCGGTGGGGGGGACCGCCCGCTCGTCGCTCCAGAAGATGTGCCAGCCGCTCCAGGCGTCCTCGCCCGCCCCGCGGGAGGCGAGCGCGCGAAAGAGCGGCTCGGGGGTCTGACCGCCCGAGACCGCAAGGGCGAACCGGCCACGCTGCGCGCGGGCCTCGTCTGCGAGGTCAACGAGCCGCGCGAGCACCGCCCTCGCGGCGGACGCAACGTCGGGGAGGACCCAGAGACGGTTCATCCGTCGGTCGACCAGGCGTGGCCGAGCTCGGCGGGGAGCCGCCGGGCGATGCCCGGACCCCACGTGCCGGCGGGATAGCGGTGGAGCGGAGGGGGGTGCGCGAGCACGGGGCCGTAGATCCTCCAAGCCGCCTCGACCTCGTCGGCCCGGACGAAGAGGGTCTGGTCGCCGCGCATGAGGTCGAGGAGGAGCGTCTGGTAGGCGTCCGCGAGCGGGCCGAACGCTTCCGAGTAGAGGAAGTGCAGCCGGTGGGTCTCGAGCTCGATCGCGTGGCCCGGTCGCTTGATCTCGAAGGCGAGCTCGAACCCCTCGCGCGGCTGGACGGTGATCGTGAGCTTGTTCGCCGCGATCTCGGGAGAGACCCGGCCCGGGAAGAACCAGACCGGGGGGCGGCGGAAGTGGACCACGATCTCCGTCCGCTTCTCGGGCAGGCGCTTCCCCGTCCGAACGAAGAACGGGACCCCTTGCCAGCGCCAGCTGTTGAGGTGGAGGCGCAGGGCGACGTAGGTCTCCGTGGTCGACCCCCGCCGCACCCCCCGCTCGGACCGGTAGGCGCGCGCCGCCTTCCCCCCGACCCGCCCGGCGCCGTACTGGCCGCGCACCACGTCGCCCGGGCGGATCGCCTCGACCGATTCGAGCACCTTCACCTTCTCGTTGCGGACCGCGTCGGCGTCGAGACCGCTCGGCACCTCCATCGCGGTGAGCGTGAGCAATTGCGTCAGGTGGCTCTGGACCATGTCGCGGAGCGCCCCGACCTGGTCGTAATAGCGCGCACGGTGCTCGACCCCGAGCTCCTCGGCGACGGTGATCTCCACGTGGGAGATCCGGTCGCGGCTCCAGACCGACTCGAACAGCATGTTCGCGAAGCGGAAGACGAGGAGGTTCTGGACCGTCTCCTTCCCGAGGTAGTGGTCGATGCGGTAGATCGAGCGCTCGTCGAACTCATGGTGGAGGAGGCGGTTGAGCGCCTTCGCCGAGGCGAGATCGCGCCCGAACGGCTTCTCGATGACGACCCGGGTCCAGCCGGGCCCGCGCGGAAGCCCCGCGCTCCCGAGCCCCCAGACGGTCGGCGGGATCGCGGACGTCGGCAGCGCGAGGTAGAAGATGCGGTGCCCCGGGAGGCGCGCATCCCGCTCGATCCGCTCGATCCGCTCGGCGAGATGGCGGTAGTCGTCGTCGGCCGCCTCGCCGAGCGCGTGGTAGTCGACGTTCGCGTCGACCCACCGGCGGGCCTCGGAGGCGGGCGCCACCTCGCTCTCGGTGAGCGAGGCGACCGCGAGGCGTCGGTACTCCTCGTCCGAGCGGCGCTCCCGGGCGCAGGCGAGGAGGCGGAACGGGAGGCCCTTCGGCCCGAAGGTGCGGCCGACCTCGTAGAGCGCGGGGAGGAGCTTCCGTCGCATGAGGTCGCCCGTCGCCCCGAGGACGACGAAGAGGTGCCGGTCGATCGCGGGGCGCGGCACCGCCTCACTCCGTCTGGACAGCGTGACCCCCGAACTTCTGGCGCAAGGCCGCGAGGAGCCGCTCGGCGTAGGGGTTCTCCTGGCGCGAACGGAGCCGACGCTCGAGGGCGAGCATGATCACGGGCGCCGGAATGTCGAGGTCGATCGCCTCCTCCACCGTCCAGCGCCCCTCGCCCGAGTCGCGCACGTACGGGGCGATGCCGGGAAGGTCCGACCCGGCCGCGAGGATCTCGCTCGTGAGGTCGAGGAGCCAGGAGCGCACGACGCTCCCCGTCCTCCAGATCGAGGCGACCTGGGCGAGGTCGAGCTTCCAGGTCTCCTTCGCCCGCAGCACGTCGAACCCCTCCGCGTACGCCTCCATGAGGCCGTACTCGATGCCGTTGTGGACCATCTTCACGAAGTGACCCGCGCCGCTCTCGCCGACCCGGCCCCATCCGCGGTCCGGCGCGGGGGCGAGGCTCTGGAAGATCGGGGTGAGCCGCTGCGCCGCGGCGGCGTCGCCCCCGACCATGAGGCAGTAGCCTTCCGCGCGACCCCAGATCCCGCCGCTCACGCCGACGTCGAGGAAGTCGATCCCCCGCGCCTTCGCCTCGGACGCGCGGCGCATCGAGTCGCGGTAGTGGGAGTTGCCACCGTCGATCAGGGTGTCGCCGCGGGCGAGGAGCGGCAGGAGCTCGCCGATCTGCGACTCGGTCGGATCTCCCGCGGGGACCATCAGCCAGACCGCCCGGGGCGGGGTGAGCTGACGGACCAGGTCCTCCAACGTCTTCGCCCCGATCGCTCCGTCCGCGACCGCCGCCTCGACGGCCTCGGGACGACGGGCGTAGCCCACGACCCGATGACCGGCCCGAGCGAGGCGGGCCGCCATGCCGCCGCCCATCCGTCCGAGGCCCACGATCCCGAGCTCCACGTTCGTCCTCGTCCGGTCCTTCCCCCGCGAGCGCACTCAGCCGCCGGCCGACGGGCGGGGCCCGGGGCTCCTGCGGGTCCGGGGCGCCTTCGTGTTCCGAGGGACCGGGACCGTGCCGCGCCCAACCGGCTCCTCGATAAGAGGGTTCCTCGAAGGGCGGGAGGGCGCGTCAGTCCCCGAGCCGGGAGCGCAGCTCTGCGACGCCCGCGAGAGGGTCCCGGCCGAGGTCGACCCCGAGGACGGGCCGATGCTTTTGCTCGAGCGCGCGCGCGTCCCCGACCGCCTGGGCGTGGAGGATCTGGGCGAACGAGGGCGAGAGGCCCGGCACGGTGAGATCCTCACGGGGATCGTCGACGAGCTGAAGGAAGAGCCCCGTGGGGGGACCCCCCTTGTGCAACTGGCCGGTCGAGTGGAGGAACCTCGGGCCGTAGCCGACCGTCACGACCTGGCCGAGCTTCCGGCCGAGGGCTCCCGCGAGCCCGGCGAGGGCGTCCGTAAGCTTCGGCGACGGGGCGAGGAACGCCTGGACCGCCACGTAATCGCCGACCCGATCGTGCGCGAGCCAGCGGTCGAGCGCTCCGGGAAGGCCGGGATCGTCGAGAGCGATCCCCGGGGGCCTCGCCCCGCCGCCCGCCGGGCCTCGGGCGGCCATCGCCTCGCGGGCCAGTTCCTTCGCCAGCTCGACGTCCGGCTGGTCGAACGGGTCCACGCCGAGGATCGCCCCACAGCTCGCCACGCCGAGCTCCCACCGGAAGAGCTCCGCGCCAAGGTCCGCGACCCCGGCGAGCTCGAACCGGAGGACCGGGACCCCGTCCGCCGCCCGCCGGTCGCTCGTCCGTTCGACCGCGGGGTCCCGCTCGCCACGCAGACCGATCGACACGAGGACGACGTCCCGGCCGCCGGGGGGGGCCGCGGTCGAACCGACCGCGTCGACGGGCACGATCCCGCGACCTCTCTTTCCGAGGCTCTCCGCGATCAGCTGCTCGGTCCATGCCGGGAACGGCCGGAGGGACGGATCCGGCATGAGGACGAGCTTGTTGCGTCCGGCGACCGCGAGCTCGCCAAGTGCCGCCCCGAGACGGAGCCCGGGATTCTCGCTCGCCCCTCGAGCCGCCGAGCAGGCCCGGGACATCGCCCTCGCTCGCTCGAGGAGGGGACCGATCTCGGCCCCGGCGAGCGCCGCGGGCACGAGGCCGAAGACCGTGAGGGCGCTGTAACGGCCGCCGACGTCGGGCGGGGCGAGAAAGCACGCACGGAAGTGGCGCTCCTCGGCGAGGCGGGCGAGGGGAGTGCCGGGGTCGGTGATCGCGACGAACCTCGGACCCGGCGCGACGCCCGCCCGTTCCGCCGCATCCCAGAAGAACTGGAAGAACACGTTCGGCTCGAGCGTCGTGCCCGACTTGCTCGAGACGACGTAGAGCGTTTCCGGGGGAGGTGCGGCGTCCTGGCACGCCTTGACCGCGAGAGGGTGGGTGCTGTCGAGCACGCGGAACGAGGGGGACCCGGGTTCGGCGGTCAGCACGTGGGCGAGGACCTGCGCCGCGAGGCTCGAGCCGCCCATCCCGAGGAGGACGACGTGACGGACCCCCTCGTGCGCGACCTCGCGCGCGAAGCTCCGAAGCTCGTCCACGCGTGTGAGACCGGCCTCGGGGGCCCCCAGCCAGCCGAGCCTTCCGCTCACGTCGGAGGGGGGTGCGTCGGGCCAGAACGACGGGTCCTTCTCCCAGATCCGCCGCGCCGCCCCGACGCGGTCCCACTCGGCGAGCCGTCGCTCGAACGCGTCGGTGTACGGCCCGAGGCTCCAAATCCCGGTCGCGCCGCCTCCGCGTCGCGCCTCCGGGACATCGGCGGGTCCCGGCTCGCGCGCGGGACCGGACCTCATCGCCCGCGCCCGGCGCCCGCGGGTCCGACGAGATCGCGGGCCGCCTTCACGACGAGCTCGACCGAGAACCCGAGCTTCTCGTACACGACCGGCCCCGGGCCGGAGGCTCCGAACCGGCGGAGCCCGAGGATCGCTCCGCGGGGACCCACATAGCGTTCCCAGCCGAGCGGGTACGCCGCCTCGACCGCCACGCGGGGGACCCCCTCCGGAAGGACCGACGCCCGGTACGCCCCGTCCTGCTCCTCGAAGAGCTCCCACGAAGGCATCGAGACGACCCGGGCGGCCACCCCGCCTGAGGCGAGCGCGGCCTGCGCCTGGAGCGCGAGATGGACCTCGGAACCGGTGGCGAGGAGCACCACGGCCGGCGGGGCGGGCTGGGCCTCCGAGAGCACGTACGCCCCCCGGGCGACGCCCTCCTCGATCGGGAACCGCACGGCGTCAAGGACGGGAAGCTTCTGCCGCGTGAGGACGAAGGCGACGGGCCCTCGTCGCGGCATCGCCGCCCGCCACGCGGCCGCGGTCTCGTTCGCGTCGGCCGGCCGGAGGACCGTGAGGCCGGGGATCGCGCGCAGCGACGCGAGCTGCTCGACCGGCTGGTGGGTCGGACCGTCCTCCCCGAGGGCGATCGAGTCGTGGGTGAAGATCAGCACGATCGGCACGTCCATGAGCGCCGAGAGGCGGATCGGCGGCCGGGCGTAGTCCGAGAAGATGAGGAAGGTCGACCCGAACGGCCGGACCCCTCCGTGGAGCGCGAGCCCGTTGAGGATGCCGACCATCGCGTTCTCGCGTACCCCGAAGTGGAGGTTCCGCCCGCACGGGCCGTCAAAGGCGAAGTCGCCGAGACCGCCGAGGAGCGTCCGCGTGGACGGCGCGAGGTCGGCGGCCCCGCCAAGGAGACCGGGCCACTGTGCCGCGAGCGCCGCCAGGACGGTCGCCGACGCCTCCCGCGTCGCGAGCGGCGTGGCGGCGGGGAACGTGGGGAGGTCGGGCGACCACGCGGGGGGAATCTCTCCTTTCTGAAGGCGCTCGAACTCCCGGGCGAGATCCGGGTAGGCCCGGCAATACTCCGCGAACCTCCCGTTCCATTCCTCCTCCCAGGCGCGGCCCCGGCCGAGGGCCCGGTGGAAGTGGGTCTTCGCCTCCTCCGGCACGAGGAACGTCGGCTCGAGCGGCCAGCCGAGCTTGCGCTTCGTCTGGCGCGTCCCCTCGGGCCCGAGGGGTTCTCCGTGGGCCTCCTTGGTGTCCTGGCGCGGGCTCCCGTAGCCGAGGTGCGTCCGGACGCGGAGGAGCCACGGGGCCCCCGGGTGGGCGAGCGCCTTCCGGATCGCCGCATCGATCGCTTCGATCGATGTCCCATCCTCGACGACCCCGACGTTCCAGCCGTACGCTTCGAACCGGCGGTCCACGTCCTCCGTGAACGAGAGGCTCGTCGGCCCCTCGAGCGAGACCCGGTTGTCGTCGTACAGCACGATGAACGGGCTCACCTTGAGGCGACCGGCGAACGAGGCCGCCTCGGAGGCGATCCCCTCCATGAGGTCGCCGTCCGAGCAGAGCGCGTAGGTCGTGTGCTCGACGATCTTGAGCTCGGGCCGGTTGTACCGGCTCGCGAGGTAGCGCTCGGCGAGCGCCATCCCCACGGCCATCGCGAACCCTTGGCCGAGGGGCCCGGTCGTCGCCTCGACCCCCGGGGTTACGCCGTACTCGGGGTGGCCCGGGGTCCGGCTCCCGAACTGGCGGAACCGCTTCAGTTCCTCGAGCGGGAGGTCGTACCCCGTGAGATGGAGGAGCGCGTAGAGGAGCGCCGAACCATGACCCGCGGAGAGCACGAACCGGTCCCGGTCCCACCAGTGGGGGTTGCTGGGGTTGTGGCGGAGGAACCGGTCCCAGAGGACGTAGGCCATCGGCGCCGCCCCGAGCGGGAGCCCGGGGTGGCCGCTCTTCGCCTCCTCGACCATGTCGACGGAGAGGAAGCGGATCGTGTTCACGAACAGGTCGTCCTCGAGCGTCATGCGTCCTCAGCCCGCGGGGGCGAGCTCCCGGGCGAACGACGCCGCCCCGACGACCCCGCTCATCGGCCCGAGCTCGGCGCGCGCGACCTTGAGGCGCCGAGAGGCCGCCTCGAGCGCCGCCGCGTGCACGCGACGACCGAGCTCGGGCACGATCGCGGGGAACCCTTCGAGCACCCCGCCGCCCAGCACGAGCACGCCCGGGTCGACCGCATTGACGATCGAGACGAGGCCCGCCGCGAGGTACCGTGTCGTCTCCTCCACGAGCTCCCGTGCGAGCGGGTCGCCCTCGAGGAAGCCTTCCTCGACGGTCTTCGACGTGATCTTCCCGCGGCTTCCCGCGAGGTCGACGAGGCGGGCGCCGCGACGGGGTTCCGCCGCCACCGCCTCTTGGGCGCGGCGAGCGATCGCCCAGCCCCCGGCGTAGGCCTCAAGACAGCCCGCGTTCCGGCAGTGGCAACGACGGCCCCCGACCTCGACCGTGGTGTGGCCGAACTCCCCGGCGGTGCCGAAGGCGCCCGCGTAGAGCCGGCCGTCCGCGATGACCCCTCCGCCGACCCCGGTGCCGACGAAGACGCAGACCACGTCCTCGATCCCTCGACCGGCCCCGTGCCGCCACTCCCCGTACGTCGCGGCCTGCACGTCGTTGAGGACGGCGACCGGTCGACCGAGGAGGTCGGCCAGCCGCTCCTGAAGGGGGACGTTGTGCCATCCAAGGTTCGGCCCGAAGCGCACGGTCCCCTCCCGGTCGATCTGACCCGCGACGCCGACCCCGACCGGACAGCGGGGAGGGAGCCTCGCCCCCCACCGGAGCTCGACCCGACGAGCGATGTCCTCGACGATCCTCGAGGCCGGGCGGCCCGCTCGCGTCGGAAGATGGTCCGATTCGAGGACCTTGCCCGTCGCATTCACGAGACCGAGCGCGATCTTCGTGCCACCGAGGTCGACGCCGATCGCGACCCGGCGATCGAGGCGGCTCGGGGGACGCGGGCCGGACCTCCCGCGGAGGCGCTCGCCCCTGCCTTTCGCCACCCCCGCGCCCCTCCTCGAGACCGGCTCGCGAGCCCCCGGAGCTCTCGGCACGAGGCTCGGCTTCGCCGTGGTCCGGGCGGCCAAGGACGCTTTTCGCTTAAGAGCCTGTCCGAAACCATCTCCGCCGGAACGCGGGGCGGGTGAAGGGAACGACACGCGATGCCGGCCGCCGGTCGTGGCTCGCGGGGTCAACTGGACTTTACGATACGCGCTTAGACGGTGGCCCACCGGTGGGAGGGCAAGAGCGGTCCATGTCCGATCAGCGCTGGTTCAACGCGGTGGCTGCGATCGCCGTCCTCGCGGTGCTCGTCGTCGGGGCGGCTCTCCTCGTCCTGGCCCCTTCGGGGGCGGGCACGCCCAGGGTCACGAGCGGACCCGCGTCCTCGACCGTCTACCGCAACCTTACGATCACCTTCAACCCCGCCGCCGGGACCTACGACTACAGTACGCTCGCGCTCGCCGTTCCCACCAACGTGCGGGTGGTGTTCACGATCACCAACTACGACCCCTCGACCGCCGCCCTCCCGAGCGCTTCGGATGCCGTGGTCTCGGGGACCTACGACTCGAGCCCGATGACCGTGACCGTGAACGGGCTCGTCTCGATGACCCAAGGGCTACCGGTGAACGACGTGAGCCACACGTTCTCGATGTCGGACGCGTTCTACCACCTCAACGTGCCGATCCCGCCGGCCAGCAGCCCCGCGGTGCCCTCGACGGTGACGTTCTCCGCCGAGTTCCGCTCCACCGGGACCTACGCCTGGGGGTGCATCGTCCTCTGCGGGACCTCGGGGATGATGGACCGCATGGCCGGGTATCTCACCGTCAACTAGGCGCCCGCGCCGCCGGAGCATCTTCCCGCCGAGTCCTGCTCCCCCACCCCGCCCCGATCCTCGCGGCACCCTCGGGAACTCCCGCTCCCGGGCCAAACCGATTTGTGGAGGGAGGTGCGTAGCCGAGCCGGTCCCATCGTGGGAGCGAGTGCCATGAACGAGGTCGGATCCCCGGGTCGCGGTTGGTGGGTCGAGCATGCTCCGCAGCTGAAGACGACGTTCCGGATCCTGCTTGGCCTGGTCTGGCTCGTGGACGGGGCGCTCAAGTTCATCTCGGGGTACGTGGACATCTTCCTCAGCGACGTGGAGTCCTCGCAGGCGAACGCCCCGGGGTGGCTCTCCGGCTGGTACTCGTTCTGGGCCACCCAGGCCAGCGCGCATGCGACCCTGATCGTCTACACGGTCGGGGTCCTCGAGGTCCTCCTCGGAGCCGCGCTCGTCCTCGGATTCCTCCGCAAGATCGCCTACAGCGCCGGCGTCGTCCTGAGCCTCTTGATCTGGGCGGTGCCGGAAGGCTTCGGGGGGCCGTACACCGGCGGATCCGGCGCGACGGACGTCGGCACCGGACTGATCTACGCGATCGCGTTCCTCGGGCTGATCGTGATCAACGCCACGTACGGCACGAGCCGCTGGAGCCTCGATTCGCTCATCGAGCGAAAGTTCCCCGCCTGGGCTCGGGTCGCCGAGTTCGGGCGGACGGGGGCCGGACCGGTCGACCCGGCTCGCACCACCGGTACTTCCTCGGGCTAACCGGCTCCCGCCCGCGGAGAGCATCGGGGAGGACCCCGCGGCCTGGCTGTTGAAGGTCGTGCGACCTCGTCGATCGGGCGATCGCCTTCAAGGATGAGTTCGAGCGAACGCACGCGGCGCCCGCGAGACCGAGCGGATCCCGGTGAGCCCGACCCGGGTCGGGGCGCTCGTTATCGGAGCGTCCCGCGGTCAGGCAGCGACCTCGCCGGCCCGAGGTCGTCCCTCGTCCTCGGCGGACGGGGCGTTGTATAACCGGTGTCCCCCCCGCCTCCCGAGCGGCGGGTCACCCGGCCTCGCGACATGACCCGGGCCGACCGAGAGCACGCCGCGATCCTGCGAGGCTTCGAAGCGGGACGGGGAGGGCCGCGACCGGCGAAGGCGAGGGCCGTACCGCCGGGCCCATGGCGCCCGGCGCCCCCGACCGTCGCCGGGTCGGGCCACGGCATCGCCCTCGCCCTCGCGCTCCGGACTCTGGCCGAGGCGTCAGGCCTATGTCGGTGGTGCGCTCCTCCTTCCGCCGCGATCGGGCGGCCCTCCGCGAGGTTCGGAACGCGGCGTTCCCGAGGCGTGCCTGGAACGATGACGTCGGGTCCTCCGTCGGCCGAGAGGGCCGTCGAGCGTCGGGTCGTGGTCCCCGGCGGCGTGCCCGCGCTCGAGGACTACGGGCTCATCGGGAATCTCCACACCGCGGCGCTCGTCTCGCGGCACGGCTCGGTCGACTGGGCTTGCTTCCCGAGGTTCGCCTCTCCGAGCGTCTTTGGCCGCCTCCTCGACCCCCATCGCGGGGGCTACCACGCGGTGCACCCCGTCGAGTTCTACCGGTCCCGGCAGGCGTACCGGCCTTCCACCGCCCTCCTCGAGACCACGTTCGTGCTCGCGGGCGGCCGTCGTCTCGTCCTGACCGACCTCATGCCCGTGGTTCCCGGGCTGCGGCCTGAGGGCGCCCCGATGATCCTCCGCGAGGCGAGGGCGGAAGGCGGTTCGGTCGAGCTGGAGGTCCGGTTCGCCCCCCGCCTCGACTACGGCCGCGAGGTGCCAAAGCTACGGAGGGTCGACGGCGGGCTCGAGGCCCGCAGCCCCTCGGGGGTCGTACGCTGCTCCCTCCCCTGGAGGTTCGATCGGGAGGGCGAGGGAACGGCCCGGGCACGGGGGACCGTCCGCGCGGGTTCGCGCCTCGAGATCGAGGTCGTGTGGGGGGCCCGGCGACCGGTCACCACTCGGTTTCGAACGCTGGTCGACCGTACCGCGAGGTTCTGGGGGGCCTGGACCCACCCCCGCGACGCGCCGCTCCACCAGCTCGCCCACCGCTGGCACCGTTGGGTCGAACGCTCGGAACTCACCCTCAAACTGCTCTCCCACGCCGACACCGGGGCGTTCGTCGCGGCGCCGACGACGAGCGTGCCGGAGTGGCCGGGCGGGGTACGGAACTGGGACTACCGGTTCGTCTGGATCCGCGACGCGGCGTTCGCCGCCCAGGCGATGCTGCATCTCGGCCATCGCGGGGAGGCGCGGGCGTTCCTGCGCTGGGCGCTCCTCCGCCTGCGCGAGGAGCCGACCCGCCGCCTCCGGGTCGTCTACGGGGCGCACGGGGAGACCGATCTCGCCGAACGGACGCTTCCTTTCCTCGAAGGGCTGTGGGGTTCGCGTCCCGTCCGGGTCGGCAACGCCGCCGCCGAGCAGTTCCAGCTCGACATCTACGGCGAGCTGCTCGACGCAGCCCTCCTCCTCGAGCGGGTCGACCCCGAGTTCCTCGGGGACCACTGGACGGACGTGGCCGGGCTCGCCGACCAAGTGGTCCAGCTGTGGAGGTCACCGGATCGAGGGATCTGGGAGAGCCGGGCGGCGCCCCAGCACTACGTCCACTCGAAGCTGATGGCGTGGGTCGCGCTCGACCGGGCGAACCAGCTCGCGCAGCGCCTCGGGGGCCACCGAGCGACGGAGCGCTGGACCGACGAGGCCACGCTCGTGCGGCAGTGGATCCTCACGGAGGGCTACGACCCCACGCGCACCGGGTTCCGCCAGGCCGAGGGCTCCCCGCTCACCGACGCGGCGAACCTCCGGGTCCCCCTCGTGGGCTTCCTTCCGTTCGAGGACTACCGGGTGGAGGCGACCGTCGAACGGGTCCGTCGGGAACTGGCCGAAGGGCCGTTCGTCTACCGCTACCGCGCGCCCGACGGGCTCCGGGGCAAGGAGGGCGCGTTCCTCGCGGCCTCGTTCTGGCTGGTGGAATGCCTGGCCCGGTCGGGGAGGGAGGCCGAGGCGCGCTCCTCCTGGACCGAGCTCCTCGGCGCCGGCACTCCGCTCGGCCTGTTCTCCGAGCAGTACGACCCGGGACGGGGGATCCGTCTCGGGAACTTCCCGCAGGCGCTCACGCACATCGCCCTCCTCCGCGCCGCCATCGCCCTCGGGGAGCTCTACCTCCCCGCGGGGCCTGCCGGGGGCGGGCCCGGGTCCCCCCACGAGCCGGACCCGCACCGGTGGAGGGAGGTCCTCCCGCCGGCGCGCACCCGCGGTCGGCGGTGAGCTCCCGCGGTCGACGCGGCCTCGGCGGAACCGGCGTAGGCGCGCTCCGCGGATACGCGCCGTGAAGTCGGCTTGACGGGAGTCGTATGGTCCGGTCGGCGTCCCCTCCGGGACCATGGAACAGTGCGCTCCGGGACGCGAAGGAAAGCCGATTCCCTCGCCCGAGATGGTCCGGGGTTGGACCTGGCGGATCCTCGTGTCGATCCTCGTTCCGATCGCGTGGCTCGTCTTCACGCTCCTCTACGTCGGCTTCTGGGCGTCCGGTTTCTCGCTCTTCCAGGACATCATCGTCGTGCTCGTCTCGCTCCTCGTGCTCATCGGCGTGATGGCTTCGACGTGGGCCGCCTGGGGCGTGCGGCGGTTCCGCAACTGGTGGTAGCGAAGGAGCGACGGTAGGCCGCTCCGCCGCCTCCCCGGGGGCGCTCGCGCGAGGATCCTCGCGAACGGGTTCGGGGGAGCGACCCGCGGACACGAGACGCCGTCCCTCGGCTCGCGGTTCAGTCCGTTTGACTTCGGGTTCATATCTCCGGGCGCCGCCCTCGAGGCTCATGCGGCGGGCAAACGTCCTGTTCTACGGTGCGATGACCCTGATGATCGTCGGCGCGGTTTCGATCTCTTTCCTCGCGGCGGCGCCGATCCTCGCGAAGCCGACGACCGGGGGCGTCGACCACGTCTACCTAACGATCAGCACCCAGCCCGGGAACGGGCTCGATTGGTACACGCCGGCCAACTTCTCCGTCCCGGCGGGCGAGGACCTCCAGATCACGGTCATCAACTACGACGACGGAATCAACAACGTGAGCGGCATGCCGGCCAACACGTCCCACACGTTCACCATCGAGGCGCTCGGAGTGAGCGTGCCGATCCCCGCGGCCGCCGACGCCTTCCATCCGTCGGTCACGACCTTCAACCTCGGCGTTCTCGTCCCCGGCGAGTACCACTGGATCTGCCTCGCTCCCTGCGACCCGGGGGCGATGGGCAAGCCGGGGTACATGGCCGGGACGATCAGCGTCCTCTGAGCCGATCGACGGCCGGTGCCCCCCCCACGACCGGAGAGGACACGGACGCTAAGAGCCAAGGACCGGTCCGGGCGTGGGGGTGGGGGCGATGAGCAAGCTCGCCTACAGTCGTCTCGTCGCCGGTTCCGTGACCGAGGCGGCCGAGCGTCTCGGGGCGGAGCTCCGGGGGCGGGGGTTCGGCGTCCTCGCGTCGTTCCCGATCCACGAGATCCTTCGGGAGAAGGTCGGCGCCGAGATCGAACCGCTGGTCATCCTCGAGGTCTGCTCGCCCCGGGACGCGCAGCGCGCCCTTGCGGTGAGCCGAGAGGCCTCCCTGCTCCTCCCGTGCAAGATCGTGGTGGGTCGAGAGTCCGGCGCGACGCGGGTCTCCCTCCAGCGCCCCACCGTGGCCGTCCGCTCGCTCATGCCGGGCGAGGCGCTCGAGCGGCTCAGCGAGGACGTCGAGCGCTCGTTGCGGGAGAGCGTGGACGCGGTGGCCGACGCGCCGTCAACGTAGAGGGGACCCTCCCGGCGCTCGACCCGCCGTCACCACGGTCGGTGCGCGCCCGCAGCAGGAGGCGAGCGGCACCCTCATGAACCCCCACCGGTACGCCCTCCCATGTCCAAGACCGCGACCGCCCTTCTCGTGGTAGGGGTGATCCTCCTGGTGGCGGGAATCGCCTTCATCGCGCTCGACTACTCGGGCGCGGGCGACCAGTCGGGGCTCGACTACAAGGACGTGGCCCTCGTGCTCATCGGCGTGGTCCTCGCCGGGATCGGCGCCGGCCTCAGGTCGCGGGCAGGGACTTCCCCGCCTGCCGGGGCCTCCCCGTAGGTCGATCCGCCCGTCGACCGGAGGATCCGGGGCGAAGCCCCGGCTTTCGCCGGGCTGCCGTCCGATCGACCCTGCCCGGGAACCGACCGCCAAGAGTGAATACCCACGCTCCGTGACGGCCGTGTGTCCGGCCGCCGTGGAGGAAGGGAGCACGGCGCGTCGGTCCGGCGCCCGGCGCTTCCCCGCGTCCTTCGCTCCCAGTGGCGGGCGACCTACCAGAAGTCCGACTACCGGAGGCTACCTTGGTTCTCGCCCCATCCCTCTCCCTGGGTGCGCCGGGTGGTCGAGGAGGGCTGGTTCCGTCCCGGCACGCGGGTCCTCGACGTGGGGTGCGGGGCCGGAACGAACCTTCTCCACCTCGCGCGCTCCGGCCTGCGCGCGAGCGGCATCGACCTCGCCGAGGGAGCGATCGAGGCGGCCCGCGAGCGGGCGCGGCGCCAGGGGCTCGACGTGGACGCACGCGTCGCGGACGTCCTCCGCCTTCCCTACGAGGACGGGACCTTCGGCGGCGCGATCGATATCGGCTGCTTCCACACCCTGCCACCTGCCCTCCGGCGGGCTTACGCCCGGGAGCTCCACCGTGTGCTTCGCCCGGGGGCGACGCATGCCCTCTCCTGGATCGGCCGCGAGGCCGCCGAGCTCCGCGGTCCTCCCCACCGGCCCTCGCTCGAAGAGGTCACCGCGGCCCTCGAGGACGAGTTCCTGTTCCTCCGGACCGAGTTCGACGATCGGCGACCGGGCCGTCTCTCGGCCTATCACGCGATCCTCGAGCGACGGAAGCGACCTCGTCCTCCTCGCCGGTGAACTGGCCCTCTGTACCTGGGGGCTTGAGGCTCGCCCGGGTCGCCAGCGTCAGGGAAGGTGCATCGAACCCCTCGGCCTGGGTGGAACGTGGCGGCCGGCACCGGCCACGACCTCCGCTGCCCGAAGTGCGGAGAGACGTTCGGGGTGGACGAGGGTTGGCGTCTTGCCCGTTGCCCCGCGTGTGGGAACGTCGTGGTCCGGATGGACCGGGATCCGACGTACGACCAGCCGGGTCGCGGGGCCCCCGACCCGCGTTCGTACGGCCGG
>JAWOKS010000032.1:0-3278 GCA_033854115.1 Thermoplasmata archaeon
CGGGACGATCACGGTCTCGAGCTCGGGCGTCTCGCCCACGGTCTCCTACAGCAAGCCCACGACCACGGGCTTCCTCGGCCTGTCGGGCAACACCGGCTACTACCTCGTGGGCGGCATCGTCGCGGCGGTCGTGGTCATCGCGGCCGTCGTGCTCGTGATGCGCTCGCGCAGCCGCAAGGGCGGAGGTGCGCCCCCCTCAGAGGGTCCGCCTAAGGCCCCGCCCCCGGAGGAGCCGTTCCAGTAGGGGGCCGGTCAGAGGACATCCTCCACGGACCCGCCGGCCGCGGCGCAAGCTGCGACGGGCAGGTGCCGGTGTCCGAGAGGGAGCAAGGGTCCCCCGCGTGGGACCCGAGCCCCTTTCGGACGCGCGAACCCTTTCCCTTTCCTTCTACGCTGCCCGGCCCCGTTGTCCGATCGACCTCCCCTCGGCACGGCTCTCAGGCTGACTGCGCCCCGGCCTCCAGGTTCCCGTTCAGGGAGCCGTCCCCTCTCCTGCGGTGGAACGGCGAGCGCGGCCGCGGATAGTTGTCCCCGCGGACCAAGCTCCCCGTCCTGGGGCGAGGAGGACGGGGATCACTCCACCTTGAGCCAGCGGGCCGACACGACGTAGCCGAGGACGAGCATCGCGGCCGCGAACAGGCCGAGCTCCCCAAGGTACGTCCAGTCGACCGGGGTCCCGAGGGCGAAGCTCCGTCCAAGGAGCGCGGAGAACGTGATCGGGTTCGCGCTCGAGATCGCCTGCATCCAGTCGGGGAACTGGGTCGAAGGGAAGAGCGAGGAGCTCGCGAACATGAGCGGCATCGTGATGAAGTTCGCGACCACACCCGGCGTCTGCCAGTCGGTCGAGGGGGCCGTCACGGCGAGGAAGAGGCTCGAGAAGCCGATCGCGAGGCAGAGGAGGCCCGCGACCCACGCGGCCCACTCGAGCGGCGAGAGCTCGAACCGCACCCCGAAAGCGATCGCCGCGCCGACCATCACCGGGATCTGCACGAGCCCGCGCGTCGCGGACCCGAGGGTCTTCGACAGGAAGATCAGTTCCTTCGAGGTCGGGGTGATCAGGATGCGCTTCATGAAACCGAAGCGCTTGTCCTGGATGGTGCTCATCGCCCCGAACATCCCCACCGAGAGCATCGAGGTCGAAAGGACCCCCGGAAGGAGGAACTGGAGGTAGTTGCCGGTCCCGAACAGGTTCTCGAGCACCGACTTCGGGACGTTGCCGAAGCTCGAGCCGAAGAACGCGAGCCACATGAACGGCTGGACGACCGTCATGAGCAGGACGAACGGGTTCCGGAACGTCCGCAGGATCTCGCGGACGTAGAGCCCCCAGAACTGGCTTCTCACGACCGCGCCCTCCGTACCTGGGCGTAGAACTTCCGCACGTCGCGCATCGGCTCGTCCTGGCCGAGGCGGCGGCCGGTGAGCTCGAGGAAGACCATCTCGAGGCTCGGCTTCTCGACGCTGATCCTCCGCACGTGGTCCGGCGGGACCGTGGCGAGCAGGTGGGGCAGGAACTGCTCGGAGGAGGTCACCCGGATCACCCAATCGTTCCCCTGCGGCCGGACCTCCTGGACCCCGGGAAGGGCGGCGATCGCCGCGGGGTCGACGCCGTCCGAGGTCTCGAGCTGGACGAGGTCAGCGCGGACCCGGGCCTTGAGCTCGGTCGGGGTGCCCTCGGCGATGATCCTTCCGTGGTCGATGATCGCGACCCGGTCGCAGAGCGCGTCGGCCTCCTCGATGTAGTGGGTGGTGAGGAGGACGGTGACCCCGAACTCCTTCCGGATCCCCGTGACGATGTCCCAGAGCATCCGGCGCGTGCCGACGTCGAGCCCGATCGTGGGCTCGTCCATGAAGATCACGCGGGGCTGATGAAGGAGCGCGAGCGCGATCTCGAGCTTCTTGCGCATCCCGGTCGAGTAGTGGGCGACCTTGTCGTCCTTCCGGTCGGCGAGGTCGAAGTAAGCGAGGATCGCCTCGGCCCGGTCGGTCCAGGCCTGAAGGCTCTGGAGCTTCGCCTGGAGCCAGAGGTTCTCCCAGCCCGTGAAGTCGTCGTCGAGGATGACCTCGGCCGCGACCCAGCCGATGCGGGCCCGGACCTCCATCGACTGCCGCTGGACGTCGAAGCCCGCGACGGACGCCGAGCCGCCCGTGAGCTCGCTGATCCCGGTGAGCACCTTGATGAGGGTGGTCTTGCCCGCGCCGTTCGGGCCCATGAGCCCGAAAACGCTGCCGGACGGGATCGCAAGGTCGACCCGGTCGAGGGCGAGGACGCCCCGCGGTCCGTTGCCGTAGCGCTTCGAGAGGCCCCGCGTGACGATCGCCGCATCGGCGCTCATGGCCCGAGTCTCCGTTCTGCCCACGGAGGGCCGCTCGCCACGCGGTCCGGTCGTCCCCCGAGCCGGTGCTCCGCCTGCCGAAGTCGCTCGAGCACGCGATCGCGGAGCTCGCCCCGGTCGACCTTGCTCGGCGCCGTGGGCGCGAGGTACTCCTCGATCCGCTCTAGGAGGCTCCCGAGCCGATCGACGAGGAACCCTCCAGGGTCGTCGTGCCCCGCGATCTCTGCCCACAGCAGACCGACGTCCGGGCTCGTTCGCCCGTGCCAGGACATCCGCTGGCGGACGCTCCGGAGCAAGGCCCGGCCCTCGCGCGTGATCCGGTACACCCTCCGGCGGCCCTCCACCCGGCCGCGGGCGAGCCGGCGGTCCACGAGGGCGCCGAGGGCCGGGTAGACCGCCCCTGCTCCCGGGCGCCACGCGCCGCCCGTGCGATCGGCGATTCTCTCCGCGAACTGGTAGCCGTAAAGCGGGCCCTCCCGCTCCATCACCGCGAGAGCATAGAGGCGGAGAATCCGACCGGGAGACGGTCGCACGGCGGGGGCTCGAAGCATTGGGTCGGACTATGTATCGAATTAGATATAGCCTTCACGCCCCCGGGATCCAGACCGGGGGTTCGGAATTGGATGGGGGTCGTTCGGCCCTTGCCGTCGGTCGTGCCCGTCCGGAGTGTCGACGGGCCGAGACCGTGACGGGTTCATGAGGCGGCGGGGCGCGGTGCCCTCACGACCCGCGTCGCTCAGAGGGCTGGGCTGACTCCCCCAGAGTCTTCTTGGATCCGCTTCTGGAGGAGCGCGCAATCGGGGCAGATCCCGCGGTGGCCCTCGTTGGACATCCGTCGGAAGCAGCCGTCGCACAGGAGACCCCCGCACGATCCGCACGTCCCCGAGGTCCCCGGGTCCGAGAGCGACTGCGCCCCGCACACGATGCACCGGGGTCCGGTGGAGG
>JAWOKS010000033.1:0-30479 GCA_033854115.1 Thermoplasmata archaeon
GAGGTTTAAATATCCAATCCGGCCAACAGGTTACTCGATGAGCGAACCCGAAGGGGGCCGGACCTACCTCGGCGGCATCGGTGCGATGCTGGCCGTGGCTCACATCTGTCCCCGCTGCGGGGCGAAGCTCTCGGACTCCCCTTCCGCCTCATCCCGCCACATGGAAGGGAACCGCTGCCGCCCCACCGTGTTCGCCGCCCTGCCGGAGCCCGAGGTTCCGGTGGCGGACGAAGAGGAGGTGCCCCCGGTCCCGGCGTGGCGCCAGATCCGCGATTACGAAGCTCCCTCCTCCCCCCGGCCGAGCCCCCCGATGCTCGGCTCGGGCGCCCCGGTCCGCGCCCTCACAGGGGCGGGTCGGTCCCTTAGCGTGCCTTGGTTGGCCCCTCCGGACCTCGGGGAGGTCTTCTGATGCTGCGCCGGAGCGCGCTGGCCATCGCTCGGTGCCGCGCTAGTGCGGAGGTCGCCACGCGCGACCGGATCCGCAAGGCCAGCGGTTTTGCGGTGAGCCCCCTGTCCGGACGACCAGAGAGTCCCACCCTCTGGCGCTGGCCCAGCTGGCTAGCCCCCCTCTACCGGGCAGGGGGACATCGCGCGTCCAACTCGCCGCACGAGGATTACCGATGAACGCGGACATCCCCCTCTAAGATCACGATGTTTTGCCCTCGCGGGGAACCCGGCCCCGCGAGGGCGGTTATTTTCCTCGGTCCCCGGGACCTTCCGGGGACCGGTCCGCCTGCCGAGCGGGCGAAGACCAAATATCTCGGTTCCGTCCCCGCGGTGCTGAGGACGGATGACGGACGCGAGGTGTGCGGTCTGCGGCGGGCCCGTGGAAGCTGGGTTCCTGGCGACTTCGAACGGCTCGGGGCTCTTCTGGGCCCATGAGGCCCTCCCGTCGCGCTTCCGCCCGAAGGGGCTCGAGGTCCTGGTCGGGACCGGCTTTGGCGGCACCTACTCCGCGAACCTTCCTGGCGTGCGGTGTCGCGGCTGCGGCACCCTTCAGTTGAAGATCCCGACTTCGAAATAGCGGGGTCGACCAGGTTCAGCCGGAAGCGCCGGCGACCACGAGTGGGCGGACGAGGACCGTGGGGGAGACCAGGCTCTCGACCAGGGACGTATCGCTCCCGACCACCTCAAGGTTCGCGAGGAGCGACGGCGACCCCTTCGGGGCGAGGACGACCCCGCCCACGGTGCCGCCCCGGACGGGCTCCGCGATCTTCCCCCCGCGGATGCGGTAGCCGATGCGGACCTCGCCGCCGAACGCCCCCGAGAGGGGATCCGGGCTCGCCCAGCCAAGCTGACGGACGAGGATGCCGTCCCCGGCCGCCTCGCACACCTCCTCGAGCGACCCCCCGTCCCCAGGAGAGACGACCATCGTCGAGGGGCCGGGTCCGGGCGCCTGGGCGAACTTCCGGCCGATGAACGGCCCGAAGCCCGAGCGGAGCGCACTGCCCGTCGAACGGGCCTGGAACGCGGATGCGTAGAGCGCGTCGTAGAGCAGCCCCTCGACCTTCCCGCGGTCGACCAGGGTCTGGGCGCTCCGGGGTGCACCCTCGTCGTCGACCGGCGTGGAGCCAGGCGACCAAGCGTGGGTGCCGTCGTCGCGGACCGTCAGGAGCTTCGAGCCGACCTCGCTTCCGACCTCGGGAGCGATCTTCCGTAGGCGGGCGACCCCCGAGAGGCGGAAGCCGAGGACCTGCGGGACGATCCCGGCGAGGACGTCCGCCGGAAGGACCACCGCGAGGTCGCCGTTCGGCGGGGCCTTCGCCTTCCGGACGTCCGCCGCATAGCCGCACCAGGCGTCGACCGAGGCGCGCGCCTTCTGCGGTTCGAGGCGACGCGTCGTCTCGTTGACCCAGTACTCCCCGGGGGGCGCGCCCTCGGGTCCCCCGAACGATTTGATCGCGAGCTCGAGCTCGATCTGGGTATGGTGGAACGCCGTGCGGAGGCCGGAGGAGTTCGCGATCGAGACCTCGCTCAAGGTCGCCCGGACCGATCCGAAGCTGGGCGCGGCCCCGCGTCGCCCCTCGAAAGGTGCGAGCAGGGAGCGGACGTACTCGTGGATCGCGTCCATCGGCTCCCGCCAGAGCTTCTCGTCGACGATCGGGACCGAGGGCATCGCGTGGCCGTCCGCGGGGAGGCTCACCGACCGCGCCGGGAACTCCGCGTACCGCGCGGTGGTCTCCGCGTCGTCCACCGCCGCGCGCAACCCCTCTTCGGTCGTGTCCGTCGATGCCTGGAAACCGGCCCCGAGACCTTCCCCGTGGGGGCGGAACACCCGGAGCCCGTAGCCCTCGACCGTGACCGGCCCGCGCTCGAGCTCGACCTCCGAACCCTGCAGGTGGACCTCGAAACGACGGTTGCGCTCTGCGTAGATCTCCCAGGGGGGGTCGACCCGAAGTCGGTCCCCGAGGCGGAAGGCGAGGTCCGACGTTCTCGCGGGGCTCATGCGGGCCCCACGATCGCGGTCGAGACGAGCGGAACGCCCCCGGTCCCCACCGGAAGGTAGTCGGTGTGCCCCTTGCCGCAGTAGCCGGGGTCGATGAGGAAGTCGCTCCGGCGTCCCACCCCCCGGATCGAGCGGAGGAAGTCGAGGACCTTGCCGGAGAGCGCCATCGACCCCACAAGGTCGGTCAAGCGGCCGTTCTCGATCCGGTGGCCCTTCTTCACCTTGAACTGCATCTGCCCGCCGAGCGGGTCCTCGATCCCGCTCGTTCCGTGCTCGAGCAGCACGCCCTGCTTCGCCTCCGCGATGAGCTCCTCGAGGGAGCGGTCGCCCGGTTCGACGTAGGTGTTGGTCATGCGCACGAACGCGCGGCTTAGGAAGTCGGAGCGGCGCGTGTTGCCGGTCGGCCGCGCCCCGAGCTGGGCCGCGGTGACCCGGTCGTGGAGCGCCCCGACGAACCGTCCGTGGTCGATGAGGACGGTCTTCTGGCCGGGGTGACCTTCGTCGTCGCAGTAGATCGAGCCCCAGCCCCCGGGGAACGCCCCGTCATCCGCGATCGTGAGGAACTCCGGACCGACGACGGAGCCGAGGATCGGCTTGAGGTAGGACCGGTCGCGCACGAACTGGTCGGCCTCCGTGCCGTGGCCGAACGACTCGTGGGCGAACAGGCCGGCGACCGTCGCGTCGAGGACGACCGTCATCTCCCCCGTGGGCGGGGGCTTCGCCGCGAGGAGCGCCTTCGATTCCCGGGCGACCTCCCGGATCCCTTCCTCGTGGAGGCCGACGAGCCGCTCCTGGCCCCCGACCCCCCCGCGGCTGAAGTAGTCAAAGTCAACGCGGCCGTTCTCCGCGGCGATCGGGGCCACCGAGCCGTGCGTGCGCACCGTCGTTTGGCGGCACCGGGCGCCCGCGGAATTGAGGTAGAGCCGCTCCTCTTCCTCCCAACCGAAGCGGACCTGTACCTCCACGATACCGGGCTCGTGCGTCGCCCAGCCCCGGACGTCCTTCGCGAAGGCGATGAGGCCCTCCGCGCCGAGGTCCTTCATCGGCTTCGCGGGCCGCGTCGCCCAGGTCTTCTTGAGGTCGGAGGCGGCGCCCGGGGCCGGGGCGTGGGCCCCGGCCCGCTTCAGCTCGCCCTCGAGCCGCTCGACGACGCCGCCAAGATCCGTCGGGGAGAGGCCGGAGGTGGCCGCCTCGGTCCACTGCGATCCCGTCCAGACTCGGAAGACGGCGCCCTTGAGGCGCGGGCGCGGTGCGAGCGTGGTCGACCTCGTGTCGACCCGGACGCTCTCCCCGAGCCCGGTCTCGGCGAGGACCTCCGCGAACCCAGCCCGCGCGCCGAGGCGAGCAAGGGCACGTTCGAGGTCGCCCTCGGCCTCGTCGAGACCCGGCACGGGGGCCCGGAGGGAAGGACGCTCTTAACGGGAACGGCCGGCCGGGCCACCTCCCGCCGGTCGGATGGCAGAGGCGCTATAGGAACGGGCGGCTCACCGCCGGCGTGCCGGCGAAGCCTCCCGTACGGGATTTCGGGCTGGTCGGCTTCGACCACGTCGACCTCTTCGTCAAGGACCGGGTCCGGGCCCGGCGGTTCTTCGTCGAGCAGCTTGGGATGGAGGTGATCGGCGAGGGCGTGGACCACACGTTCCTCCTGTTCGGCGACCAGGTCCTCGGGATCCACGACGCGAAGGACGGCCAGACGCTCGGCGGCATCGACCATCTCGCCCTCCGGGTCAGCGAGTGGACGGGGCTCCGCAGTCGGGTGGGTCGCGCGCGCGTGACGATCACCGGCGAGAAGGAGCGCGACGATTCCCGCTCGCTCTTCCTGCGCGGCCCCGAGGGATTGCGCATCGAGCTCGTCTGGCGACCGGACCCGCACACGCACGTCTGCACGCACGGCCCCCCGCCCTCGCCGCCGAGCGACGAGGACGAGGAAGAGAGCCCGACCGACGGGTCCTAGGCGCGCCGTCCCACCCGGACCGGTCGCGCCGTCGCCGACGGGACTCCCGGGGTAGGGACCGGGGTGAGCCATCCCGCGTACCGAGGGTCCTCGCCCTTCACGGCCTTCACGAACGCCGTCAGGATCGAGGCCGTGATCGCCCCGGGCGTCCGGCCGCCGATCGTGTGCTGGCCGACCTCCCGGATCGGCGCGAGCTCGGCGTAGGTCCCGGTGAAGAACGCCTCATCGGCGGTGAGCAACTCGTTGACGGAGATCAGCTTCGGGACGACCGGGTAGCCGAGGTCGGTCGCGATCCGCATCACGGAGTCGCGCGTGATCCCGAGGAGGATGTCCGACTCGAGCCCGGGCGTGTAGATCGTCCCCCCGCGAACAACGAAGATGTTCTCGCCCGTCCCCTCGGCGACGTAGCCGCGGGCATCGAGCAGGATCGCCTCCTCGTAGCCGTCCTTCTGGGCGTCGATCCCGGCGAGGTAGCTCGTGAGGTAATTCCCGCATGCCTTCGCGTACGACGGCATGGCATCCGAGCTCGGCTTGCGGAAGGGGGAGATCTTCGCCCGGACCCCGTTCTCGGAGCCCTCGCCCAGGTACTTCTTCGCCGGGATCGAAGCGACCGCGAGTGACACCTTCCCGGTCGAGTTCTTCACGCCGAGCGCAGGCTCCCCCCGGTAGACGATCGGACGGATGTAGGCAGGCAAGTGCCCGTTCGCGGCCTGGGTCTCGACGATCGCCTGCACGATCGCCTCCTCGTCCCACGGGAGGGGCATGTGGTAGATCCGCGCGGACGTCACCAGCCGCCGAACGTGCTCGGGCAGGCGGAAGATCGCGGGCCCCCGCGGCGTGGCGTACGCCCGGATGCCCTCGAAGACCCCCACGCCGTAGTGGAGCGTGTGGTTGAGGACGTGCACGCGCGCCTGGTCGAAGTCGACGAGCCGTCCGTCCATCCAGATCTTCTTTCCGGTCGCCGCCATCATGGTTCGTTCGGCCCGCGTGCCGCTGGGCCTTCGGAGGGGCCCAAGGGAACCCCGTTCAAAGCCCTATCCGACACGAAACTGCCCGATCGCGTGGGGGGCCGCGTCCCCGCTCGTCGAATGCGAAAAGGAGGTTAGAAAGGGTTGATCGCCTGACCAGTGAGGGTCGACGCCCGGTCGTCCACCCTTCCGGGGGACGGCCGAGCGCCGGCCTCTCGGGTCGCTCGACCCCGCTAGCTCCCTCCGGACGGCGGGGAGGACGGCGGCGTCTGGCCGCCTTCTCCCGGCGTGGACGGTCCGCTCGGGCCCGTGGGGGGCGGGCTCGGCGGGGCGCCGCCCTTCGACTTGCGGCTGCGTCGGAGCAAGAGGGCCGCGAGCGCGACGACGACCACGACGATCACGATGATGATCGCATAGAGACCGGGGCCGCTCGTGAGGCTGCCCAAGAGGCTCGTGGACGGCGGGTTCGACGCCGTGACGGTGAACGTCTTCGTCGTCGAGTTGCCGACCGCGTCCGTGATCGTCAGCGTCACGGTGTACGTCCCCGCGGTGCCGTAGGTGTGGTGCGCGACATCGGTCGTCGCCGCCGTCACGGTCGTCGCGGTGAAGCCGTCCCCGTACGCCCAGTGGTAGGTGTAGGGAGACGTGCCGCCCAGAGTCGTCGCCGTGAAGGTGACGTTGTCCTTCGTCGTGGGTGAGGTCGTGCTCGCCGACGCGGTGCCCGAGACGTCCGGATTGACCACGACGCTGAGCGCCGCAGTCGCGTGGAAGCCGAACGCATCGGTCACCGTGAACGAGACGCTCTTCGTTCCGGCCGCGGCGTAGGTGTGCGTCGCATTCTGGGTCGTGGCGGTCCCTAGGTCGCCGAAACTCCACGCGAAGGTGTGGGGTCCCGGCGCGCCGTGGGCCATCGAGCCGGTGAAGTCCACGGCGAGGCCGACGTCGGTGGCGACGGGGCTCGGCGTCGCGCCCGCCGTGATCGTTGCGTAGACCGTCACGTAGAACGAGCTCGCGTTCCAGCCGCCGCCCGCGTCCGAAACGTTGTACGAGACGAGGTACGTCCCGGCGGCCGTGTAGGTGTGGGTGACGTTCTCGGCCGTCGAAGTGAAGGTGTCACCGAAGTCCCAGGAGAAGGTGTACGGCCCGGTCCCTCCACTATAGTCGCTCGTGAACGTGACCGACGCGCTGCCGGTGGAGAGCTCGGTCGCGGTCGCATTCGCGCTCGACGTCGCGGAGATGTTAGTGTTGACCGTCACAACCGCGAAGTTCGAGAAGCCAGTCACGCCGAGCCAGTCGATGACGTAGGCGTAGACGAGCCAGGTGCTTGGCCCGGCGTACTTGAACGTCGCCGACGTCCCGATGTACGTCGCGAAGTTGGGGACGTTGAAGTACTGGAGCGAGTAGTTGCCGAAGAAGTTCGTCAGGTAGAACGAGATCCACGGCCCTGACCCGGTACCCGTGGTGAGGTAGCCGGCAGCGAGCAGCGGGGCGTTCACATCGACCGGGTTCGGGGCCGCGAGCGAGAGGACCGGCTGCGGCGGGATCTCGAGCACGTAGCTCTGGCCCGAGCAGTTTGTGTACGAACAGTACCCTCCGATCAGCGTCGGTGCGACGACCGAGCTGTTCGTGTCCATGGCCCCGTTGTTCATCACCGGAGGGCCGTAGGTCAGGTTGGGGTTGAGGACGGAGAGCGGGAACCACTGGCTACCGTTGAAGTAGAACGTGTCGTTCGTCGTAGTGTAGCTCGCGTTCTCGCCCCCAAACAGGACGATCTCCCCGATCTGGCCGTCCCAGGTCATCGAGGAGTACCAGCCGGCGTTCGGGTAGTAGCAGTCGACGCCGAGGAAGATGCACACGAACAACGACGGGGCGTACGTGTCGTTCTCCCAGACCCCCGTCGAGTTGTAGGTCCAGGTCCAGTTGACGGGGATGATCGTGTTCGTCGCGTTCCAGAACGCCCCGCCGTAGAGGACGACGTCCTCCGTTGTGGGATCGTAGGCGATCGAGTTGCCCCAGATGCGGGGCATGGCGGGTCCGTTGTACGGGAACCACGTGCCCGTCGCGGGCGGCCCGAGCACTTCCGTCTGGTTCCAGACGTAGGAGCAGCTGAAGTCGTCGCAGCCGTCCACCAGCACGAGGCTCTGGATCGCTCCGTCATAGGTCATCGGAGCGAAGACCGTGTCGGGAGCAAGTACCGTGCCGACCTGGAGGCTGATGTTGTACCACGAACCGTTGAACAGCCAGGTCTGGTTGCTCGTCGACCCGCTCGGGTACGCCCCGCCGGTCATGATGACTCCGCCCCAGGCCGGGTCCCAAGCGACCGCGGGTCCTCGGATATGGGGGAGATTCCCCCCAAACTGCGAGATATAGGAGGTTTCGTTGAACCAAGATCCCCCGTCGTACACCCACGTGGCGTTGGAGGCGCAGTAGGAGCCGCAGGTGCTCCCCACCATGACGAACTCCCCGAGGAGCGGGTCGTACGCGACCGCCGCCCCGCCCGCCGCATAGGGCGCGCCGTACTGGTCGAAGTGAAGGGTCTGGTTCGACCAGTTCAGGGCTCCGAGCGGACTGACCGCGGGATGCACGGCAAGGGGAGAGGTGGTTACCGCGGCGGGAGCTGATCCGGCTGCGGAAGTCGTGGGGACCACCGCCGGGCGGCTGATCGTGGAGGGCAAGTTCGGCGCAAGGTGGGCGGGCCCGGTGGAGACCGCGGACGACGGGCTCGAGGTGCTGCCCAGGGCGGTGTTCCATGCCATGCTGGGCGGGACCACGGCCGAGAGGAGCAGGGTTCCGATCGTCGCGGCTAGGGCTAGGGCGATTATTGTCGACCTACGGCGCATGCGACTCAGAGCCGAGCTTCGGGTTCATGAACCTTTGCCTTACAGGGGCGGTTCTCGAGGAGGAGGCGGCTGCAACGAACCTCGGTGACCTCCCGCCCGGCCCCCGGCTCCCCACTTGGCCCCCCGGCTAGATCTCCCCTACTCGGCCCCCCAGCGTGCGGGAACCCCGCGTGCTCGGCCGGACCGAGCCCCCCCGCGCCATGCCACGACCCTGCGAGCCCGCCAACCGAACGCTCCAAGCGGGGCTCTGAGCCATCCCGCTGTCGGACGCGCCTATTCGGTGCGGGTCACGGGATCCGTCTCAAACGGGGGAGGTGCGCAACTTGCACCAGAGATTCCACAGCATGCACCAAAAGTGGGTTACCTCATGGCCGCCCCGGAGAGGGGGAGGAAGGCACGATGCGGATCAGAGCTCTGCATCTGGCCCTGGCCTTCGGAGCGATGCTGGCCGTCGCGTCCGGTGTGGCGGCCGTCGCGCCATCGATGTCGCACGGGGTGGTCCCGGCGCAGTCGGTGTGCGCGACGCCGTCGCATGCGAACCTCAAGGCGGCCTCGATCGCACCGGCGGACGGCGGTACAGACAACGGCACGTCGAGCAACAACAGCTCCGAGAACGATTCGGATCTCGGTGACAACCAGACCGGCGACAACCAGTCCGGTGACAACCAGTCCGGCGACAACCAGTCCGGCGACAGCCAGTCCGGTGACAACCAGTCCGGTGACAACCAGACGGGCAACGCTTCCCTCAACGAGTCGGGAAGCGGCCAGTCGGGCGCCACCGACAGCAGCAGCGCCTGCAGTTCGACCACACCTCGAAGCCCCGCGACCTCGTCGTCGATCATGACGGGGAGGGACGCCTAGTCTCGTTGCGGTCGAAGTGCTCCCACCATAGGCTCTTCCGCACCCCTTCGGGTGCTGAGGGGCCCCTCCCGCCGGGGCCAGGCGATCGGGTTCGATCCCTGGCCCCGGTGTAACCCTTTCCTGTAGCCCGCAAAGATGACTGGGTTCTCAATCCCCAGGGTGCCGTACTGACGAAATTGAAAAGCCCCGGTGCATCGCTGCCTCGGACATGGACCTGATCACCGAGGCTCTCGCAGCGCTCCTCACGGGACTGGCCGCGGTACTCGCCGCGATAGGCGCGCTAGCAGCCGTGCGGTACCGCGAGGCGCGGCTCGGCCTCGTGGCGACGGCCCTCGGGCTCCTCGCCGTGGTGGGGATCTTCGCGTTCCTCCACGAGGTCTCGCCCCGATATGGCGAGCCGTTTGAGGTAGCTCCCATTCCCCTCGGGCTCGCGGTGGTCGCGACCGGGTTGCTGTACGTGGCGATGATCCGGGGTCGCTCCCCTCCCTCGTCGGGCCGGTAGACGCGGCACGCCCATGGAGGAGGCCCTCGCCCAGCCGACCCGGAAGAACCTCTACGCGGTCGTCCGGAACAATCCGGGGGCGAGCGCGCGGGAGGTTCAGCGGCTGGCGGGGCTCGCGTGGGGGGAGACCGCCTACCACCTCGACCAGCTGGTCCGGGCGGGCGCCCTGCGCCGCGAACGCGGCGGCCGCAGGGACTACTACTTTACCCTCGAGATGACCTGGGAGGACCGGAGACTGTTCCTCGCCCTCCGCAGCACAACGCAGCGCGCGATCCTGCTGCGACTAGTCGAATCGCCCGGCCTCAGCCTGGTCGAGCTCACGGAACGCACGGGAGCGAGTCTCTCGACGATCTCGTTCCATCTACGGCGCCTGCTGGACGCCCGGCTCGTGGAGGGGGAGCGCGGTCCCACGGTGCGCACCTACCGGGCCCTCTACCCCGAGAAGGTGACAGCCCTGGTCCAAGCGTACCGTGCGTCGTTCCGCGACCGCCTGGTCGATCGCTTCGTGGAGGCGTGGGGGTCGCTCCTTCGATGACGTCCAGTTCGCGGTCGACTGCGCCGTTTTGCACCAGTCGTTACGGAGCATGCGCCAAAAGCAAAGTATCCGCTCTGAGGGCGTTCTCCCCTTGGATGCGGGTCCCTTCCCTCCCCCTGCGGTGGACGACCGTTACGGCGGCCGTCCTGGTCGCCTTCGTCCTAGCGACCCCCGTTCTCCTTCCGTCGGGAGGGGTCTCCGCATCCCCCACCGGGCCTCCGGGGTCCGGGCCCCGGCCGGGGGCTGTGGTGGGCAGCTCCACACCTCCGGCCTGGAGCAACGGGCTTGTCCAGGTTCAGTTCCCGGGCCCGGGCCCCTCGTTCGTGCTCACGTCGGTGGCCAACTCCCAGGTCAGCACCATGCAGCTCCTCAAGGGCATCGCCGAGGTCGGCCCTGGGGGCAACACGTCGGCGATTGCGTCGTTCGATCAGGCCAACGCCACTTGGTCGTTCTCCCACTCCGAACGTTTCGGCGTGACCGTCGTGAAGGCCACGAGCACCCTCTCGGTCAACACGGCCCAGGGCGCATGGGAGACCCCGGACGTCTCGGGGATCGGTGAGAGCGAAAGCCTGGGGAACGCAAGTGTCACGGTCGCGGTCTTCCTCAACAACTCGGGGAGCCCATCCCCGGACACCGTCCGATTCACCGTCGCGGTCTCGGCGTGGCCCTGGCTCGACGCGAACAACGACTCGCTCGGCCTTGAGATGGGCCTCGCGGCGGTCGGTCCGACCTCGATCGTGAGCGGCCCCTCCGCGAACCGCGTGCTCGAGGTTGCGAACGGGACCTCCCAAGAGGTCGCGAGCCTCACGTGGTCGACGGATGCGAACGTCACCTACACGAACGGGACCCACGGCTCGAGCACCGTCGCCACGTATCAGGCGATCGCCTCCGACGGTTCGAACTCCACGGTGCGGCTCCTGTTCGGTTCGGTCGGCGGAGGCTACACCGACCTCGAATACGACCCATGGGTCCATCTCAACCTCTCCGTGTTCCCGCCCGCCAGGGTGCCGGATTGGGTCTTCACCCCCTCGACCTGGATCGTCCTCGGCTCCGTCGTCGCCGTCTCGCTCCTCCTGGCCGCGGTCGCGTTCCGCCGCCGATCGAAGGACTCTGAGCTGCTGCCCCTCGCCTAGACCCGTCGTAGCCCGGGCACGGTCCGCGATCGACGCGTGTTCAACCGGTGGCCGTTAAGAACAACATATGCATATGTCTATGTATATCTTCAGCCCTCGCATGCGCTGAGCAAATGCCCGTACTCCTTCGTCCCCTCCAACACGGGACCGTGACGGCGTGCTCTTGCGGCAGCGCGGGAGGTGCCTAGTCGTCAAAAGTGACCTGACTCCTCGATCGCATCCCGGCCTCAGGGGACACGGTCCCCACCAGGGGAACGTCGTGCGAGGCCCGCGGGAGGATGAGAGCGCCTGAACTAGGTTGCACGGAACAGGGGCCTAACGTATGCACATACCGCTACATGCGTTACAAATGTCATGGACAGCCGTGCCTAGCCCGACCTCGACGCGGGGAAATTGGAGAGGGAGCTCGTTCAGGGGCAACTCTGTCGGGACCGAGAAGACATCCCGCTCTGCCCCGCGGCGCACACTGATGCCTCGCGCCGTGCGGCCGAATGGGACTCCGCCAATCTACGAGGCTGCCTGGACGAGGACGAGATCCAGTCCCACCCCAGGATCAGGGCCGACACCCCGCCAGGACAGCCTCTTCTCACATGTGCGGCGCTCCGTATAACTCATGTTATACACCCTATCGAGGGAAAACGCCTCAACTCCGGGCCAGGACCCCCGCAACGAAGGCACCGTAAACCATCCTGTGGAACGCCAATTCCATTTCTGCTTTACTCAGGCAGACAAGATGAGTGAGGAGAGGCAAATGAGATCACAACCCCACCCCCCTGACCCGGAGAACCCTGGATCGCGAGGGCCCGCGGCCCACCGTTTCGGGGGCAGCAGGCCCCAGGCGACGACTAACACCCATCTAAGCGATTATCAGACACGTCAATAACGTATCTACGACTTTCCAGCCATCAAATCGGCAACTTGCGTGTCCTGAACCGCCAGCTGCCCTCGAGCCCTCGAGGGTCGTCGGTCAGAAGCTCGTCGCAACCCCCCGCTTCGAGAGCACCGAGCATCGCCGCGGTCCACGGAGAGAGAGCCCCACCGGCGGCCAGGAGCCGACGGCTTGCCTCGAGGGTTGCCCTCGGGTCGATGGGAAGGACGGTGAGGCGCTGACGCAGTTTCCCGATCGAGGCGAGACGCGCCGCCCGTGCTTTCAAGGGCGCAAACGAGGCGAGGTACGCGAGCTCGAGGAGGTTCGCCTCCGTCGTGGCCAGCTCGACCCCTCGGAGCTTGCGCACCTGCTCCCGAACGCGCGGGGATCCCTCGAGGAAGGCGAGGAGGACAGGCGTGTCCAGCGCCTTCATGCTCGTCGTCCGCCTCCTCGGAGCCGGCGGAGCTCGGTCCGAGCGCTTCGACTTCCCCGACCCCCCCAGGACCCCCAGAGATCCTCGAGGGATCGCCGTTGATCGAGGAGCCGGCGCACCACCGCCGTGAAGCTCTCCCCGGTTCGCTTCTCTCGGGCTAGGGCCTCATAGACCGCCTTCTGTACGGCGATATTCCGGGAGGGCATGCATATGCATATGCATACATTCCACTTAAGCCATGTGCTCGGGAGGCGTCCCGGGAGGCCGAGAGGGTCGTGCCGGTCCCGTTCCACCTGGAGTCCGATGGGCGTGGGCCGCTGGCAGCGGGCGACGGGCGCGACCGGACTCCCCCGGTAGGGCGCGAAGACGGGGGAAAGGGTTCGGCACCGGGCTTCCGCGTGTACCGGTTCGCCTAAGTCCGGACTCCTGCGAGGAGCGTGGTCCCCCCGTCACCAAGGAGGCCTTGCGGGGTGCCCACGGCATCCGTCGGAGACAAGATCTTGCTGCAGTAGAGCTGCCCGTAGGTGATGCTGACCGATACCGGCTGGCCCGCTACGACCACAGTTCCGCTCGAGGGAGAGGGTGTCATCCTGCAGGTCCCGTAGTATGCGTTGCTAGCGCTGAAGCTGTAGGTTCCCGGGTTCTCGTAGAACACGATGGTGGACACGGTGCTGGTCTGAGTCACGCCGTTCAGGGTCACGGACCAGCTCCAGCCGGACGAGGGTCCGGTGAATGTAACGGCGGCCGAACAGCTCGGAGCGGACGTGTCGTATTGGACCGAAATGAAGACGTCCCCACCCGCGACGGTGAACATCCCGTTACCGTTGGTCGGCTCAGCCACGCAGGTGACCCCACCCGTGGTGGACGTCGCAGGCCCGGCGAGGTAGGTGAACGTCCCGTCCGGCTGGGCAAAGGCAATCGTCCCGCCCGTAGAGGTCTCGGTCTGTCCTCCCACCGTAACCGACCACGTCCAGCTCGCGTCGGGACCACTGAACATCACCGCTCTCGGCGGACCGATCGTGACGTCGATCGTCACGTCCCCGCTCGGGGTCGCGACTGTTCCCTGCGAAGGGTTCGAAGCGACCCCCGCGGGAAGGCCAATGACGTAAGGATAACTGAGCGTGGCCAACAGCCCGCTGAAGGTGATCGTCGCGGCCTCCGAGGACTGTAGGACACCGCTGAGGGTCACGGACCAGCTGTCGCCGCTGGGCAGGCCCGTTTCGGTGAACGAGGCAGCGTACTGGGGTGGCGCGAACACAACGGAAAGCGCCAGACCGGCTCCGGCGATGGTCACGGTGCCTGAGGCCGGGGTCGGAACATACTGCGAAGGTCCGGTGACCGAGAAGGAGCAGGTCCCGTTCGGCTCCGAGAAGGTGACCGTGGAGCTGGTCGACGGGAGGGACGAGCCACAGAGCGTGACGGACCAGCTGGACCCCGAGGGGAGACCCGTTTCCACGAACTCAACGGCGTAAAGGGTCGAGCCGAAGTTCACCGAGGTGGTGACCGGTGCGCCGGCGATCGTGATGCTCCCGTGCCCCGGTTGGGCGTAGAAGTTCGGGGGCGGTGCCACGTGGAACAAGTATGAACCGTTGGAGAGGTACGAGAACGTAATGGTCGATGCCGTTGAGCACAGCGTCTTGGTCCAGAAC
This sequence comes from Thermoplasmata archaeon, assembly GCA_033854115.1. Classification (GTDB taxonomy): domain Archaea; phylum Thermoplasmatota; class Thermoplasmata; order Lutacidiplasmatales; family UBA184; genus Lutacidiplasma. The sequence continues at coordinate 14,190 of JAWOKS010000033.1, forward strand.
GTAGCGGTCGCATTCGGTCCAGACCCGGTCGTGTTCGTGACGTTCAAGGCGACGCACCACGAGCTCGATCCACCGAGCCCGCTCGCCACGAACGAAGCGGGATTCTCATACGCGCCGAACGCGACCGGAATCGTGAAGTTGCTCTCAACGACCGTGAACTCGATGTGCGTGGGAATCGCGTAGCAGCGGGGTGGCGGGCCGACGAGGGCGCTGTAGTCGCCGCTCTCGAGTAGAACACTGACGGGTCCACCGCTCCCCGGGAACGTTTCGGCGCTGCCGTTGGGGAGGTACACGGTGAGCGTCCAGCCGCTCGAACCCGCACAGGGGAGGCCGGTCGGTTTGAAGGTGATGTCGAGGTAGCGGAGGCTGAACGTCAGGGTCACGGTAGGGGGGTCGCTTCCCGAGACGGTAACGACTCCGGCCGAAGGACTGACCTGCCATCCCGAGGGCGGGATCACCTGGAAACTGTAGCTGCCGTTGTAGAGGTCGGTGAACTGGAGGGACGTCGATTTCGACGAGTGCGTCGACGACCACGAGGAGTTGCTCAGGACCACCGACCACGTTCCGCTCGTCAACCCGATCGCCCCGAACGCGATCGTGTGCCGCAGCGGGGCAAGGCCGATCGAGCATGTCCCTTGGGAGATTTGAGTCCCATCGTATCGGAAGCACGAGATCGTGGTCCCCGCGATCGTCACCGTCCCCCTCGCCGGGGTCGCGTACGCGACCTTGGAGGGCTGGACCGAGAAGGTGTACGTGCCGTTGAACAGGCCGGTGAACTGCAGACCCGTCCCGGTCACCGACACCGTCTTGGTCCACGTCGCGTTGCTCATCGTGACGGACCAGGTGGGATCGGAGAGCCCGCTCTCTTTGAACTTCACCGTCTGGAACTTCGGCTCGAAGGCGATCGTCACCGGGTTGGGCGAACTCCCGGAGACTGTCACCGTCCCGTAGCCTTCGCCCGTAGCCGTGTAGTAGGTGTGCGGGGTGCACATGCCGGCTGTCCAGGAGTACGTTCCGTTAGGCACCAGGAACAGGATCGTTGAGGTCGATCCGCACCGCTCCGTTCCGCCGAGGGTGACGAACCAGTCGTACGTTCCGGAGAGTCCGGACTCGTCGAAGGTGACCGTATAGGTCGTCACCGTGAAGCTGACCGTTTGGCTGACCGAAGCGCCATTCACGGTGATGGTGCCGGTGCACGGGTTGGGCGTGTACCCCGGGACTTGAAAGTGGAATGAGTACGAACCGGAGGGTTCGTTGAACGTGATCGTCGCGGACGTGGAAGTCTGTGAGTTGCTCCCAAGGTAGACGGTCCAGCTCGTCCCGGCTGGGAGTCCAGACTCGGTAAACGTGACCGTGTAGATCGACACGAACTGAACTCCGACCCCCACCGCTGCGCCGTTAACGGTGATCGATCCCGACGAGGGGGTCGACCCATACCCGGCAACGACTCCGACGGTGTACGAGTACGTTCCGGTCGGCTCGGAGAAGGAAATGGACGTGGAGGTCGACGACTGCGTGGTTCCGGCGAGGGTCACGGACCAGCTCGTCCCGGTCGGCAGTCCCGTTTCCGAGAAGGTGACCGTACAGGGGTTGCAGCCGCTACCACACGATGAACCGCAGTCGATCATCGACGGCGCCACTCCTTGCGAAGCTCCCGGACGCGCGTGGGACGCGCTCACTGCGAGATTGCCGTACCCCGCCAACACCATGACAAGAACCACGGCGCTGACGATCGTCCATCTGGCACCCCTCGTCCTGAACATACCTCTAGACACCCCTTTGTGCGTCGCGCCGCTCCGGCACGACATGCGCGAGCCATAGTGTAGCATGCTATCAACGTGTGGTTCGACTTTCGGAAGAACGCGGGACCGGCCGGGGGAATTCCACCGCCGTCCCTGCGGGAGAGCCAACCCTGCACGGCCGTCCTTCCTTAGAGCGAGGGTCCTCCTGCAACGTCATCGCCCGAGCCTTCGCACGGAGTCCCGAGCAGGCTTCGCAACGGCCGGCGGACGGCTTATCCCGAATCGTCGGCGGAAGACGGATCGCTAACCGCCTCCGGCTCCCCCACGCGGCTCGGGCCGGGACAGGAGCCGACCTCCACCGCCACGGGGCTATCGCTCGGTCACTCCCCGGTCGGGCCGGAAGTGACGCCGAAACATCGCCGCGCTACAGAAGCGCGGAGATCGCACGCCCTTGGACCTCGGGCGGTGCCTTCGCGCCCAGCATCGCAAGGATCGTGGGGCCGATGTCGATCAGCCGCTCCTCAGGACCCCGCTGGCCGAGTCCGTCCGCGCAGCCCGTCACCGAGTAGATACCGTCGAACGAATGAACCGCGTCGTCGGGCCCCGTGTCGTTCTCCTTGATGAACAGCGAGCGGTAGCCGATCGTTCCGATCGACCTCCAGGCCACGTTGCCGAAGTAGACCATGAGGTCAGGCGCGTCGCCGCGGACCTCCTGGTAGATCTCGCGCGGACGGCGGACGTCCACGCCGAGAGGCGCGCCGTCCGGCCGATGGACGGCCGCGAGCTCTCGCGAGAGACGCGCTTCGAACTCCGCCACTTCCTTCGGAGCGAGCACGCCCTCCGGTTCCCGACCCTTGATGTTGTAGAAGATGCGCGCGTAGTAGCCCCCGGCGCCCCAGGCGTACGTCTTCGACCAGTCGATCGCCGCCTTCTCGATCGGGGTCTTCGGCGGAGGGGCCGGACCTTTCAGCGTGAGGTAGCCCTTCTCGAGGAGCCACTCGTTGATGCAGAAGCATCCGCGCATCGCTTGGCTCCCGTGGTCGGAGAGCAGGAGCACCCGGACCTCGGGGGGGACCTCCTCGAGGAACCGACCGATCTCCTGGTCGAGAAGGACGTAGTACTGCTCAACGACCTCGCGGTAGCGGGGGTTCTCCTCGAACTGGGGATGGGACGGGTCGAAGTACCGCCAGAACGTGTGGTGGAGGCGGTCCGGCCCGATCTCGTGGTAGGCGAAGAGGTCCCACGGCTCCTTCTTCCACAGGTGCCGGGCGACCGCGAAGTGCTTGCGGGTCATCTCGCCGAGCTCCTTACCGATCCGGTCGCGGTCGTCCTGGCGGAACGTCACGTCGAACGGATAGCCGCCCGCGACCCGGTCGATCTCGGCCCGCATCGAGGCCGGGGAGACGAAGTCGGTCGCGTGGTCCGGGGTGAGGAAGTCGGAGATGTAGACCCCGTTGACGGTCGGTGGGGGATATCCGGGAGGCATCCCGATCACGCAGACGCGCTTTCCGAGGCGGCCGAGACGGTCCCAGACGAGTGGCTTCTGGATCGTCTTCGAGGTCGGGATGTACTGGTCGAAGTACGAGCCGGGCTTCCGGTGGCGAAACCCGTAGACGCCGAGCGTACCCGGATCCACTCCCGAGAACATCACCGCCCAGGCGGGCACGGTGATCGGCGGATCGATCGTCTTCAGCGTCCCGTAGCGGGAGCGCGCGAGCAGCTCCCGGACGTGGGGCATCGTGGGGAGGAACTTCTCGAAAAGGAGCCACGGGGACATCGAGTCGAGGCCGAGGGCCACGACCCGGGGAGAGGTCTCGGGCACGCGGCGCCCGACGCGGGGCCGATATTAACCCCTGCTCCCGGCCGCAGGCGGGTTGACTTCGGAGAAAGCCCGGGGGCGCCGGGGGAGGCGGGGACCGCGCACCCAAGAGCCTTAATCCCCGCCCGGCTGGGGTCGCCCGCCATGGCCGGGATAGCCTCCCTCAAGGCGAACTCGAACGCGACGATTGCGGCCACGATCACCGCCATCTCCCCGGTCCGTGACGTGACGACAATGCGGGGTCCTTCGCGCGTGGCGGACGCCACGCTCCAGGACGAGACCGGTACGATCACGCTCACGCTGTGGGGGGACGACACGCAGCGGTTCTCGGTGGGCCAGAAGGTCCGGATCAACGACGGCTGGGTGAAGGAGTACCGGGGGAAGCTCCAGGTCTCGATGGGGCGCTCGGGAACGATCACCCTCGAAACGTAGGCCCCGCTTCCACCGCTCGACCGGGTCTCGCGGTTCGGCGTCGCTCCCCCTTTCGGGACCTCGCCGGGTTCTGCTCCATCTGCGGCGCTTTGGCCGTGCCAAGCTCCTGAACGACGGATAACCGGGACGCGATGAACCGGTTAGACGAAGGGCTAAATATGACCCATGCGACGGCGTGGCATGCTGTCTCCGAGCGGACAGCGGACCCTAGGGTCCGCGAAGACAGCGCATCGACGGGGCTGGGCGGTCCTGACGCTGGCCGCCCTGTACGCCCTTTCGACGGCGCTGGTCGCGGTCGGCGGGGTCACGGCGCACACCTCCGTGGCCGGGACCCACGCATCGACAACGACCATGCCCGCCGCCTCGCTGAAGCTCTCTCCCGCGGACAATTCCACGGGCAACTCGAGCGGTGGCGACGATCAGGGCGCGGGCGAGGACAACAATTCGTCGGGCGAGAACGGCAACGGCAACGGTGTCTGCGCGGGCGGGGACCAGAACTCCCAGGGCGATGATTCGCAGGGAGATCAGGGGAACAACAACTCCACCAGCGAGGACGACCAGGGCGACAGTGGCGGCAACCAGACCTCTTCGGGCAATGGCACCGGCGCGCAGGACAGCGCAGGGGTCCTCGGGACCAACAACACCTCCGAAGGCGACCAGGGTGACAACGAGACCGGCGATTCCAACGACACCGGCGGCTCGGGCGACACCAACGAGACGGGAGGCAACAATACCTCGGCGTGCGCGGGCGACCCGCCCGTGACGTTCAAGGCCCTCGGGCTCCCCAGCGGGTCGACCTGGTCCGTCGCGGCCGGGAACCCCCCGGTGACCCAGACCAACGTCACCACCGGCCACAAGGGCGAGATCGTCTTCGACGTGCTCAACGGCACGCTGAACTACTCGATCACGGGGCCGGCGGGCTTCGGCGTGGCCCACATCCTCGGGCCCGGCAATCCGAGCCAGACGTCCGACCTCATCAGCGGGACGACCGTGCTGACGATCAAGTTCTCCCCGGTCGTGACGCTCACCTTCGAAGAGAAGGGGCTTCCGGCGGGCTCGAGCTGGTCGATCTCCATCTGGTCGCCGTTGCCCCACGGCGGGCCGACGGGGCAGAGCGCCTCCAACACGACCGGTGCCTCGGGCGGAACCATCACCTTCTCCGTCGTCAAGGGACCCTGGAAGTTCAACGTCACCGAGGTTCCCACGAACTTCACGGCGCACCCGACGCACGCGACGGTCGGGGTCCATGGCCACCATGCCGTGGTTCGTCACCTGCATTTCCGACCGATGCCCGTGACCGGCGGCCTCGTCGCGGTCTCGACCTCCTGGATCGCGGCCCCGTTCCGGGCCTGGAGCCTCGAATAGAGCGAACGTCGGCGCGGCTCGCACGATGACGTAGGCCGGCTCTCGGTTCCTGAGGGTCGGCCGCTACGGGTCCCCGTGCGCCGGCAGGGCGGCGCCGCTTCGCGGCGGCGCGGTCCGGTCGGTGCGCGGGCGACCCGCAACCAGTTCCACGGGCGTTTTCCCTCGAGATCCTGCGAGCGTGAATCCTTCTGCAAAAAGCCGGCGGCTCCTCGCGTCCCGCGACGTGTCCCCGGGGGGCCGACCTGGGCTCCGGATCTCCCGCTCGTCCCCGTATGTCCGCTCGACGCGGGATTAAGGCGCCCCCGGTCGTGCGGCAGGGACGACCATGTACGGCGTTCGTGAGTACGGTACGTTCTCCATCGTCGCCTCCGACATCGAACGAGGCTACTGGGGGGTGGCGGTCTCGACCAAGCCCCTCTCGGTCGGCGCGGTCGTCCCCTGGGCCGTGTGGAAGGTCGGGGCGATCGCGACCCAGGCCCAGTCGAACATCGAGTACGGACCGGACGGGCTCGCGCTCCTCGGCAAAGGGCTCTCCGCCGAGGAGGTGGTGCGACGCCTCACGCGAGCGGACCCGAAGCGGGAGCATCGCCAGCTCGGGGTCGTCGATCGGCGGGGGCGCGCCGCGGCCTGGACCGGGAAGAAGTGCCTCGACACGGCCCTGCACGTCACCGGGGACGGGTTCACCTGCCAGGGGAACATCGTTGCCGGCGAGGAGGTCGTCCGCTCGATGGCGCGCACCTTCGAGTCCGCCCGTGGGACGCTCGGTCGGAGGATGTACCGGGCGCTTCAGGCGGGGTTGAAGGCTGGCGGGGACCGTCGGGGGGTCGAGTCAGCAGCTCTCGTGGTCGTCCACCGGGAGCCCTGGTTCGATCGCGCCTGGGGGGACCGCTGGACCGACCTGCGGGTCGACCAGCATGCGCGGCCGGTGCACGAGCTCGGTCGGATCTTCGTGATCGACGAGCGGAACACCCGGAACTTCCTCCGGACGCACGACGCCCAGGTCCGGCGAAGGCGGCGAGGGAAGAAGTAACCCGCCCTAGGCCGGTGCGACGGTCTCGCGTTCTCGTCCCGGGGCGGGCGACCCTGCGCTGCGAGCCGCGGACGTGGCGGGGTCTATCGCTCGGGGACCTGACGCACCATGATGATGTTCCTCGGAAGGTAGCCGGCCCTCGTGTAGGCGGCCTGCGCCCCGGTGTTGTCCCCGAAGACGTGCAAGGCGATCCGGCCGAGACCGAGCCGACGGGCCTCGTGCTCGAGCTCCCGCAGCGTCGCCAAGCCGTACCCACGTCGCCGGTAGGCGGGTTCGACTCCGATCCAGTAGATCCAGAGGTGCGGCCCGCTCTCGTCGGTGCGGCGGCAGTACCAAACCTCGCCCACTCGTTCACCGCGGTCCTGCGTCACGATCGTCCGGAGGTAGTGGTCCGGGGTCGCGAGGCCCTTCGGGAGCAGCTTCGCGAACTCGCTGCGGGCACGTTCCAGGGCCTCGGCAGTGGACCACAGTCCGAGGCGAACGTTTTCGGCGGCGTAGCTCGGGGTCTCCCGTTCCACGAACGCCGCGAACTCCGCGGCGGTCATTTCCTGAAGCCGGATCATCGCCTTCCCGGAGGACAGCGACACTTAGGTCCTTCCGACCCCCTACGTCGGCGGGATGGTTCGGCGTCCCTTCAGCCCGTGCCGAAAGGCACGCCGCAACGCAGGCAGAAGTACGCCCCCGGCGGGCTCCTCGCTTCGCAGTGCGCGCACCGCGGACCCCGCGGGAACTCGACCCCCGACGTCCTGAGGGACCACCGTTCCGGCGCGTTGAGCTCGATCTCGGAGAGGAGAGCCATGGCGCACCGACCGCAGTACGCGGCGGCGTCGGGGTTCGACGTGGCGCAGCGGGGACACCTCCGTCCGCCGGGGAACTCGATGAGCCCGAGCGCGTCTTGGGAGAAAGCTCGCGGCGGAGACCAGAAGAGCGGCGCCACCTCCGGACCGTCGGAGGGACCGAGGTCGGACGCCTCGTCCACGGGTTCGCCGGAAGCCTTCGACGTCCCGGGTCGTGCCAGCCGGACGGGCACGACCTGACCGGGAGCAAGCCTGCGGCGTCGCAATCGCTGGACCAGGGCCGCGACGAGGGCTCGCAGACGGTCCCCCAGCCCCATCCCCTCGATCACTCCCCGGGTCGACCGTCGAGGTCGCCGGCCGTTGAGCGCGGACCGAGGTAATACAGACTGGCTCAGCTCGAGGCGACGCAACCGTCGTCTCTACGGTCCTCAGGCGCGGGGGTGGGTCGAGGAAGGAGCCGAACCCTCCCGCCGGACCGGAGCGGCCCGATGCCGATTCCGTGAGCGCGCGTCTCGCGGCCGGGGAGATCGTGAGACGCCAAGCCTTCATCGGCCGGCGCCCTCCCACCCGGCAGTGACGGACGTACTCTCGACCCGCGTGGGGGTCGTCACCGGAGGCACGAGCGGCCTCGGCTGGTGGATCGCGAGGGGGCTGGCCGCCCGCGGTCTTTCCACGGTGATCGTCGGTCGCTCGGAGGGGCGCGCCCGGCAGGCGGCCCGGACCATCTCGGAAGAGACCGGCAATCCCCGGGTGCAGGCCCTCGGCGTCACGGACCTCGCGAGCCGGCCCGAGGTCGAACGGATCGCGAGCGAACTTCTCGCGCGGTACCCCCGTATCCACGTGCTCGTCCACAATGCCGGGGCGTACCTCCACCGTCGCGAGGTCACCCCGGAAGGGCTCGAGCGGACGTTCGCGCTCAACGTCGTCGCGCCGTTCCTGCTCACGGAGCGGCTGACCCCACGCTTGGTGGAGGGCGCCCCGGCCCGTGTCGTGCTGATCGCTTCGGCCGCCCACCGCGGCCACCGGGTCCCGTTCGACGACCTCCAGTCCGAGCGGTCGTTCCGCGGTTTTCGGACGTACGGGCGGACGAAGCTCGAGGTCATCCTCCTCGCGCGGGAGTTCGCACGACGCCTCGGGCCCCGCGGGGTCCGTGTCGTCGCGGTCCACCCCGGGATCGTCGCGACCGCCTTCGGGCTCAACAATCCCGGGCCCGTGGGTCGAGGGGTCAACTTCTTCGTGCGGCTCCTCGGTCGAACCCCGGAGCGCGCGGCGGAAGGCCCTGTCCGGCTCGCCGTCGACCCCGGGCTCGGGACGACCGGCCTTTACTTCGTCCACGACCGGGTGCGCCGCGGTTCCCGCGCGTCCCGCGAGATGGCCTCCGCGCGTCGGCTCTTCGAGGCGTGCGAGCGTCTGGTCGCAGCCTAACGGTCACGTGCCGCGCTCGAACCCTGCGAGGGGGCGGAAGCCCCCTCAGAAACCAGAGAGCAGCTCGTCGATCACCCGGCGCGGGTCCGGGGCGCGTGTGACCGCACTCGCGACCAGGACCCCCTGGCTCCCCAGCTCCAGGGCGCGGCGTACGTCCTCCCGGCGGTGGACCCCGGCTCCGCAGAGCACGACCGTCGACGGGGCGACCGCGTGGACGGCGGCCACGGCCTCGACCACGACCTGCGGGCGCGCGGTCGAGACGGCGCGCGTCCCCCCGATCAGTTCGGGGGGCTCGACCGCGAGGTACGAGGGCCGGAGGGCCGCGAGACGGCCGGCCGCGGCAGGGTCAGGGGCGCAGACGACGGCGGCGAGCTTGAGGACGTGGAGACGGGCGAGCACTTCCGCGACGTCGCGGATCGAAAGCGGATGCTCGGAATGGTTGACGAGGCTCCCGCGGGCCCCTGCGGCGGAGATCGCCTCGGGCGGCACGTAGCCGGTGGACGCCCCCGCATCCCGAGGATCGGCGTGCTGCGCGAGCACGGGCACCTCGACCGCCCCGGCCACGCGACCGAGGTCCGGCATCGCGGGGGCGATCGCGACCGCCACCCCCGACGCCTCGCCGGCCGACCGGAGATGCCGCGCGAGCTCGACCGCGGACGACCCGAGCGACGAAGGGTAGGTCTTCAGGTTGAGGACGAAGAGGGGCGAGCCGAGGGGCGGCGTGTCAATGCGCGGGGGCGGGGCGGGCGCGCTTCGGGCGCGAGCAGATCGCGTACTCGTCCCCATCGAAGAAGACCTCGCGGTCCGGGTGCTTGCGCTGGAGTTCCGAGATCCGGCTGAGGACGTCCTCGAGCGTGGTCGACTCGTCATTCGGATCGATCCTCAGGTGCACGGTCTTCTCGGGTCGTTCGGCCGCGTGACCCGTTCCCGGCATGAGGGCCCGCCCGGGCCGAACGCAGAGGGGCCTTTAAAGGTCGAGTAACGGCCCGGGGAGAAACGTACGGTCAGGACTTGGGCCCGGCGAGGAGCGCCCCTCGAGGCTCCGTCTCCGCCGGCTCGCTCGTCCGTTCCTCGCTGGAATCGGCCCGACCGAGCGCCGTGCGGATCCCGAGCCAGCGGTCTCGAGCCGGGCCGATCCCACCTCGCGCGGTGGATGGAAGGGCGAGGGGTCCGCGCGGCGGAAGGGGCGACGGGATCGCGAGGTCCTCGGGTTCAGGCGCCCGACGAAGGGGCGATCGTCTTCGGAGCGAACGTGGGGATGCTCAGGAGGTGGATCGACGCGAGGAGCAGCCAGAGCAGGAGGGGGGCGACGACGAGGCGCTCCATGCCGCCCGGCCCGAGAGGTCCGTACGCTCCGGTGCGGAACAGCACGACCGCGACGAGGCCGACCAGTCCCGAGATCGCCGAGTAGCCACGGTAGCCGTCCCACCGGGTGTCGCGGAACATCGCGAGGGCGAAGACGAGCACGGCGAGGTTCCCGGCCACGAAGGCGAGCCCCGCGGACACGGTGTGGGCAGCGAGGTTGACGTTCTCCGGGAAAAGTCCTACGCCGATCGCTCCGGCGCCCGCGACCACCGCCAGTCCGAGCCCGACCATGCTGCTCCGGCGGGACGGGAACGCGGACCGCACGAGGGGCACCCCGAGGGCAAAGAGAACGCCGAAGACGACGATCGCGACGTCGAAGACCAGGTGGTTCGGGGAGCAGACGACGTGCGAGGTGTTCGTCGGCCACGGACCGCACTGGGTGTTGCCGAGGTCGCTGATGGTGTTCGTCGTGAGGCTGTACGGCTCGGTCCACGTCAGCTGCGTGAACGACATCGCCGCGAGGAAGAGAAGGGTCCCGACGATCCACAACGCCGCGCCGCGGTGCACCGCTCGGCGGACCAGCGGACCACGGCGCGGCTCGGGCCGCGGTTCGATCGGACCGGATTCGCTCAATCTTCCCGGGCGTTCCGCTCGTACGATGCGTCGCTCGCGCGCTTGAGCCGGGCCCCGTCGCGATCGCACACCGGCCTCGCGCTCGGTGGGACATCGATCACGTAGCCGCCTCCGCACTTCGGGCACTCGTAGTACGGCATCGTCCGCCCGCGGCATCGAAATCCTCCTATAAAGGCCCCATGCCTCACTCGACGTGGCGTCGGACCGACCGCGCTCGATCACCCCTCCCGGTCGGGGTGGGCGTCCCGCCCCGCGGTCCCGCAGGTCCCGCGGGGTCAGCGACGAGGCGGCGGTTCCTCCACACGAGCGGTTCCTCCGACTGGAGCGGGCCCGGGTCGAGAGGGAGTGGGCCCGGTACGAAGGGACGGCCCAACGGGACCTCTTCCGGGAACTGCGAGAACGCTACCTCAGGCGCCACGCACGCGAGGCGGACTGGGTGCTCGACGTCGGAGCGGGACCCGGACGGTTCACCCTAGAGCTCGGAGGACCGCGATCCGTCCGTGTCGCGCTCGACCTCGCGGTCCGGATGCTCGAGGTTCATCGCGAGCGGGCAGAGGCACGCGGCCTTCCGGTCCAGGGACAGCTCGAGTGGGTCCGGGGCGATGCGTCGCACCCCCCTTTCCGGGCGGGGACGTTCGGCGAGGTCGCGCTCCTCGGGAACACCCTCGGGTTCGAAGGGCGGGCCGGGCCGGCGCTGCTCGACGCGGTCGAGGAGCTGGTCCGGCCGGGAGGTGTTCTCCTGGTCGAGGCCGCCCCTGGCCCAGGGGAGCGGTCGCGCTACCTCGCCCGGCTCCCCGCGGGGACCGTACGTCGGCTCTTCGCCGCCCCGCCACGGGCCGTGATCCCCCGGATCGAGAAGGAGGGGTTCCGCGAGGTACCCTTGCGCCACCGCACCCGGTCGTTCCGTCGGTGGCCGGCTGACGAGCTCCTCGGGCGCTGGCGCTCCCGCGGCTGGGTCCCCCGCGAGGTGCTCGCCATCGCTCCGGCGCTCGGCGCGGACGCGGCGCGCGTCTCCGCGGTCGCTGAGGACCCGAGAGCGTGGTCGCACCTGCTCGAGGTCGAGGAAGCGCTCGGCCACGACCCCCGTCACTGGCCGCGGGCCGCCGCCATCCTCCTCTCCGTGGTGCGCCCGCCGTGAAACCCACCCGTTAAGTCCCTCCCCGGTCCATGTCTTAGCACGGGGATGCCGAGGAAACCCGGAGGGCCGGCTCCTCCACGGGCAACCGCGGGTCCGGCGACCGTGCGACCGGCCGACCTCGAGGTCGCCCGGCGCGAGGCGCTCCTCCAGCTGAGGATCGGCCGCTCGGCCCACCTGTTCGCGGTGGGGGTCTCGGCGCTGATCGCGCTCGATGGATTCCTGCTGGTGCTCTTCGTCCCGGACCTGCCTTCCCTCGCCTCCGGAAGCCACGGGCTCGCCGCGATCGGCTCGACGTTCTACCTCCTCCTTCCGATCATCGGGGGGCTGCTGATCTCGGCGATCGGGGTCGTATCGAAGTGGGAGGCGTTCCAGTTCTGGCCGTGGGAGCGACATTTCTCGCTCAGCATGGGGGCTCTCGCCCTCAACGTGGCCCTGGTCGTCCTCTACGCGCTGCGGATCTCGGGGACCGGTCCGACCGGGGACCTTCCGCTCTTTCCGGTGTTCCTGCCCCTCGCGCTCGCCGGGATCGGGCTCGCGTTCCTCGGCATCGCCCTCACCTGGAGCCCTTGGGGAGCCCGCCAGTGGGCGAGCGCGCTCTGCGCGGTGCTCCCGCTCGCGACGACCGTGCTCGTCGTCGTGCCCCCTCCCGAGGTCGCGAGCGCCTCGGGGGCCCTCGCCGTGGCGCTCCTCCTCTCCGCGTTCCTCTACCAAACGAGCGGCTCGTTCCTCCATCTCGTATCGTCCGGGACCGGTGCGCACGAGCGCGCCGTCGTGCTCAACGGCCAGAACCGCCTGGTCCGCTTCGCCGAGGAGCTACGGCAACGTGAGGACGCCACGAGGTTCCGCGAGGCCGCGCTGGTGCGGCGGGAGGCCGACCACGAGAGCCTCGAGGCCGCGGTGCGCCGCCGCCACGAGGGGTTCGCCGACCGGGAGCGCCAGCTGAGCGCCCTCGAGGGCGCGCACCGGATCCGGGCCGAGGGTCTCGCGAGCCAGGAGCGCAACCTCGCCGGACGCGAGGCCGCGGTCGAGAACCGGACACGCTTGCTCGAGAGCCGGGAGCGGGCCGCGAGCCTCCGGGCCCAGGAACTGGCCCGCGAGGCCCCCGAGCTCGCCGCCCGCGAAGAGAGGCTCGCACGACGCGAGGGTGAACTCGCTCGACACGACGCCGAGCTCCAACAGCGGCGGGACGAGCTCGCCCGGCGCGAGGCGAGCATCACGACCGGGGAGGGCCGCGTCGTAGCCCGTCGCAAGGAGGTCGACCAGAAGACGGCCGAGCTCCTGCGACGCGAGGGAGAGGTCGCCGCCCGCGAGGCGGCGCTCGGTCCCTCGGGCTCGCGCGGGCCCCGGCCCCCGGCGGCCCCGCAGGAGCTCGCGGCCCGGGAGGCCCGCCTGCAGCATCTCAAGAACCTCCTCGACGAGCAGAACGCCGAGCTCGGCAAGCGGGCGAAGGAGGTCGCCGATCAGGCGAGGGCCGCCGACGCCGCGGCCCGCCAGGCGACCGAACGGCAGGCGCACCTCGTCGCTCGGGAGTCGGCCCTCTCCCAGCGCGAAGAGGACCTCGCCGACCGCCTGAAGGCGGCCGACGAGCGCCGGCTCGGCTTCGAGAACGCGCTCCGGGACTACCAGCACCGCCTCGAGGAGCTGGGACGTCAAGAGGTCAGCGTCGCCCAGCACAAGGCCGACCTCGAGCGGGGCCTCCGTACGCTCGCAGACCGCGATCAAACGCTGCTCGCTCGGGAACGGACCCTCAGCACGTCGAACGCCGACGTCGATCGCCGCGAGAGCACCGTCCTCGCCCGCGAGCGGGCGCTCGAGGCCCGGGAGGCCGAGCTCAGCCTCCGCCACCAGGAGCTCGAAGAGGAGCGGGATCTCCCCATGGCGGGACTCCTCGCCGTCGCCGAGGCGGAGCGGCGCGCGCCCGCGACCGACGCGGGTGGCTCGGGGACGGTACGGGCCCCGTCATCTTCGCGGGCCGCCCCGGCTCCCACCCCGGCCGACCCGACGGCGACCGGTACCCTCGCGCCGCCGGGGGCCCGCCGTTACGCGGACCGCCTGCCGACCGGCATTCCGCGGCTCGACGACCTCCTGCTCGGAGGTCTCCCGGCGCGCAGCCACGTGGTGCTCGTCGGAGACGCCTTCGTGGGCAAGGAGGTCGCGCTCTACGCCTTCATCGCGGAGGGCCTGAAGCGCTCGGAACCGGCGGTCCTCGTCACCGCGGCACGGTCGGCCCGCGAGGTCGCGGAGAACCTCGGGGTGGTCCTGCCCCAGTTCCACCAGTACGAGCAGCTCGGCAAGGTGACGTGGATCGATGCCTCGGGGGCGGGGGCCACGGACGGACCTCGCCACCTCGTGGCGAAGGGGTCCGACGATCGCGACGGGATCCTCGCACTCCTCGCGAAGGCGGCCGAGACCGCCACCTTGCCCGATCGACCCGGCTCGTTCCGTGTGGGCGTTCTGGGCCTCTCCGCGATCCTCGCCCACACCGACGAACGGGCGAGCTTTTCCTTCCTCCAGAACCTGGTCGGCGTCCTCAAGCCCCGCCCCGCGCTCGCGATGTACGCGCTCGAGGCGGGGGCGCTCTCGGACGCGCAGGTCGAATCGCTCCTCGGCCGCATGGACGGGGCGATCGTCTTCCGCCAGGACCGGGACCGGACGTTCCTTTCGGTGAAGGGCTTCGGGGACGTCGCGACCCGGGACTGGGTCGAGTGCCGCGCGACCAACCGTTCGCTCATCGTCGGTTCGTTCGCCCTGGAGCGGATCCGCTAGGGAGGACCTTGTACCATCGCCCGCCCCTTCGGCTGCGAGGTCGTCGTCGACGACCCACGTCGCTTCGTCGAACGCGGGCCCGGGCCGTCCCCCGTGCCCCTCGCCCTCCCTACCCGCGCGCGCGATACCCCGGGACGGTCGCGAGGACGTGGGGCAGGTGCCGTCGATGACCCGGGACGGCGGTCCGCGCGCGCTGACGCTCGACCTCTGGCATACCCTGCTCTATCTCGAACCCGAGGACGAGGAGGCGTACATGACCGCCCAGATGGACCTCGCGACGTCGATCCTCGACGCCGCTCCCGTCGTGGACCCGACCGCGAGCGCGAAGGAAGCGGACCTTCGGCGGGCCTTCGAGCGGGTCTACGGTGAGGCGGTCGCCGCGTCCCAGCGAGGCGAGAGCGTCGGTCCCTCCCAGCAGATCGAGGAGGCCGGGCGACGGACCGGCCGGCACCCGCGCGCGAGCGAGTACTTCGAGCGGCTGAAGGAGCTGGTCGCCCGCACGCCGTTCCGTCCCGCCCCGGGGGCGGTGGCGGCCCTGCGCCGTCTCCGTCAGCTCGGATGGCGGACGGCCCTCGTCTCCAACACCGTGGGCGAGCCGGGGGAGGCCCTGCGTCCGATCCTGGAGGAGATGGGCTACCGCGACGTGATTGACGCCGAGGTCTTCAGCGACGAGCGACCGTGGACGAAGCCGTCGCCCGAGATCTTCCGTGTGGCCCTTTCGGCCGTGGGCGTCCCCCCCGCGCGCGCGGTCCACGTCGGGGACGGCTGGGTGGACATCGAGGGGGCCCGGCGCGCGGGGCTCCGCGCGGGGATCCTCTACACGGGTCTCCAGCGCTACGGCCGGCGCTACCTCGAGATGTTCCTTTCCGAGGGCTGGGCGGACCCTCCGACGCCCTATCGCGTGAACAGCTGGTCGGAGATGCCCGAGATGGTCGAGCGGCTGGTCTGAGCGGCCCGACGGCGGGCTACTCCTCGCCCATGTGGCGGGGCTTTGGGATGACCTTCGGCTGCTCGGCGTCCGTCGGCATGCCGGTCTTCCCTTCCACGATCTCGCAGTCTCGCCAGTTGACCCCGACGGTGACCTTCGGGAACGCGACCTTGAGCGTGTAGTTCGCAAGCTTGCCGATCACGAGCCCCTGGGCGCCGACGACGAGGTTCGGGTTCATGACCGAAAGATCGCGCGTCAGGATGACCCGGGTCTGTCCCATCACCACATGTTCGAGCTCGGAGCGGTCCTGCATCGTCGACCGGTCCCGGAACCGTGCGCCTCCATAATGGTGTTGGCCGAGGCCCCGATCCCTGCGGCCCGGACCTCCCCCGGAAACGGTCCCGGAGGGGCGACCGGCTATCGGAGCGGGCTGTAACACCGATATACCGTCGAAAAGTGGCATTTATCTACTAGGACCGCGTGGAAACCGCCGAATGCCAGCGACGGCAGAGTCGATGGGCATGGGGGCCGGCTCCTCCATGTCGAGCGACAAGAGCGACAGGGGTTCGAACGTGAAGGTCGCGGGGCTGCTCGGGATGGGGGTCACCCTGATCCTGATCGGGCTCTCCCTGCTCCCCTCGCCGTACGGCGCCGGGTTCATGCCCGTCTTCGGGTCCCCGGGCCCCTTCTGGGTAGCGGTGGCGACCGCGGGCACGTTCGGGGGCACCGTCCTCGCCATCCTCGGCCTGATCGCGCTGTACAAGGGCCACGTGTTCTGGGGGTCGGCGTTCGTCAGCTACGGCGCGTTCTTCGCGGTCTGGGTCGTCACCGTCACCAAGAACCTCGAGCAGGTCCAGTACTACGGACTCGCGGGCTTCGTCTTCGTGTTCATGCTGATGACGCTGACGTT
>JAWOKS010000034.1:0-36993 GCA_033854115.1 Thermoplasmata archaeon
GCGTCCACGACCGCATCGACGAGTTCGACTTCGCGAGCCTCTACCCGCACATCATGGTCCGCCGGAACCTCTCGGCGGAGACGCTCGAGTGCTCCTGCTGCCCGGAGAGCCCCGTGCGGGCCCCGGGCCTCGGCTACCGGTCGTGCACGCGCACGCTCGGGCTCATCCCGCGGACCCTCGCCCCCCTCCTCGCGCGGCGCCTCGCCTACAAGGCGGCGCTCAAGGCGCCCGGCCTCTCGGCCGCGAAGGCCTCCGAGCTCCGTCGTCGTGTGAAGATGCTCAAATGGGTCCTCGTGACCGCGTTCGGCTACCAGGGCTACCGCAACGCACGGTTCGGCCGGATCGAGTGCCACGAGGCGATCAACGCCTACGCCCGCGAGCTCCTCGCGACCCTGCTCGCGGAGGCCGAGCGCGCCGGCTACCGGGTCGTCCACGGGATCGTCGACTCGCTCTGGCTCCGCCCGCGCGAGCCCGAGCGGGCGCCCGACCCCGAGGCGTTCGCGCGCCGGATGAGCGAGCGGTTCGACCTTCCGCTCGGCTACGAGGGCCGTTACCGCTGGATCGTCTTCCTCCCCGCGGTCGGCCACGGCCTCGGGGTCCCGAACCGCTACTACGGTCTCTACGACCACGGCGAGTTCAAGCTCCGCGGGATCGGCGGGCGGCGGCACGACACGCCGACGTTCCTTCGCCGCTTCGAGCTCGAGGTCCTCGCGCTCCTGCGCGGGGCGGCCGACGCCGACGGGGTCCGCGCGCTCGTGCCGGCGGCGCTCGCCCGCGCCGACCGGTTCGCCGAGCGCCTCGCGGGCGGCGCCTGGCCGATCGACGAGCTCCTCATCACCCACCGGCTCGGGCAGGCGCCGGAGGCGTTCGTCACGTTCACCGACTCGGTCGCGGCCCTCCGGCAGCTCGCGGACGCGGGCGAGCGCCGCGACGCGGGCGAACTCGTCCGGTTCGCGGTCCTCGATCGGGCGAGCCGCTCGTGGCGCACGCGGGTCCGCGCGGCCGAGCTCCTCGAGGGCGACGAGCGCTACGATGTCGGCGCCTACCTCGACCTGCTCGCCCGGGACGCCGAGACGCTCCTTGCGCCGTTCGGCGTGCGCCGCGAGGAGCTCCTCGAGCGGTGGGCGGCCCCGGCCCCGCAGGAGCGGGCGCCCTACCGCTCGCCCGAGGGAGGGGCCCAGGGGGTCCTCGCGGCGCCCTCCCTCGCCGAAGGGATTTTTTCTCCCGTCGCCCGCTGACCGTTCCGTGCGCGCGCCCAAGCGGAAGGGCCGACCGGGCTCGCGGTCCCGCCCGGGGTCCGGAGGTGCGGCCCGTCGGGCGCGCCGGCGACCCGCGCCGCCCGGCCGGACGGAGCGCGCGGCCCGGGACGCGGCCCTGCGCGCGCTCCGCGCCCGGGTCCACGACCCGTCGCCCGAGGTGCGAAGGGCGGTCGCGGGCCTCCTCGGCACGCTCGGGGGCGCGGGTGCGGTCCGGGCGCTCGCCCCCCTCCTTCGGGACCCGTCGGACCGGGTCCGGCGCGGGGCCGTCCTCGCGCTCGGCGAGGCGGGCGGGAAGGACGCCGGGACACGGGACCGCCTGCGCGCGTTCCTCGACGACCCTGCGCCCAGGGTCCGCGCGGGCGCGGCCGTCGTCCTCGGCCGTCGCCGGGACCGCGCGAGCGTTCCGGCGCTCCTCGGCCGCCTCGACGCTCCCGGCACCTGGGAGAAGCCGTCGGTCCTCGTCGCGCTCGGACGGATCGGGGACCGCCGGGCCGTACCGGCCCTCGTCCGCTTCGGCTCGAGCCCCGTCCACGCGCTCAGGGTCTGCGCGCTCCACGCGCTCGGCGAGATCGGGGCGCCCGAGGGGCGGGTCCCGGCCCGGGCGTCGCTCGGAGAGCCGTCGGGCTCGGTCCGCGGGGCGGCGGCGATCGCTCTCGGCCAGTTCGGCACCGTCCGGGACGTACCGCGGCTCGTGCGGCTCCTCCGCGATCCCCATCCGTGGGCCCGGAGGGGCGCGATCCGGGCTCTCGGCCGGCTCGACCGAGAGGGGTGCGGCGACCGGGTCCGTGCCGCCCTCGAGGACGACGCGGCCGAGGTGCGGCTCGCCGCGGTCGAGACCCTCGCGGAACTGAACGACCGGGCGGCCCGGCCCGCGCTCGCCCGCCTGCTCGCGCGCTGCGCGCCCCCGGGCGCCGACCGGGGGACCGCGGCCGCGCCGGCGCCGGGCCACCTTCCCGCGTCCGAGGTGGGCGACCGTCTCTTCGAGGCGACCGTCGCGGCCCTCGCGAAGATCCCCGCCGCCCCTCGCGAGACGGACCTCGGGGCGCAGCTCGCCGCGGCGGAGGCCCGTCTCCCCGCCGAGGTGCTCGACCGCCCGGTGGGGCCGCTCGCGGGGGGAGGGCGTCGGCCCTCCGGCGGAAGCCCGACCCTGCGCTCCCTGTTCGCCGCGGCGCGCCGGACCGGGGGCGGATAGACGACCATGCGGCTCCGCGAGTTCCGGCGCGAGGACGCGGACCGCCTGTTCGCGTTCCTCAAGAGCGAGTTCCCCGAGGAGGAGGCGGTCCTCGGCACCCGGCCCGAGGGGTTCCGCGCGATCGTCGACCGGCTCTTCCGGCCGGACCTGCGGATCGCGCTCGCCGTCCTGCGGGCGCTCGGGCGCCCCCCGTTCCGGCTCTACGTCGCCGAGGAGGACGGGGGGATCGTCGGGACCACGCTGCTCTCGTTCGCGGCGCGGGCCGGCTTCCTCAGCATGGTCGTGGTCGCCCCGAGCCACCGCCGGCGCGGGTTCGCCCGGAGCCTCCTCGAGGCCGCGCGCGCGGCGTCCGCCCGGCGGGGGCGGCCGTACGTGGCGCTCAGCGTCCTGACCACGAACGCGCCCGCCCTCGCCCTCTACACCGCGCTCGGCTACCGGACCCTCAGCTCCTCGAGCTTCCTCGTCCACGAGCGGCCCGGGGAGATCCCCCCGCCCCCTCCCGACGCGGGCCTCCGTCCGTTCCGCCGCGCGGACGCGCGGGCGGTCGCCGCCCTCCTCGCCCGCTCCACGCCGGCCCCGGTCCAGGAGGTCCTCCCCGTTCGGGCGAGCGAGCTCCGCGGAGGCGGCATGGCCGACCGGGTCCTCGGTTCGGCGACGGCGACGTGGGTGGTCGACCGGGGTCGGGGGCCCGAGGCGCACCTGAGCGCGACCTCGACGCCGGCGACCGAGGCGGCGCACCTCAGCAATCCGATCGTCGGCGAGGGGGTCGAGCCGGCCGTCGCCCTCGCGCTCGTCCGCGCCGCGTCGTCGTGGCTCGCCGCCCGGGGGGCCCGACGGCTGGTCGCGGGCGTCCCCGCCGACAACCCCCGAGGCCGCCGTGCCCTCGAGGAGGCGGGGTTCCACGAGGCGCTCTCGTTCCTCACGCTCTACCGGCCGAGCTCCTGACCCTCCGCGGGCGGGCCCCGGCGTCGACGTCTACCTCCTGCCCGCGATCGTCGGGGGCGGCGTCGGGGACATCGACGAGGTCCTCGCCGCCGGGCGCCGGCTCGCGCGGGCCGGCTTCCGCGTCGCCCTCTACCGACGCGCGGGACAGCCCCTTCCGCCCGGCGTCGACGGTCCCTGGGCGTGGCCCCGGCTCGTGAGGTCCTCGCGGCCCCTGGTCCGCGCGCCGAGCGCGCTCACGATCACCCCCGCGTGGGGGATCACCGCCGCACCGGCGCGACCGGGGCCGTACGGTCGCCCCGGCCCGTGGGCCGGCGAGGCCGAGGAGCTCGAGCGCGCGTACGGGCCCGATCGGGTGCTGCACGTGAGCCTCGAGGAGTTCGCACGGACGCTCGCGACCCGCGCGGAGAACGTCGAGCGGTTCCGCGAGGGGGGCGTCCGCTCGCGCGGGATTCCCCGCCGGCTCGCCCGGGCCCGGCGCGCGGGGGAGCTCGACCGGTTCGCCGCCGCTTTCCGCTCGTTCCGCGCGTTCGACCGACCGAACGTCCTCCACGTCTTTGCGACGTTCCGCCCGGACCCGGCGTTCGCGCGGGAGTTCCCCGAGGCCGTCCAGACCGGTCCGCTCTGGGGGAACGCTCCCCCGGTCCGTCGGCGCCGTCGGCCGGCGCGGGGCCGGCCCTGGGTCTGGTACGCGAGCCCCGCGAGCGCGGAGGCCATCGCCCCCGAGGTGGTCGAGGGCCTCGCCCGAGCCGGCGCGCCGACCCTCCTCGTGCGCTCCCCGCGCGCGTGGGGAACGGCCCTGGGGGCGGGGCGCACGGTGCGCTTCGAGCAGGATCCGCTGCCCGCGGCCGTCTGGCGGCGGGCGTTCGCCCGCGCGGCTGTGCGCATCGTCACCGGGAGCCGCTCCCTGCTCGACGCCCTCGAGGTCGGCGGCCCGTTCCTCTACTTCAACGGGGTCCTCGGCACCGGCCCGGCGCGCCGGCGGCACCGTCCGGAGAAGATCCGGTCGTTCCTCGCGCTCGCGCGGTCGGCCGGCTGGCCCGCCGACCTCGTGCGCGACCTCTCCGACTTCTCGCGCGGTCGCCGGGTGGTGGAGGTCGTTGCGCGGGCCGCCCGGAGCGAGGGGGGATGGCGCCGGTTCCCGCCGGCCCCCTCCCCGGCCGGGTTCCGCCCCCCGTTCGACGACGCGGCTTGCCTCGTGGTCGAGGTCGCCCGCTCGCTCGGAGCGCGGACTGCCACCGCGCCCGAGGTCGTCGCGCGCTTCCGCGCCCGCGCGCACCGTTAAGCGCGAGCTCCCCCGTCGAGGTGGGCATGGTCTTCCCTGAGCCGCGCCGTCGACCCCCGCAGGCGCCCGCCCCTAGGACCGGGCCCGGCCTTGCGGGGGCGAGGTGTGGTCGAGGATTCTTCGCCCGCCCCACGGCGGAGGTCGCGTGCGACCTGATCGGGGCGTTCGTCACCGTGAACGGCCCGGCGGGCGCAAGGACCGCCCGCCTCGTGGAGACCGAGGCGTACGTGGCGGACGACCCGGCGAACCATGCCTACTGCGGCCCGACGAGGCGGAACCGCTCGATGTTCGGCCGGCCCGGGACCCTCTACGTCTACCGCATCCACCAGGTGGTGTGCGCGAACCTCGTCACCCGCCCCGGGGAGGCGGTCCTCCTGCGCGCGGCCGAGCCGCTCCCGGGGGTCACCGGTAACCTCTCGGGACCCGGGCGGCTCTGCCGCGCCCTCGGCCTCACGCTCGCCGATGACGGGACCGACGTGGTCGAGAGCGATCGGATGATCGTCCGTCCCGGGGGCCGTCCGAGGAGCTCCATCGTCGTCGGACCCCGCGTCGGGATCCGCCGGGCGGCGCGCCGACGGCTGAGGTTCGCCCTTCGGGGCGACCCGAACGTCTCGCGTCCGCGGCCGTCGCGCTGGGCGCCTACCGCAGCTTCGCCCAGGAGTAGCCGCGCCGCCGGGGCGTGGCGCCGAAGCCGCAGGAGGCGCAGACCCCCTTCTGCCGGTGGTAGGAGTGGCGCCCGCAGCGCCGGCAGATGATGTGGACGATCTTCCCTCCGCGGCGAGCCGGTGTTCCCTTTCCCATGCGAGCGCCTCCTTACGGGGAGATGTAGATGACCGAATCGCCCCGGACCAGGGTCACCCCGGGCCGTGGCGTGACGACGTCCTGCACGACCTCTTCCGCGCTCGAGAGCACGACGTTGAGGTGCTGATCGAACGCGTCGAGGACCCCGCGGAACGAGCGACCCCCCTTCGTCGCGACGAGCACCCGCTTGTGCAGGCTCTGCTGGAGGAGATCGAGGGGTTTCATCGGGAGGGTGGGGGAGACGGGGTCCCCTTCTTAACCTTGCCCCGGGCGGCGAGGGCCCTCTGGACCGAGGGGACCCGCTCGAGGGCGGTGAGCGTCCGGAGGGCCGCGGCGCACGGGTCGGCGAGCGGTCGCATCCCCCGGGCCGCGACCCGCACCCGGTCGACGACCGTACGGAGCGACCCGGCCGCGGGGACGACCCGCAGCCGCCCTGGGTAGGCCCGGCCGAGCGTCCGGGTGAGCAGGCGGACCTCGAGGCGGCCGACCTGCTCGTGGCGGGCCCGGAGCGCGGACGGATGACGGAGCGCGTCGCGCGCGACGCGCTCCCGCCGGAGAGCCCGCCGCGTCGCGAGCTGCACGGTGAGGTCCGGAAGGCCGAGCCGGCCCCGGTGCGCGAGCTCGGCGGCCCGTCCGGCGACCGCTCGGTAGGTCGCGGCGTCGGCCTTCCCGAGCAGGAGGAGCCCGGCGGTGTAGGTGACCGGTCCGAGGAAGCCGGTGTCGGCGAGGACCGCGTGTCCGCGGGCGGCCAGGGCCTGCGCCGCGCGGAACCGGCGTCCGTCCTCCTCGAGGAGGGCGGACTCGAGGCGACGGAGCGCGGCGGGGGAGGCGAGGGCGAGGGAGGGGCGGGGCCGGAGGCGGTCGAACGCCTCGGCGAGCGGGGCCCAGGCCGCGCGGCGCACCACTTCGTCACAGACCGTGCTCTTGCCCGCGCCCGAGGGGCCCTCGAGCGCGATCACGAGCGCGCGGCCGGCCATCGAACTCCCACCCGAGCACGGGTCCCCGGGGGAAAAACGTCGCCGGCGCGGCGGACGCGCTATACGGGGGGCGGACCTCGCCCGCGCGTGAGCGCCCCTGCGGATCGCCCCCGCTCCGCGGCGAGGGTGCTCGATTGGGGCGCGCCGGCCGAGGTCGCACGCGAGCTCGAGGCGACCGGCAGCGACCCGGAGGGCGTCGGGATCATGGTCCGGAAGGCCCGGATCTACCCCGTCCGGGTCGAGGACGTTCCGCTCAAGGCCGCGCCGCTCCTCAAGCAGGAGCTCCTCGCCGTGGGGGGGGACGCCGCGCACGCGCGGGGGATCGCGGACCATTCCGTCGCGAGCTCTCCGACCATCCTCCTCGCGACCTGGAGCCAGTACCAGCACCTCCTGCCCAAGCTCCGGCGCCAGCCGTTCGGCCTCCGCCCGATCGCCGACGAGGTCGAGCGCGCGCTGCGGGCGTACGCCGGTCGCGGCCCGACCGCGCTCCCGGGCGCGCGACGCCCGCTCGGGCTCGGCCCGCGCCCGCGGGTGCTCGGGGTCGTGAATGTGACCCCGGATTCGTTCTCCGACGGCGGTCGCTTCCTCGAGCCCTCCGCCGCGATCGCCGAGGCCGAGCGGCAGGTCGAGGAGGGCGCGGACGCGATCGACCTCGGCGCGGAATCGACGCGTCCGGGGGCGACCCCGGTCCCCCCGGACGAGGAGTGGCGGCGCCTCGCGCCGGTCCTCGAGAGCGTCGCTGGGCGCCTCCCGGTGCCGATCTCGGTCGACACGCGGCACCCCGAGGTCGCGCGCCGGGCGATCGACGCGGGCGCGGACCTCGTGAACGACGTCGAGGGCCTGCGCTCGGAGGCGATGCGGCGGGTCGTCCGGGATACCGGGGCGGCGGCGATCGTCCTGCACATGCGCGGAGAGCCGACGACGATGCAGCAGGATGTCGCGTACACGGACGTGCGCGCCGAGGTCTACCGCTGGCTCCAGGACGCGCTCGACCGGGCGGAGCGCGACGGGATCGACCGGAGGAAGCTCGCAATCGATCCCGGGCTCGGCTTCGGCAAGTCGCCCGCGCAGAGCCTCGAGCTCCTCGACCACGCGGGGGAGTTCCGGAGCCTCGGCGTTCCGGTCGTGATCGGAGCCTCGCGGAAGTCGTTCCTCGGCTGGGCGACCGGGGTCGCGGAGCCGAGGGCCCGGCTCGAGGCGGGCCTCGCGGCGGCCGTGCATGCCGCCGAACGCGGGGTCGCGGTCGTGCGGACCCACGATGTCGGTCCGACGGTGCAGGTCCTGCGCCTCTGGGAGCGCATCGCGCTCGCGCGCGGAGCCCCTCCGGCGACCCCGGAGGCCCGGGCGGCGAGCGAGCCCGAGCTCTAGGCCGGACGGGCGCGACCCGAAGGCCCCTCAACGCCGGGCGTAGAGGACCCCGTCCTCGAGGTCCCGCCAGACGAGCTCGACCGAGCGGAACCCGGCCCGCTCGAGCGCGCGGACGTGGGCGGAGAGCGGCTCGTCGCCGTGCCTCGGGTGGCGGCAGGAGCGCCGGCGCCGCTCCGGGAAGAGCGGCCCGAGCACCGGGTCGCGTTCCGCGTCCTTCCACCACCGCTGCCAGGCCGACCACGTGCGCGACCGCGGGGCCCCCCCGGCCCGGACGCGGCGGACCCCCTTCGCGAGACGGGCGAGCGGGTCGTCCGGATCGTCCGGCGGGAGCCGGTCCCCGTTGAGGACGATCCCTCCCCGTCGGAGGAGGGCGGCGAGGTCCCGGTAGAGGCGGCGGAGCTCCTTCGTCGAGAGCCAGTGGAGCGCGGTCGTGCTGAGCGCGGCGTCGAAGCGGCGGTACGGCAGGGCGGCCGTCCACCCGGGCCGGCCGAGCTTCGCCTCGCACCAGCGAAGGCGTCCGCGGAACGAGCCGAACGCTCCCCGGCCGATCGTAAGCACGACCGGGTCGTAGTCCACGGCGACGCACCGGGCCTTCGGGAAGCGGCGGAGCAGACGCACGGCGAGCGGACCCGGCCCCGACCCGAGGTCGAGCGCGGTGAACCGCTCCGGGAGGCTCGCGGCGACGACGTCGAGCATCGCCTCGAACCTCCGCTCCCGCTCGGGGTTGAAGCTCCCCTGCTGGGCCTCCCAGCTGCGGTACCAGGACCGCCAGGCCGCCGCCGTGCGTCCCATCGGCGCCCGAGAGCGCCCGGACGGTTTGAACGTTCGGCCCTCAGCCGCTCCGCGAGGAGCCGTCGGCCGGAACGTCCCTCTCGAGGACGAGCGAGCCGACGTAGTCGCAGCTCGCGCAGCGGTAGACCTGGCCGACGATCGAGCCCGCGATCAGGTCGATCCTCGGAGAGCCGCACTTCGGACAGACGAGGATCGATCTACCCCGAGGCCGGCGGCGTACCATCGTCCCCCTCGGCGTCCGCGTCGTCCTCGGGCGGCCCGTCGCCCTCGCCCCCCTCCGCCCCGCGGCCCTCCTCCTCGGGAAGCTCCGGGGGCGCGTCGGAGGGGCGATCCTCGGCGGGCGGCTCGGGCCCGCCCTCGCCCGGGGCGTCGACGGGGGGCTCGAGGATGACCGCGTCGCGCACGGTGTCGCCCTCGTCGAGCCGGATCACGCGGACGCCGAGCGTGTTGCGGGACTGGGTCCGGATCCCCTTCGCCGGGACGCGGATCGTGATCCCCCGCTCGGTCGTGACGAGGACCTCGCTCGCGTCGGTCGTCGGGAGGACCGCGACCACGCCACCGTTGCGGCCGCCGGTCCGGATCGTGCGGACCCCCTTCGCGCCGCGCTTCGTCCGGCGGTAGTCGTCGGTCGGGCTCCGCTTGCCGTAGCCGGTCGTCGTGATCGAGAGGAGGGTCGGGAACCGCGCGCTCGCCGGGGCCATCGCCACGACCCGGTCGCCCTTCTCGCCCGCGAGGCGTACCCCGATGACGCCGTAGGTCGCCCGGCCGGTCGGACGGACCTCCGCGACCGGGAAGCGGACGAGCTGCCCGGCGTTCGTGGAGAGCAGGATCTCCGTCGCCTCGTCCGTCACGAGGACGACGTCGACGAGCTCGTCGCCGTCCTCGAGGAGCACCGCCTGGATCCCGCTCACCCGGATGTTCTGGAACTGGTCGAGCTCGGTGCGCTTCACGAGGCCGCGCCGGGTCGCGAAGAAGAGCGAGCCCGCGGTCGCGAGGTCGCGGATCGGTAGCAGCGTCTGGACCCGCTCGCCGTCCTTCAAGCGGGGGAGGAGGTTGATGACGGCCTTCCCCTTCGAGTGGCGGCTCCCCTCCGGCAGCTCGTAGGCCTTGAGGCGGTAGACGCGGCCGAGGTTCGTGAAGAAGAGGACGTCGTCGTGCGTCCGGGTCGCGAACGTCCGGGTGACGATGTCCTCCTCCTTCGTCTCCATCTGGACGAGCCCGCGGCCTCCGCGACGCTGGCGCCGGTACTGGTCGAGCGGCAGGCGCTTGATGTAGCCGTCCCGCGTGACGAGGACGACGACGTCGGTGTCCGGGATCAGGTCCTCGAGCGACCGCTCGGTGAACGCGGGGACGATCCGGGTACGGCGGGCGTCGCCGAACCGCGTCCGGAGGTCGCTCAGCTCGTCCGCGATCAGCCGGTCGAGCTTCCTCGGCGAGGCGAGGACCTCGCGGAGCTCGGCCGCGAGCGCCTCCTTCTCGACCTTCTCCTTCTCGACCGCCTCCCGCTCGAGCGCGGTGAGGCGCGCGAGGCGCATGTCGAGGATCGCCTTCGCCTGTTCGCTCGAGAGCAGGAACTTCCCCATGAGGCTCGCCTCCGCGGCGGCGACGTCGCGCGAGCGTCGGATGAGGCGGATCACCTCGTCGATGTGGTCGATCGCGGTGAGGAACCCCTCGAGGATGTGGATGCGTTCCTCGGTCTTCTTGAGGTCGAACGTCGCCCGGCGCGTGATCGTCCCGCGGCGGTGGTCGAGGTGGAGGAGCAGGAGCTCGCGGAGCCCGAGGACCTTCGGGCGGCCGTCGACGAGGCAGAGGTTGATCACGCCGAAGCTCGTCTCGAGCGGCGTGTGCTCGTAGAGGCGGTTCAGCACGATCTCGCTCGGGGCGTCCCGGCGGAGCTCGAGCACGACGCTCGTCCCCTGGCGGTCCGACTCATCCCGGAGGTCGGTGACGCCGTCCAGGCGCTTCGCCTTGACGAGGTCGGCGATCAGCTCGAGCAGGTTCGCCTTGTTCACCTCGTACGGGATCTCGGTGATGACGATCTCGTCGCGTCCGCCGCGCTCGCGCATCTCGGCGGTCCCCCGCAGGTGGAGCATCCCGCGACCGGTCGCGTAGGCCTCGCGGATCCCCTCGAGGGAGAGGAACCCCCCGGTCGGGAAGTCCGGGCCCGGGATCCGCTGCATCAGCTCGTCGAGCGAGGCGTCCGGCTTCTCGAGGAGGAGGAGGAGCCCCTCGACGACCTCGCCGAGGTTGTGCGGCGGCATGTTGGTCGCCATCCCGACCGCGATCCCGGCCGAACCGTTGAGGAGGAGGTTCGGGACCTTCGAGGGGAGGACGAGCGGCTCGCGCAGGGAGCCGTCGAAATTGTCGGACCAGTCGACCGTCTCCTTCTCGATGTCGACGAGCAGCTCCTCCGCGAGGGCCGAGAGCCGGGCCTCGGTGTACCGCATCGCCGCGGGAGCGTCCCCGTCGATCGACCCGAAGTTGCCCTGGCCGTCGATGAGCGGGTAGCGCAAGCTGAACGGCTGGGCCATCCGCACGAGCGCGTCGTAGACCGCGAGGTCTCCGTGCGGGTGGTACTTGCCGAGGACCTCGCCCACCGTGCGCGCGCTCTTGCGGTAGGCCTTGTCGTGGGTCGCCCCCGACTCCCACATCGACCAGAGGATCCGTCGCTGGACCGGCTTCAACCCGTCCCGGCCGAGCGGGAGCGCCCGCCCGACGATGACGCTCATCGCGTAATCGAGGTAGGAGCGGTGCATCTCCTGCTCGAGCGGGCGGTCGCGCACGCGGTCGGCGGCGGGGGCCGCCGGCGGAGGGACGCTCGAGGCGGTCATGCCGGGACGCCGGTCGCGCTCGCCTGGCGGGCGAGCTCGCGGTTCGCGGCCGCGAGGAAGCGCTCGCGGGCGCCCGGAGGTATCGTCGCTCCGCTCGCGACGCGGTGGCCCCCGCCCTCGCCGCCCACCTCGGCGGCCGCGGTCCGACAGACGCTCGCGAGGTCGAGCCCCCGCTCGACCTGACGGACCAGCCCGCGCGCGCTGACCTTGGTCGGGGCGGCGCCCCCGTCGGAGAAGACGAAGACCGGCCGGTCGCTCGGGAGCAGGTAGTTCATCGCGAGTCCCGCCTGGGTCCCCGCGAGCGGGGTGTCCGGGCTCTCGAACCAGCGGAGCGCGTCCATCGAGCGGACCCCTTCCTCCTCGACGCGTCGGAGGCCCTTGAGAAGCCCGTCGCGCCAGGCGGTCTCCGTCGCCCGAGCCCGCTCGGCGGCGGCGGGGTCGCCGAGCGCGTAGGCGACGCCGACCCCCGGGATCCCGGCCCGCCCGGTCGCGTTCTGGAGGTTCGAGACCTCCTCCGCGTCGAGCCCGAGCGCGGGGACGAACCAGCGGTCCGCCCGGATCATCTCGACGAACTCCGGGAGGACGTTCGCGTCGACGAGACGCCGGCGGACCGCTTCCGCGAGCCGCTCGGCCTCCTTCGCCGTGAGCTCGTTCGGCGGCCGCGTCGGGTCGAGCCCGAGCTCCCGCACGAACGCCTCGGCCTTCTCCGGACGGCCCGAGATCCCCCGGAGGTACGGGTCGACGCTCGCGGCGACCGCCTCGGCGACCGTCCGCCCGAAGAGGGCGAGGCCGGCCCGGCGCTCGAGATGGTGGAGGTCGCACGCCCCGTCGATGAGGGTCCGGTTGAGGCCCCGGAACCCGCCGACGTGCTGGCGGTCGTGGATCGCTCCCGAAAGCCCCCACGGCGCGTTGTCCCAGTTCGCGGGGTCGAGGAAGACGGTGAACAACCAGGCGAGGCTGGAGGCCGACAGCTCGTTCATGCCATCGACGCCCCAGTTGATCGGGTTCACGAACGCCACGTGGGCGGGGAGGGTCGGAGGCTCGGGCGCCCCCTCGTAGCGGTGGTGGTCGAGGACGACCACGGGATGGGGGTGCCGGGCCAAGACATCGAGACAGGTCGACCCCGTGTCGGTCACGACGATCGGCCCCGGGGTGTTGCGCGCGAGCTCGGCGATCCGGTCCCGCTCGACGCCGAAGACGGCCGTCGCCTGGGCGGGATAACCGAGGCGGGCGAACGCCCGGAGGAGGGCCGAGGCGGCTGCTACCCCGTCTCCGTCGTAGTGGTAGAGGACGCGCCAACGGCGCGGGTGGGCGAGGACGAGGCCTCGCGCCCTCGCGAACTCCTCGCCGTACCGGGGGTGTCGGACGAATCCTTCCGGACCCGAGGCCATCACTCCACCTGGAGCGCCGCGCCGGCGGCCGAGTACCGCCAGCTCTCCGGGATGCGCCGTCGCTGCCGGTAGTACCGGGCGAGCCGGCGGATCCGCGACTCCATGAGGGTCAGCCCCCGACGGTTCGCGAGATCGTTCGGATGGGTCTCGAGGTGACGCTGGAGGTGCACGACCCGCTTGAGGAGCGCCTGGAGGTCGTCCGGGATCTCGGGCCGAAGGCCCTGGTCGGCGAGCACGGTCCCGAGTCGCTTCCCCAGCACTGACCGCGCGCTGGGCACGCCGAACCCGTCCCGGAGCGCGAGCCCGACCTCCGAGGCCGACCGCCCGCCCTTCGCGAGCTGGACCGCCTGCGCGACGACCTCCTCCGCGGAGAGGCTGACCCATTCGGGGCGGGTCAGCGGGTAGGGGCGGTGCGAGCCCGACCGGCCCTTCCGCCCGGAGTGAATGCGCGACATCGGCCGCGCAACGACCGGCGGTCTCTACTTAACCCTTCGTGCGCCGACCGGGTCCTGCCCCGCGCCGGCGCCGCTTGGGACTACTGGATGCGGTCGGTCTTCTCGAGGGCGTCGACGAGGAACTGCTTCCCCTGCGAGGTGATCCGGTACTTCGCGACCGCGGCCGCGGCGGGGGCCTTCGGGCCGGCGACGCCCCGCTCCGCGCTCACGAGGCCGTTGCGCACGAGGAGCCCGAGCGCAAGCGGGAGCTTCACCCGCTGCTCGTCGATCGCCCAGAACCGACGCAAGACCCGCTGGAGGTCCTCGAGGGGCAGGGCCTGGTCAAGGTGGTCCTCCTCGTGGATCGATTCGGCCCTGTTCAGCTGCTGGAGGATGGCGACGAAGGTGGCGCGCACCGGGTCCGGACGGTCCGTGGCCGGCATGCTCGAGCAATACGTCGCCTTCTGGTACATAAGGCTCGAGGCGAATCTAGCCGGTCCGGTCGGATGCGGAGGGCGGGGCGGGCCGCGGCGGGTCCCGGGGCGGCCCGCCCGCCGTCCCGCGGCCTTTTAGGTCCCGGCGTGACCTACCCGGGGGTGCGATGACCTGTACCTGCCGCAGTCCGGCGCACTGCCCGATCTGCAATACGCCGGTCCGGGTCCCGCTCACCAACCTCGAGAGCGCGTCCGGGGCCGCGGTGCTCGTCGACAAGTTCGCCCGACGGGACTCCGCGACCTCGCGGGAGGGGCTCCGCCGCCTCATCCAGGGCTCGTCGGCCTGCCCGGCGTGCGGCCACTCCGTCCACTTCGAGCACACCCGCTCGTGCGTCGCCGCGGCCCTCACCTCGGCCGGGGTGCCGCTCGCCGATCGCGAGGCGATCCTCGCCCGGATCACGTTCCCGGAAGCCTGAGGTCCGCGCGACGATGACCGGTCCCGACGAGTTCGTCGTCACGCCGTACGAGGTCCGCGGCAAGGTCGACTACGACCGCCTGCGTGAGCTGTTCGGGACCCAGGAGCTGACCCCGGAGCTCCTCGCGACGATCCGCCGCCTCGCGGGCGGGGAGCTCCACCACCTCCTCCAGCGGGGGATCTACTACTCGCACCGCGACCTCGGCGCCCTGCTCGAGGGGTACGCCGCGGGGCGACCGTTCTTCCTCTACTCCGGGCGCGGGCCGTCCGGGCCGCTCCACACGTCCCACCTCGTCTCGTTCGAGCTCTGCCAGTGGCTCCAGGCGCGGCTCGGGCTCCCGATGTACATCCAGATCACGGACGACGAGAAGTTCTGGGCGCGCAACGGGCTCTCGCGCGAGGAGACGATCCGCTGGGGGTTCGAGAACCTCTACGACATCCTCGCGCTCGGCTTCGACCCGAAGCGGACCCACG
Organism: Thermoplasmata archaeon; assembly: GCA_033854115.1. Lineage (GTDB taxonomy): Archaea > Thermoplasmatota > Thermoplasmata > Lutacidiplasmatales > UBA184 > Lutacidiplasma. The sequence continues at coordinate 14,656 of JAWOKS010000034.1, forward strand.
TCTTCTTCGACTCGAGGTCGATCGCCGCGCTCTACCCGCTCGCCGTGCGGGTGGCCCGGAAGATCCCCTACTCGAGCGTGAAGGCGGTCTTCGGCTTCGAACCTTCGACGAACATCGGCCTCGTCTTCTACACGGCCCTCCAGACCGTCCCGTGCTTCTGGCCGTCGTGGGCGGAGCGCCGGAGCGTCCCCTGCCTCATCCCCTGCGGAATCGACCAGGACCCGCACTTCCGGCTCACGCGGGACGTCGCGGAGGGCCTCGGCTACCCGAAGCCCGCGCTCGTCCACAGCCGGATGATCCCGGGGCTCCTCGGCGAGGCGGCGATGTCGACGACCGGCGCGTCGGCCGACAACACCCTCTTCCTCAACGACCCGCCGAAGGTCGTGGAACGGAAGATCCGCAACGCCTTCACCGGGGGCCGGGCGACCGTCGAGGAGCAGCGGAGGCTCGGCGCGACGCCCGAGATCTGCTCGGTCTGGGCGCTCTGGCGGAGCCGCTTCGAGCCGGACGACCGGGCGTTCCAGAAGCTCACCGAGGAGTGCCGCTCGGGCGCGCTGCTCTGCGGGGAGTGCAAGAGCCGCCTCATCGAGCGGGTGCACGCGTTTTACCGGGAGCACGCGGCGGCCCGGGAGAAGGTCAAGGCGTGGGCCGAGTCGACCATCGTGACCTCCTCGCCCGCGGGCCTCGAGATCTGAGCGGGAGGGCGCACCCCCTCTGCGACACCGTCGCACGGAGAGGTGCTTATATGGGGGTGCCCTGCTAGGGGACCCAAGGAATCCGCGAGCCGGCCCGAATCGAGCGTCCCGCCCGTCCGAGTTTTGCGACGAGTGTTCGCACGACAAGCCAAGGCTCGACGGTTTCGAACGGAACGAACGCGAAACGCGGACGAGGCGACAAGAGACCATGGTGGACAAACCCCTGACGAAAGTGCGCGACCTGACGCCGAACTCGAAACAAGTGAACGTGCTCGCGAAGGTGCTGAGCGTCGGAGAGCCGAAGGAAGTGATGGGCAAGTTCGGCGACCCGAGGAAGGTCTGTGAAGCGGTGGTCGGCGACGACTCCGCGACGATCACGCTCTCGCTCTGGAACGAGCAGATCGGCTCGATCCAGAAGGACGAGGTCGTCCTGATCGACAACGGCTACGTCTCCCTCGTGCGAGGCCACATGCGCCTGAACGTCGGGCGCTACGGGAACCTCTCGAAGTCAACGGAGACGATCGCCGAGGTCAACCAGTCGCTCGACATGAGCCAGCAGGAGTTCGAGAGCGAGCGCCGGTCCTTCGGAGGCGGCGGCTACCGCGGTGGCGGTGGCGGCGGCTACGGGGGCGGCGGTGGCCGGTACGGCGGCGGTGGCGGTGGCGGCGGCGGTGGTGCCGGCCGGGACCGCTCCGAGTCGTACAAGCGCTACTAGGCGCGCCGCGGGCGCCGGCACAGAGCCGGCCCGCCCAACCTCTTCCTCCCTTTTCTCCCGGACGCGGCGGGTCCGTGGGTCCCACTAAATAGGAGCGACCGCTCCCGGACCACGACCAGTATGGCCGACGAGGCCCGCGAGCTCACGCTCTACGTGCAGTCGAAGAAGGCCGTCACGACGTTCTACCGCCCGGCCGTGACCCCGGCGCCCGGACCCGGGCTCGGGCCCGGGACCGCGACCGCCATCGCCGGCGCGGGTCGGGGGCTCACCGACAGCGAGCCCGCGACCGCGGGCGGCGGCCCGGTCTACTTCCTCTCCGACGACCAGGCGCGGACGGTCGCGCTCGTCGAGGACCTCGCGAACCGCCGCGGCTACAAGGTGAAGCTCGTCGACGTCGAGAAGGTGGGGCGGTTCGAGCGCCTCATCACGGAGCACCTGCGCGGGGTCCAGACGTTCCCCGTCCTCATCGCCCCGAGCGGCCGCCTGGTGGGGCCGGAGCAGTTCACCGAGGAGAACGTCGCGGCGCTCATGCCGACCGAGCTCAAGAGCGTCCGCGCCCTCACCTACCTCAAGGTGCACGGCGGCGACCTCGACCGGATCCGCCGCCTCCTCGAGGGCCTCCCCGAGGTCAAGGAGCTCCACTTCCTCACCGGCGACTGGGACATCCTGGTCGTCCTCGAGTTCCCGCCGTCCTCCGCGACCAAGCGTCGCGTCCTCGACTTCGTCACGGAGCGGATCCGCGGGATCCCCGAGGTGCTCGACACCTCGACCCTCGTCCCCGAGTACTCGGTGACGAAGTTCCCCACCGCGAGCTAGCGGCGCGCGGCCCGAGGGGCCCGGCCCCGCCGGCGGCGGGGCACGACCGGGAAGCTCTTCGGCGCCGCCGCCTCGGTCGGGGGCGCCCCGCGCTCGGGCGTGCCGTAGAGCGCCTCGACCGTGAGCGGGTGCTCGTCGAGCCAGGCGACGCCCTCGACGTAGGCGGTGAACGTCTCGAGGCTCGTGAAGAGCGGGACCCCGAGCTCGACCGCCCGGCGGCGGAGGATGTAGTCGTCCTCGAGCATCCGCTCGAACTTCTCCTGGGTGAGCGAGAGCGGCACGTTGAGCAGGAGGTCGATCTCCCCGCGGTCGAGCGCCTCCGTCACGTTCGGGTGCCGGTCCGGCTCGGAGACCTTGTGGAGGATGCGGACCCCGCGCAGGCCGCGGCTCGCGAGGAACGCGCCGGTGTCCTCGGTCGCCGCGAGCCGGAGGCCGAGCCCGCGGAGACGGTGAGCGACGGGGAGGAGCTCCTCCTTGAGGCGCGGGCCGCCGACCGAGAGGAAGGCGGTCCCGCGACGGGGGACGAGCCGGATCCCGGTCGCGACCATCGCCTTCACGAGCGCGTCGCTGAACGTCGGGCCGAAGCAGGCGACCTCGCCGGTCGACTGCATCTCGACGCCGAGAAGCGGGTCGGAGCCCGTGAGCTGGAGGAACGAGAACTGGGGGACCTTGACCCCGAACCGTCCCGCCGGGAGCGGGGCGACCCCGTCGCGCGCGAGCGGGCGGCCGAGGAGGGCGCGCGCCGCCTCGCGGAGGAGGGGCACGCCGGTCGCCTTCGCGAGGAACGGGAGCGACCGGCTCGCGCGGAGGTTGAGCTCGATGATCTGGTAGGCGCCGTCCTTCACGAGGAACTGGACGTTGAACGGTCCGCGGATCTTGAGCGCCTTCGCGAGCCGGCGGGCCGCGTCGAGGAGCTGGTCCTGGACCTCGCGCGACGTGTGGCGGGGAGGGAGGCAGAAGATCGCGTCGCCCGAATGGACGCCGGCGCGCTCGACGTGCTCGAGGATCCCGGCGACGAGCACCCGTTCCCCGTCCGCGATCGCGTCGAGCTCGACCTCGTCCGCCCCCTCGACGAACTTCGTGAGGACCGCCGGGTGCTCCGGCGAGATGCGGGTCGCCTCGAGGAGGAACCGGCCGAGGTCGGCGCGCCCGCTCACGACGCGCATCGCCTGGCCGCTCAGGACGTACGACGGACGGACAAGGACCGGGTAGCCGACCTCGTCCGCGAACGCGCTCGCCTCCTCGACGGTCGTGAACGCGCGCCACGCGGGCTGGCGGATCTTCAGGCGCTCGAGGAGGCGGGCGAACCGAGCGCGGTCCTCCGCGGTGTCGATCGAGTCGGGGGCGGTCCCGAGGACCGGGATTCCGCACATCGCGAGCAGGGGGGTGAGGTTCTGGGCGAGCTGGCTCCCGACGCACGTGACGACCCCGCCGAACCGCTCGAAGTCGTGGAGGTCCCGGACGCGCTCGAGCGTGATCTCCTCGAAGTAGAGGCGGTCCGAGCGGTCGTAGTCGGTCGAGACGGTCTCCGGGTTCGAGTTGAGGAGGGCAACCCCGCCGTGCCCCTCGGCCTTGAGCCCCTCCACGAGGTTCATCGTCGACCAGTCGAACTCGACGCTCGATCCGATGCGATAGGGGCCGGCCCCGATGACGAGGGCCGAGCCCTCGGGCATCGGGCGCACGTCGTCGTCGTCGGCGCGGTAGGTGAGGTAGAGGTAGTTCGTCCGCGACGGCCACTCGCCGGCGAGCGTGTCGATCATGCGGACGCGCGGGCGGATCCCGTGCTCGAGCCGGCGGCGCCGGACCTCCTCCTCGTCGAGGCGGGCGGCGCGGCCGATCGCCCGGTCGGAAAGTCCGAGCTCCTTCGCCCGGCGAAGGAGCGGCGTCGGGAGCTCGCCGCCCGGGAGCGCGCCGAGGGCCCGCTGCGTCGTTTCGATCTCGCCGAGGGCGTCGACGAACCAACGGTCGATGTACGTGGTCCTCGCGATCGTGTCGGGGTCGATCCCCGCCCGGAGCGCCTCAAGGACGTGGACGAGCACCGAGGGGGTCGGGGCCGCGAGGTCGGCGAGGATCGCCGCCGGGCCCCGGATCTCGGCGGGGGGCAGGAGGTCCGAGCGCGGGTCGGCCATCCGGTAGGCCTTCGAGATCGCCTCCGGGAACGACGCGCCGATCCCCATCGCCTCGCCGACCGACTTCATCGACGGCCCGAGGCGCCGGTCGGCCCGCTCGAACTTCTCGAGGTCCCAGCGCGGGAGCTTCACGACCACGTAGTCGAGGGACGGCTCGAAGCAGGCGGTCGTCACGCCCGTGACGCGGTTCTTGAGCTCGGGGAGCGTGTAGCCGAGCGCGAGCTTCGCAGCGACGTAGGCGAGGGGGTAGCCGGTCGCCTTGCTCGCGAGCGCGCTCGAGCGGGAGAGCCGCGCGTTGATCTCGATCGCATAGTACTCCTCGCTCGCCGGGTCGAGGCAGAACTGGATGTTGCACTCGCCGACGATCCCGCACGCCGCGACCGCGCGGAGCGCCGCCTGGCGGAGCATCTGGTACTCGTGGTCGGTGAGCGTCTGGCTCGGGGCGATGACGATGTTGTCGCCCGTGTGCACGCGCATCGCGAGCACGTTCTCCATGTTGCAGACGGTGAGCGCATTGCCCCGGGCGTCGCGCACGACCTCGTACTCGAGCTGCTTGAACGCGCCAACGTACCGCTCGAGGAGGACCTGGCCGACGGGGCTCGCCCGGAGACCCCGCGCCACGACCTCGCGCAGCTCCGCGGCGTCCTTCGCGACGCCGCCACCCTTCCCGCCGAGCGTGAAGGCGACGCGCACGATGAGCGGAAAGCCGAGATCGCCCGCGACCCCGAGCGCCTCGTCGACGGAGCGGACCGCCCGGCTCGGCAGCGTGGGGACGCGCGCACGGGCCATCGCACGGACGAACTTCGCCCGGTCCTCGGTCGCGCGGATCCCCCAGAGCGGCGTGCCGAGCACCTCGGTCCCGGTCCGCGCGAGCACCCCCTGGTCGCTCAGCTGGACCCCGCAGTTGAGGGCGGTCTGGCCCCCGAACGAGAGGAGGAGGCCGTCCGGCCGCTCCGCCTCGAGGATCGGGGCGACGAACTCGGGAACGAGCGGCTGGAAGTAGACCTTCCCGTGTTTCGGGGGGTCCGTCTGGAGCGTCGCGATGTTGGGGTTCACGACGATTGCGTAGACCCCATCCTCCTGGAGCGCCTTCAGGCACTGGCTTCCCGAGTAGTCGAACTCGCCGGCCTCGCCGATCTTGAGCGCCCCGCTCCCGAGCAGGACGACCTTGTGGGGGAGCTTCGGGCTCATGCGCGCCGCCGCACCTTCCGGACGAACTCGTCGAAGACGAACCCGGCCTCCTGCGGACCGGGGTGGCCCTCGGGGTGGCCCTGGAGGGAGAGGAGGCGTCCGAGGTCGTCGCGGACCGCTTCGAGCGTCCCGTCGTCCGGGTTGGTCGCCCACGCGCGGAGCCCCGAGCCCGCGAGCGACACCGGGTCGACCGCGTAGCCGTGGTTCTCGCTCACGATGAACGCCCGGCCGTCCTCGAAGCAGGCGGTCTTGTTCTGGCCGCGGTGGCCGAACTTGAGCTTGAACGTCCGGCCCCCGCGCGCGAGCGCGAGGAGCTGGTGGCCAAGGCAGATGCCGAGGGTCGGGAGGTCCCGGGTCGACGGGCGCGCGAGCTCCTCGATCGTCGGGGTGAGGGTCGCCGGGTCCCCGGGGCCGTTGCTCACGACGAGGCCCGCGACCCGGCGGCCGCGCCAGGTGCGCGGGACCTCATGGCCGGGGGGGAGCCGGAGGACGCTCACGCCCCGGTCGAGCAGCGCACGCAGAAGGCTCGTCTTCGTGCCGCAGTCGACGAACGCGACGAGCGGGCCCCCGTCGCGCTTCAAGAGGCTCGGGCGGGCCGGGGCGACCTGGCCGACGAGGTCCTCCTCTGCGTAGAGGGGGGCGCCCCGGAGCGCCCGCGCGAGCTCCTCGTCGGACGACCGGCGACCGGCGGGGCCGACCTCGAGGACCCCCCGTCGCACTCCCTCGGCCCTCAGGTGCTGGGTGAGGCGGCGGGTGTCGATCCCACGGAGGCCCGGGACCCCCTCGCTCCGGAGCCAGGCGTCGAGCGTACGGTCCATCGACCAGTGGTTCGGCCGCGTCGTCCCGCGCACGACCAGGCCCCGGACCTGGAGCTCCGGGCTCTCGAGCCGTGGCAGGCCGTCCGCGTCGGACGCGCCGCGGGGCGGCACACCGTAGTTCCCGAGCAACGGGTAGGTGAACGTGAGGATCTGGCCCCGGTACGACGGGTCGGTCAGCGATTCAGGGTAACCGACCATCCCGGTCGTGAAAACGACCTCGCCGACGCGGCGCCCGTTCGCGCCGAAACCTTCCCCCTCGAACCGGGTCCCGTCCTCCAAAAAGAGGGTCCCCGTTCGGGGACTCTCTTCGGTGTCGGACGGCACGGGCGGGCGAACCCGACACGAAGGAGGAAGCGCGACGGCCATAAGATTTGCCGGTCGCGGCGCGCACGCGACGCGCCCGACGGGCCGGGCCGCGGCCCCGGAGCCATCTCAAATCCCCCCGGCCGGTCGTTGCGACGTGCCCGGCTTTCCCCGGCTCAAGCCCGCCTACGACTTCGTGATCGTGGGCGGCGGCCACGCCGGCCTCCAGGCGGCGGTGAAGGCGGCGCTCCTCCGGAAGACCGTCGCGGTGATCGATCGGGGGCCGAAGTACTCGCGGTCGTACTACGCCCCGAAGATGGCGAACATCCCCGGGTTCCCCGAAGGGGTCTCGGGCCACGAGCTCCTCGACCGCCAGATCGCCGCCGTCCGCCGGCTCGACGCCTGGATCGATTACTTCTCGCCCGCCCGGGTCCTCGGCGCCGCGCGAGCGGAAGAGGAGTTCACCGTCCGGTTCGACTGGCTGCGCCAGGCGCTCTCCACCCGCGGCCGGGCCCTCGTGCTCGCGATGGGCGTCGTCGACCGCATCGTCGAGGTCGGCGGTCGGATCGACCCGATCTTCCCCTGGGCGAACCAGGCGATCGTCGATTTCTGCCTTCTCTGCGACGGGCACGACCTTCCCGACCGCTCGGTCGCCGTGCTCGGCCACGACACGTTCGCGGCCCGCACCGCCCTCGACATCCTCGAGTTCGCGCCCCGGTCCGTCGCGATCCTCACCCACGGGCACCGCCCCGAGTTCGGCGCGAGCCCCGAGGAACGCGCCACGCTCGAGTCCGCGCTCCGCGAGCACCACGTCGAGGTCGTCGAAGGCACCATCGAGGGGTTCGACGAGATCCGCGAGAAGCGGTTCGGCGTCCGCTTCACGGACGGGAGCCATCGGTCGTACGACCGGGGGTTCTCGGCCCTCGGCTGGTACGACATGCACGACGCGCTCCCCCGCACCCTAGGCGCGCGCTTCGACCCTGAGGGGTACGTCGCGACCGACGAGGACTCGCGCGCGCTCGCCGCGAGCGACGGGCGGCCGATCCCGGGCCTCTACGTGATCGGGGACCTCAAGAGCGGCTGGAACCAGATCCCCGAGGCCTGGGCGTCGGCGGAGCGGGCGATCGCCCACGCGTGGGCCGAATACCTCTGAGCCGACCGTTCACGCTGGGTGCGGGGTCGCGGCGAGCCCGAGCTCGCGGGCGAGCCCCGGGAGGTCGTGGGCCACGCTCGCCGCGCCGGCCTGGCGTAGCTTCTCGGCGGTGTCGAGGGGGTCGGCCTTCTCGCTCGGGTCCGGGGCGACCGCTACGAACCGGACGTGGGCCCGAACGGCGCACTCCGCGTCGAGCACGTGGTCGCCGACGTAGAGCGCCCGCTCGACCGGGATCCCCATCTCGTGGAGGAGCGCGAGGAGCGCCTCGGGCGACGGCTTGGCCGGTCCGGGATGGCTGCGGCTGCGGAGGTAGGGGAAGAACGGGGCGAGCCCCGTGCGGACGAGCGCCGCGCGGGCGAACGCCTCCGAGCTCCGCGTGAGGATGCCGAGGCGGAAGTCCCGCGCGCGGAGGGCGTTCAGGAGGTCCGCGGCGCCGGGCCGGACGACCGTGCGGGGGAGCGCCTCGAGCTCGATCGCGTCGATCGCCTTTTGGTACTCGGCCTCGAACCTCCAGAGCTGGCCGTCGGGGGCCCCCGCGGTCCGGAGGGCCTCGCGTGCGTTCTCCACGATCCGGTGGACCGGGTCGCGGACCGACAGATGGCCGGGCATCACCCCGTGCCGCTCGGCGATGCGGACGACCTCGGCGCGGATGCGGCCGAAGTCGTGGTGGGAGAGGACGAGGGTTCCGTCGAGGTCGAAGACGAGGCCGAGGAGCGGTTCGAGGAACTTCGGGGGGGAGGACGGGTCGGGCATCTCAAGCTCCCGCGCCCCGCCTTGCGCGACGGCCGAGAATAAGGGTTTGCTTCGAGCGGAACCGACGCCGACCCCGGATCGTCCCTGAGGGGTACCGGTGGCGCGGCGGACGCGTCCGGCCCGGCCCGCCGGCTCAGCTCGTGGCCGGCCGCTCGAGCGTCACGATCGACTCGCGCAGCTCGAACGAGCGGCGCTGGCCGCTCCGCCGGCGGCGCGCGACGTCGACCCCGACGATCCCGAGACCGAGGCGGGCGGCGATCCGCGCGAGGAGGAGGTCGCCCGGGACGTACGTCCCGGCGAGGAGCGAGTCCCCGACCACGACGACCAGCCTCCCCCCGGGACGCAGGGCCGCGCGGACGCGGGCGAGCACCGGGACGAGGTCGGCGAAGTAGCGGTGGACGACCGCGTGCATGTCGAGGCGGCGGTACGTCCCCTTCCGCCGGACGTTCTGGCGGATCCGCGCGAGGATCTCGACGAGCCAGGGGTCGGGCGGCGTCTCGATCATGAGGTAGGGGGCGGCCTCGGTGCGCGGGAGGTTGTCGCACGCGACCTCGGCCCGGCGCAGCGCCCTCAGGTCGGCGTACGACCGGGCGAAGCCGAGCCAGGCGAGGTCGACCTTGTAGTTCATCACGTAGTCCATCCCGTTCACGTACGGCGGGCTCGTGATCGCAAGGTCGACCGAGCTGTCCGGGAGCTCGAGGGCGCGGGCGTCCTGCTCGAGGACACGGGCCGGGGGACCCCACTCCTCGGCCTCCGGGCGGAGCGCCCGCAGGTCGTCCGCCATCGCGGCGACGGCCTCCCCGAACCGCGCGCCCGGCCGGGTCCGGTCCTCCCGGGAGCCCCGGCGGTAGCCGAGACACGGAGACCGGTGGAGCCGGCTCGAAGGGATGAGGATGCGGCCGAACGCAAGGCGAAGCGCCTCGGACCGGGCGTCGGAGCCGGCCGGCAGCGCCTCGCGCAGTCGAAGCAGCTCGCGGAGCGCCCCCGGGGCGAACTGGCGGCGCGTCTCCCGGAGGAACGGGAGCGGTCCGGGGGCGCGTCGGAGCGCCGCGCGGCTCACGCTCTGGCCCGCCTGCTCGAGCCGTTCGGGGTCCAGCTCGAACCGACACTTCACCCGGGCCGCCAGCACGGCGGGAGGGAGGAGCTCGCAGCCGATCGCCCGGGCCCCGAAGCGTCGCGCCTCGACGAGCGTCGTGCCGCTCCCGGCGAACGGGTCGAGGACGGTGGCGTCCCGCCCGAGCTCCGCCCGCGTGAGGACGTCCCGGACGAACTCCGCAGAGTAGCCCTGCACGTAGGGCCACCAGCGGTGGACCGGGAGCGCCTCGTTGGAGCGGAACGTGATCGGCCCGCGGTAACGGCCGATCGCGACGCCGTTCTCGCGGAGGAACCGCTCGTCGAACGCCTTCGGCTCGACGAAGTCCGTCCTCTCGAGGAGGCGGGCGTAGGCGCTCAGGACCCAGAGGCCCCGGCCGAGCCGCAGGACCGCGCCGTCCCGCTCCCACCGCTCGAGGACCGCCTGGACCTCGGGCACGGTGAGGTCGAGCGTGGCGGCGAGCTGCCGGTACGTCGCGCCGATCGCCCCGGTCGCGTCCAGCGCGGCCCGCAGCGCCCCGGCGTCCCGGACCTCCCCCCGACCCGCCCCGTCCATCGTCCCGTCCCTACCCCCTCCGTTTAGAGGAGGGCGGCGCCCTGACGCTCGTCGGTCGTACCGGGGCGAGGTGCTCCAGCGCTTCCCCGAGCGAGGTGCGAAGGACCCTTCGGTCGCGCCGCAGCTTTTCGGCCGGCGGGCTCTGGACGAGGTCGCGAGGCAGGGCGGCCAGCGCCACGTCGAGGTCGTGCACCCGTCCAAGGCCGTCCTGGAGCCGCTGCCAGGCGGCCGAGGGCCGGGCGGAGGCGGCCACCCCCGTGGCCCGTTCGAGCGCGGCGAGATGGCGCCACTGGCGGATGCGGATCCGCAGGCGGTGGAGCCGCTCGCTCGAGGGCTTCCGGCGCGCCCGGCGGTGCGCCCGGCGCACCTTCCGGTGGCGAAGGTCCCGCTCCTCGCGGAGGACCCGGTCGAGACCCCGGTCCGCTCCCGGCGGGGGGCGGAGCGCGAACCCGGTGCGCACCCGCTCGAACAGCCCCCCCTGCTCCTCGCTCCTCAGGAGCGCTTTGAGGAGCTCGCGGCCCGTGTGCGCGTCATCCCGGAGCCGGGTGACGACGCTCTCCCAGTAGGCCCGGTCCCGGGGGGACCCGCGTGAGGGGACGACCGGATCGAGCACCGTGAGGCTGACGTCCCGGTCCCGGACCCGACCGACCCGCCGTGCGAGGCGACGGAGGCGCCCGTTCAGCTCGGTCAGCTCGCCCCCGTGGCGGGACGGCACGAGAAGCATCCAGACCTTGAGCCCGCTCGCGAGCCGACGCAGGTCGCGGTGGAGATCGTGGAGGAGCTCGACGTCCGGCGCCGGTCGGCCGATGGTCGCGGCGACCTCCCGCTCGACCTCGTTGAGGAGCTCATCGAGCTCGGCCCTCAGGAGGAGCGCCCGGTCGGAGCCGGGCCCGGGGCCGTGCGGCGGCGCCACCGTGCTCGGGACCGGTGCGCGGTTGAAAGAGGTTCGGTCGCCCCCGCGACCGCGGACGGGCGTGCGCGAACCCCTTTACGCCCACGTGGCACGACCCCCCCGTGGGCCGGGAGCAGGCGAGCGGTACGCCCGCCCACGCCGCACGGGCGCAGCGCAGCCCTTCCCTCGGGGTGATCGACCTCGGGTCGAACACGGCCCGCTTCGTCGTCTTCGAGACGTCCTCCCGCGGGGCGGTCCGGCCGATCTTTGAGGCGAAGGAGTCGCCGCGGCTCGGTCTCGAGCCCGCGTCGGGCGGCGCGCTCTCGGAGGGGGCGGTCGGGCGGGGGGTGCACGCCGTCCGGCAGTTCGGGAAGCTCGTGCGAACGCTCGGGGTCCGCGAGACCCTCGGCGTGGCGACCAGCGCGGTGCGGGACGCGTCCAACGGGCCCGAGTTCGTCCGGGAGGTCGCCCGCGCGACCGGCCTCGACCTGCGGATCCTCTCCGGGGCCGAGGAGGCCCGCTACGCCTACCTCGGCGTCGCCGGGACGATGGAGCTTGAGAACGACGTGGTGTGCGACCTCGGCGGCGGCTCCCTCCAGCTCGTGGAGGTGCGGTCGGGCGCGCTCCGCAACTCCGTGAGCCTCCCGCTCGGCGCCCTCCGCCTCTCGGGCCGGTTCCTCGAGCACGACCCGCCGAAGCGGAAGGAGCGGGAAGCCCTCGAGGAGCACGTGCGCGCCGCGCTCTCCTCCGCGGTCGAGGCGTTCGGCGGTCGGCCGGCGCGGCTCGTGGCCGTGGGGGGGACGGTCCGTTCTCTCGCCCGGGCGTCCATCGCGATCAAGGAGTTCCCGGTCCGGCGCGTGCACGGCTACCTGCTCTACGACCGGGACATCGAGGCGCTCGACGAGCTCCTCGGGGAGATGACGGCCGCGAAGCGGCGGGCCGTCCCCGGGATCGGGGCGGACCGTGCGGACGTCGTGCTCGCGGGGATCACGGTCCTCGAGGAGCTCCTCGGGGCGCTGCGGGTCGACCACCTGGTCGTCTCGGGGGCGGGGATCCGCGAGGGGCTCGCGCTCGAGAAGATCGGTGCGCAGCTCCCGGCCCCCGCGGAGGAGCTCGTCGACCGTTCGGTCGCGGCTGCGTCCGCCTCGTTCGCCTTCCGCTACGAGCGCGGGCTCGAGGTCGCCGAGGTGGCCGACCGCCTCTTCGGCCTGCTCGCGGAGCGCTACGGCTGGGGTCGGAGCGAGCGTCTCGCGCTCCGCGCGGCGAGCGGGATGCACGATGCGGGGGTCGCGGTCGACCTCTGGAACCACGCCCAGCACTCCGCCTACCTCATCCGGAACTATCCGATCTGGGGGCTCAGCCAGCGCGAGACCGTGCTCGCGTCGATGGCCGCCTACCTCCACGACGGGGACGACCCGCCGTCGGAGTGGAAGAAGGGGTTCCTTCCCGTGGTGGGCGGGGACGACCTCCCGACGGCGGTCCGCCTCGGGGCCCTCCTCGAGACCGCGAAGACGCTCGGCGGGCCCGGGACCGCGCTCTCCCTCACCGCAGGCGGTTCCACCCTGTCGGTGGGTTTTTCTGGGGAGATCGAATCGCCGCTCCCTTCCCGCTGGCAGGAGAAGGTGCGCAAGACGATGCAACGGGTCTTCGGCCTCGAGGTGAAGGTCCACGATGGGTGAGACGCCAAGCCCGTTCCACGGCTATCCGGGGCGCCTGCTCGTCTTCGAGGGGCTCGACGGGAGCGGGAAGACGACGCAGGCGGGCCTCCTCGGCAAGTGGCTCGCGGCCCGGGGCTACCGCGTCTTCTTCACCGCGTGGAACTCCTCCGAGCTCGTCGCGAACGTGATTCGGCGGGGGAAGAAGAAGGGCCTCCTCACACCGACGACGTTCAGCCTCCTGCACGCGACGGACTTCGCGGACCGTTTCGAGCGGAAGATCCTGCCCCCGCTCCGGGCGGGCTACCTCGTCCTGTGCGACCGGTACGCCTACACGGCGTTCGCCCGGGACGCCGCCCGGGGGTGCGACCCCGAGTGGGTCCGGATGATCTACTCGTTCGCGCCCGAGCCGGACCTCGCCTTCTACTTCCGGGTCCCGGTCGCGACGACCCTCCGCCGCAAGCTCGCCTCCCGCGAGAAGATCAGCTACTACGAGGCGGGCATGGACCTCGGCCTCGCGGACGAGGTCGAGGCGAGCTACGAGCGGTTCCAGGGCCGGCTGAAGCGCGAGTACGATCGCATCGCGGGGACGGACCGCTTCACGGTCGTCGACTCCTCCCGCCCGGTCGAGGCGATCCAGTCGACCCTTCGCGGCCACGTCCAGCCGCTGCTCGAGAACTTCCCGACGGGGGTGGCGCTGACCCGTGACGGCTAGGACGTACGGAGCGCGGCCGCCGGGGATGCCGGACGAGCCGCTCCCGGGGAAGCTGATCGTCATCGAGGGGGCGGACGGCTCGGGACGGACGACCGAGGTCGCGCTCCTCAAGGAGCGACTCGAGATCGACGGCCACGCGGTCGTCGACACCGGCCTCCGCCGCTCGGACCTCGTGAGCGCCGAGATCGACCGGGCGAAGCAGGGCCACACGCTCGGCGCGACGACGATGGCGCTCCTCTACGCCGTCGATTTCGCCGACCAGCTCGAGAACAAGATCGTCCCCGCGCTCGCCGCCGGCTCGACCGTCCTCGCCGACCGCTACATCTACACGCTCATGGCCCGCGCGGTCGTCCGCGGGGCCTCGCGGGCGTGGGCCCAGAAGCTCTACGCGTTCGCGGTCCGGCCGGACCTCGTTGTCTTCCTTGACGCCCGCCCAGAGATCCTCCTCCACCGGGCGATCGGGAGGTACGGGAGCCTCGACTACTGGGAGTCGGGGATGGACCTCTGCCTCTCGCGCGACCTCTTCGAGAGCTTCTTCCTCTACCAGGAGCGCCTTTCGAAGGAGTTCGCCTGGATGGGGGACGAGTACCGGTTCTCGCGCGTCGACGCGAACCGGGCGCCCGAGCAGGTCCACGAGGAGGTCCTCGTCCTCGTGGAGCCGCTCTACGCGCGCCGCGGGAGCGCGCGCGCGGCCGCGGCGCCGCGCCGTCCGCTCAAGCCCCCCGCGCCGCGAGCTGCTTCCGGCTGAGCAGCCAGAGGAGCCGCGCGGCGCCGGGGCGCAGCCGCCTAGGGAATTCGAGGCAGGCCGCCCCGGCCTTCGCGATCCGGACGAACGAGACCGCGTCGCCCACGAGGGCGAGGCCGACGAGCTCGGAGAGGGCCGGCTCGTGTCCGACCAAGACCACCACCTCGTCCGGTCCCGCGGTCCGGCCGAGCCGCTCCAAGACCGGGGCCGGGGGGTGGGACGGGTCAAGCTCGGGCCAGATCTGGATCGTCGTCCTCCCCGGCAGCGCCTTCGCGAGCAGTCTCGCGGTCTCGAGGGCCCGGCTCGCCCCGCTCGAGATGAGCCGGTCGATGGCGGGTACGGTCTCCACCATCCCCCGGGCCGCGCTCCGGGTCTCGCTCCGGCCCTTCGCGGTGAGCGGCCGTCGGTCGTCGTCGGGCCAACGCCGCGGATCCCTCGTCGCCGAAGGGCCGTGGCGGACCAGGATCAGCCGGAGGTTACGGGCTCGCTCGGTCGGGGGTGGCATGGGACCGTGGGGTTCCCCGCGAGCGCACGGCGCTGCCAAAAGCGCTGCGCAGGGCGGCCGCGCTCCAGGCACCGGCCCCGTTCCAGCGGTCCGAAGGGGCACATCGCCCCGACCGCCCGGGCCGCGACGCCGGGCAGCACCGATCTCTGGATCGGGGACGCCCGACCGCCCGCTCCCTCGGTCCAGCCCGTACCGGAAGCCTCTTGGGGAGCGGACGAAGTAGCAGGTCTCGCGCCATGGCGGCGGACGGAGAAACCGCCCCGGCGGCTCCGGACGGGCCGAGACCGGACCGCAAGGAGCGGATCCTGGCGGTGCTCGGGGACGCCACGGCCCGCCACATCCTTGCGATGCTGGACCGCGAACCGCGGAGCGTGCAGGAGATGTTCGAGGCGGACCACATCCCCCAGAGCACGCTCTACCGGCGGTTGCACGAGCTCCGCGAACTCGGGCTGGTCGGGATCCAGAGCTCGGTCCTCACGCCCGATGCGAAGCGTCAAGACCTGTTCCGCAGTCTAGTGAAGGAGGTCCAGTTGACCCTGCGCGGAGATCACTTCGACCTGCGAGTGCGCTACCGCGACCTCAGCGCGGAACGCCTCGAGTCGCTCTGGGGGAAGCTCCGCGAGGAGAGCCAACGATGAGCGACTGGACCTGGTTCACCTACGGCGCCTGGACGGTCGCCGTGGTCGTCGGGGCGATCCTGTCGTTCCACGGCTTCGTCTCGTGGCGCCGCACGCGCTCGCGGCCGATGCTCCTGCTCGCGTCCGGGGTCCTCTTGCTCTCCGTCGCGGCCGCGGCGGCCTGGATCGTCGGCTACAACCTCACCGACGACGTGGAGTTCCCCTCGATGCTGAGCGCGATGTTCAGTGCCGCCGGGTTCGTCGTGCTCCTTTACTCCGTGCGCACCCGCTCCGCGTAGGGTCCCTGCGACCATCGCCCCCTTCGGCGGAGCGTCGGCCCCTCGCGACGCGATGGTCTTCCTCCTGCTACCCTGCGCGGTGTACGGGGGTGCTCCCCGCGCTCGAGGGTCACCGCCCACTCTCATCTCGTGAGAATCAGACGGGGGGCTATAGGACGTCCCCGAGTCGCCCGGCCATGGTCCACGCCGGCGCCTCGGGGCGGTGCCTCCCCCCTCGCGGTCGAACGACGATCGCCCGTTCGACCGGCCCTGCTGTGCCGGTCCCCGCCCTTGGAGGGTCGCTCTGACATGGACGAGCTTGCCGTCCTCAACGAGCTGCGCCTGCAGTACCGAGGTGCGGCCCTCCTGCCGGACTCCTGGTTCGAGGCTGTGCGGGCAGGGCGTGCCGGATTCTCCCGGCCTCGAGGGTATCCTCGATCCCATGCGACCCTCATCCGTCACCTGGAGCGATTGGAGCGCTGGCAGCGCATCGCCCGTATCCCCGTGGGGGACGGCCGCTGCTGGTACGCCCTCGCGGACGTGTGGCGGACCGTTCCGGCCGAGACGAAGGAGAGGATTGGGAGGGAGCTTCCTAGAGCTCACGGACCCCGTGGGTCCGTCCCGCTGCTCTTGCTCGGTCCGTCGAGTCTGCCCCCTTCCCTCCGGAGGCGCTTGTGGCGACCGGTGCACGACCGTCGCAGCGCTCACGGAGGGCTTCGGTTCGAGCTTCGGCTGGTGAGCGCGGGAAAACGCCGGATCGATCCCGTCCGATCCTCACCCCTCGGCTGGCGCCTCTCTCCGGACACGCCGTACGTCGTACTGGAGGTCGTGCCGGGGGTCGAGCCGAGCGTGCCGATCGATCGATGGATCAAGCGGGATCCCCGGCAGGCCCCCCGCCATCCGGTCGCGGGTCGCTCCGGGCAAGGGTCGGCTTCGGGGGTAACCGTACCCGGGTCCGGGGGCCCTTCGGTGGCCCCCACGGTGCAGGTCCCCGGGATCCCGAGGCGCTCCCGAGAGCTTCCCCAGACCCGCCCGCCGTACGAGCCCGCCCCTCCACCGGTCGACCCGGGCCCGACCGGTCCTCCCGAACCGGCACGTCCGGGGCTCACCCCCGCAGGAGCCTTGCGGACATGACGCGGGGGCTCAGAGCCCAAGTCACGGGGGCCCCCGGAGGAGGTGGCCGCGTCCTCGCGGCCGCGTTCCTTCTCGTGGCGGGGATCTCGGCCCTTGCGGTCGCGGGCACCCCGGCGTCAGGGTCCCCGGTGGTTCCCGCCGACGCGTTCGTCAACATCACCGCGACCAGTTCGCTCACCTTCGTGCCGAGCCAGTTCACGGTCGTTCCCGGCGCGGCCGTGCATCTGATCGTCACCCAGGGCTCTACGTTCACCCACACGTTCACGCTCTCGCCGCTCGCGAACTACACGATACCCACCACCGATTCGCCGACGCAATTGTACGCCTTCTTTCAGGCCCACCCGCCGCTCGTCAATCTCACGCTCGGACCGACCGCGGGAGTCCGGTACTACGCGAACTTCACGGCCCCTCCCGCCGGGACCTACGAGTTCGTCTGCGAGCAGCACTTCCCGGGAATGAAGGGCACGATGACGAGCTCGACCCCGGCTTCGAGCACGGGAAGTGGCTCGCCGTCCTCGCTCCCTCTTCCCCTCGTGGGGGCCGTCGCGGGGGCTGGGGCGATCGTTCTCGCGACCGTCGCGCTCGTCGTCACCCGGCGACGGAGACTGCGCAAGAAGGACGGCGCCCGTCCGATGGGGCCGTAGGCTTCGGCGCCGAGACCCACGTTGGCCTCGAGGCATGCCGCCTTCGACGAGGGAAGCTGAGAGGAGGCCCCGAACCGACGGGCGCGAGCCGGTTCGCGCTCCCTCTCGTCCAGGTCCGACGCGCCATGGGCTTCGCGGGTCTGTCTCGGAGAACGGAGGGACCCGGTGGGGGGCGCCCGCCGCGCTGGACCGAGTTCGACCCGAAGATCTCTATCCTGCACGCCGGAGCCGACTCGTCGCGGTCTCGTGGCTGCTGCTGGGGGCTGTCGTAGGGTTCTCCGCGACCCTCCTTGTCGAGCAGGCGTCTCGACCGGGCTACTCACCGGTGCGGGACTCCATCGCCGCCCTAGGAGTGGGGGACCCCGCGCCCGCGTTGGCGTTCAACCTCGCGCTCGGCGTGCTCGGAGCGGCGACCGCAACGTTCGCCTTTGGTCTACCGGCCGGCTACCGTCTCGAGCGACCGGTTGTCCTCGCCCTCGGTGTGGACCTCATCCTCGCGGGCACCTTCCCGGAAGCGTTCTCGTTCCACTGGGTCTTCGGCCTCCTGCTGTACGCGCTTCCTGCCCTCGCGATCTGGGCGTTCCTTCGGGAATTCGCTCGCGCGCGACGTTACCGCCTCGCGGGGTTCACCGCTTCGGTGATCGCCGTAGGGGCCGTCGGGCTCGCCTTCAGCCTCGCCGAGATCCACGGAGGACCGACGGCGGGGACCGCGGAGCGCCTGATCGACTACGTGGGTCTCCTCTGGGGCGGGGCGATCTCCACGGGGGCGGTGGTGGACCGCCGCACCTTCCTACCGGCGGTCCCGTTGGAACGCCTCGCCTGAGGCCGCCTCGCCCGGGTCTTCGTGCTCGGGGACCCCTCGCCCGACCGGCGAGGCGTGGTCCGCCCGACGCCGGGGCCGACGGGGACCCGCGACCACGGGGGAGACGACCCCTCGGGATCTCTCCTTACGGTACGGATCGACCCCCCTCGCTGCCAGTCGAAGTGGGGGCTTTATCGTGAGACGGCCGAACTAGCGGCATCGGCTTCGCTCCTCCCTGGACGGGGGAGAGGGGGGCCGACGATGAAGGCGATCATCCAGGAAGCCTTAGCCCAGCACCAGGAGAATTCGACCCACCCACAGGTAGCCTCGACGCCGACGCCCACGGCCACCGTAGACGACGAGCTCGCGCGGCTCGCGGAGACGCTCAAGGTCAACATCCGGATCGTTGGGTGCGGCGGGGGCGGCTCGAACACGATCACCCGCTGCGTCGACGAGGGGATCGAGGGCGCGGCGATGTGCGCCATCAACACGGACGCGAAGCACCTTCTGAGCGTTCACGCCCCCCGCAAGATCCTGGTCGGACGGAGGGCGACGAAGGGTCTCGGCGCCGGGGCCCGCCCGGAGGTCGGCGAGGAGGCCGCGCGGGAGAACGACGAGGAGATCCGCCAGCTCCTCACGGGGGCGCACATGGTGTTCGTCACGGCCGGCCTCGGCGGGGGCACCGGGACAGGGGCTTCCCACCTCGTCGCGCGCATGGCGAAGGAGGCTGGGGCCCTCACGATGGGGATCGTCACGCTTCCGTTCTCTTCGGAGGGCGAGCTCCGCATGGAGGTCGCGCGGGACGGTCTCGAGCGGCTCCGCCAGGTCTGCGACACGACCGTCGTCATCGAGAACGACAAGCTCCTCGAGCTCGTCCCCCGCATGCCGCTCGATGCGGCGTTCAAGCTCGCCGACGTCGTCCTCATGACGGCGATCAAGGGGATCACCGAGATCGTCACGAGGCCCGGGCTCGTCAACCTCGACTACTCGGACATCCTGACCGTCATGAAGGACGGCGGGGTCGCGCTCATCGGGCTCGGCGAGAGCGACAACTCGACGGACCGGGTCACGGAGGCCGTCACGGAGGCGCTCACCTCGCCGCTCCTCGGTTCGGTCGAGCTCAAGGACGCCACCGGGGCGCTCGTGCGCGTCGTGGGCGGCCCATCGATGACGGTGAGCGAGGCCGAACGCGCCGCGGAGCTCGTCGGCGGGAAGATCTCGAAGCGCGCCCGCCTCATCTGGGGCTGTTCGATCGAGAACACGCCCGAGATGAAGGACACGATCAAGGTCCTCCTCATCATCACGGGCGTGAAGGCGGCGACCCTTCTTGGACAGAGGGGCGGCTACGCGGCCGGTGAGTCCGAGGCGCTCATCGAGTTCGTCCGCTGACCGACCCGTCCATCGGACAGACCCTTGTCCGCGCGGCTCTCGCTCCCCTGGTCCGGGACCGCGGGGTCGGTCTGACGAACCCCTCCGGGTCTCGGTACCAGGAAGTAACGTTCGCGTAGACGCGGTCGACGCGGGGAACACGTTGATGGTTCTCGGGATCGCCGACGCGGACCTCGTTCAACGTCCCGTGGAATCCCATGGCTCCGAACCCGGTGGGACAGAGCTCCGGGAGGGACTTCGCCCAGTCCCGGAACCGGACATCGACCCCGACGAGGAACGGGGTGTGGCTCGGGCTGACCGAGCTCCCGGTGATCTCAATCTCGAACCGGGGGGTCTCGAGCTCGGTCACTACCGTCTGCCGGAGGAGACCGCCACCAACAGACCCGCCGCTCCCACTTCGGCCTTCGAGGGGCAACCGCGATCCGCGTCCGGGGCGAAGTAGGTGGCCCGACCGCCGATGGCGGCATCATCCTCGTCTTCGAGGCGGGACGTAGCGCGGGTTCCCTCGCTTGACGGTCTCACGGCGCGAAGACGCCTGCGAACACGATCCAGGCGAGCGTGCTCTTCGCCGCGAGACTGAGCAGAATGTAGGCACGTTCGCCGTAGAGATAGTCCTTCCATGGGCCCACAGCGCGGTACTGCAGTGCCATGTTGACGGCGAATATGTTGAACAGCACGAAGTAGAGCGCGACGATGGCATAGACGAACGCAGGAGGTCGCAGGTCGGAAGAGGTCGCCAGGGCCGTGAAATTGGCCAACAGGACCAACCACGGGACCCCTCCGCTGATCGACCCCAGGACGAAGGGGGACCAGTCGGTTCTGACCGAGTACTGGTTGAGCTTCTCCATCAGGTAGCCGAACCAGATCATTGAGGCGTTGAGGGTGAAGATCATCACGAGCGACCAGAAGTCCCAGACACCCAGGAAGAGGGCGATCAGGACGATCATGATGGAGCTCGAGACCGAGTACTCGTACCAGCGGTAGGGATTCGTGCCGTTGGAGAGGTTCTGGTTGTACTCGCGATTCTTCCAAAAGACGATCAGGAGGTGCGCCGCTGCCGAGATGAGCAGGAAGGAGGCGAGGATCGCCCCCAACCCGCTAACGTGGGCCAGCACCCGGGGATCGGGAGCGAGCGTGAAGCCGGTGAGGGGCGGGGGTGCCGGAGAGATCTTCAGGTAGAAGGTGTAGATGTCGCGGGACCAGGGAAGCCAGAGGCCGAGGACCAGCATTGCCACTCCCTGGACCGCATGAAGGATCCCCGCGTAGAGGTTGAAACGTCGCAGATAGGCGAAGCGGATGGGGGACTTGGCGATGATTTCGCGTCGCTCTCGGACGTCCATGCGTCCGACGTCGGGGCCCGCTTGTCCGGGCATAAGGGTATTGTCGAGTACCCCCGACGAAGACGTCGGGGAGGGGGAACGCGCTTCCCGCTCGCGGGCGGGGTCAGCCCGAGTGTTGGTCTCCGCCCCGCAGGCGTCACGGACGGTGAGGCCGGCGTCGGGCGCGGTCGCTTCGTGGAGACCTGCAACGCGGAATGGGGCCTGAGGCATCGCGACATGGTCGGGCCCTCCTCGCGTGGTAGACGGGCCGGGGGAGGATTTGGCCCACATAGGGTTCTAATCCGGCCTTAGCCGTCCAATCTCAGCTGCGAACAGACCATCCCTGGGTCGGTGCGAACAACGCTCGATGAAGGAAACGGTCGATTCGCGGGGGAGCACCCCCCGCGAGGAGTGGGTGCACGTACGCACCTGGGTACCAAGAACCAGCCCGCGGATGCCGGGCCGTGATTCCGGCAATGATCAACTCCCATGAGCGAGCGTGGCGCGGGCTGGACGTCCTGCGCATCTTGCTCGGGGTCATCTGGGCGGCGAACCTGCTCTTCATCATCGTACCCTCGGCCGACTACTGGAGCACCTTCGCTGACGTCGCATCGTCCTACGGCCCGACTACCCTAGGTGGGCCGGGGCTCGCGAACTACGTAGCAGCTAACCCGGTGTTCTTCGCTTGGCTAATCACCTCGGCCACCGCGTATCTCGCGGTAGCATTCCTCCTCGGCTTCACGACGCGATTGGCGTGCGTCGTAGGCTTCGTTGCATCCGTCGTGTTCTTCCTGACACAGTGGGATACGACGTTCGCGTTCCCGGGCGGTACGGACGTTGGAGCCCACCCGCTCTACATGGCATGCTACGTAGCCCTGTTTGTCGGAGGCGCGGGCAGGTTCTGGGCCGTCGACGCATGGATCTGGAAGACGGGCCGAGCTCGTGCGGCCCGTATCGCCCGTTGGATTGCGACACCGTACCAACCTTAGCGGTAATCACGGAAGCGTGGCCAACGCACGGATCTTGACCTGCCCGCGCCAAGCGGATGAAGTTGCCTGGCTAAGGTCTGATGGAGCGGGGACTGGAATGGTGCGACCGTTACTGAGCGTGGTCCCCTTCCTCGCAATTACGGTAGGCATCGGTGCAGGGCTCTTCGTGATTGGGGTCCGGGGCCCTACGTTCTGGGCCGTTCTCCTGATTTGGGTGCTGGCCGGGGGACTTGGACTCCTCGTGGGTCCAGGGAGAAGCGGCCGCGCTGGACTTCTCTTTCGAGAGCCTCCTGGGGGCACCGAGGCCATGCCACGGGAACTCCCGGGTCGGATCTGTGATCGGTGCGGTAAGATGACGTCGCTAGATCAGTCCACCTGCCAACACTGTGGTGCGCCCTTGACAGAGTGACGAGTTGCCTTCCGCGCACCGGAC
>JAWOKS010000035.1:0-68914 GCA_033854115.1 Thermoplasmata archaeon
CCCGGCCTCGTCGGCTTCTCGGTGCTCGTCGGCCCGATGTTCTCGATGGTCAACATCAGCTCGACCTGGAAGCGGGACAAGCTGTTCCGCCAGCTCACGCTGACGCCGCTTTCCCGCGGGGAATGGCTCACCGCGACCCTCCTCTGGTTCCTCCTCCTCGCGTTCGCCTCCGCGTTCCTCTTGATCGGGGTCGGCGCCCTCGTCTTCGGGGCGCACCTCACGCTCACCTGGCTCACTTTGCCGTTCCTCGCGATCGGCCCGGTGCTGTTCGTCGCGCTCGGGCTCCTCGCCGGCACGGTCTCCACGACCCCGGAGAGCGCCGGGGTCGTCGGGAACATCATCACCTTCCCGATGATGTTCCTCTCGGGGACGTTCTTCCCCGTCTCGCTCTTCCCGCCGTGGCTCGCGACGATCGCCCACGCGCTCCCGCTCTACTACATCATCGACGGGCTCAACGCGACGATGGTCTTCCACAACGCGCCGGCCGCCTACCTGGACATGGCGATCTCGTTCGCGGTCGCGCTCGCCCTGGCGATCGCGGCGACCGTTCTGTTCACGTGGCGGGAGGAGCGGGGGCGCTCCTAGGCCCGGCGACCGGCCGGGGCGTGCTGGCGCGGACCGGGATCGGCCTCCCCCGCGTCCCCGAGGGTTCGGCCGGCACGGACGCGAGGAACCTCTCCGCCACGTCCAGGTGGCGCAGGCGGGCGGACTTCTTCGCCTGGTGCGCCTGCATCCGTCGCACGATGCTGTCGAGGGCCCGGACGGCCTCCACGAGGTAGGGCCCCTTGTTCAGCATCACGCACTCGGCCCGCTCGCCCATCGCCGCGTCGGTGACCTCCGCCCGGGACGGGAGGCCGGTCTTCGAGAGCCCCTCGAGGACCTGGGTCGCCCAGATCGCCGGGAGGTGCGCCGCCTCGCAGAGCCAGAGGATCTCCTCCTGGACCTCGGCGAGACGGTCGAAGCCGACCTCGACCGCGAGGTCGCCCCGGGCGAGCATGACCCCCGCGGGGCCCGAGCGCAGCGCTCCGAGGAGGATCGCCGGGAGCTCCTCGAACGCCCGACGGGTCTCGATCTTGAGGACGACCCCCATCGTCGGTCGCCCGAGCCGGCGGAGCTCGGTGCGCAGGACCTCCACGTCGTGGGCGGAGCGGACGAACGAGTAGCCGACGAGGTCGCCGTGCCGGACGATGAACCGGAGGTCCTCCCGGTCCCGCTCCGTGAGCGGCGGCAGGTTGAGGTCGGTGTCCGGGAGGTTCACGCCCTGGTCGGCCCGGAGCCAGGCTCCGGCGGGAGGGGCGTGGTCGATGCGGACCGTCGCTCCGTCCTCGTTCCTCGAGCGGACCACGCCTCCGAGCCGGCCTCCGTCGAACCAGATGCGGTCGCCCGGCGCGAGCCGCTCGACGGCCCCGGGGAACGTGAGGCCGAGGGTCGCCGGAACGGACGGTCCGGTCGTCCCGCCTCGGGCCTCGTGGCCGGGTTCGGCACCCGTGCGGAGGCGGAGGGTCGAGCCCTCCGCGAGCCGGATCCGGCCGGCCTGGGGAGCTACCCCGCCGAGCACCGCGACGTCGGGGCCGCCCCGCACCGTCTTCGCTTCCAGGCGCAGACCGTTCACAAGATGCACCGACCGCTCCGACGTCGCGACGAGCCGTCCGCGTGAGCCGCGCCCCACGAGCAGGGTACGGCGCCGTCCCCGCGCATCGCGCAGCCGGATCAGTTCGCCGACCTCCCGGCGACCGAGCCACTCGGCCGCGACGACGACCCGGGGGACCTCGCCGTGGTCGTCCGCTCCTCCGTGCGCGCGATCGACGAGCTCCACGCGCCCGGGCGAGAGGCTCCGGCCGAACGCGTCGGTCCGAGGACGGACCTTGAGGAGAGCCGGACCCGGTTCGATCGGACCGGTCCGCAGACGGGGGCCGCCGAGGTCCATGAGGAGGCGGACCGGACGGTGGTAGCGCCGCCCGGCGCGCCGCAGGTTGCGGACCATCCTCGCCCAGGCCCCCGGCGAATCGTGGGCGCAGTTGATGCGAGCGCAGTCCATGCCGCTCGCGAGAAGCTCCTCGAGGAGCTCGGGCCGGTCGGCAGCCTCACCGGGCAGGGTGACCATGATCCGGGTCTCCCGACCCGCACGGGCCGGACCGAAGAGGGTCGAAGCGTTCCGCGCGAGGAGCCGTCGTCCCCGCTCGGGTCCGATCTCCGCCGTGGCGGTGAGGGCCGGGGCGCCTCGGGAACGGTCGAACCCCCGGAGCCGAGCGAGGACCGCGTCGAGGTTGCCGAGGACGTGGCTCTCGGCGCGTCCGAGGGACGAGAGACCGAGGTCCGCGAGCCTCGCCTGGAGACCCCGCAGGTCGAAGCGACGGAGCGCCACGTAGTGGAGCAGGTTGCGGGCGCTCTCCGCCGAGGGGCCGAACCCGGTCAGCGGGACCCGCCCCTCCACGTCGAGGAGCCGGCGGCGGACCCGCTCGAGCCGACGGGCGAGCGCGGCTGCCTCGTCCGAGGGGGGCGGCCGGGCGTGTCCGCGACGCGTCGTGGAGGGCGACACGCTCTCGATTCAGCGACGTCCGCAAGGTAACCCCTTGGTCAGGTGGCCTGCACCTCCTCCGGCCCGGGGGCTCCTACGAGACGGACGACCTGGGCTCGCGGCCCGTTCGGCGGGAACGACTCCCTCGGGCTCGGGGCGGGGACGCGGTCGGCTCCACCCTCGACGGGCGGTGGGGAGAGGAGAGGCCGCGCGGCAACCCCATACGCCTCGCCGCTCTCGCCGGAGCGATGCGCCCCCCGTCCGTGAAGTTCCTCGGCGGGGTGCGTGAGATCGGCGGGAACAAGATCCTCATCGAGGACGGCCCGGACCGGGTGCTGTTCGACTTCGGGCCTTCGTTCTCCCCCCGGCGGGAGGAGTTCTACGTCGACTTCCTCCAGCCGCGCTCGTCGAGCCCCGTCCAGGACCTGCTCGAGTTCGACCTGCTTCCCCGCCTCGAGGGGCTCTACTCGCGCGAGGCGCTCCAGGACGCCGACCTCGCCTGGAAGCCCCCCGAGATCCACGGAGTGTTCATCAGCCACGCCCACATGGACCACGCCGGTCACCTCGGGCTCGTCGACCCCGAGATCCCGGTCCATCTCGGCGCGGGCACGCGGGCCCTCCTCGAGGCGATCGAGACCTCGAGCCCGACGATGAAGTACGGGGAGCATCGCTGGGCGATCTTCCGCGACCGGACCCCGGTCAAGGTCGGGCGCCTCGAAGTCGTCCCGTTCCCGGTCGACCACTCCGTCCCGTTCGCCTACGGGTTCCTCATCCGGACGAGCGAGGGCAGCATCGTCTATACGGGCGACTTCCGCCACCACGGCCCCCGGGCCCCCGACACCCACGCCTTCCTCGCCGCGGCGCAGGAGGAGGAGCCCCGGATGCTGATCATCGAGGGAACACGGGCCGGGCCGGATCCCCGCCGGAACTTCTCCGAGGAGGGCGTCCGCACCGGGGTCGACCGCGTGCTCGCAGGATGCCCGAGCCTCGCGCTCGCCTGCACCTATCCCCGGGACGTCGATCGCCTGAGAACCCTCCATGCGGCCGCCCGGGAGGCGGGCCGTACCTTGCTCGTGTCGCCCCGGACCGCCTTCCTGCTCCAGTCGGTCGCTCCGCTCTTCCCGGACGGCGACGTACCGGTCCCGGGGCGCACGCCGAATCTCGAGGTCTACGCCCGGAAGAAGCGTCGGCTCTTCCGCTGGGAGGCCCCCCTCCTCGAGGGCGCCCGGTCCGCCGCCGAGGTGCGGGCCCAGGGCTCGCGCTACCTGCTCGCGCTCGACCTCGCGCACTTCCCCGAGCTCATCGACCTCCGGCCCCCCGAGGGGAGCCCGTTCGTCCACTCGATGAGCGAGCCGTTCAGCGAGGACGATGTCGACGACAAGGTCATGCACAACTGGCTCGACCACTTCGGCCTCCGCTTCCACCAGATGCACGCGAGCGGCCACGCCTCCGGCTCGGAGCTACGGACGATCGTCCGGAGCGTCGGCGCCCGCGAGGTCTTCCCGGTCCACACCGAGCACCCTGAGGCGTTCCACTCGGACGGGAGCCGCGTCGTCCTGCCCGAGCTCGCCCGGACCTACGAACTCAAGTAGCCCGCTCCCGGGAGAGCATCACGTAAAGGAGGGGGACCTCTCCCCGGTCGATGCCCCCGGAGCGGGTCGCGAGCGGGATCGCCTCGGTCGACCGCCTGCTCGGGGGCGGGCTCGAGACGGACGGGGTCACTGAGCTCTACGGCGAGGGCGGGAGCGGGAAGACGCTCTTCTGCCTCGAGGTCGCCGCCCGGGTCGCCCGCGCGGGCCGCTGGGTCCTCTACGTCGACACCGAGGGAGTGAGCCTCGAGCGCCTCCGAGCGATCGGGGGCGCGGAGTTCGACCGGCTGCTCGGCCGCTTCCTGCTCTCCGCGCCGAAGGACCTCGACGAGCAGGGGCGTGCGATCGCGACGGCCTGCTCGCTCGCTCGGGACGGCCGGCGCGACGTCGGCCTCCTCGTCATCGACTCGGCGACGAACTTCTATCGCCTGTCCCTCGCGGGGCCGGACGAGGACACGGCGCGCGAGGCGCTCGCCCTCGAGGTCGCCGACCTGGTCGCGGTGGCCCGGGCGAGGGCGATGCCGGTCCTCCTCACCAACCAGGTCTGGCGGAGCATGAAGGACGGCACCCTCGAGCCCCTCGGCGGCTCGTTCCTCAACCACGCGGCGAAGACGATCCTTCGCTTCGACCGCCTCGAGGGGGCCCGCCGTCGGGTCGTCCTCGTGAAGCACCGCTCCCGTCCCGAGGGATCGGCCGAGTTCCGGATCACGTCCTCGGGGCTCGAGAGCGTCGGCGGTTGAAACCAAGATAAGGTCGCGACCCCCATGCCCGGCCGATGGCGGGAGCGGTCGAGGTCGCGGACGTCGTCTCCCCGATCGGCCTCTTCCGGATCGCCTACGAGGGCCGGGTGGTGCGGGTCGTCGACCTCCTCGAGCCGGGGGTCGCCCAGACCGGCGCCCCGGCGGGCGCGGTACGGCGCAAGCCGCCGTTCCCAACCGGGAGCCCTCCCCAGCGGCTGAGGGAGTACTTCCGGGACGGCCGGTGCCCGCTCGACCTCGAGGTCGCCCCCGAGACCGGCTCCGCGTTCGACCGCGCGGTCTGGACGACGCTCTGCGAGGTCCCGGCCGGGCGGACCGTGACGTACGGCGAGCTCGCGCGCCGCGCCGGCTACCCCGGGGCGGCCCGGGCCGTGGGAGGGGCGATGGCCCGCAACCCGATCCCGATCATCATCCCCTGCCACCGGGTCATCGGTACCGGCGGGTCCCTGCAGGGCTACGGCATGGGGCTCTGGAGGAAGCGCTGGCTCCTCGACCACGAGGGAGCCTGGCCGCTCCGTTCGCGCTCGGCCGAGGGCCCACGTCCCGGCGGCCAGCGCACGCTCGACGCGGTCGAGCCCGGCGCGACCGCCCCTCGGGCCGCGCGGCGAGCGCGCGGGGGGACGGTCCCGGCCGCCGAAGCTACGACGTGACGTCGTAGGTGCGGGGGCCGCGGTCCGCGGGCCGCGTTCGCGGGAGGCTACTACCCGGCGTAGTAGCTCGCGTCGTACGGTTCGGGTTTGAGCCCGCGCCGCTGGCGGACCTCGGCGACGACCTTCGGCTGGAGGTCCGGCGGGACCGGCTCGAAGCCCATCGACTCGGTGGACCAGAGGACCTTCCCGGCCGTCGCGCTGCGGATGTCGGAGGCGAAGCCGAACAGCTCGGCGACCGGCACCTTCGCGACGACCGTCTGGAGGTCGCCGACGCTCGTCATGTCGAGGATCTCGCCCCGGCGCCTCTGGAGCTCCCGGGTCGCGCCCGCGAGCACATCCTGCGGGACGTTCACCGTGACCTTCTGGAACGGCTCGAGGAGGAGACGGTCCCCGAGGCACATCGCCCCGTACATCCCCGAGCGCGCGGCCGGGATCGTCTGGGCCGGTCCGCGGTGGATCGAGTCCTCGTGGAGCTTCGCGTCGACGAGCCTCACCTTGAGGCCGTAGACCTTCTCGTTCGCGAGCGGGCCGCGGTTCATCGCCTCCTTGAAGGCGTCGACGATGAGGTCCATCGTCTCGTTGAGGTACTGGATCCCCTTCGTCACGTCGAACAGGATGTTCGTCCCCTCGACGGCGACCAGGCCCCGGCCCTCGTCGCGCGAGATGCCGAGCGCCTCGAGCTTCGTAACGAGGGTTTTCGTGTCCTTGAACGATTTCCCCTGCGGGATCTCGCCCTCCTTGATCGCCTGGACGACGGGCGCGGGGAGCGCCTCGACCTCGAAGTAGAAGCGGTTGTGCTTGTTCGGCGACTTCCCCTCGAACGGTCCGCCGGGATGCTTCACGACCTCCCGGTAGACGACGATCGGCTTCGACGCCTCGATCTCGACCTTGTAGTCGTGGACGATCCGGTACTGCGTGATCTCGAGGTGGAGCTCGCCCATCCCGCTCAGGAGGTGCTCGCCCGTCTCGGGGTTGATCTCGACCCGGAGGCTCGCGTCCTCCTTCGCGACCTTCCGCATCACCTCGATGAGCTTCGGGAGGTCGGCCATCCGCTTCGGCTCGATCGCGACCGTCACGACCGGCTCGGAGACGTGGCGGATCTCCTCGAACGGCACCATCTCGGGGGCCGTCGAGGTCGTCGTGCCCGCGAACGCGTCCGTGAGGCCGATCACCGCGGCGATGTTCCCCGCGGGGACGTCGTCGACCATGAGCCGCTCGGGGCCCATGAAGAGCGAGACGTGCTGGACCCGGTTCTTCAGCTTCGTCCCGACGACCTGGAGCTCCATCCCCTTCTGGAGGTGACCGGAGAAGACGCGCCCCGTCGCGATCTCGCCCGCGCTCGGGTCCATCGTGATGTCGGTGACCATGAACGAGGTCGGCCCGCCCGGGTCGGTGTTGACCATCGCCTGGCCGACGGACGAGCCGATCTCGCCCTTCCAGATGTTGGGGATCCGGTACTTCTGCGCCGTGCGGGGGCTCGGCAGGTGGCGGACGACCATGTCGAACACCACGTCGTTGATCTTCGCGCGTTGGGCGATCTCCTTCGAGCGGCCCGTGGAGACGAAGTCGATGATGTCCGGGAACTTCACGCCCGTGCGTTGCATGTACGGCACGCTGATCGCCCAGTTCTCGTAGCCGGAGCCGAAGGCGACCGAGCCGTCGCGCGGGTCGGCCGACCACTCGTCGACGAACTCCTCGGGCGCCATGCGCCGGATGAGCTCGTTCACCTCGCCGATGATCGTCGTGAACCGCTTCTGGAGCGAGTCCGGGGTGAGCTGGAGCTCCTTGATCGCGCGGTCGACCTTGTTGATGAAGAGGACCGGCTTCACCTTCTCGCGGAGCGCCTGGCGGAGCACGGTCTCGGTCTGGGCCATCACGCCCTCGACGGCGCAGACGACGACGATCGCCCCGTCGACCGCGCGCATCGCGCGCGTGACGTCCCCGCCAAAGTCGACGTGGCCCGGGGTGTCGATGAGGTTGATCAGGTACTGCTCGCGCTCGAACTCGTGGACGATCGTGACGTCCGCGTTGTTGATCGTGAGGAGGCGCGCCTGCTCCTGCTCGTCGAAGTTGAGGTAGAGCTGCTTGCCCGCAAGCTCGTCCGAGATCATCCCCGCGGCGGCCAGGAGGTTGTCGGAGAGCGTCGTCTTCCCGTGGTGGATGTGCGCGACGATCCCGATGTTCCGGATCCTCTCGGGCTGCCGCATCATCTCCGGAATAGCCTTCGCCAGCTCGCTACGGATGTGGGTCATGGCTCCTCCGACCTCGCGCTAGCGCGCCGACTGGGCGACGCGTTCAACCTCTTCCTTCCGCCCGACCGAGAACGCGGTCAGGTCGCCCTTCGCGGCGAGGCGGATCTCGTCGGCGAGGCACGACTCGATCGGCTTCGTCGACTTGTGGGACGCTTGGATCGCGCCGAGCGCGAGGTGGCGGACCGCGACGTTGAGACGGCGGGCCGGCGACGCGTCGACCGCCCGCGGCACGGAGATCCCCCCGAACTGCAGGCGCGTCACCTCCTCCCGCGGCGCGGCGTTCTCGACCGCGTCGACGAGGACCTGGAGCGGGTTCTTCCCCTCCTTCGCGGCGATCTCGTCGAACGCCCGGCGGACGGTCGCGAGCGCCTTCTGCTTCTTCCCGGTGAAGTTGCCGCCCTTCATGAGGTGGTTCGCGAGGCGCTCCACGAGGTGCATTCGGCTCTTGAGGAACGGACGGCCCGCGAGACGGCCCTCGGTGTGGGGGGCGTAGACCGGGTGCAGGTAGAGGTAGGGCAGCAGCCCCGGGTCGTGCACCTCGACCCCTTCGAACGGGTACTTCCCGAACAGCGGTGGGATCGCGAACGGAGGGGGCGGGGGAGGCTGCGGTCGCTGGACGACCGGGCCGGCCTCCTCGGCGGGGGCCTCCGCGGTGGGGACGGGGGTCGGGTCGCCGCTCATCGGGCCGGCTTCTCCTTGCGTCCCCGCACGAGCTCGTCGAGCGAGACGCCGTTCACCTGGATCACCTTGTACCGGACGCCCGGGATGTCGCCGTAGGACCGCCCCATGCGCCCTCCGATGCCCTCGACCAGTACCTCGTCGTGCTCATCGATGAAGTTGATGGCCCCGTCGCCGACCGCGAACGCGGTGACCTGGCGGCCGTTCTTGATGAGCTGGACCTTGATGCACTTGCGGATCGCCGAGTTCGGCTGCTTCGCCTCGACGCCGACCTTCTCGATGACGATCCCGCGCGCCTGCGGGGCCCCCTCGAGGGGGTCGGAGCGCTCCTTGAGGTGGAGGGTCCGGCGCTTGTAGTACCGGTCCGACCAGCGTCGCCGCTGGCGGAGTCGGGCGAGACGCCCGGCAGTGTTGAGCCCGGACGGCGGCGGCATCACCAGGGAGGGGCCGAGCCACGGGAGCCTCGTATTTAAAGTCCGTGCCGGCTCGGCGCTCACCGGTGGAGGCGAGGGCCGCGCACCGGTCAAAAGGGGGCATGAAGAGCGGAGGCCGCGGGACCCGGCGCCTTCCGGCGCCCACCGGTCCCTTCGCGCGACGCCGTGCCGAGTTCGAGCGCGTTGCGAGAGCGATCCGCGCCTGCCGGCTCTGTCCGCTCGGCGCGAGCCGGACTCACGCCGTGGTCTACCGCGGGTCCCTCGAGCCACGGGTCGTCTTCGTCGGCGAAGCTCCCGGCGCCGAGGAGGACCGCGCCGGCGTGCCGTTCGTCGGCCGGGCCGGCCGGCTCCTCGACGCGGCGATCGCCCAGCTCGGGGACGGGCTGGGCTCGTTCGGCGTCCTCAACGTCCTCAAGTGCCGGCCGCCGGGGAACCGGTTCGACGTGCGCGCGGCGAGGGTCTGCCGGCCTTACCTCGCCCGCCAGCTCGCCCTGCTCGGCCCCCGGCTCCTCGTCCCGCTCGGCGCCCGCGCGCTCCGCGAGCTCGACCCGGCCGCGCCCCCCCTGCTCAAGGCCGCGGGGATCCCTCGCCGGGATCCCGAGGGGCGCTGGGTCTTTCCGCTCGTCCACCCCGCCGCGAGCTTCCGCTCCCGGCGCCTCAAGGAGCGGTGGGAGCACGACGTGGCCGCGCTCGGCCGTTGGCTGCGTCGCTCGGCCCCGTAAGTTGTTTATCGCGTGTCCGGCTCCTTGCGCCCGTGCGCTCGATCGAACTGTTCCTCCTAGAAGGTTCGTACCAGGCGCTCGAGGACGGGGTCGTCCTCGAGCTGTTCGGCCGCACGCGGGAGGGCCGGGCGATCGTCGCTCGGTACTACGGCTTCCGGCCGTACTTCGTCCTCGTCGAGCCGACGGAGGAGGAGATCGCGCGGCTCCGGGCCGATCCCGAGATCCTCGCGGTCGACCCGAACCCCGTCTTCTACGGCGGACGGGACCGCACCGCGGTCCGGGTCACGCTCCATCGACCGTGGCTCGTGCCGCAGTACCGGGACGCCTACCGCGGCTCGGGGCCGGAGGCCCGGGTCCTCTCCTGCGACATCCCGTTCGTCCACCGCTTCCTCTACGACAAGCATCTCGGCCTCTGCGTCGGGTTCGACGCCGAGGACGAACCCGCGGAGATCCGCGCGCGGTACACGGTCCCCGAGGTGGTCCGCGTCGTCACGGAGAGGGGCCGCGACATCCACGCCGCCGAGCCGTTCCGGCCCTCCCTGCGCGTCCTCGCCTTCGACATCGAGAACGCGATCCGGGAGCGGACGATCTTCACCATCTGCGGGGTCGCGGAAGGGGGCGGCCAGCCCCGGCGGACGTTCCGCCTGCATGGACCGGACGAGCGCGCGATCCTCGGGGAGTTCGCCCGGGTCATCGCCGAGGACGACCCGGACGTGATCACCGGCTACAACATCGGCGGCTACGACCTCCCACTCCTCGCCGAGCGCGCAAAGCATCTCCGGCTCGAGACGCTCACCCTCGGCCGCGAGCGGAGCGAACCGCGCGAGATGGGCGAGCGGCTCTGGCGGGTCACCGGGCGCGTCATCGCGGACGCCTGGTGGTCGGCCCGCCGGGAGCTCCGCCCGAAGCAGGAGACCCTTCAGTTCGTCGCGCGGACGCTCCTCGGCGACTCGAAGCTCGACGTCGACCGGCGCAACATCTCGGAGGAATGGCGGCGCGACCCCGAGCGCGTCATGGAGTACTGTGAGCACGACGCGGACCTCGCCCGCCGCATCCTCGAGCGGCTCCGGGTCCTGGAGAAGGCCGCCGACCTCGCGACCGTCGCGCACCTGCCGCTCGAGGAAGGGCTCAACGGCCGCACCTCCCAGTTCATCGACGCGATGCTGATCCCCCGCGCGGACGCCCTCGGGGTCGGCGTCCCCCCGAACCATCCCCGCTCGAGCGAGAGCGCGATCGAGGGCGGGTACGTCCACAGCATCCGCCCGGGGCTCTACCGCTGGGTCGTCGTCCTCGACTTCAAGTCGATGTACCCGTCGATCATCATCGCGCGCAACCTCTGCTTCACGACGCTCTCGCCCGAGGGGCCGACGAAGGCGCCCGGGGGCGCGCGCTTCGTCGCCCCCGAGACCCGACGCGGGATCATCCCGGGGATCCTCACCGAGCTGCTCGCCGACCGGGACCGGTTCCGCCAGCAGGCGCGCGCCGCCACGGACCCGACGGTCGCCGCCTACTACGACGGGCTCCAGAACGCGGTGAAGGTCCTGATGAACTCGTTCTACGGGGTCCTCGCGTCGAGCTTCTACCGGTTCACGAACAAGGAGATCGGCGCGTCGATCACGGCGTTCGCCCGCGAGGCGATCACGTCGATCATCCGCGAGCTCGAGGAGAGCGGGAACGAGGTGATCTACTCCGACACCGACTCGGTCTTCGTCCGTTCCCCGGTCGCCTCGCTCGAGGGCTCGCGCGAGTTCGGCACGGCGGTCGCGCGCCGGTTCTCCCACGCCGGCGAGACGTTCGAGTTCCAGAGCGTCTACGAGACGTTCTTCTCGCACGGCGCGAAGAAGCGCTACGTGGGGCGGGCTGTCTGGCCCCGCGAGGAGCGCGTCGTCCGGGGCTACGAGACCCGCCGGAGCGACGCGTTCGACTACCAGTCGGACGCCCTCCTCGAGGTCTTCGACCTCGTCCTCAAGGGGGAGACGGACGCGGCGGTGCGCCGGGCCCGGGAGCTGGTGCTCGCGGTGCGCCGCCACGAGGTCCCCCCCGAGCGGCTCGTCATCGCCCGGTCCGTGCGGGCCGAGAGCGAGTACAACGCCTCGACCCGCGACGCGCTCCCGTTCCTACGCATCTACCGCCAGTTGCGGAAGGAGGGGTACGAGGTCGTCCCCGGCATGCGGGTCGCCTGGATCGTGACCGATTCCCGCAAGAGCCCCCAGGAGGTCGAGCCGTGGATCGAGGGCCGACCGCTCTCGAAGCCGCCCGACTGGGAGTACTACGCCGAGCGCGTCGCGCAGACGCTCGCCCGGGTGACCGAGGTCTTCAGCTGGGACTCGGCATCGCTCCTAAGGGGGAGCCACCAGCAGCGGCTCGGCGCGGAGGACGACCCGCCGAGCGGGGAGACCCCGCCCGCCGAAGGTCCGCCGGCGACGCTCGAGAGCTCGATCGCCGAGCTCGAGCCCCCCGCCCGCCGTCGGGCGAACACCCGCAGCCTCGCGGACTGGCAGTAGGGCGGACGCGCGCCGCGCCGGAGGCGGGCCACCGCGCCGCTTCGGGCCGGGGGGGTCGTTCGATCTCCCTATCCCGAGAGGACATCGAAGGACCTCGAGAGAACGGCCCTAGCGGGCCCCCGCGCGCAACGCGACCAGTCCGCCGACGACCGCGATCGGGACCCCGAGGAGACCGAGGAAAGGCGGAGCGATCCCGAGGACACCGGCGGAGAGGAGGAGCGTGAAGACCGGGATCCCGGTCATCATCATCGGTGGAACGACGAGTCCGGCCTGCTCGATCGCGCGGAAGTAGAGGGCCGGCGCGAGGAAGAAGCTCACGACGCCGTTGACCGCGAGGAGCGCGAGCGGCCCGGGCCCGATCGTGACGAGCGCCAGGACGCCTCCCGGAACCAGGGGCGCAAGGGCCGCCGAGGCGAGCGCGGCCACGAGCATCGACTGGGCGACCACGGCCGAGAGCGGGACGTCTCCGCCGGCCCGCGCGGAGAGTACGAAGAAGAACGCGACCGAGATCGGCACCGCGATGACCGCGACCCAGCCGAGCAGCGGGACCGTCTCGACGGTCCGACCCCCCGCGATCGCCAGGGTCCCGCCGCCGAGGCTGAGCGCGAGGCCCGCGACGAACGCCCACGAGCCGAGCTGGGGTCGGGCCTCCACGACCATCCAGGCCACAAGGAGCGGGGTCGCGACCACGTCCCCGAGCAAGGAGAGGAGCGCGGCGTCGACCGGGCCGGTGAGCAGGGTCGCAGCGAGGACCGACGTTTGCATCGCGAGGAGCAGCCCGATGCGGAGGTAGGCCGCCGGCCGCCGGAAGAGCGTTACGAGGGCCCGGCCGTGGCCGTGCCGGACGGCCCAGGCGGCGTAGGCGACCCCCCCGAAGGCGAACGGGTAGGTGAGGATCGCCGAGGCCCCGGTGCCCGGGGTGACCTTGAGGACGAACAGGTAGTACGTCGACCAGAGGAACGCCGCGATGACCGAGAGCACGGCGGCGAAGGTAAGCGTCCTGAGGTCGGGCCGCACGGGAGGGCCGCGCTCCGAGAACCCTAACCGTTTGCGCGTCCCGACGCGGGGCCCCGGCGGGGCGCCTCAGAGGTAGCTTGGGTACTCGAGCCCGAGCTCCGGCATCACCACGCCGCGTCCGCTCTCCACGCGCCCGATCACCCGCGCGTCGGGCGCGCCCGCGGAAGCGAGCGCCGGGAGGAGCGTGCGGAGCGCCGAAGGGCGGACGACCAGGACGAAGCCGATCCCCGCGTTGAACGTCTGGTACATCTCCCGATCGGCGAGGCTGCCGAGCTGCTGGAGCCAGGCGAAGAGGGGCGGGAGCGGCGGCCAGGCGTCGAGGACGAACCGCACGCGAGGCTGGAGGCGGGTGAGGTTCCGGACCCCGCCGCCACTTAGGTGCGCGAGGCCCACGACGTCCGGCCGGTCCGCGACCGCATCCGCGACCCCGCTGTAGGTCCGCGTCGGTCGGAGGAGCTCCACGCCGATGGCCTCCCGGGCGCCCGGACGCGGGCGACCGAGGCGGACGGCGTGCTCCGCGAGCAGGCGGCGGACGAGGGTGAAGCCGTTCGCATGCACCCCGGAGGACGGGAGGCCGACGAGGCGGTCCCCGGCGCGGATCGACTTCCCGAGCACCGGGGCGCGTCCGGCGGGGAAGAAGCCCACGGCGGTCGCCCCGAGGTCGATCCCGCGCACGATCTCGCCGACCATCGCCGTCTCTCCGCCGAGGAGCGCGCAGCGCGCGGCCGCGAGCCCCCGCCGGAGGCCCCGGCCGATCGCCCGGAAGACGGCCGGGTCGGCCGCGCCACAGAGGATGGTGTCGACGAGCGCGGTCGGGCGCGCCCCGACCGCGGCGAGGTCGTTCACGTTGATCGCCACCGTGTCCTCTCCGACCTCCTCCCAGCGGCCCAGCTCCTCGGCGAGGAGGACCTTCGTGCCCACGGTGTCCGTCGTGACCGCGAGCGTCTCGCGACCGACCCGCACGAGGCCGGCGTAGTGGCCGGGCGCGGACAAGGGACGCCCGTGGGAAGGAGGAGGGCGGTACCGGCTCGCCCGGAGGAACTCGCGGAGCGCCCTCGAGCGGCCCCGGAGGTCGACCCCGCTCTCGGCGTAGGTGCGGGTCCGGCCCCGCGGTGCCCGTGCGGCCACGGGCCGACGAGCCGACCCGAGAGAAAACCCCTTCCCGCCCGCCCCCGCCGCCTTCTTTACGATGGTCCGCGGTGCGGCCCGCGATGGCACCCCCCGTGCGGACGCGAGGTGGTGGGCGCTCGGGCACGGCGCAGGCCGATCCCGAGCTCGTGCTCGCCGGGCGTGCCTGGATCGGTGGGCGCCTCCAGCCGGTCGAGATCGGCCTCGACGACGAAGGCCGGATCTTGACGCTCGGACGGGACCGCTCGGGGGCCCACCGCCACGACGTGGGCGATCGCGTCATCGTCCCCGCCGCGACCGACCTCCACGTCCATTTCCGGGAGCCGGGCCCGGCGGACGCCGCCGAGTCCATCGCGTCCGGGACCGTGGGGGCGGCGCTCGGGGGGGTCGGGCTCGTGGGCGAGATGCCGAACACCGAGCCGCCGGTCACGAGCCTCGAGCGCCTGGAAGAGAAGGCCGACCGGGTCCGCGGCCGCGCCGCGGTCGATGTCCTCCTCTACGCCTGCCCCCGGACGCCAAGGTCGGTCCGGTCGCTCGCGGCGAAGGCCGGCGGGTTCAAGGTCTTCCTGAGCCCGACGACGAACATCGAGCCGGTCGGACCTGGGACCGCGCTCCCCGAGCTGCTCGCGGCCCTCGCCGAGGTCGACCTTCCCGTCGCGGTGCACGCGGAGGACCCCGCGTTCTTCCGTCCCGGGCCCCGCCCGACCGACCCCGTCGGCTGGGACCGTGTCCGCCCGGCCGAGGCCGAGGAGCGCGCGATCGAACGACTCACCCGGGCGCCCGAGCGCCTGCGGTTGCACGTGGCGCACGTCACTACGCCCGACGTCGCCGCCTCCCTCGTCGCACGACGGGTCTCGTTCGAGGCGACCCCCCACCACCTCCTCCTCGCCGCGCAGGGCGGGGCCGACGCCCGGTTCAAGGTCAACCCGCCCCTGCGGGCCCGCGGCGCCCAGGAGGGGCTCTGGACGATGTTCCGGGAGGGCAGGATCCCGTGCGTAGCGAGCGACCATGCTCCGCACCCCGTGGAGGCGAAGGCGCGGCCTTTCGAGATCGCCCCGAGCGGGGTACCCGGCGTGGAGACGATGCTTCCGCTCCTTCTCGCGCGTGTGGGCTCGGGGGACCTCGCGCTCTCCATCGTCCTCGCGAGCCTGTGCGACCGCCCCGCGCGCGTCCTCGGCCAACCGGTCGGTCGCCTCGCGGTCGGCCACCGGGCGAACCTGCTCGTCATCGATTTCCGGGACCGGCGTCCGGTGCGGGGCGACCGGCTTCGCTCGCCGTGCGGTTGGAGCCCGTTCGAAGGATCCGAGGCGGTCTTCCCCACCGAGCACTGGCGCGACGGCGAGCGGATCGTCGACGACGGGGAATACGTCGGGCGGCCGAACGGCCGGGTCGTCCGTCCCGAGTTCGCAAGGTCGTCGGTCTCGGCCCCACTTTCGCCGGCCTAGGTCGGACCACGCCGGCGGACCAGCCTAGGGGGGAGCCCCGCCGGCGGGGAGCTCGGCCGTGCGGACGGGCGCCGGGGGCGGTCGCCGGGGGGGCCAGCCGGGCAGCACGCGGCCCGTGAAGACCAGGTAGAGATAGATCGCGCCCGCGACGACGAGGACGATCGCCGCGTAGTCGAACCAGCGGAAGTAGCCGGCGATGACCGTCCACTCGGAGCGGAGGACCATCCCCGCGTAGAGGAAGGCGAGCGCGAACGGCACGAGGCCGAGGAGCGTGTACGCCCCGAAGCGTACCGGGCCCATCTCGGCGGTGCCCGCCGGGTAGCTGATGTAGCTGCGCACGACCGGAACGAGGCGCGCGAGGGTGACGGTCGCCTCGCCGTGGCGCTGGAAGAACCGGTCCATCGCCTCGAGATGGCGAGGGTGGAGGCGGAGCCGCCCGATGCCGAAGCGCTCGATCCGGTGGCGCCACCAGCGCCCGACCGCGTACGCGGCGTACGCCCCGACAAGCCCCCCGAGGAGCGCGGCGGCGAGCGCCCCGCCGAACGAGAACGTTCCCTCGGCGATCAGGAACCCTGCGAACGGAAGGATCACCTCGCTCGGCAGCGGAGGGACGCCGAAGCTCTCCACGATCATCAACGCGAACAGCCCGGGAAGGCCGATCGTGGTGAGCACGAAGATGATCAGGTCGGCGATCGATCCGATCAGGGAGAACGCCACCGGTGCCGGTCCTCCCGAGCGACCCCTACGTCGCGCTTCGCGCTTCGGGCACCAGACGGAACGGCACCTCGAGATGGACGACCGTCTCCGCCGGCACCCCGTCGACCTCGAGCGGGACCTGGCATCCGCCACAGGCGACCCCGCCGCGGAGACGGCCGAGCGCGACGGAGAGCGCGACGCCGACCTCGACCTTGCGCGGTCGCACCGGGGCGCGACGGATCGCCTCGCGGAGCTGCTCCAGAAGCTCGGCGGCGTCCTCGGACGCCGGGGACAGGGCCATCGCGGGTACGAGCCGGCAGCCCTTCTTAAGCTCCCGTCCGCGGGGGCCCCCGCCGGCGCCTACGGGGACGGCGTCTCGGGAGGGCGGCGGGCGCGCGGCCCCGACGGCCGCTCCTCGGACGGGGCGGGGAGCATCTCGTCGCTGATCCGCTCGAGCTCGTCCATCAGCTCATCGATGTCGATCGGGACCCCTTCCACGGCGGGGGTTGCGGACGAGGCCGGTCGGCCCGGCGCTGCGGGCCGCCGGGTCGCCGGAGGCACGGGTTCGGTGGCATCCTCGGCCCACGCCGAGGGTCCCGCCGGAGCCGTAGCCGGCGAAGGAGGCGAAGGACGAGGCGCGGCACGGCTGGACCCGGGCCCGGGGGCCGGCGTCGAACGGGCGGGAATCGACGGAGGAGGCTCGGGAGGAGGGGACCCGGACCCCGGCGCGGGGGTCGATCGAGGCGGAGCCGCCGGAGGGGCCCGGCTCGGACCGGCGGCGGGTCGCACCGGAGGAAGGGCGAGCGTGGCAGGAGATCGGCGGGGCCACGAAGGTCCCGGCCTCGCGACCGGCTCAACGCGGCGGGTCCGCGTGGGCCGTTGCCAGAGGGCCGACGCGAGGAGGAGCGCGGTGGCGCCGACGACAAGGATCAGGAGCCAGAGCAGGACGAGAGGGGTGAGCAGGCAGCTTCCCGAGTCGCAGGCGGTGAAGTCCTGGAACGCCGAGGTCTCCACGCCGAGCGTCACCCCGAGGGCGATCGCCAGGATTCCGAGCCCGAGCGCCCCGAACGCGAGGCGGGCGGACGCTGCCTCCTCGCGCCTCATCGTGAGCGGCACTCCACGCGGACCGGAACGCATTGGAGCGCCCGGCGGTATGTAACGTCAGAGGGAGGGGCCCGGAGGACAGGCCCGCGAGCTCGGGGTCGAACCCCGACGAGGTCCACGATGCGGCAGCGGCGGGTTCGGCGGGAACCCTCAGGGGCGCCGATCCCCGGGGGCCGGCTCGGGGGCCGGGGCCGCCTCGCCCCCGTCCCGACCGGCCGGGCCGGCTCCGGCTCGGACGCGGACGGCGAACGACGCCAGTCGACGGACGAGCGGGACGGGGAACCCGAGCAGCCCTTCGACCGAGTGGAGCAAGAGGCGGTCCCCTTCGTCCACGCTCCGGGTCAGGATCACAACCCCGACGAAGACGAAGGCGAAGACGATGCCGAGGGCGGGCAGCGCGAGCAGCGGCACCCGGACCGG
This sequence comes from Thermoplasmata archaeon, assembly GCA_033854115.1. Lineage (GTDB taxonomy): Archaea > Thermoplasmatota > Thermoplasmata > Lutacidiplasmatales > UBA184 > Lutacidiplasma. The sequence continues at coordinate 17,916 of JAWOKS010000035.1, forward strand.
AAGGACCGCGAGGACGAACCCGAGCGGAACGGTCGTCGCCGCGAGCGGAACGACGAAGTCGCGCGCGAACGGATGGAGCCGTTCGGTCCAGGCGAGCTCGCTGAGGCAGAGCGACACGTAGACCAGGTTCGCGATCGCCCAGGCGAACCCGGCGCCGACCTGGCCGTACGGCGGCACGAGCACGAAGGCGAGAACGACGTCCGCGATCCCGGCGACGGCGGCGTTGACGGCGAGGAGGCGGGCCTGACCCGCGGCGACCTGGGCCATCCCCGCCGGACCGAGGAGGGTCCCTGCGAACGCTCCGATCACGGTGATCTGTAAGGGGGCAACGACGCCCGCGTAGCGAGCTCCGTAGACGAAGCTCAGGGACCCCGAGGGGAGGAAGACGAACAGGAGGAACAGGGGGAGCGAGAAGACGGTCAACCACTTGGTCACCGTGGTGTAGGTGAGGCGTACGGCCCGACGGTTCCCACGCGCGAGGAACTGGGAGGCGACGGGGAGGAAGATGTACGACGCCGCCGCGATCCCGACCTGGACGAGCCGCGCGAGCGTGAGGCTCGCGGTGTAGGCCCCGACCTCCCCGTAGTGGTAGAACCCAAGCACGACCGTGTCGCCGGTGCCGGCGACCGTGAACATCGCCCCGAAGACGAGGAGCGGGACCGCGAGGCGGAGCAGGCGCGATCGGACGGCCGGGTCGATCGGCCCGCGGACGAGCCCGTGGGGAAGCTTCGCCCGGGTGTAGGCGACGAGCGCGAGCAGCGTGATCGCGTGCGAGAGCGCGTACGCGACGAGCGCGTCGCCGAACGTCACGCGCCCGGGGGGCACGACGAGGGCGATCGCGAGCAGGCCGACGAACAGCCCCGGATTCAGGATCTGCAGGTAGAGGGCGTTCGGGGTGACGTTCGCGAACCCCTGGAAGAGCGCCGCGAGGAGGGTCCCCACCGTGAGGCACGAGAGCGCGAGCGCGAACAGCTCGAGGCCGAAGGCGAGCGCGGGCGAGGCGAGGTCCGCGCCCACGAAAGGCGCCGCGAGCGCGAGCGCGACCCCCGAGGCCGCCGCGGCGGCGCCCCCGTAGACGAGCGCCGTACGCACGATCGTTCTCCGCTCGAGGTCGCTCGCGGCGTTCGGCAGGCTCCGGGCGACCGCGACGGGGATCCCGAGGGAGCCGACCGCGAGCAGGACCTGCGTGAGCGTGAACCCGAGGGAGAACGCGTCCCAGTCCGCCTCGCTAACGCTCCGGACGATCAGCACCCGGGCGAAGAAGTTGAACGTGACCAGACAGAGCGTCGCGACGATCAGGAAGAGGGTCCCGACGGTGACGGTCGCGAGGCCGCTCCGCAACGCTCCGGAAGGCTCCGCCGTCGCCACGACCGTCCTCGGACCGCCTCCTTCCGGGCGGTAAAACCTTCGCGCCGGCCACGCCCGCGGACCCGAGGGCGACCGGCGCGGGCCCGGCCCAAGAACGGCCGGGAGGGAGCGGCGGCGCGAGGGCGACGCTAGACGAACTCGTCGAGGATCTTGTCCATCTCGGGGATCCCGGCCTTCTGCTTCACGAGAGGGCCCGCCTGCAGCACCTCATCGAGGTCCTCGTAGGTCGGCTTCTCGACCCGGTAGAACAGGCCGATCGGGATCTTGTCGCCCCACTCGAGGGCGCGCGCCCAGGCCGCGACGAGGTCGGCCGGGTCGTGGCCGGCGCTCTCGAGCTTGTAGACCCGCTGGCGGAAGAAGTCGAACGTGTTGATCTTGTTGTACGTCACGCAGGGGCTGAACACGTCGACGAACGCGAAGCCCCGGTGGCGGATCCCGTTCGCGACGAGGTCGGCGAGGTGCTTCACGTCCCCGGAGAAGCCGCGCGCGACGTACGTCGCGCCGCTCGCGAGCGCGAGCGCGATCGGGTCGATCGGAGCCTCGATCACGCCGCCCGGGGTCGACTTCGTGCGATGGCCGAGGGTCGACGTCGGGCTCGCCTGCCCGGTCGTGAGCCCGTAGATCTGGTTGTCCATCGTCACGTAGGTGAGATCGACGTTCCGGCGCATCGCGTGAACGAAGTGGCCCACCCCGATGCCGAACCCATCGCCGTCCCCGCCCGTGCCGATCACGGTGAGGCCGTGGTTCGCCCAGCGGATCCCCTCCGCGACGGGGACGGCCCGTCCGTGGATACCGTGGAAACCGTAGGTCGAGAGGAAGTGCGGAAGGTTCGACGAGCAGCCGATCCCCGAGACGATCACGACCTCGTGGCTCGGGATCTGGAGCCGCTTCAGCGCCATCTCGACCGCGGCGACGACGCCGAAGTCCCCGCAGCCGGGGCACCAGGTCGGTTTGATCTCGGATTTGCCGACGACCGGGAGCGCGGGGCCGGTCGGGACCGGCGCCGGGCGGGCGCTACTGTCGGCCATGACCGTGCATCTCCATCGCCTTCGCAACGATCTCGTGCGGGAAGAACGGCTCGCCGTCGTACTTGAGCAGGCGGTCGGTCGGGACGAACCCCGTCTCCGCGCGGAGGAGGCGGCCGAACTGGCCGGAGTAGTTCGCCTCCACGAGGAGCGTGCGCTGCGCGGCCTGGAGGGGCGGGGTGACCCGGTCGGGGGCGAGCGGGTAGACGGCGGGGAACCAGAGAAGGTTCGTCGGCGCGCCCCGTTCGGCGAGCTCGGCGACCGCGTCCCGGGCCGCCCCGACGGTCGAGCCCCAGGCGATCAGCGTGAGCGGAGCCCGGGCCGGTCCCTCGAGGACCGGCGCGGAGACGTCCCGCGCGAGCCCCGCGAGCTTCGACATGCGCTTGTCCATCATCCGCTGCCGCTCGCCGATCCACTTCGGGATCCCGGCCCGGATGTCCGAGACGAGGTGCCCCCGCTCGTCGTGCTCGTCCGAGCCGGCCACGAACTGGAGGCCGGGCTGACCAGGGAGGGCCCGCGGGGAGACGCCGGTCGGCGTGTAGCGGTAACGTGCGTACGAGCCCCCGTTCGGCTCGACCGTGAACAGGGACGGCACGTCACCGACCCGCGGGAGCTCCTCGCGGTCGACGGTCTGGAAGCTCTCGGAGAGATGGAAGTCGCTCGCGACGAGGATCGGCGTCTGCCACGCCTCGGCGAGCCGGAACGCCTCGATCGTCGCGGCGTACGCCTCCTTCGGATGCGAGGGCGCGAGGATCGCCCTCGGGAACTCCCCCTGGCCCGCCCCGAGCATCAGGTTGAGGTCCCCCTGCTCGGTCTTGGTGGGAAGGCCGGTCGAGGGACCGGCGCGCTGGGCCTCCACGACCACGAGGGGCGTCTCGGTCATCCCGGCCATGCCGAGCGCCTCGACCATCAGCGAGAACCCTCCGCCGCTCGTCGCGGTCATCGAGCGCACGCCTCCGTACGACGCGCCGATCGCCATGTTGATCGCCCCGAGCTCGTCCTCCGCCTGCTTCACGACCACGCCAAGGGCCGTCGCGTGGGCGGCCATCCAGTGCATGATCGTCGAGGCGGGGGTCATCGGGTACTGCGCGAGGAACTTACAGCCCCCGGCGGCCGCGCCGAGCGCGATCGCCTGGTTGCCGGTCATGAGGAGCTTCGGCGGGCCGCGGCGGCCGAGGGCCCGCTCGTGCGCGCTCGCGTGCTGCTCCGCGAAACGGTAGCCGTCCGCGGCGGCCCCGAGGTTCCAGTCGACCACCTCGCCCTTCTTGCGGCCGAACGAGTCGGACAGCACCGACTGGAGCACCTCGAGCGGGATCCCGGCAAGGAACGCGGTGGCCCCCATCCCGCCGGCGTTCTGGAGGATCGACTGGCTCGTGTACTTGCGCGCGATCTCGAGCGTCGGCACCGCGAGGGCCCGGACCCCCTCGGGGAGCTCGCTCGCGGCGATCGTGAACTTCTCGGGATCGTAGATCACGCTCGCGCCGCGCCGGAGGTCGTGCGCGTGGACCTCGACGGTCGCCTTGTCGAGCGCGTAGAGGAGGTCGGCGCCGTCCCCCTGCGAGTGGACGCGACGGTCGGAGGCGTTCCCCTGGAACCAGACGTGCCCGCCGCGGATGACCGACTGGTAGGCGTTCAGTCCGAAGACGTGGAGGCCGAGGCGGGAGAAGCTTCGGGCGAGCGTTTCCCCGATCGAAGCGATCCCGTCGCCAGCCTGGCCGCCGGCACGGACGGAGATGGCCACGTGGCGAAAGAGCTGCCTCGTCTATTAATCGGCTCGGGTGAACCGGTGAGGGCGCGCGGCCGACGCGATCGCCTCGGCCCGGGGGTCCGCGCCCGCGTCGCGCTAACGCGTATCAGCCGCTCGGAGCGCTGTGCCCCCCCAGGGTCCTCGCTCGGCCGAGCTCGAGCACCGCCCTCCCCGGCGTGCGCCAGGCCCCTCCCGGCTCAGGGCGGGGGGAACCGACGCCCGAGCGCCTCCTCGAGGGAGCGGACGAGCCGCTCCTCGTCCGCCCCGTCCCACGTGGACCGCGCGATCGCTGGCCGGTCGACCCACCGCGAGGGAGCCGGCGCACCGAACGTTCTCGCGAAGGCGGCCTGCCATTCTTCGGGCGGGCTCGCGTCGTCCCCCGGAAGATCGATCCCCGCGAGGACGTACGCGGTCCGGGCGAGGGTCCGCGCGACGTGGGCGGGCGTGTAGCCTCCGCCCCCGGTGACGACCATCCGGCCCCCCGATTCCCGGGCGAGCTCGACGAGGAGGCGGTCGACCTCGGCGTACCCGCGCGCCGTGTACTCGAGCTGGCCGAGCGGATCGCCCCAGTGGCCGTCGACGCCGTGCTGGACGACGAGGAGGTCCGGGCGGAAGTCGCGCAGAAGGGGGGGGAGGAGGCGTCGCGCGAGCGGCCCGAGCGCCTCATCCCCGGCGTGCGGCGGGAGCGGGACGTTCACCTTGAGGCCGGCGCCGTCGCCTTCGCCGGTCTCGCGCACGAAACCGGTGCCCGGGAAGAGGGTCCGTCCGTCCTGGTGGAAGTCGATGTCGAGAACGCGGCCCGAGCGGTAGAACCCGTACATGACGCCGTCCCCGTGGTGGACGTCCACGTCCACGTAGGCGACCCGCCGACCGAGCTCGAGCGCGGTCGCGATGCCGATCGCGGGGTCGTTGAAGATGCAGAACCCGCTCGCCCGATCGGGATGCGCGTGGTGGAGCCCCCCGGCCGGAGCGAACGCGAAGCCGCCGCGCTCGAGCACGAGACGGACCGCCCGCTCCGTCCCGGCGACGATCCGGGCCGACGCCTCGTAGCATCCCGGGAACGCCGGTGTGTCGCCCCCGTCGAGGACGCGGCCTTCGTCGGTCGCGCCCGCGACCCGAATGAGCTCGAGGTAGCGCGGCTTGTGGAACATGAGGAGCGTGCCGGCCTCCGCCGGCTCCACGCTGCGCACCCAGTGGACCCGGGCCCTCTCGCCGGGCGAGAGCGATCCCTCGAGCAGGTGGACGGCCGCCTCGCGGCTCGCCTCGCTGAACGGATGGTCCGGCCCGAAGTCGTACGACCGGAACCGGGGATCCCAGACGACGGCGAGCCCGGACGCCGTCATCGATCCCCACCGGCCGACGCGGGCGCCCCGGACGCGAGGACGGTCGCTCCCCCGGGTCCGGTCGGGACCCTCCGCCTCGGCGGGCCTCCGCGGGCGGCCGACCTCACCCTCAACTCTTCCCCGGATGCGTCGGGCGCTGGAAGTTCACCGACAGGCGGTAGCTCCCGTCCAGGTGGGCCGACTCGACCGGGAGCCCGAGACGGTGGAGGACCTTCATCGCCGGGGTGTTGTCGGGCAGGACCTCGGCCACGAAGCCCGTGACCCCGCTGTTGCGCGCGATGCGGGCCAGGTAACGCACGAGGAACGTCCCGATGCCCCGACGCTGGAAGTCGTCGCGGACGAGGTAGGAGACCTCCGCGACGTTGCTCGAGGGGTTCATCGCGTAGGCGCCGATGCAGATGATCTGCTCGCGCTCGGGCTGGCGCGGGTCCTGGACGACCCCCACGATCGCCATCTCGCTCTGGTAGTCGATGTTCACGAAACGGACGAGCCCCCGGTGGGGCATCGAACGGAGCGACTCGAAGAACCGCTGGTAGATCGACTGCTCGGACAGGCGGTAGAACAGGTCCTTCACCATCGGCTCGTCCGTCGACCGGATCGGGCGGAACAGGACGCGGAGCCCTTTCGGGAACGAGTGGCTCATCGTCCATTGGGCCGGGTAGACCGCGGCGATCTCGGGGATGTCGTCGGCGATGAACTTGAGGCGCTTCGCCTCGCGGATCAGCTCGGCCCGGAACGAGGGGTGGGCGATCGAGATCAGCGCGAGCGCGCGCTCCTGGATCGTGCGACCGTGCAGGTAGGCGACGCCCCACTCGGTCACGACGTAGTGCACGTCGCCCCGGCTGGTGACGACCCCCGCGCCCGGCTTCAGCTGCGGCGTGATGCGGGAGACCTTGCCGTCCGAGGCGGTCGACGGGAGCGCGATGATCGCCTTGCCGCCCTTCGAGCGGGACGCGCCCCGCACGAAGTCGACCTGCCCGCCGATCCCCGAGTAGAAGTACGAACCGAGGCTGTCCGCGCAGACCTGGCCCGTGAGGTCGACCTCGAGGGCGCTGTTGATCGAGACCATCCGGTCGTTCTGCGCGATCACGAACGGGTCGTTCGTGTACGAGACCGGGTGGAAGTCGATGAGCGGGTTGTTGTCGACGAACTCGTAGAGCGCTCGCGATCCCATGCAGAAGGCGGCGACGACCTTCCCCCGGTGGATCGATTTCTTCGCGTTCGTGATGACGCCGCGCCGGACGAGGTGCATCATCCCGTCCGAGAACATCTCGGTGTGGATCCCGAGGTCCTTCTTGTCCTTCAGGTAGTAGAGCACGCTGTCCGGGATCGTGCCGATCCCCATCTGGAGCGTCGCGCCGTCCTCCACCAGGCTCGCGATGTGCCGGCCCACCTCACGCGCCACCTCGTCCGGCACCCCGACCGTGGCCTCGAGGATCGGATAGTCGACCGGCACGAGGAGGTCGAGGTCGTCGACGTGCACGAACGAGTCGCCGAGCGCGCGGGGCATCTGCTCGTTGACCTCGGCGATCACGAGCTGGGCGGCCTCGGTCGCGGGCTTCACCACGTCCGTGCTCACGCCGTACGAACAGTAGCCGTGCGCGTCGGGCGGGCTCACCTCGATGAGCGCGACGTCGACCGCGACGCGGCCGTTCTCGAAGAGGCGGGGGATCTCGCTGAGGAAGATCGGCGTGTAGTCGGCCCGACCTTGGGCGATCGCGTCGCGGACGTTGGGTCCGATGAACAGTGCGTTGTGCCGGAAGTTGTCGCCCCACTTCGGCTCGACGTACGGAGCGAGGCCGAGCGTGAGGATGTGGACGATCTCCGCCCCGAACACCGATTCGGCGCGCTTCACGAGGGCCTCGACGAGGCGCTGCGGTTCGGCCGCCCCCGAGCCGATGAAGATGTGGTTCCCGCTCTCGATCTCCGCCACCGCCGTATCGGGGTCCCGGACCTTCTCGCGGTAGCGGTGGACCCAAGCGGGCGGTTCGGACGCCCCGGTCGGAGGGGCCACCGGCGCCGGGAGGCTCTCCACGGTCATGGGGGCACGCTCGACGTGACGCTCCGGCCGCTCCCGACCGGGCCGGACCCGGTACCACGCGAGCGAGGCGCAGGAAGTCCGACCACGAGGGTCCAACTCGGGGCCGGGGGTTATCCCCCTTTCGTCAACTGAGGTAGTGCCCGGGACCGGGAGCGGCCCATCGGCGCGGGGACGACGGCGCCCGTGCGGCTCGGGCCCGACCCGATCGGAGAGCCGGCCGTCCCCCTCCGCGCGGGTGGGGGGTCCGTCCGGGCTAGTGCGGCAGGACCTTCTTCCCGCCGTGGTGGGCCGCCGTGAGGATGGCGGTGGCCGTGTACCAGGCCCCGGCGCCGCTCACGAACGTCACGATGCCGGAAGCCGCCCAGAGGGCCTCGCTCGGGGGCTTCGCAGCCCCCTCGAGCCCGAAGTCGACCGCGAGGAAGATGAAGGCGAGCAGGAGGGTCCAGAACACGAACGCGATCGCGGGCCCGTGGTAGTGGGCGTTGATCGCGAACGAGAGCGTGAACATCGCCCAGACGATCATGAACCACATCACCCCGTAGGGCCCGGGCTCGCCGAACGCCGATGTGAGCAGACCGCTCACGAGGAGAGTGAACGCCAACCAGAACGCGCCGAATCCCATGAACGCCGAGGCCGGGAAGATCTCGCCCCGTCGCGCCATGATGATCCCGGCGACGAACTGCGCGCCCCCGCCGAAGGCGACCGCCATCGGGAAGACGGCGCCGTTCGTCACCCCCCAGTGCGCGCCGTTGGACGCGATCGCCATGCCGGCGACCATGGTGGTCATGCCGAAGCCGCACAGACCGACGACGCTCGCGGGCGCCCAGAACGGGTCTTGACGAACCTCGGGGGAGGGAGCCGCCATGGACCACGGTAGACCGCCCGGGTTGAAGAAGCGTATCGAAGTATGCCGCACTGCGGCACGTCCCGGGGTCTCACGGGCCACGCCTCCCGCGCGAGCCTCCGAACCTTCCGATCCCTCGGGCCGTCGCGCCCGAAGCGGGCGTCAACCGCACTTTCCTGAAATTAGTAAATAGCGTTCCACCGATGGCGCGCCATGAGCTCGAAGGCGGCACGCTCGGGCCTGGCTGCGGAGAAGAACGACTCGGCGTCCCGCCTCAGCGAGGCCGAGATCGCGGTCCATTGGAAGGAGGAGGAGCTCTTCACGCCCCCGGCGAAGTTCCTCGCCCAAGCGAACCTCAAGGACCCCCAGATCCGGGAGAAGTTCTCACTCGAGCGCTTCCCCGAATGCTTTCGCGAGTACTCGGACCTCTTGTCGTGGGACACGAAGTGGACCTCGATCTTCGACGGGTCCGATCCGCCGTTCTACCGGTGGTTCGTCGGCGGGAAGCTGAACGCGAGCTACAACTGCGTCGACCGCCATCTCGAGCAGCACCGGAACAAGGCGGCGTTCATCTTCGTCGCCGAACCGGAGGAGGAGCCGCCGGTCGCGATCACCTACCAGGAGCTCTTCGTCCGGGTCAACGAGCTCGCGGCCGTCCTCCGGGACGAGCTCGGCCTCAAGGCCGGGGACCGCGTGACCATCCACCTCCCGATGACCCCCGAGCTCCCCATCACCATGCTCGCCTGTGCGCGTCTCGGCGTCGTGCACTCCGTCGTCTTCGGGGGCTTCAGCGGGGAGTCCGCGGGCCGCCGGGCGGCCGACTCCGGTAGCCGCGTCCTCATCACGATCGACGGCTACTACCGCAACGGCAAGCTCCTCGACCACCGGCCCGCCGCCGATGTCGCGGTCGCGACCGCGAAGGCCGAGGGGCATACGATCGATACGGTCCTCATCTGGCAGCGGCACCCGGGGAAGTACGCCTCCGCGACGCCGCTCGTCGAGGGACGCGACCGGGTCGTCAACGACCTCCTCAAAAAGTACCGGGGCCACCGGGTCGAGCCGGTCTCGATGCCGGCGGACGCGCCCCTCTTCCTCATGTACACGAGCGGGACGACCGGCCGGCCGAAAGGCTGCCAGCATTCCGTCGGGGGCTTCCTCGCCTACGCGGCCGGGACCTCGCTCTGGGTCCAGGACATCCATCCGAACGACGTCTACTGGTGCACCGCCGACATCGGCTGGATCACCGGCCACACGTACATCGTCTACGGCCCGCTCGCCCTCGCCGCGACGAGCGTTCTCTACGAGGGCGTCCCGACCTTCCCAGACGCCGGCCGCTTCTGGCGGATCGCGGAGCAGCTCGGGGTGAACATCTTCCACACGTCGCCGACCGCGATCCGCCAGCTCCGCCGCCTCGGCCCCGACGAGCCGAAGAAGTACCACTACGCGTTCAAGACCATGACCACGGTCGGCGAGCCGATCGAGCCCGAGGCGTGGAAGTGGTACTACCACGAGGTCGGCAAGGACCACGCCGTGATCACGGACACCTGGTGGCAGACCGAGACGGGCGGGGTCCTCTGCACCACGCTGCCGGGGATCGACAAGATGAAGCCCGGTAGCTGCGGGCCCGGCGCTCCCGGCATCCATCCGGTGATCATCGACGAGAACGGCCAGGAGATCCCGGCCGGATCGAACCGTGCCGGGAACATCTGCATCCGCAACCCCTGGCCCGGGCTCATGACGACGATCTGGGGCGACCCGGACCGCTACAAGAAGATGTACTTCACGAAGTACAACACGCGCCCGAACAGCAAGGACTGGCGCGACTGGCCGTACTTCGCGGGCGACGGGGCGATGCTGTCGGCGGACGGCTACTTCCGCATCCTCGGCCGCGTCGACGACGTGATCAACGTCGCCGGCCACCGACTGGGGACGAAGGAGATCGAGTCCGCGTGTCTCACCGTGCCCGAGATCGCGGAGGCGGCCGTCGTGCCGATCGCGGACGAGCTCAAGGGCCGGGTCCCTGAGGTGTTCGTCACGCTCCGGCCGGGCCTGAGTCCGAGCCCGGCGATCGAGCGCAAGGTCATCCACGCCGTCGAGACCGAGATCGGCAAGATCGCTCGGCCGTCCGCGGTGCGCTTCGTCCCCGACATGCCCAAGACCCGGTCCGGCAAGATCATGCGACGGGTGCTCGCGGCGATCTCGAACACGATGGACGTCGGCGACACGACGACCCTGGCGAACCCGGAGGTCGTCGAGCAGATCCGTGTCCTCGTCCAGGGGAAGGAGAAGGTCGTGACCCGCACCGGCCCCGAGGACATCAAGACGTTCGGCGAGGGCGGCTGAGCCCGGGCGCCCTTGTCGCCCGCTCGCCCGTCGCGACGCCGGGCCCGGGGACCGGAGAACCCTTAGAGCGGCCGGGGCCCTGGGTCCTCCGTGCCGCGCCCGGTCCAGGTACGCCTCTTCGCGACGGCCCGCCAGCTCGTCGGGCGCGCGACGCTCCCGTGGCCCGTACCCGACGAAGGCGTCCGGGCCCGCGAGCTCGTCGCGGCGCTGCGGGAAGCGTACCCGCGCCTTGCCCCGACGCTCCGGGTGAGCCGCTTCCTCCGCAACGACCGTTACCTCACGGACCTCGAAGAGACCGTCCGCCCGGGCGACGAGTTCGCGGTCCATCCTCCGTACGGGGGCGGCTAGCCGTGGCCGTCCTCCTCACCCGCCGGGCGCTTTCGCTCGCAGCCGCGGAGGCGCGCCTCGTTGTCGGTCCGGGAGGAGCGGTCGTGATCTTCGCCGGTCGCGTCCGCCCGGACCGGCGGGGATCCTCCCGCGTCACGGCGCTGGACTACGAGGTCGACCGGATCCCTGCGCTCGCGCAGCTCGCGGTGATCGAACGACGTGCCCGCCGGCGCTTCGGGGCGCGCCGGCTCCTCCTGTGGCACCGGATCGGGCGCGTACCGGTGGGCGAGATCGCGGTCATCACGGGTGCGGTCGGCGCCCATCGTGCCGAGACGTTCGCCGCGGCCCGCTTCCTCATCGAGGAGCTGAAGGCCGAGGTCCCTATCTGGAAGGAGGAGCGAGGACGACCCGCGCGTCGACCGCGACGACGCCCTCGCCGACCGCCTGGACGAGCAGCGGGTTGAGGTCGAGCTCGACGATCTCCGGCCGCTCGACGGCGAGCTGCGAGATCCGCTCGATCGCCTCCGCGAGGGCCTCGACATCGCTCGGGCGCTCCCCGCGGACCCCCTGGAGCAGGGGGTAGCTCCGGACCGACTCGATCATGTGCCGGGCGGAGAGCGGCCGCATCGGCGCGAGGCGGAAGGTCACGTCGCGCAGCGCCTCCACGTAGATCCCGCCGATCCCGAAGACGACGATCGGCCCGAACGTCGGGTCGCGCTGGACGCCGATCAGGACCTCCTTGCCCCCGGAGACCTGGGCCTCGACCTCGTAGCCGCTGATCGCGGCGCGGGGCGCCGCGGTCGCCACCGCCCGCGCCATCCGCTCCCAGGCCGCCCGAAGGTCGGCGGCGTCCGCGAGCCCGAGCGCGACCCCCCCGACGTCCGTCTTGTGCGAGATGTCGGGGGAGGCCACCTTGAGCACGACGGGGAACCCGATCCGGGACGCGGCGGCGACCGCCTCCTCGACCGAGCGGACGAGCGCGGTCTCGGGGAAGCGGATCCCGTACGCCTCGAGGAGGCCGCGCGCGGCGTACTCCGGGAGGACGGTCGATCCCGCCTCCAGCGCCTGGCGCACGATCGCGTCGGCCTTGGCGCGGTCGACGTCGAACGCGCGGACCGGCTCGTGGCGGCGCGTCTTCCAGGCGCGCCACCGGGCGAGGCTGCCGAGGCCCTCCACGGCCTCCTCGGGGAACGTGTAGGTCGGGACCCCGTGCCTTTCGAGGAACGCGACCTCGGTCGAGAGGTCGCTCACGCCGAACAGGCAGGCGACGATCGGCTTCTTCGTGGTCGCCCTCGCCTCGAGGATCGCGCGCGCCACCGTCTCCCCCGTGAGGTGCCCGGCGGGCGTCGAGACGACGAGGGCGCCGTCGTACGCGTTCGAGCCGAGGACGTCGAGCAGGATCCGGCGGTACTCTTCCGCGGGGGTCTCCGCGGTCATGTCGAGGGGGTTCGCGATCGTCGCGACCGACGGGAGCCCGGGGGCAAGGGCGGCTCGCGAGCTTTCCGGGAGCGGAGGCAGCTCGAGCCCCTGGCGCACCGCGGCGTCCGCCGCCACGATCCCGGGGCCTCCTGAGTTCGTGAGGATGAACAGGCGCGGACCGTCGAGCTCGAGCCCGCTCGAAAAGATCTTCGCGAGGCGGAACAGGTCGCCGAGCGAATCGACGCGCTCCACGCCGGACTGGGCGAAGACCGAGTCGAACAGCTCGTCCCGGCCGGCCTGGGCGAGCGAGCCGGTGTGGCTGCGAGCCGCCCGCTCGCCCACGATCGTCCGGCCGCTCTTGATCACGAGCACCGGCTTGCGGTCGGTGACGTCCCGCGCGATCTCGAGGAACCGGCGGCCGCTCGCGAGGCTTTCCACGTAGAGGAGGATGACCTCGGTCCGCGGGTCGCGGTCGAGGGCGGTCAGGAGGTCGTTCTCGTCGACGCCGGCGCGGTTCCCGACCGAGACGAACCGCGAGAACCCGATCCGCTCGGACGCCCCGTAGCGAAGGATCCCGGCGCCGAGCGCGCCGCTCTGGGAGACGAACGCGATGTTGCCGGCGGGGGGGAGCGACTCGCTGAATGTCGCGTTCAGGCCGACCGCGGGGTCGGTGTTGAAGACGCCGAAGCAGTTCGGTCCGACCAGCGACATGCGGTGGGCCGCGGCCCGCGCGACGACCTCCGCCTCGAGCGTGGCGCCCGCCTCGCCGACCTCGCGGAACCCGGCCGAGATGATGATCGCCCCGCGGGCGCCAGCGCGTCCGAGCTCGTCGACCGTCTCCGCGACGTGCGCGGCCGGGACGATCACGACGCCGAGGTCGGGCGGCTCGGGCAGGGAGGCGACGTCCGGGTAGCACCGGACGCCCGAGACGCTCTTCCAGGTCGGGTTCACCGGGTACGCGATCCCCTGGAAGCCGGCCGAGAGGAGGTTCCGGAAGAGGGTGGTGCCGACGCGGCCCGGGCGGTTCGAGGCGCCGATCACCGCGACCGAGCGCGGGCAGAACAGCTCGTCGAGCTCCGGTGAACGACCGACGCTCATCGAAGAAGCCGAAGAGCGACGGGCCGCGCCTTATATATCAACGTCAGGTGGAATTGTCGTGAGCGGCCACGGTACCGCGCCCGGAACGCCGGCCGCCCACGCGCACGGGCCGGCGTCGTCCCCCGCCCGGGGCCCTCGCGGGCTCCTCCAGCGCATGGACAAGGGGGCGATCGCGCGTGTCGTCGCGGTCGGGAGCGGCAAGGGAGGCGTGGGCAAGTCGTCCGTCACCGCGCTCCTCGCCGCGGAGCTCCGCCGGCGGAACAAGGCGGTGGGCGTGCTCGACGCCGACATCACCGGTCCGTCGATCCCGAAGCTGCTCGGCATGACCGGGCCGCTCGTCGACCGAGGCGAGGGGATCGAGCCGGCGACCTCGCGCGGCGGAATCCCGGTCGTCTCCTCGCAGTTCATGGTCGAGGACGAGCAGACCCCCGTCATCTGGCGCGGGCCGCTCGTCACCCGCCTCATCACCCAGTTCTTCGGCTCCGTCCACTGGGGGAAGCTCGACTACCTCCTGATCGACATGCCCCCCGGCACGAGCGACGTCCCGCTCACGGTCTTCCAGACGATCCCGATCGACGGGATGGTGTTCGTGCTCACGCCGCAGGAGCTCGCCGGTCTCATCGTGAAGAAGGCGATGAACATGGCGCGCGACCTCCACGTCCCGCTCCTCGGGGTCGTCGAGAACATGGGGTCGATCGTCTGCCCGCACTGCGGGGAGCGCATCGCCCTCTTCGGCCCGAGCGGCGTCGGCCGCGTGGCGGAGGAGTACGGGATCCCGGTCCTGGGCCGTCTCCCCGTGACGGCGAGCCTGTCGGAGCTCGGGGACGGGGGCCGCCTCGACGAGTTCACGAGCGCGGACGTGAGCGCGCTCGCGGACGCCTTCGAGAAGGCGGTCACGGACGCCGCGACGAGCTCGATGACGGTCCTCTAGCGGGACCGGAGCTCGCGGAACGGGATCGTCTCCGCCGGCACCCCCCGCCGGTGAAGCGCGTCGGTGAGCCCGGGCAGGTGGGCGTCGCCGACGACCGCGGCGATACGGCCGTAGCCGTGGGCACGGAGGTGGACGAGGCGCTCGGCCATGTGCTCGTTCCGGTCGTCGAGCAGGACCTTCGCGAGGGTCGGGCTGGCCTGTCGGAGCTCCTCGGCGAAGCCGGTCGGGTCCTCGGCGTAGCGGTCCATCTCGCGCGTCACGACGCGCGCCGGCACGAACAGGCCGACGAACGCGCCAACGATCAGGCGGACGCGCTCCCGCGGGGGCATCGACCGGACGAGGGAGGCGAGCGTCACCTGGATCGGGTCGTCGATCAGGAAGAGGGGGAGCGACCGCGCGTTCGCGACGTGCGCCGCGACCTTCATCTCCTCGCCCGCTCCGCCGCCCCCGATCTCCGCCCCGAGGCGCCGCTGGAGATGGGCCCAGAGGCGCGCAAGGAGGGGGGCGCCCCGGGCGCGGCCCTGTCCCTCCCCCGGCTTGAGGAGCGCGTCGGCGCGCGCCCGGTCGAGCTCGACCGCGATCCCGTCGAGCGGACGTTCCGCGAGCGCCCGGCGAAGCGGCTCGGCCAGGTCGATCACGTGGGCGACCCCGACGAGCAGGACCGGGGCCTCGACGGTGCTCGCGTACCGGATCACGCCCGTACGAGGACGCCACTCCTCTTGTGCTCTGGTCCCCGCGAGGTCCGGACGCCGGCCCCCGGCGGTCGCCGGTCGCCGCCAACGGCCTTATACCATGGCGCGGTCGCGGCGGGCGATGGCCTGGACGATCTTCTCGATCCCGTCGACCCGACGCACGGAGCTCGAGGCGGCGTTGAAGGACGACCTCGTCTCCCGGCAGAGCCACAAGGTCCGGGACGCGGCGAGCCTCGGCGGTCCCGCTGGCTCGACCTACGTCCTCGTCGAGGGGGCGGGTGAGGCGATCCACCGCGCGAACGAGCTCCTGGGCCCTCTCGGGAGCCATCTCGGCGGATCGGACGCGGAGAACCTCTACCGCCGATTGAAGGACGAGGAAGAGGCCGCCTCGGCCGGCATGGGCCTCTTCTTCACCGAGGACTGAGCACGCGGGTCCCGGGCCGGCGGACCCACCGAGGGGCCGACCGGACCGCGGGGAGCGGGTGGGTTCACTCGGGCGTCGGCGCGTGCGACGGCTCGAGGTCCTCGCCACCCGCGAAGACCCGCTGGCATTCCCGGTAGAACTCCTCGAGGCCGGTCCGCTCCTTCGCGGAGGTCGGGAGGAGCCCCGCGAGCGGGCCCATCACCTCGATCGCGCGGAAGAGCTCGGTGGAGAGCTGGACGTCCGGGGTCGGCGAGCTCGCGGTCACCGCGTCGTAGAGCCGCCCCGGCTCCTCGGCCCAGGCGACGAGCTCGCTCCGCCGCTCGGGCGCAAGGGCGTCGGCCTTCGCGAGGACGTTCACGAGCGGCAGGCGGAAGCGGAACTCGACGGTCGCGCTCAGCATGAGGAGCGAGACGAAGCCCGCGGCGTTCCGGGCGAGCGCCGGATCGAACAGGAACGCGAGCAGCGAACGGTCCCCCCCGAGCGCGTCCACGATCGCCTTCGAGGCCTCGCGGAAGGCGAACAGCTCGATCTGGCCCGGCGTGTCGACCAGCACGTAGTCCGCCTTGACCTCCTGGAGCGCCTGCTTCACCTCGAAGACCTTGAGCGCGATCATGTCGGCCGCGGCGACCTGGGCGCCGTTCGGCCCGAGCCCGTACTCGTCCTGGATGTCCGCGAGCCGTACCCAGTCCCGGATGTCGACGTCGGGCTCGAGCTCGGTCCCCTCGAGGCCGGGGTCGAGGTTGACGATGCCCGCGTCGTAGCCCGCGGTCCGCATCCAGTCGGCGAACGCGCGGACGAAGCTCGTCTTCCCGGCGCCGGCCGTCCCGGTGACGAAGACGACCGCCGTCTCCTCCATCTACGGCTTCCCTCCGCCGCCGGGCGCGCGCCGGAGCTCCTTCGCGAGGGCCCGGAGGAACGCCGCCTTCGACGTCCCGGCCTTCTTCGTGACCTTGACGCGCCCGGCGTAGGTGAAGAAGCGGCGCGGGTAGTGCTTGTCCGCCTCCACCTCGGCCTTCGCCCCGAGGCGGCGGGCGGCGTCCGCGATCTGTTCGGCGCTCACCTCGTTCACGCCCTCGGCCGTCGGCACCCGGCGGCCGGCGGCCCGGCTCGTCCCCTTCTCGAGGTAGGCCGGGTAGACGTAGAAGTGGTCGGGCATCGGGCCCGCCGTCCGTCGCCTAGCTCGCGGCGGGCGGGAGACGGACCCCGTTGAGGATCCCGTCTTGGCCGGGGCGGGAAAGGACCCGGACCAGCCCGACCTCCGTCTCGAGGATGGCGCCGCGCGTGATGATGTTCCGCTGGACGTAGTTCGGGTTCGCGGGGTTCTCCCGCACGGTGACGATCTTCGCCCGCTGCATCTTCTTCGTCGCGGGGTCGTAGACGTTGATCGTCTGGGCCGTGAGGATCCGCAACTTCTGGTTCGCTCCCCGGACCCGGTAGGTCTTCACCGTCCCGGTCCCGAGCGTCGCGGTCTGGAGCTCGCGGGCGATCTCGAAGCGACGCTTCTTGCGGATCGGGCGCAACCGCCCGCCGGTCCGCTTCCGCCGTGATCGGCCCTGCCAGATCCCCATGGAGCTCCGAGGGAGGTCGTGCGACCGGCGCTCGCTATTTGAGCCTTTCACGCTCGGCGGGCGCTCCCGGCCTCCCCGCCTCCCCCCCGCGCTCCGCGCTTCCGACCTGCGCTCGGGCGAGCCCCGTCCCGAGGCCGCTATACCGCAGCGGACCTTCCGAGCCGCCGTGCTCGGCCGCAGGCCCGAGACCGTCGTGGGGGTGGACGAGGCCGGCCGGGGCGCCTGGATCGGTCCGCTCGTCGTCGGGGCGGTCGCGGTCGCGCGCTCCGCGATCCCCGAGCTCGTCCGAGCGGGCGCCCGGGACTCGAAGGCCCTCTCGCCCCGCGCGCGCGAGGAGGTTTACGCGCGGCTCGAGCGCGCGGCCGAGCTGAGGTCGGTCGAGGCGTCGCCGGCCGAGGTCGACCGCCACGCGGAGGACGGTCGGTTGAACGAGCTCGAGGCCCGGCTGTTCGGCGAGCTCGCGCGCCCGCTCGTTCCCGCGGAGCTCCGCGTCGACGCGTGCGACGTGAACCCCCGCCGTTTCGCCTCGCGCGTCGCGGCTCACGCCGGGCCCGGGGCGACGGTCATCGCCCGCCACCGTTACGACGCACTCGACCCCGTGGTCGGCGCGGCCTCGATCGTGGCGAAGGTCCGCCGCGACCGTGCGATCCGGGCGCTCGCCGAAAACCTCCGCGCCGAGATCGGGAGCGGCTACCCTTCGGACGCGCGGACCGTCGCCTTCGTGCGCGGGTTCGTCCGCCGGGACGCGCCGCTCCCCCCGTGGCTGCGCGCGTCGTGGGCGACGACACAAAGGGTTATCGGCAGCCCGCCGCCTCGAGCGGCCCGCTGGAGCGACCGATGACGGTGGAGGAGACCTTGGCCTCGCTCGTCGACCGCTTCAACCGCCGGGTCGCGAAGACCCCGGCCCTCGCCGAGGAGCTCCAGGGCGTCGCGCGCACGATCGCGATCCGCCTCGGCGAGGGCGGGAGCTACGCCGTCGACCTCGCGAACGGCCGGCTCTCGAATCTCCGGAGCGGCGCTCCCTCGACCGCGGACCTTTCGATCTCCACCGACCCGGCGACGTTCCAGGGACTCGTGCACAAGGAGATCGGCCCGATGAAGGCCCTCGTCACCCGCCGGCTCGCGATCGACGGGAGCCTCGAGGACAAGCTCCTCCTTCGAAGGCTCCTCTAGGCGCGCCCGCCCTACGGAAGGAAGACGCAGGCGGCGACGCAGACCCCGTAGTGGTCCATCGGGATCGAGAGCTCCTCGGTCCGGTAGTGGATCCGCCGGAGCTCGACGCCCCGGAAGTGGGCGATCTCCTCCATGCGCCACTTGAGGAACTCCTTGAGCGACTTCTGCGTCCCATGGAGGTGGCCCTCGGCGACGTAGCCGCCCTCGCCGTCGGAGCGGAAGCCGTAGGCGATTCCCGCGCTGATCACCTCGCCCTCGCCGCCCCCGTGGCGGGCGAGGACGCAGTGCGTGATCGCCCCGCGCGCGATCGGCACGCGGTCCGACTGGCGGATGCCGACCGGCAGGACGGACGAGACGCTGACGAGGTTCTGCTCGCCGATGCCGGCCTGAAGAAGGGCGAGGTCGAAGGCGTTCAGCTCGCTCGTCTTGTTGATCCCCTTGCCGCTCGTCACGAAGAAGCGCGAGGGGACCGGTACGAGCGTCTGACCGAGCGGTGTTCGGGTCGGGGCCACGGGTCGGGGAGAGCGGGACCTCCTTAAGGTTTGAGCGACGACCCGGTCCGCTACACCATGATCGCGTGGCGGCCCCGCATCGACGCCTCGGTCTCGCCACGCACGGCGAGGAGCTCCGCGACGAGCGCGTCCGTCAGGCGGAGGCTCGCCGACTCGAACAGCGTCCCGAGCGGCGCGAGGCGGGGCCGCTCGGCCTCGTCCGGGAACTCGAGCGAGATGAGGAGCGAGGCCGTGTGGGCGAGCTTCGAGGTCGACCGCGCGGTGAGGACGATGAGCTCCGCGCCCTCGCGGCGGACGATGTTCGCCGTCTGGATCGACGAGTAGCTCTCGCCCTGGCCGGAGAGGATGAACACCGCGTCGCCCCGACGCACGATCGGCGTCACGCTCTCGCCGATGACGTATGCCCGGAGCCCGGTCTGGACGAGCCGCATCGCGAACGCCCGCCCGACAATCCCGCTGCGCCCCGCGCCGTAGACGAAGATCTGCGGGGCCTTCGCCAGGATCTGCACCGCCCGGTCGACGAGCGTCGGGTCGACCTGGGCGAGCGCGTTCGTCACGCGGTCGCCGATGTAGCGCTGCGCCCGGACGAACGTCGACGGGCTAGCGTCGGGGGCCATGACCGCCTCCTTGGGCGGAGGCTCGCTTCCCCTTCGGCCGGGGCCGCGGGCGAGGGTGCGCGGGCTTCGTGCGGCGCGCGGGCGGGGCCGGCCTCGACGTGGGCCGGTGCTCCCGCTCGCGCGCGCCGGACGACGCGCGGTGGGAGGCGGCCGCGACGACCGGCGCGGGGCGCGCCGGGGGACGGGACGGCGCGGGAGCGGACGCGGGAGGCCGCGCGGCCGGCTTCGGGACGGCCGCCGGATGGAGCTTCGCCCAGCGCTTCGAGAGCGCGCGCTCGTAGAGGAGCTTCATGTACATCGCGTCGTGCTCGAGCAGCGGCGAGCTCGAGATGACGCTCACGTCGTAGTCGCGCTCCGCGAGGAGCTCCGCGAGCGGGTCGAAACGGACGAGCCCGCGCTTGATCGGCGTCAGGCGGAACTCCCCCGGGCCGTAGAACTCGACCCCGGAGAAGTTGAGGTAGAGCGGCCCGTCCGCCGCCCGGGAGAACTCGCGCACGATCGGCTCGAGCTCTTCCGCCTCCTCGAAGTTGCGGCGCTCGCGCGCCGCGAGGTGCGGCAGGTTGAGGACGGGCACCGTCCCCTTCGCCCGCCGGACGAGCTCGAGGACCTCCTCGCGCGAGCCGAAGACGTCCGGGTGGCCGCTCGGCTCGATCGCGAGGCGGACCTTGCCCTTCGAGAACTTCGTGAGCCAGCCGGCGAGGTCGGTCGCGATCTCGGTGAGCGCCTGGACCGAGTCGGCGCGGTCGCCGGGGCCGTAGAAGCCGAGGTGCGTCACGGCGAGCCGGGCGCCGAGCCCTTGGGCGAGGACCCCGGACCATTGGATCTGGCGCGTCGACTGCTCGCGGGAGTCCGCGGAACCGAAGAAGTCGACGTAGTACGGCGCGTGGAGCGTGAGCTCGACGTCGAGCCCGCGAGCGAGCCCCCGGGTCTGCTCGAGGTCGCCGTGGTCCTTCGCGAGGCTCCAGGTGAGGGTCGTGACGGAGTCCCGCCGGCGGAGCGGGGTCGTGAGCGCCTCGACGGTCGGCGCCGCGATCTCGCGGTCGCTCGCGCCCGCGCTCACGACGAGCTGCTGGGGGAGCTCGCGCGGGACCTTGCCGACCTCCTCGTCGAGGACCCTCCGGGTGAGCGGATTGACCTTGATGAACTGGATCTCCATCGCCGTGAGGCCGAGGTGATGGACGTCGGCGATCCCGTCCCGGAGCGTCCGCCCCTTGCACGAAAGCGGGATCCCCGCGGGACCGAACCGGATCACGAGAAATCAGGCCTCAATCGGGGAGAGGGCGGTAAGAAGCGGTCCTATATATCGGGGCACCGCCCACCCCGAGCGATCCGCCGCGCGTGCTCAGGCCCCGTGGAAACCGGTCGCCACGAGGTAGATCTCCGAGGATGCCTCGCGCGACGCCGCCGGCTTCGTCCGGCGCACGCGCGCGAACGCGCCGGCGAGCTTCGCCTCGAGCCCTGCGATCAGTTCGCCGTCGAACACCTTCGCCACGAACGCGCCCCCCGGGGCGAGGTGCCCGGCCGCGAGGCGGAACGCCGCGTCGACCAGCTCGACCGACCGGGCATGGTCGGTCGCGTACGCGCCGCTGATCCGGGGCGAGAGGTCCGAGAGCACCACGTGGAACGGGGGACCGGCGAGCCGGGCGCTGAGCTCGGGGTCGCCGACCCGTCCGCGGATCCGCTCCACGCCCTCGATCGGCTCGATCGGCCGGAGGTCGACCGCGACGACGTGCCCGCGCGGCCCGACCGCCTCGGCCGCGACGAGCGCCCACCCGCCCGGGGCCGCCCCGAGGTCGAGCACGCGCAGACCCGGACGGAGGAGGTGGAAGCGCTCGTCGATCCACGCGAGCTTGAACGCCGCCCGCGATCGGAGGCCCTCGGCCTGCGCAGCGCGGTAGTAGGGGTCGCGGCGGCGCTCGGTGAGGAACCGGCGGGGCATCGGACGGGGACAGGGGGGCGCGCTACAAGAGCCGGCGCGGGGGATGGGGCCGTCCGAATTTGAATCGGAGTCTCTTGCACCCCAAGCAAGAAGGATGGTCCAAGCTACCCCACGGCCCCGACGCGCGCCGGCGGCGCGAGGACCAGGGTCTCCGAGATAACCCTTGTCCCGGACGCCAGCTCAGCGCACGAGCCACCAGGTGAGGATCCCCGCGACGGAGATCACGAGCGTGTTGAGGAGCGCGAGCCAGAAGAACCCCCACAGCTCGCGTCGGCCCTCCTCCGGACCCACGTCGGCCGCCGGCGTCGAGCTCCCCGGGTAGGGCGTGTAGGGCGTCCGGTACGTCGCGCCGCTCATCGTCCCGACCGTTCGACGCGCGGGCGGTTCTTAACGGCTCAGTTCGTAAGCCCGCTAAGCGGCGAACCACGGGACCCGGGACGCGGGGCCCCCCGGCTTCAGGACGATCAGGTGGAGGTTCGCGCCGGCGTCGCCCGGAGCGTAGCTGTCCCGCAGCGCAAGCTGGTAGAGCACGTAGAGCGCGTCCTCGTCGCTCTGCACCCCGAGCGAGCGGTAGACGTCGAGCCCGAACCTGAGGCGCAGGAGCGTGAGGAGCTCGCTGAAATCGACCGAGCCGGCTCCGCCCTCGTCGCGGGCCCGGCGGAAGAGGCCGACCACGGTCCCGGTCGCGAACCGAAGGATCTCCGCAGGGTCGGCCCGCCGCAGGACGAAGTGGGCCGGGGTCTCCCCGCGCTCGGGCGCGGGGACGACCAGGATCGAGATCTCGTGGTCGAGCGCGCCGCCCGCGATCACGCTGAGCCGCTCCCAGGCCTCGTCCGCGGCCGCGTCGCTCGGCGCGACGAAGATCGCCCGGCGCGGCTTCGCGGCCGCTCCGCGGGCCCGCTCGAGCCAGCGCCCGATCCCCTCGGTGAGCGCGGAGCCGTCGTACGCGGCGACGAAGACCGGGAACGTCCGGCGCGGGACGCCCGCCTCCTGGACCCAGAACGAGGCCTCCGGCTCGCGATGACGGCGCTCGGGCGGGACCCGGGCGTACCCGAGGCGGCGCAGCACGCTCTCGGCCTCGCGCGAGCGGAGGGTCGGGGACGGTCCGAGGTCGGTCTCTGGCATCGGGCCTCCTAGGTCGGACGCTCGAGATAAGGTGTTCCCGCGGCGCCTTCAGAAGCCGGCCGCGAACCCGGCCCTGAGGAGCGGGACGTTGGCCGCGAGCAGGAGGACGACCCCGAGCAGGTACGGCCCCGAGAAGAGGAACCCGCGGCGCGCGGTCCGCGCGGCCCCGCTCGACCACAGCGGGACCGTGACCGCGACGAACGCCCCTCCGAGCGCGAGGAGCCCGACGCTCACCGGCCAGGCGGTCGCGCCGGTCGCCCCGACCGCGACCCCGCTCGCCGCGAGGAGCCCGGCCGAGACGACCACGACCTTCCCCGAGAACCCCGGGTCGTCCATCTTCGGCAGCATGGGGAGCCCGGCCCGTGCGTAGTCGTCGCGGAGGAGGAGGGCGAGGCTCCAGAAGTGCGGGGGGGTCCAGAGGAAGACGAGAAGGGCGAGTGCGATCGCGCCGAGCGTCCAGCTCCCCACGGCCGCGGCGCTGCCCGCGAGGGCGGGTGCGCTCCCCGCGAACCCTCCGATGACGATGTTCCAGCTCGAGCGGCGCTTGAGCCAGGCGGTGTAGACGAGCACGTAGGTGGCCGCGCCGAGCAGGATCGAGACGGCGGTGAGCAGGTTGAGCAGGTAGGCGGATGCGCCGACCCCGACCGCGACGAACGTGAGGCCGAGCGCCGCGACCGCCGAGCCCGGGCGGATGCGGTCGGCCGCGAGCGGCCGGCCCCGGGTCCGCCGCATCTGGGGATCGAGGTCCCGGTCGAGGTACTGGTTCAGCATCGCCGAGCCCGCGCTCGCGCTGGCGCCCGTCGCGACCACCTCCGCGAGGCGGACGAGGTCGATCGCCCTCGGCGAGGCGAGGAGGAAGCCCGCGACCGCGACCAAGCAGATCAGCGCCGTGATCCCGGGCTTCGCGAGCGAGAACCAGTCGCGGAGCCGACCGGTCCTCCGGACCGGGGTGGGGTCGGGCGTAGCCTCCTGAGGACCGGACCCCGCCACGGCGACCCCCAGGGCCGCTAGGCCGATGAGCTCTCGCCCGGCCTTCCGAGCGGGGCGGACGGGCGGCCCGACGCTGGCTCGGACGCCTCGGTCGCCGCGGGGGCGGGCGGGCGCTCCTCGGTCGCGCGGCGCGCCCACTCGACCCAGCGGCGGGGCATCTCTCGGAGGTTCGAGAGCAGGGCGAGGACGAGCAGGAGGCCGAAGAGCGCCGTCGCGATCGCGAGGTGGACGAGGACGAGCTCGACGCGGAGGTCGCTCTCCACGACCCACCCTCCAAGGAGCGCCTCGCCCGTGACGAGCGCGAGGGCGGCGAGCGCGAGGCCGAGGAGGACCGGCCGGTGCCGCTCGTAGAGGCCCCCGAGGACCGTGAGGGCGAGGACCGCGAGCCCGAGGAAGAACGCCGCGACCCGGTGGCTCCACTCGACCGCCGCGGCCCCGTCGAACGCAGGAAGGAGGTTGCCGTTGTTGTAGCAGGTCGGCCAGTGGGGGCAGCCGAGGCCGTCGCCGTTGACCATGACGGTCCCGCCGAGGAGGATCGTGGAGTAGCAGAGGAGCGCGGCGACGAGCGACGCCGCGCGGAAGAGGTCGTGCCCGCGCATCGTCCTCCTACGGGGACTCCCCCGGCGCCGCGGTCGGCACCGGCGTGGGCGCCCGGGACGGGAGCGGGGCGGCCGCGGGCCCGACCATCGTGGAGGGGAGCGGCTCGCCCCAGGGATCGGCGACGGTCACGGGCTCGCCCGCGAAGTAGGAGTAGACGATGTTGTAGAGGAAGACGAGCTGGCCGATCCCGAAGATGTAGGCGCCGAGGGTCGCGGCGAAGTTGAGCGCCTGGAAGTTCCCGGCCCAGAGGTAGGTGTAGACCCGGCGCGGCATCCCCTCCGCCCCGAGGATGAACATCGGGAAGAGGAGGAGGTTCACGCCCACGTAGGTGAGGAGGAAGTGGACGTGGCCGAGCCGCTGGTCGTACCAGCGGCGGGTCAGGATCGGGAAGTAGAAGTAGATCGCCGCGAAGATCGCCATCAGCGTCCCGCCGAGCAGGATGTAGTGGAAGTGGGCCACGACGAAGTACGTCCCGTGGTAGAGGTAGTCGATCGGGATCGAGGCGAGGAGGAGCCCCGAGAGGCCCCCGATGACGAACCCGGTGATGAACGCGACGCTGAACCACATCGGGACGGCCATCCAGATCCGGCCACCCCAGAGCGTCGCGACCCAGTTGAACGTCTTGACCGCGCTCGGGACCGCGATCGCCATCGTCGAGAGCATGAAGACGAACCGGACGTTCGTCGCGATCCCCGTGACGAACATGTGGTGCTCCCAGACGGCGAACGAGAGCACCGCGAAGACCCCGAGCGAGATCGCCATCGCCCCGTAGCCGTAGATGTCCTTGCGGGCGAGCTTCGGGACGATCGTCGAGATGAGGCCGAACGCCGGCAGGACCATGATGTAGACCTCGGGGTGCGCGAAGAACCAGAAGATGTTCTGGTAGAGGAGCGCCCCGCCGAGGGGCGTGCCGTTCGCCGCCGCGAGGATGTGCGTGCCGAACAGGCGGTCCGAGAGGATCATCGTGAGCCCGACCGAGAGGCTCGGGAGCGCGAAGATGAGCAGGACCGAGTTGATGAGGGTCGCCCAGACGAACAGCGGCATGTTCCAGTAGTGCACGCCGGGCGCCCGGTGCTTGAGGATCGTGACGAGGAAGTTCACGGCCCCGAGCATCGAGGAGATCGTGAGGATGTGGAGCCCGAGGATCCAGAGGTCGATCCCGTTCCCCGGGAGGTCGACGGAGAGGGGCACGTAGCCGGTCCAGCCCGCGTTCGCGTTGGAGAGGAGCAGGATGATTCCCGCGGGCGGGATCAGCCAGAACGCGATCGCGTTGATCCGCGGGAGGGCCATCTCCCGCGAGCCGATCATCGAGGGGACGAGGAGGTTCCCGAACCCGGCGAGGGTCGGGATGATGAACATGAAGATCATCAGCACCCCGTGCATCGTGAACAGGGTCGAGTAGACGTCCGGTGAGATCCCGAGGGTCGTCTGGGGGTCGAGGCCGAGGCCCTGGACGAACCCGAGGTCGGTGCGGATGAGGACCGCGTAGATCCCGCCGATGAAGAAGAACAGCATCCCGGTCGCGATGTACATGAGGCCGATGCGGCGGTGGTCGGTCGTGAACAGCCAGAGGCCGATCTTGCGGACGAGCCACGCGCCCCGGTAGCCGAGGACGCCGAGGAGGAACGCGGCGAACGCCGCGATGAGGACGATCTCGACCTCGACCGTGAGGAGCGTGCTCACGCTCGCGCCTCCCGGCTCATGTGAGGAGCCCTCCGATGAGGAAGGCGATGCCCGCGAGCGCGAGAGCGACGACCAGCGCCTGGAGCACCCGCACCCAGGCTTCCGTCGTGATCGGGGCGCGCGGGCCCGGGCGGTACCGGCGTCCGAGCGGCCAGACGCGGTAGGTGCGGTCCGCGATGTGGAAGAGGACGGCGCCCATGAGCGCCATCAGCCCGACCGCGAGGCCGAACGACTCGTTCGCCCCGGGGCTCGTGAGCGGCCCGAGCCGGATCGTGTACGCGACCAGGACCGCGATGCCGACGAGCATCAGCACCGTCATCGCGGCGTAGAGGTCGAGCGTCCGGCGCTGGAGCGCGGCGAGGTCGGGCTCGGCGGGGCTACTCAAAGAGCCTCACCCTCCGCTGGGCCGCCCCGCGCCGCCGGTCGACCCGGTAGAGAACGCCGAGCATGAACAGGAACGCGAGGAACGCGACGACCGCCCCGAACCCCGAGACGAGCCCGGCGATCAGGCTCCCGTCGAGCGCGCCGAGGAGACCGTAGACGAACGTCGCGAGCCCGACCGCCCCGAAGAGGAGGAGGAGGGCGAGCACGCCCCACAGCACGCCGTTCCCACGCCCGGGGGGCGCGGCCGGGGCTCCGCCGTCACTCATGGGGCGCGGCCTCCGTCGTCGTGAGGGGAGCGGGGCCGGGAGCGGCCGGCGTCCGGCCGTAGACGCCCGGAAGGCCCGCGGCGCGCGCGGCGAGCCGGCGGCGGTAGGTGCGCGCGTACCGCAGATGGAAGAGCAGCACGACCAGCCCGTTCACGAGGAAGATCGGACCGACGGTCGTCGCGACGGCCATCGGGGCGATCTCGACGCCCGGCGTCTCGCCGCCCCAGACCGTCATCAGGACGAAGAAGCCGAGGAGCGACGTCCCGAGCCACATGAAGAACGGGCGGTCGCGCGGGTGCGTCCGCTTCGACCGGTCGAGGAACGGCAGGAAGAGAACGAACAGGAGGAGGACGGTCGTCACGGCGATCGCGAGAACGGGCGTCACGCCCTGGAAGTCGACGAGCTTGAACAGCCAGAGGAAGTACCAATCCGGCTCGGTGACCCCGGGCGAAACCGCGAGATTCCCGACGTACGTCGGGAGGTCCCATGGCCACAGCGCCGCGATCCCGAAGAGGACCCCGACGTAGAGCAGCGCCCACTTGCCGATGTAGAACAGGATGTGGGGCATGAACGGCACGTGAGTCTTCGCCTCCTTCTCCGTGAAGCGGCGGCGCTGGAGGGGGTCGGAGGAGGCGGCAGGGGCGATCCCGTGCGACTCGAACAGCGCGATGTGAGCGTAGAGGAGCGCGCCGAGGGCGACCGGCAAGAGGAGCACGTGGGCGTCGAACATCCGGGAGAGGAGCCCCTGGGGCGTCCCGTCCCCAAGGATCAACGGGCCGAGGAGCGGGCCGACGGTCGGGAGGCGGAGCGCGAGGACGAGCCCGACGTTCGTCGCGTTGAGCGAGATCTGGGTGTACGGCAGGAGATAGCCGGTGAAGCCCATCCCCATGGTCACGACCATGAGGAGCGTCCCGACCATCCAGGAGAACTCGCGCGGCGCCTTGTAGACGCCGAGGTAGTAGCCCCGGAAGAAGTGGACGAACATGAGGAAGATCATCGCGTAGGCGCCGTAGAGATGGGTCGTGAGCAGGAGCGAGCCCATCGGCACGGAATGGATGATGTAGTAGGTCGAGCACCAAGCGGCCGGGGCCGGGGAGAGCGAGCCGACCGTCTGCCCGCAGGCGGTGTACGTGGCGTTGGTCGCCGTGCTGGGCTGGTAGTAGAGGAGCAGCAGGGCGCCCGAGAGGACCTGGTAGAAGAAGGCGTTCGCGACGAACGCCCCGGTCCAGTACGACGGCTGGAAGCTGAACTCGGGCTGGGGCCGCAGCGCCCAGCGCCGCATCGAGGTCCGGTCCTCGACGAACCCCCAGATGCGGTTGAGGGTGCGGTTGTACCATCGCGTGAACCCCACGAGCCGGTCCTCCTAGGCGGACGGGAAACTGCAGAGAGGAGGGATCGGCGTCTCCTTGACCAGCTGGCTCGTCGGGCCGACGCTGTAGTCGCCCTGGAGCGTGTTGAGGTGCCCGTTCACCGGGGGGCCCTCGACCGAGACGGCGAAGATGTTCCCGCTCTTCGTGTCCGGGCCGTCGGTCGTGAGGATGACCTGGGGCAACGGCAGCACGGCCGGTCCCGTCAGGTTCGCCGCCTTGTTCGTGGGGTCGTAGGTCGAACCGTGGCAGGAACAGTGAAGGTAGTAGTTCCGGCCGTTGAAGCTCGTGGCCGGGCACGATCCCGGCGGGTAGTACGAGAGCGCGGGCGCCGGACAGCCCAAGTGCTGGCAGATCGCGCTGTAGGCGACGATCGAGCCGTTCGAGCCGATCCCGTTGGGGAGGTTCTCGGCGCCGGTGGCGTAGTCCGGCGGAGTCGGCGCACCGCTCGCGGGGTAGAGGTTCAGGAGGAAGTTCGGCTCGTTGCGCAACGGGTAGTTGAAGATGTAGAGGTCGGGGGTACTGACATTGTACTCGGCTTCGACCTTGGCGACGGTGAGGGGCGAACCGTCCACGTCGAACAGCTGGGTGCGTGGGTACGACGCGATCCCGACGATGGGGGGCTGCACGTACTGGAGGGCGCCCCCGACCGCACCCCCGACCCCGACCCCGAGCACCCCGGCGACCGCGGCCAGCTTGAGCAGGTTGCGCTTCGTCTCGTCGACCTCGCCCTCGACCGCGGCGACGCGGCGAAGGTAGCCGGGGGGAAGGCCGAGGCGGCTCGCGGCCGTCGCCTGGGCCATCGGGCAGGTCCGCGAGCAGTCGCGGTCCCCCATCATGCGAGCGTCCTCCCCTCGGTATCGGGCAGGGCGTCGTCGGCCTCGCCCGGGGCGGGCACTGCCGCTTCGCCCGGGAGCTCCGCCGCCTCGCTGTCGTGGTAGACCGCCCAGATGATCGCGATCCCGCCGACCATCACCGCGATCTCGGTGAGGGTCACGATCTGCTCGGGGGAGAGGGTGCTCATCGCACGGCCTCCTGGGGAACGAACGCCCCGTCCGCGGTCGTCGCCCACGTCGAGACCGGGGAGCCGCCGGTCCACGGCCACCCTGGAGGAGGAGGGGGGCTCACGGGCGGGGCGGGCGGGATGCGGGCGACCGCGGCCGGGATGCCCCGACCGCCCGCCGGCCCGGCGTCCAGGCCGAGGAGCGAAGCGCGCACCGAGCCGGAGGGCCCGAGCGGGGCCGGCAGCTCCGCCGCCCGGGCCACCTCGCTCCAGAGCTCCTCCTTGAGGCGGAGCGCACGGCCGTACCAGCGGCCGAGCGTGCGGAGGACGGCGGCGTTGTTCCGGCCGAAGAGGAGGAACGCGCCGACGGACAGGAGGATGATCCAGTCGATGTCCGAGAAGAGCGCCATCGGCTAGGTCACCCTCCCAGGACGGCGGGCGGCGGACCCGGCCTCGGCTCGCGCCGACGCTCCCAGCGGGAGGCGAAGTACGCTCCGCCGAAGTAGAGGGCGATCATCGGCGCGGCGACGAGGAGCATCGTGATCCCGGAATTGTCGGGCGTCACGACCATGCCGAAGACGAGCGCGCCCAGGACCGCGCCCCGCCAGTGCTTGCGCCAGGCCGTCGCGCGGACGACCCCGAGGCGCGTGAGCGCGTAGAGGAAGACCGGCAGCTCGAAGACGACCCCGAACGCGATCGAATAGAGGAGCGTGAACGTGACGAAGTCCTGGATGCCGAGGTTGGGCGCGAGGCCCATCGCCGCGACGTACTCGAACAGGAGCCGGTACGTGAGCGGCGTGAGGAGCCAGAGGCCCATCGCGAGGCCGACCGCGAACAGTGCGCTCGCCGGCACGCCGATCTCGCGGAGGAGCGCGCGCTCGTTGCGGCGGAGCGCGGGCACGAGGAACGCCCCGACCTCGTGGACGATCCAGGGCATGCCCACGATCAGGGTGAGGAGGAGACCAATCTCCATCTGGGCGACGATCGAGTCCCCGACCCCGACGTTGAGGAGCGTGACGCCGGGGGGCAGCATCCAGCGGACCATCGCCCGGAAGACCTGCGCGGTGATGTTGTAGAACGGGCTCGGCCAGGGGTAGGCGAGCGGCACGACGACCCCCGCGAGGGTCCCCCGGAACGGGACGAGCTCGAACGTGAGGAGGAAGCCGAAGATCGCGGCGAGCACGATCCCGATCCGGACGAGGCGGCGGCGGGCCTCGGTGAGGATCGCGAGGATCCGGTCGAGATCCCCCATCGGTCACCTCGACCCCTCCGACGCGGCGGACGAGCGCCCGCGCGAGCGCGCCGCGTGGTCCCGCGTCGGTCCCATGACCCTCGGGAATCCGGCGCGAGCGCTAGCGGGGGGCACCCGTCGACGGGGGGTTCGGGGCCGGGGTGGCCTGCTCGGCCTTGAGCTCCTGCTCCACCTCGAGCCGCCCGCGCTTGAACTCCCCGACCGACCGGCCGAGGCTCCGGGCCAGCTGCGGGATCTTGCTGGATCCGTAGAACAGGATCCCCGCCACCACCGCGATGATCAGCCAGTCGTCGAGCGAGTCGAACATCGCCGTCCTCCGAGCGACCAGCCGGGTTCGGACGATATGGCGTTCGTACGGGAGGACCTCACTCGTGCGAACGGTCCGGACCCGGAGCAGATAAACCCGGGTCGAAGGATCGCCCGAATCCCCGACCCATCGTCCCCACCGGCCGCAGGGGCACGCTACGCGGCTTCGACGAGGATCGTCTCGTTGCCCGCGGCGACCGCCCGGTCGATCGCGACCTCGGCGAGGAGCAGGAGGGTCGTCTCCGACCGTTCCAGCAGGTGCGCGGCCAGGCGGGCCGACGTCGGGCCGCGCGGGGCGGAACCGGGGCGCCGGCCCACCGCGCCGGGGCGCTTCGAGCCCGGGGCGGCCTGGTAGATCTCGCACGCGTCCTCGAGCGAGCGATGCATGAGCGCGTCGACGATCTCCTTGAGGCGGCCCTTGAGCTCGGGCAGGCGGGTCGTGAGGGTCGAAGCGACCTCCTCGCCGAGCTTCTCGGCGTCCCCGTTCAGGAGCCCGAGCGCCTCGTCGTAGGTCGACGCGAGCTCCTCGAGGGCGTGGACCACGACCCGCCACTCGAGGAGCTGGCGCGGGTCGGGGCTGCCGATTCGCCGCGCGAGCGACCAGTCGCGGCTCGCGAGGACGAGCTGGCGGACGAGGAGCGAGAGGACCTTCTTCGCCTCCTCCTCGAGGGTAGCTCCGCGCCGGCTCCGGGCGCGCCGCCGCACGATCTCCTCCATCTCCTCGAGGAAGGCGATCAGGATCATCTTCATCCTCGCGACCAGTTGCGGCAGGCCGTACTTCGACGGGTCGATGAAGTTCTGGAGCACGACCCGGTTCGGTTCCTGGGCGACGACCGAGACCCCGAGCAGCCCGCGGGCGGCCTCCACGACCTCCTCGACCCGCTCGGGGCCGAGCGCGACGTCGGTCCGGATCTCGATGGCGTCGTGGCCAACGCGGTAGGCGCCGACGATCAGGCGCTCGAGGAGGCCGGGCGTGTCGAACGCCCGGGCCTGGACGAGGTATGGGAGAGCCCCGCCGGCGGCTCCGGGCGTCGGCGCGGGCTTGAGGAAGAGGGTCCCGTCATCGTTCTGGTCGAAGACGACGAGGTCCCCCGGGCGGAGGTTCATCGCTTCGGCCCACGGTTTGGGGAGGGTGACGGCGATCGAGGAGTGTCCAGCCTTCAGGACGCGGCGCTCGCGATTGGGGGTCCCCCAAGCCATCGTGGGTCTCCGAACCTACTACGAGGTTCGTAGCTCATGCCGCCTTCGCTTTTTGAACCTTGTGTTGGGATTTCGCCGGCGCTCCGTCAGGAGCTCGGGGGGGCGCGCGGCGGGGTCGGGGGGACCGGGGCGGGGGAGCTCGGTTCCGGGTAGCCGAGCCGCTCGGGGGGCATCTCGTGCTCCGCGCCGCGCCGCCGCCCGATCACGAACCCGAGGACGATCGCGAGCACGGTGAGGCTCACGATCGTGCCTACGATGATGAACACCGCCATCCCCGGACCCGAAGGTCCTCCGCTCACCGTGAGGTTCGCGGGGAGGTCCTCGCCGAACGCGATGAACCCGTACATGTCCTGGCCCGTGCTGGGCGCGAAGTGGCCCGGCTCCATGCAGAAGAACTCGTACCAGCCCGCGGTCGCCGGGGTCGTGAAGCTCGCCGTGTAGGTCTTCGTCTCGTTCGCGGTGATGTTCACGAGAACGCCGTACGTGTGCACGAGCACGTCGAGGTCGTGCGTCGAAGCGGTCGACGGCACCACGTACCCTTCGCGGTCGAGGATCGTGAACGTGTGCGGCAGGGTGTCGGCGTTGGTGAAGTTCACGGTGAGCGTCACCCCCTTCGGCACCATCTCGATCCGCGACGGATCGAACGTGAACGGGGACTTCGCGGTCACGTCGAGGCCCGTGGCCGCGCCGACCTGAACGGGACCGGCGGGGGCGGCTTGGACGCCTACCCCCGCTGCGAACCCGGGAAGGAGGAGGAGGAGCGCGGCGCCGACGGCCGTTATGATCGTCCGGCCGTGGGTCGAGCTCCTCATGCCCTCTCGCCAGCTCCGACGCCCGACCGCACCTCGGACCGCGTTCAAAGCGCCTCCGTACGTACGGTCTCGCGCGAACCGGTCCCGCTGCGGTTCGACCGGGCGGTCCTGCGGTAAGAACGCGGGCGATAAGAACGGGCACCGGCCCCGTCCTAGCATGCCCGCCCCGCCCGAGCGGCGACGCCGTGCGCTCGCCTCGATCGCGCTCGCCGCGACCGTGCTCCCCGCGGACCGTGGCAGCAACCTCCAGCTCACCGACCCCCTTCTCTGGACGATGATCGCGATCAGCGCGGCCGGGGCGATCGTGACGTTCGCCTTCCTCGTGTACGCGGTCCTCAGGTTCCGCGACCCGGCGACCCGGAGACGGCGCTATGGTTGAGCGGCTCGAGGTCGCCTGGACGCTCGCCGTCGTCGCGCTCATCAGCGGGGTCGCGGTCTACTCGACGATCCTCGTCTACGACGAGGACGCCCTCGTGGCGCACCCGGACGCCTATGTCGATGTGATCGCGCACCAGTGGTACTGGGAGTTCAAGTACCCCGCCAACGGGACGGACGTCGTCTCGACCTACAACGCGGCGACCGACTCCGTCTCGGGAGGCGCCTTGTGGGCGAAGCCCGGCGAGGTCCTCCAGCTCAACATCACGTCGACCGACGTCGTGCATTCGTTCAACATCCCGGGCCTCGGGATCCGCCTGGACGCGTTCCCGAACCGGACGAACTACATCGATCTCTACGTCCCGGCCGATGCCGCCCCCGGCACGCACTACCTCATCCAGTGCACCGAGCTGTGCGGGACGTTCCACGGGACGATGCGTTCGTTCCTCGAGATCTACTGACGCCTCGGCCGGGGCGGTCCCCGGTAGGGACGGCCCGGAGGAGGACGACGGACCGCGTCCTCGCGTCTTAGGGACGAGGGCCGCCGTGGGCGGGGGGAGCCCGGGGCAGGCGGCCGGAGAGCGCGGCCGCGACGGCGAGGACCGCTCCGATCCCGAGGAGCACCGCGGAACCGACGAGGATCCACCCGTCGACGATCGCGGTGCTCGGCGGGGCGCTCGGCGCGGGCGGCAGCACCCCGACGTAGAGGAAGCCGAACATCCCGCTCGCGAAGTGGCCCAGCACCATGCAGACGAACTCGTAGACGCCGGGCCCGGGCACGGTGAAGTTCGCCCAGGTCGAGGCCCCCTTGGGTCCCGGGATCGGAACGGACTGGTTCACGAGCGGGGGATTCTTCGCGAACTGGCCGAGGCTCGTCACGGTCTCGTTCGGCTGGGGATACACGGTGAACGAGTGCGGGATCGAGCCGAGGTTCGTCACTTTGACGTGCAGGGTCGTCGCACCGTGCGCCGTCGGGGCCGCGGCGAGCACGTCGGGGACGAAGCGGAACTGGCTCGTCGTGTTGTCCTCGAGGAGATAGGCGGGCCCGCCGGGGGCGATGTTGAGGAAGCCGAACATCCCGGCCTGGAACTGGTACGGGACCGTCGAGACGAACTCGTAGGAGCGCAGCACCTTGGAGGCGTTGAACGTCACGTTCGCCCACCCCGTCCCGCCGGCCGGGAGGCTCACGTTCGCGAGCGGGGGGTGCGCGACGAGGTAGCTGTCGAGCTCCGCGGGGGTCCACGATCGGTTGAGCAGCGTGCCCGCCTGGTCCGCGAGGGTGAACGTGTGGGCGTACGTCCCGTTGTTGTGGAGCTGGATCTGCACCGTCAGCGTCGCGTTCGCGCTGAGGTTCGCCGTGACGTTGAGGTACGCGGGATCGAACGAGGGGGCGTCGGTGAGGTTCACGCTGAAGTTCGCGGTGAGGTTGCCGGCCAACGGAAGGGCCCGTCCGACCCCGACGAGCGGCGCGAACCGTACGAGGTGTCCGACCGACGCTCCCGCCGGTAGGGCGGCGGTGGCCAACAGCAGGCCGGCGACCAGCCACGGCACGGGGCGTCGCCAGCGGCCCGCGGTACGGGCGGACGGCTCGACGTTCAAGGACGGTCCTTTCGGCGCGGGGACCTGGCCCGCGTTGATATCGCCGCGGTACGAATCGGCCCACGGCGGGGCGGGGAGGAGCCGGGGTCAGGGCCCCCCGACGGGTCCGGGAGGCGTGGTCCCGAGGTCGGGGACGCTCGGGCTCGCGACGGGCGGCCGCGCGACGGCCCCCACGGGCCGGGCGAGGTACGTCCGCCGCAAGAGGTAGCTCACCTCCGCGACCATCACGAGGCCCATGGTCGCACCGAACGCGATCACCCCGAGGTCGCTGCCGCCGCTCACCGCGACCGCGAGCCCGGCGAGGGCCATCGCGAGGAACGCCGCGCCGAGGCCGAGGAGGAGCCCCGCCTCGTCGCCCGCCGGGCTCCCGCGGGCGAGCTCCCGGACGAGGACGAAGAAGGCGCCGCCCATGACGGCGGTGGTCGCGAGGCCCCCGAGGAGAGGGTACGGCGCCACCCACGGGGCCACGATCGCGACAAGCACGAGCGCCCGGCCCCCGGCCCGCGCGAGCCGGGAGAGCGGCGCCCAGAGGACGAGGGCGGCCATGATCCCGGCCATCGACCAGAAGAACCACGCGGAGGAGAGCCCGAACGCGAGCGCCCGGCCCGGGCCGAGGGGACCGGGGGCGGCGCCGACCGCGAAGAGGAGGCCCATGAGGACCTCCGAGCCGGTCACGGCCACGCCGATCGAGGCCGGCCACGTCCAGCCCTGCTCCGCCACGCGCCGGTCGCGGAAGATGAGATGGCCGACGAACCAGAGGCCGACCGGCACGGTCATCATGAAGTTGAACGCGAGGAGGACCCAGGTCCAGGCGACGGTGCCGTTCGGGTCGAGGAAGACGAACAGAAGCGCGAGGAGCAGGACCGAGCCGCCGCCGATCACGGCGAGCGTGAGGAGCGCTTGGGTGACGAGCGGCGGCCGGCCGTCCCTCGGCCGCACGAGCCCGAGCACGAGGACGGTGATCGCGACCATCGCGATCGCCACGACCGCGAACGGCGCGAGGGACGCGTTGAGGTCGAGCGCCGGGAGCGGGAGAGCCATCGGCGGCGGGACGAGCCGGGAGCGTTTGATATCGCCCCGGTACCGACCCCCCGGGCGCTACGGCGACGACTCGGTGACCCCGACGCCCCGCTCGAGCCGCCGGAGCAGCTGGGTCGTGACCTCAACAAGCGGGTGATGGGCCGAGCGATCGATCTCGATGTCCGAGAGGGTCTGGAGATGGTGCTCGGCCGCGATCCGCTCGAACCCGGTCTCCTGGGCGGCGAACTCCTCGGGACGGTCGCACGTGAGGACGAACGCCTGGAGCTGGGGGAGGCCCATCTCACGGGCCGCGAGCGCCCGGTGGTGGCCGTCGACGAGGAGCCAGCGGTCGCCCTTCCGGACGACGAGCACCGGCTCGGCGAACCCCCGCTCGAGCTCGTACCGGCGGCCTTCGAGCTCGTCCTCGAAGACCTTCCACTGCGTCGGGCTCAAACGGTCGATCGGGACGAGCCCCCGGTGGAACGAGAACGGGAGGTTGTAGCGCTCGGCGAGGAGCCGCTTCAGCGTGTCGGCCTTCGAGGGGCTCGCTCGCTCGAAGTGCGAACGGACAACGTCGAGGTTCGAGAGGACCCCGCAGAGCCGGCCCCGCTCGTCGATGATCGGGAGGTCCCTCAGGCCGAAGCGGAACATGATGCGCGCCGCGTCGTCGAGCGCGGTGTCCGGGTTCGCGGTGTACGTCCCGGGCCGGATGATCCCCGCGAGCGTCGTCGCGCGGTCGCCCGCGTGGCGGAGGAGCTCCTTCGCGCTCACGAATCCGACGAGCTTGCCCGCCGGGTCCGTCACGGGAAGCCCGTGGTGCCGGCTCCGCGTGAGTCGCTCGATCGCCTCGCCGACGGTCGTCGTCGACCTCAGGTGCTCGACCTCGAGCACCATGTAGTCGCGGACGCGGACCGTCATCGGTCGAGCGACGGCTGCTCGTCCCGAAGGTAGGCCGTGAGCAGGTGGCAGACGAGCAGGTGGACGTCCTCGATGTGCTGCATGCTGGTCGACGGCACGACGATCGCGACGTCGACCAGGTCCTTCAGCTTCCCGCCGCCCATCCCCGTGAGGCCGACCGTCGCGAGGCCGAGCGCGCGCGCGGTCTTCATCCCCTCGAGGACGTTCGGGGAGTTGCCGCTCCCCGAGATCCCGACCGCGACATCGCCCGAGTGGGCGAGCCCCTTCAGCTGCTCGGCGAAGACCCGCGCATAGTCGACGTCGTTCGCCCAGGCGGTGAGGCTCTCGACGTTGTCGACGAGCGCGACGCAGCGGAAGCGCTTCCCGTCGCCCTTCGCGGTCGCCTTGCCGATGTCGACGACGAAGTGGGAGGCGGTGGAGGCGCTCCCTCCGTTGCCGAAGAAGAAGATCGTCCGACCGTCGGCCCGGGCCTGGAGGAGGAGCGGGACGACCCGCTCGAGCCCCGCGAGGAGGTACGCCTCCTGGAGCGCGGTCTTCGTGTCGGCGACATACGTCCGGACGTACGCCGGGAGTCCCGCGAGCCCCTTCATCGACCTACGAACAGGATCCGCGAGCCCTCGGGGGTGATCCGCACCGGGAGCCGCTCCATCGGCGACAGGGCCTCCGCTATTTGACGGCTCCGCTCGGGAGGGTGCAGGAGGAAGAGGAAACCGCCGCCTCCCGCCCCGGTGATCTTCCCGCCCCAGGCCCCGGCGGCCTTCGCCGCGGCGTACCACGCATCGATCGGCCCGCTCGAGATCCCCTCCGCGAGGCCGCGCTTCAGCGTCCAGCCCTCGTCGAGGATGCCGCCGAGCCTCGCCCAGTCCCTCCCGACGATCGCGTCCCGCGCGTCGGCCGCGAGCGCGCGCATCCGCTCGAGCGCGGGGCGGTTCACCCCGGTCCGCTCGCTCTGCGGCTTCAGGATCTTCTCCGCCCGGCGCGAGGTGCCGGTGTAGAACAGCGAGAGGTGGTCGCTGAGCTCCTCCCGGTCCCGGGTCGAGAGCGGGATCGGGGCGACCCGGACCGAGTCGTCGGAGCGGAACTCGAAGTAGTGGACGCCCCCGAACGCCGCGATGTACTGGTCCTGCTTGCCGAGCGTCCCCCCGAGGCGTTCGATCTCGATCTCGCACGCTTCCCGGGCAAGCTCGGCGGGCTCCCGGAGGACCCCGCGGTAGGCGTAGAGGGCGTTCAAGAGCCCGACCGTGAGGGTCGAGGAGGAGCCGAGCCCGGTCCCCTCGGAGGGGATGTCGGCGATCGTGTGGACCTCGATCCCCTCATGGAGGCCGACCACCCTCATCGCCTCGCGGACGAGGCCGTGCTGGAGGTCGGCGAGCTTGTCGACGTTCTCCGTACGCGAATAGGCGACGCGGATCGAGCGGTCGAACTTCGGGTTCACGAGCACGTGGATGTACCGGTCGATCGCGGCGCTCGTGACCGCGCCGCCCCCGTACGCCCGGTAGAAGGAGGGGAGGTCGGTCGCTCCCCCCGCGAAGCTGATCCTGAGGGGCGTCCGGGTGATGATCACGGTCGCGCCGATGCGCGGCCCCCCCTATTGAGCGTTCTCCCCGGGGGAGCGCGCCCCGGACCGGTCTAAAGGGTGTCGTCGGCGGACGGGGGGCGGTCGGGCGGCGGCTCCACCCGCGGGACCGCGGGCTCCGCCCGGCGTCCGGGAGCTTCGCTCGCCCGGGGGGACCAGCGGGCCCGCCGGCCGTAGAAGGCGCGCGTGATCTGGGCGAGGTCGCCGATCGGCTCGAGCCCGGGCATCGCGCTCGCGAAGGCGGGCGCGCGCCGGTCGAGGACGATCACGAGCCCCCGGTCGTGCTCGGAGCGGACGAGGCGTCCGACCGCCTGACGGACCGCCCGCTCGGTCGGAGCGTGGACCGCGTGCTCGCGGCCCCGTCCGCCCGAGCGATCGAAGTACGTCTCCAGGGCGCGCTGGCGCGCGGTCGCCCGCGGGTACGGGAGGCCGACCAGCACGACCGCCTCGAGCTCCTCCTCGGGGTAGTCGATCCCTTCGGCGAGACGGCCGCCGGCGACCCCCACCAGGATCGAGCTGTGCGGGTCGTTCTTCCAGCCCTCGATCGAGCGCCAGAGGTCGGACGCCGGCAGGCGTGCGAACTCGAGGAACGGGTTCGGCGGGAGCTGCGAGAGGAGGCCCGCGTCCAGGACCCGGCGCATGAGGTCGAAGTCGGGGAAGAACACCGCCGTCTTGACCGGGAGGCACTCGAGGACCTTCGCGACGCGGTCGGCGAGCCGGGCGACCGCGTGGGGGTCGCGCCTCAGCTCGTCGGCCTGCACCGCGAGCTCGGGATCGTAGAGGAAGCGGCAGTGCTCGCGCGGGAACGGGGAGGGGACCTCGAGCTTCCGGGTGTCCTCGCGGAGGCCGAGGGCCCGCCGGTACGTCTCGAGCGGGGCGAGGGACCCCGAGAGGTGAACGGAGCTATGGCACTCGGTGAGGGGGCGGGCGGCCTCGGCAGCGTCGAGCGCGTAGGCCTCGAGGGCGGGCCGCGGGAGGCGCGTGACGACCTTCGCGTACCCGGGCGGTTCGAGCCGGGGCCAGGAGAGCAAGGTGAGCGCGACCGTGTGGACCCAGGACCTCGGGAGCCGCCGCTCGCGCCGCCGCTCGTCCTTGAGGTTCTCGCCCCAGGTCGCGAGCGCCCCGAGCCAGGTGTCGAGCCGGTGGTTGGTGCCCCCGAGGGCGAGCAGGAGCGCCTCCTCGAAGACCCCGGGGGGAAGGACGGCGTCGTCCTCCCGCACGAGCGCGTGGTTGAGCTCCTCGATCGCCGCGCGTACGACATCGAAGAAGCGCGTCGCGCTCGGGCCGTCCGGCAGCTGGAAGTCCCCGCGCTCCTCGACCTCCGCCCGGGCCCGCCGGACCGACTCCTCGGGCAGGGTGACGGTCGAGACGTCGCGCAGGTAGTCCGGGAGCGTGTGCGCCTCGTCGACGACGACGTCGACCTTCGAGGCCTCGCAGCCCATCCAGCCGAAGAGGGACCGCCGGATGATCGGATGGAAGAAGAACGCGTACGGCGCGGTGACAACGCGCGCCTGGGGCAGGAGCCGCTTCGTGAGCTCGTAGGCGCAGAGGTTCTCGCCGCGGCAGTACGCCTCGTACTCCTGGGGGAGCGGCGGCTTCGCCCGGAACCGCTCGACGAGCCCGTCGACGTCCGCGCCGAGGACCCGCGCGTAGTACGGACATCCGTCGAGGTCGGTGAGGTCGATCTCGCCGTCCTCAGGGAACTCGCGCGGCGGCGTGGGGGGGGCCTCCCCCCGGAGCGCGCGGTCCGTCGCCCGCTTGCGGTCGGCGCAGAGCTTTCCGTGCTCCTCGGCCGTCGCGCCCTTCACCTCGCGGTCGTTCTCGAGGAGGAAGCAGCGGCGGGCCCGGCCCTCGAGGCCGACGGTCAGGATCGGCTGCTCGAGCCGGTGGCCGATCGTCGCCGTCTCGCGCAGGACCTGGACCTCCTGGGCGTGGGTGCGGACGAGGTAGAGCACCCGATGGTCCGCCGCGGCGGCGTGCTCGATGAGCGGGGCGAGCGTCGCGACCGTCTTGCCCGTGCCGGTCGGCGCGTGCACGAGGAGCGCGCCGCCCGTCCGTACGACCTCCCCGACCTCGCGAAGGATCGCCTCCTGCGGCGGACGCGGACGGTAGGGAAAGAGCGTCGAGGCGGCAGGGACGGCAGCGGCGGGCGGCGTAGAGGCTCCTCCGGGCTTCGCAGCCGGGCGGGGGGGCTTTAACCTGTGCGTTGACAGGAACGCCGGAGGCGGCCCCGGAGCGGCCGCCGGGCTCCCGGCCGCCGCGTCCCTCCGTCAGCCGTAGGCGTAGCGGATGCCGTACGGGCCGCGGGGGAGGTGCCAGCTCACGGAGCCCTGGTCGCAGGCGATGTCACACGTCCCGCACTCGACGCAGTCCTCGTAGCGGAAGACGAGCAGGCCGTCGATCCGCTCGTAGCACTTCGCGGGGCAGGTGAACGTGCAGCGCGAGTGCGGGCACTTCGCGCAGACCTCGGGCCGGACGGTGATGTGCGCCCGCTCCTTCGCGTCGGTCGTGGTGCGCAGGGTCCCGAGGCGGCGCTTGATCTCGATGTAGCCGCTCTCTGCGACCGGCGCTCCCTCCGCCATCGCCCGACCCTACCGCGCGGCGGGGAGCTTCGCGAGGACCTCGAGGTCGGCCCGGACCGCCTTCACGCTCGCGGCGAACGCGGCGCGCTCGGCCGCGGTCAGCTCGACCTCGACGACCTTTTCGATCCCCGCGCGCCCGACCACGACCGGGACGCCGATGTAGACCCCCCGCTCGCCGAACGCGCCGTCGAGGTGCGCGGAGGCGGAGAGCAGGCGATGCTCGTCGTGCGCGATCGCCCGGACGAGCTCGGCCTGGCTCGCGGTCGGAGCGACGTAGGCGCTGCCCATCTTGAGCAGGTTCACGATCTCCGCCCCGCCCTGCTTCGTCCGTTCGACGATCGCGTTCAGGCGATCGGCGGGGAGGAGCCGGGAGAGCGGCACCCCGCCGACGCTCGTGAGCGAGAGGATCGGGACCATCGTGTCGCCGTGGGAGCCGAGCACGAACCCCGTCACGTCCCGCGGCGCGACCCCGAGCGCCTCCGCGACGAACCAGCGGAACCTCGCGGTGTCGAGCGTGCCGGACTCGCCGAAGACGCGCGCGGGCGA
Organism: Thermoplasmata archaeon; assembly: GCA_033854115.1. Taxonomy (GTDB): domain Archaea; phylum Thermoplasmatota; class Thermoplasmata; order Lutacidiplasmatales; family UBA184; genus Lutacidiplasma. The sequence continues at coordinate 58,931 of JAWOKS010000035.1, forward strand.
GAGCCCGCTCCGCTGTTGGAAGTAGGCGGTCATCACGTCGACCGGGTTCGTCACGACCAGGACGACCGCCCCGGGGGCGTGGGCGCGGACCGCGTCCGCGTGGGCCCCAACGATCGCGGCGTTCTTCTCGAGGAGGTCGGAGCGGCTCATCCCCGGCTTGCGGGCAAAGCCGGCCGTCTCGACCACGACGTCGGCCCCGCGGAGGGCGTCGAGGGACGTGGCGCCGGTCACGCCGGTCGCAAAGCCGAGGATCGGGGCCGACTCCTGGAGGTCGAGCGCCTTGCCCTGAGGAAGCCCCTCGACGATGTCGACCAGCACGACCTCCTTCGCGAGGTCCGCTTCCGCGAGCCGCTGGGCGAGCGAACCCCCGATGTTGCCCGCGCCGAGTACGACGATCTTCCCGAGTCCGGTCAACGGTACGACCCCGGTCCGGTCGAGCGGTCCCCGGGCTTAACGGTGCCGGCCCCGCCCCTCGCCCGAAAGGTTGATTCGCCGAGGGTCCCGTGGGGCGCCCGATGGGCCGCGTCGACTCCGCGCTCGCCGGGGTCCAGGAACGGGACAAGTGGCTGCGTCGGGCGCAGACGCTCGAGCAGGCCCTGGACGAGATCCTGGACCGACGGCACCGGCTCGAGACCCGGCTCCGGCGGCTGCGCAAGGAGCTCCAGAAGCTCGAGCAGGCGTCGCGGGAGTTCGTGGACGTCTCCGGCCGGATCCCGCCCATCGAGGTGACCAGTGCCGCGCGCGGACCGCTTCTCCGCTAGGATCGATTTCCTGAGGACCACCCTCCACGAGCTCGCGGGCGAGCTCGCCCGGCTCCGGCGGGAGGAGGAGTACCTCCGCCTGAAGGTCCGGCAGGCCCGCGACCAGGTACGGTACTACGAGGGGCTCCTCGCGCTCCTCCGCCGGGACTACGGGAAGAGCCCGGCCCTCGCCGAGATGGTCCGTCGCCTCGGCTAGGCAGGTCCGGGTCGGGCACGTGCGCGTCGTCGTGCTCGGCGCGGGAGCCGTCGGCGGCCTCTTCGGAGCGCGCCTCGCGGCCGCCGGGGACGAGGTCGTCCTCGTCGCCCGGCCGGCGACGGTCGAAGCGGTACGGGCCCACGGCCTCCGGGTCGAGGGGCTTGGCGCCGGGACGTTCCGCCTTCGGGCCGCGACGGAGGTGCCTCCGGCACCCGCCGAGGTCGTCCTCGTCACGGTGAAATCGTTCGACCTTCGCTCCGCGGCCGGAGCGCTCGCCCGGGCGCTCGAGCCGACCCCCACGGTCCTCCTCGGCAACGGGCTCGGGATCGAGGAGGAGGCGCGCGCCGGCCTCCTCGCGGGCGGCTGGGCACGGCCCGAGACCGAGGTCGTCCGGGCCGTGCACACCGTTCCGGCGACGCTGGTCGCCCCGGGCGTCGTCCGGGCGAGCGGGACCGGCGAGATCGTCCTCCCCGAGCCCCAGGCGGCCGGCCCGACGTCCCCTGCCCTCGAGGTCGCTTCCCGGGTCCTCGCCCGCACCGGCTACCCCGTGCGGGGGAGCGGGAGCTTCGAGCGGGAGGTCTGGCGCAAGGCGGTCGTCAACGCCGCGATCAACCCGGTCACGGCCGCCCACGGCGTTCCGAACGGCACCTTGCTATCCGGTCCGTTGCGGGAAGAGGCCGAGCGGCTGCTCGACGAGGCCGTGCGCGTCGCTCGGGCGAGCGGTATCGACCTCGCGCCCGGGGAGGCCCGGGCTGACCTCGAGCGGGTCGTGGAGGCGACCGCCGTGAACCGCTCGAGCATGCTCCAGGACGTCGAGCGCGGACGCCCGACCGAGATCGCGGCGATCTCGGGCGAGCTTCTGAGGCGGGGACGCGCCCTCGGCCTCGACCTCCCGGCGACCGCCCGCGCGATCGCGGCCGTGGAGGCTCGCGTCGAGGGAACCCGCCGTTCGGCGCAACGCTCTTAGTGCAAGGGCCGTCCGACGGGCGTCATGCGCCCGAAGCGGGGGATCGGATCTGCGTCGCTGCGGGGGCACCGGGTCCTCGTTCGCGTCGACTTCAACGTGCCGCTCGACGGCCGCGGGGGGGTCGCGGACGACCGGAGGATCGCGGAGGCCCTGCCGACCCTCCACCACCTGCGGGCGGCCGGGGCTCGCACGGTGCTGCTCGCCCACCTCGGCCGGCCGAACGGGAAGCGCGACCCGAGCCTCTCCCTGCGCCCGGTCGCGCACCGCCTGAGCGCGCTCCTCGGCCAGCCGGTCCCCCTCGCCGAGGACGCGGTCGGGATGCACGCCCTCGAGGGGGTCGTCCGGCTCGGGAACGGGGACGTCCTTCTGCTCGAGAACCTCAGGTTCCACCCCGGCGAGGAGGCGAACGATGCGGGGTTCGCCGCCCAGCTCGCTCAGCTCGGCGAGCTGTTCGTCGAGGACGCCTTCGGCGCGGTCCATCGGGCCCACGCCTCGACCGTGGGGGTCCCCCGGAAGCTCCCCTCGTACGCCGGCCTCCTGGTCGAGCGCGAGGTCCGGGCCCTGAGCCCGCTCGTCGACGGCGCCGAGCGGCCGTACGCCGTCCTCGTGGGCGGGGCGAAGGTCGCCGACAAGCTGCCGTTCCTCTCGAGCTTCCTCGGGCGGGTCGACCGCCTCCTCGTCGGGGGCGCGCTCGCCTTCCCCTTCCTCCGGGCGAAGGGAGCGAAGCTCGGCGCGACACCGGTCGAGAGCGGGGTCGAGGCCGCGGTGGACGAGTTCCTCCACCGGGCGGAGGCGTCCGCGACCGAGGTCGTTCTTCCGGCCGACCTTGTGGTCGAGCGGGCCGGGGGCCCGAACGTCTCGGTCGAGCCCGCGGCCGAGCTTCCCGCGGACGCCGTGGCCCGGGACGTCGGACCGAGGACACGCGAGGCGTTCGTCGCGTCGCTCACGGGGACGAAGACCGTCTTCTGGAACGGGCCGCTCGGCGTCGCCGAGGACCCCCGGTTCGCGCCGGGGACCGCCGAGGTCCTCGGCCGCCTCGCCACGATCCCGGGCTACCACGTCGCGGCGGGCGGCGACTCCGCGCACGTCGCGGAGGCGCTCGGGGTCCTCAACGCGTTCCAGTTCGTCTCGACCGGCGGGGGGGCCGCGCTCGAGTTCGTCCAGGGGCTCGAGCTCCCCGGGCTCGCCGTCCTCCCGGACGCCTAGCCCGGCCCCGGGGCGGGAGCGACGACGGGTCGAGGGTCGCGGTGAGGTACGCGACGTACCTCGGCTCGGCGCGCGTCACGTCGAGCTCGGCGATCTCGGGCACCTCGTACGGGTGCGAGGCCTTCAGCCGCGCGAGGAGGCCCCCGACGGTCTTCGGTGCGGTCTTGAAGACGACGAGCGTCTCGCTCGCGGTCTCGCGCCGCCCCTTCCAGAGGTACGTCGAGGTCGCGGCGACGAGGCTCCCGCACGCGGCGAGGCGGCGGTCGAGCGCGTCCCGGACGGCGCGTTCCGCGCTTGCGCGCGAGGGGTACGTGCTCAGGACGAACCGCATCGGGCCCGTGGCCCGCACCGGTTCGACCGGGAACGGGCTCACGCGGCCGGCCCCCGCACGACCGCGTGGCCCCCCGTGCAGTCGACGGTGGCGTAGCCGAGGCTCGCGAGGTCGACGATCGTCGCCTGCGACGGGTGGGGGACGATGTTGCGCATCCGCTGGTAGTCCGTCTCCGACTGCCAGGCCGACGCGTTGACCATGAGGACGTCCCGGTAGCGGTCGACCCCGTAGGTGTGGAGGTGGCCGGTGACGAGGATATCGGGGACCGGGTCGATCACGAGGCCGTCGTGTTCCGCCGGGGCGAGCGGGGTCCGACTGCCGTAGATCGGCGCGAGGTGGCGCATCTGGAGCATCCGCCGCATGACCTCCGTCGGCCGGCCGTAGGAGGCGCCGGGGAGCGCGGGGATCAGGTCGTCGAACCCCCGGCCGTGGTAGGCGGCGACGATCGCCCCTCCCACGGTGAACGTCGAGGGGTTCGCGAGCACCGTCACGTTCTCCCCGAGGGAGCGGGCGAGGCTCGCCGGGAGCGACGGCTGGGGCTCCGCGGGCGAGACCGCGTCATGGTTGCCGGGGACCGCGATGACCCGGAGGCGACGCGGGAGCTCCGCGAGGCGCTTCCCGAGCTCCGCGTACTGGTCGACCACGTCGAGGATCTCGAGGTCGCGGTCCTGGTGCGGATAGACGCCGATCCCGTCCACGAGGTCCCCCGCGATCACCACGGTGTCGACGGTGCGGGCGAGCTCGGGGCTCGGGCCCCGCTCGGCGAGGAACTCGACGAGCGCGGCCCAGTCGTGGGCGAGGAACGTCTTCGAGCCGACGTGGAGGTCCGAGAGGAGGAGGAGCCGGCGGCTCGCCCGGGCGTTCGGCCGGGGGCGGGAGACCGCGACCTCGGGCCGCTCCACGCCGACCGCGATCGGCAGCCGGTCCCGCGCGGCGCTCCACCGGAGCTTGAGCCCGACGACCTCGTCGGGGAGGAACGTGACGCGGGCGGCCGGGGAGTCCTTCGGGACGAGGACCTCGAGGGTGCCGGACTCGTCGTCGAGGACGACGATCGTGTGGTGCTTCTTCGAGGTCGTGCGGACCTCGCGGACCATGCCGACCACGCTCTGGACCCCCTCGGACGGGCGGAGGTCGTGCACCGCCCGGAGCCCTTCGAGCCCGGCCCGTCCCCGAACGAGCCGCGAGAGCTGGCGGTAGCGCGAGGTGAACAGCTCCGTGAACCCCTCGAGCGGGGTCTCGGCCCGGGACGGCCCCGAGAACCCCTCCCGGACCACCGCGAACTCGGCCGTGCCCTCCGGCCCCGACGCGTCCGCGGCGGGACCCGGAGGACGGACGGACGCGCTCACGCGGACGCCCGCCCGTTCGGCGAGCACCGCCTGGACCATCTCCTGGGTCACGAAGGGGGACCCCGCGCCCGCTCGCTCCATCACGTCCCGCGAGACGACGAGCGGCTGGGCCTGGTCGAGCAGGAGCCGGAGGGCGTTCGCCTCGACGAGCTTGTGGTGCTCCTCGAAGAACGCCACGAGATGCTCGCGCAGGCCGATCGCCACCGCCCCTCTCCGAAGCGCGGAGCGTCGTCGAGCGGGCCCGCTCGACGTTCTCCCGCGTACGGCCGCGAAGAGGGCCCGCGTTATTTCAACCCTCGTCCCCCGGGCCGCTCGCACGCGGCCACGCGGCCCCTCGGGGCGTGGTCGAGGGGCCGGGACGAGCCGGAAGGCGCCCGATCTAGCGGTACGATTCCTTGGCGTACGACGCGCCCTTCGGGTACTTCTCCTTGAGGTGCGCGACGAACGTCGCCGGGTTGCGCTCGAGATGGGCCGCGTACCACTGGACGACGATGTCCTTGAGCACGCGGTGGAGGTCCCGGACGTCGACCCGGTCCTCCGCCGCGTCGTAGAGGACCGCCTGGCTCATCATCCGCATCCAGCCCGAGTAGCGGTGGTAGCTCTCGCCGTCGCACCACTCGAAGATGCCGCGGAGGCGGCTGACCCCCTCTGGCGTGCGGTAGTACCAGAAGCGGAGCGTGAAGCCGACCCAGCCCGCGGCACGGTCGCCGAGCTCGATCGTCTTCACCTGACCGAAGTCGAAGTTCTCCTTGAACGTCCACTTGGTCGGGTACTCGAGGAACGTCGCGAAGAGCGTCTGGGACGGGTCGATCGTGAGGTGGACGCTCACCTCCTCGAACTGGTTGTGGATCTCCCAGAGGTCCTGGAGCAGGCGCTTGTTGAGCTCCGCGCGATGCGAGAGGTCCTCGCCCGTGGTCGCGCCGACCGCCCGCTGCCGCTTCGCGAGCTCGTCCCGCAGGGAGGTTAGGAAATCGTCCTCCGCGAGGGCGGGCTCCGCGGGCGGAGTGCTGGGCTCGGGAACGGTGTCGACCTTCGGACGCGTCCGACGAGGCATGAACGGTGCTCCGCGTCGGCGTAGGGAACTGTCTATTAAGCAACTTCCGCGGGAGAGGCACCGAACGGCTCCTCAGGCCGCGGGCTCGCGCGGGCCCGGATGCGCGGGCGCCGGGCTCCCGACTGGCCTCGCGTCCCGCGGGCGGGACCGTTGACGCCCCCGTGGAGCCGGGCCACCACCGTCCGTCGGGCTAGCACGGAGGTAGGTCGCCTTAAATACGAACCCTGGGTGGCTGGGTTCGAGAGAACGTTCCGGGGACGCACGGAGGACCCCTCCGACGGTCGCCGGAAGATCCGGACCCGCGACTCATGCTCACCCCACGCTCCCGTCGCAGCCTCCGCGCATCGACCGGCGACGTTGTCGGTACCTAGGGAATCTTCCTGAGCGCCGGCCCGAACGGCCTTTCGCACCAGGAGCAACCAGACCCATGACCAACGACCCTAACGCCGCCAAGTACCAGATCCGCGCCCGCATCACCGCCGAAGGCGTCATCGACAAGCCCGACGTCGTCGGGGCGGTCTTCGGCCAGACCGAAGGCCTGCTCGGCGACGAGCTCGACCTGAGAGACCTCCAGAAGTCCGGCCGCATCGGCCGCATCGAGGTCGAGATCGACAGCCGCAAGGGCAAGAGCGAGGGGGAGATCGTCATCCCGTCGTCGCTCGACCAGGTCGAGACCGCGATCGTGGCCTCGGGCCTCGAGACCGTCGACCGGATCGGCCCCTGCCGGGCCAAGGTCGAGGTCGTCAGCGTGGAAGACATCCGCATCTCGAAGCGCCAGAAGGTCGTCGAGCGCGCCAAGGAGATCCTCGGCCGCCTGCAGGAGGACTCGAAGGGCGTCGGCCTCGACCTCACCGAGGCGGTCCGCTCGGCCGTCCAGGTCGAGGAGATCACGACCTACGGCGCGGAGCACCTCCCCGCCGGGCCGAACATCGACCAGGCGGACGCGCTGATCGTCGTCGAGGGGAGGTCGGATGTCCTGAACCTCCTCCGCTGCGGGATCAAGAACGTCATCGCCGTCGAGGGGACGAGCGTTCCGCAGACGGTGAAGGACCTCTCGCGCGGCAAGACGGTGACCGTCTTCACGGACGGTGACCGGGCGGGCGAGCTGATCCTGCGCGAGATGCTGCAGACGATGGACATCGACTTCGTGGCCCGCGCGCCGCGCGGGTCCGAGGTCGAGGAGCTCACGCAGAAGCAGCTCTTGAAGTGCCTCCGGAACAAGATCCCGATCAACCAGTACCTCGAGATGAGCGGCTTCGAGTCGACGGGCGCCACGCGCGAGCCCCGCGAGGAGCGGGGCGAGGGCGGAGGCGGCCGCGCGGAGCGCCGCGAGGAACGGGAGGGCGGAGGCGGGCCGTCCCGGCGCGAGGAGCGCGAGCGTGGTCCGCCGCGCCCGGCCCCGGCGCCGGTTCCGGCCGCTCCCCTGAGCCCGGAGCTGGGCCGCTACTTCGAGCTCTTGAACGGGGTCGAGAACGCGTCGCGCTGCCTCTTCGTCGGGGAGAACGACGCCGTCGTCGGCGAGGCCCCGGTGAAGGAGATGATCGACGCGATCGCGCAGCTCACCACGCCGACCAAGGCCGTCGTCTTCGACGGGATCGTGAGCCAGCGCCTCCTCGACGTCGCCCAGGAGAAGGGGATCGGTACGGTGGTCGGCACCCGGCTCGGGCCGATCGGGAAGTTCCCGGACCAGGTCAAGATCTACACCCGTGCCGATCTCGCCGGGCCGTCGGGCCCGAGGTAGGTCCCCCGCGCGGGCCGAGCGGCCGCGGGCCGCGGCACGACGACCGTAAGAGCGGAGCATCCCTCCACGGGTCCCCACGATGGCGACCGAAGCGACCCGCCGCCCGGTCGCGGTCGACGAGATCGAGTCGACGCGCGACGTGCCGATCCCGACCGACCCGCTCGAGCGGGTGATCGGCCAGGAGAAGGCCGTCGAGATCGCGAGGATCGCGGCCTACCAGCACCGGCACCTTCTGCTCGTCGGACCCCCCGGGGTCGGGAAGTCGATGACCGCGCAGGCGCTCGCGCTCCATCTCGACCGGCCCCGCTCGGAGCTCCGGGTCGTGCACAATCCGGAGAACCCCGAGCGGCCGACCGTCGAGATCGTCACGCGCGAGGAGGTCTACCGGGAGCGGGAGGCGGCCCGCTCGGTCGAGGGCGAGCTGATCGCCCCGACGGAGGCCCCCGCGTCGGTCGCCGAGCGGCTCGGCTACCGGTGCCCGCGCTGCAGCTTCTACTCGCTCCCGAGCGAGCGGTACTGCCCGAGCTGCGGGAACGTGAAGCAGGTGCTGCCCGGGGTCGGCGGGAGCGGGAACCCGTTCCGCGACCTCGTCGGCGGCATCCTCGAGCTCACGGTCACTCCCGGCGGGAACCCCCAGGAGTCCGTCCGGACGACGCGCCTCCGCAACGGGGTCGAGGAGGTCGTCGGCTACGAACGGGCCGGCGACCGCATCAAGGTCCTCGACCAGCGCGCGCTCGAGCGCCGCCGCACGATCCAGCGGGAGAGCCCGCGGAAGGTCCTCGTGAAGCTCGACCGCAACACGTTCCTCATGGCGACCGGGGCGAGCGAGACCGAGCTGCTCGGGGACGTCCGCCACGACCCCTACGGCGGCCATCCCCAGCTCGGGAGCCTCCCCTACGAGCGCGTAATCCCGGGGGCGATCCACGAGGCGCACGAGGGCGTCCTCTTCATCGACGAGCTCCCGCACCTCGGCTTCCTCCAGCGCCACATCCTCACCGCGATGCAGGAGAAGCGGTTCCCGATCTCGGGCCGCAACCCCCAGAGCGGGGGCGCCGCGGTCCGGGTCGACGGGGTGCCGTGCGACTTCATCCTGGTCGCCGCGGCGAACATCCAGGACCTCCACGGCCTCCTCTCCCCGCTCCGCTCCCGCATTGCGGGCTCCGGCTACGAGGTCCTCCTCGAGACGACGATGCCGGACAACGAGGCGAACCGGCTCCGGCTCGCGCAGTTCTGCGCCCAAGAGATCGCCGTGGACGGGCGGATCCGGCCCGCCACGCGCGACGCGATCCTCGAGCTCATTAAGGAGGCCCGGCGCCGGGCGGAGGCGCTCGACGGCCGCCGCAACGCGCTCACGCTCCGGTTGCGCGAGCTCGGGGGGCTCATCCGCACGGCCGGCGACCTCGCCGCGGTCTCGGGGAGCGAGTTCGTGGAGGCGGACCACATCCGCCGGGCGCTCGAGCGGGCCCGCTCGATCGAGGAGCAGGTCCGCGAGGCCTACGGCTCGTTCCAGGGCGGCCTCCGCCAGGAGTCGACCGAGGCCCAGCGGCAGTCGATGGGCTACTACCACTGGACCGAGCACCCCGACCAGGGGCAGTTCCCGGGCGGCTACGGCTGAGCGTGAGGCCGTCACCGCTAAGAGCGACCCGTCGGTGCGCGCGCCGTCGGGCGCGTGGTCTAGTGGCTATGACGTCACCCTGACATGGTGAAGGTCGCCAGTTCGAATCTGGCCGCGCCCATACCCCCCGGCTAACCGAGTCCTTATCTATCGGTTCAACGCTCATCCCGGATGATGCCGGCGAGGGCAGCGAAACCGGGGGGCGTCGAGCGAACAGGGCGCCGGCGGCTGCTCACGGACCCGAAGGTCCGCGAGTGGTACGAGGGCCGCGCGCTCCGCAGCCTCTTGTCCGCCGACGTTGACCTTCGGAAGCTCGACCTCCTCCTCGAGCGGATCGGCCTTGACGCGGAGGGGGTTGTCGGGGCCGCGCGCGACGACGCGGACGGGCTTCGCTCGAGGCTCACTCGGTACGCCGCTGCCCTCAAGCGGAAGGGGCGCCTCGATACGTACATCGAGAAGACTTTCTCGGGGCTCCGAAACTATCTGGCGTACCGCCGGGTGCCTTTCGATGGGTATCCGAAGCTCGAGCCCATCTATGGGGCGAGCCTCGAGCGAGAGCGCGTTCCGACGCCCGAGGAGCTGGCCCTTGTCCTCGAGCGGCTGACGCCCCGGGGCCGGACTATTGCCCTGCTCATGGCGCACGCCGGCCTCCGCCCCCAAGTCCTCGGTTCCTACCGGGGCGAGCGGGGCCTGACGCTTGGCGACCTTCCCGAGCTGCGGCTAGGGCAAGAGCCGACGTTGGAGGAGATCCCTTTCGTCGTCCGAGT